>CAMKMD010000001.1 GCA_946413815.1 uncultured Ruminococcus sp.
GACTGGTGCATTTCCCGTCAGCTCTGGTGGGGACACCGCATCCCTGCATGGTACTGCGCTGACTGCGGCGAGACTATCGTAGCCAAGACAGCTCCCTGCAAGTGTACAAAGTGCGGCAGCACAAATCTCGATCAGGATCCCGATACTCTCGATACCTGGTTCTCCTCAGCTCTCTGGCCTTTCTCCATACTGGGCTGGCCGAATACGGATGCAGAGGACTACAAGTTCTTCTATCCCACAAGCACTCTCGTTACCGGATACGATATCATCGGTTTCTGGGTAAGCCGCATGATCTTCTCCGGTCTTGCATACACAGGAAAGCTCCCCTTCGATACTGTTGTTATCCATGGTATCGTACGTGACAGCCAGGGCAGAAAGATGTCCAAGTCTCTCGGCAACGGCATCGATCCCCTTGAGGTCATCGAGCAGTACGGCGCTGACGCTCTCCGCTTCATGCTCGTTCAGGGAAGCTCTCCCGGAAACGATATGCGCTACAGCGAAGAGAAGATCGTCGCAATGCGTAACTTCACCAACAAGATCTGGAATGCTTCACGCTTTCTGCTGATGAATATGTCCATCGACAGCTTCAGCATCCCCGCTGAGCTGGAGCTCGAGGACAAGTGGATACTCTCCAAGCTCAACAGCCTTATCAAGGATGTTACCCACAATATGGAGACCTTTGAGACAGGCGTTGCTGCTCAGAAGATCTATGACTTCATCTGGAGCAGCTTCTGTGACTGGTACATCGAGCTCGCAAAGATCAGACTTAACGGCGATGACGAGGTCAAGAAGAACAATGTACAGAACGTTCTCTGCTACGTGCTCACAGACATCATGAAGCTCCTGCACCCCTTCATGCCCTTCATCACTGAGGAGATCTATCAGGCTCTGCCCCACGAGGAAGGCTATCTGATGCTCCAGAGCTGGCCTGAGTATACTGACGCTCTCAACTTCCCCGAGGACGTTGCAAAGATGGAGAGCATCATGGAGGCAGTAAGCAAGGTCCGTGAGACACGCGCCAACCTCAATGTTCCCAACTCACGCAAGGCACACGTTACCATCGTTACCGACAAGCCTGATTCCTACGCTGAGGCAAAGGACTTCCTTATCCGTCTCGCAAGCGCTTCCTCTGTTGACATCGTATCCGAGGAGACAGGCGATACAGCAGGCATGGTAAGCACAGCTACAGCCGACGCCAAGATCTTCCTCCCCCTCGCAGAACTCGTTGATACCGAGAGCGAGCGTGCAAGGATCAACAAGGAGCTTGAGAAGGCTTACAAGGAAATGGAATTCGTTAACAGCAAGCTGAACAACGAAAAGTTCATGTCCAAGGCTCCCGAGAACGTAGTGGCTTCCGTTCGTGAGAACGAGGCAAAGACAAAGGCACTTATCGAGAAGCTGGAGCAGATGCTCAAGGCTCTCTGATATAAGGACATAACAAGGGCGCTCCGCACAGAGCGCCCTTTGATACATCATGAGGTGATCTGTATGACACAGAACAAGACAAAACTTACTGATAAGCTTGAAAAGATACGAAAGCCCCGCCCCATATCCGCAGGCAGGGCGGCAGCCGGCACCGTGATATCAGCGTTCACCGGTGTCCTGCTCGGAGTATCAGCCAAATGGCTCGATGACCTTGCACTTGACAGCGATATATGGTGGCACAGGATAGTTGAAAGGTTCAACCTCAGCGCATTCTTCTCCGATATAGCAGTATGGCTGCTCATAGCACTTGTTATAGCTGTGATAAGCGCCTCGGCAAAACGTGCGGCGCTGAATGTATTTGTATTCTTCGCCGGAATGTGTGCCGCTTACCATATATGGACCATAGTCTTCAGCGGCTTTGACCCGGGCACGTATATGCTGATCTGGTACGGGATAACGCTGGTATCTCCCCTGCCCGGAGCTCTCTGCTGGTACGCAAGGGGCAACGGATATGCGGCAGCGGTGATAAGCTGCCTTATCATGGCTGTATTCTGGGCGGTATGCTTCAATATCGGCCTCGTCTATATCGGACTGAAAGATGTGCTCAGTCTGCTGGTATTCATCGCAGCGGCAGCGATACTGCACAAGAGCTGGAAGAGGACGGCAGTAATGCTGGCGGCAGGTGCTGTCCTGGCGTTGCCTGTCTCAGTTGTTAATCCGTTCAAATGAACAATCCCCACCCTGACGGGTGGGGATCTTTATCTGTTATCATTTTTCTTCATTACTTTCAGTATCGTTGCAAGATAACGTCTTCGCTTTGTGAGGACACGCCCCCAGCGGTAGACGATGCCTGCCGGATATAGCAGCGGGCACTTGTCCACAAAATCCACTGACGCCCTCATGTACTTCACATCAGGGAACATATTACGAAGTATATATCCGGCTTTTGACCGGCCTTGCAGTTTCTTCTTCACCGAGTTTTCAAAGGTACCGTATGTACCGGCAGTAAGATAATACATAAGAAGCTCGTTCTCACTGTCGGTAAGCTCCGGAAGCATCCCGGAGGAAAATACCTTCATTGCCAGCTCACGGCGCTCCCTTTCGAAATCCGCTATCTCAAGCTGACTGCACTGTTCAGTGATATACTCCCAGTCAAGCACACCGCCCTTTTCCTTTACATACACATAGCAGTCAAGCAGGGAGCGTATGCCTGTGCCGCCTGCTGAAAAATGCTTATACTCATGGGCTGTCATATAAACGTAGAAATCCTCGTCTGAGAAGTGATAGCCGAAGCTGTTGTCTTCGTCCTTTTTCATCAGACGCATGGGGTCGCTGTAGTAGCTGAAGAGGCTCTCGGTGTGGTACTCCCCGAAAAGCACAGTATGCAGCTCGAAATTCAGCACCGGCGGCTTGTGATAGATATCATGGTGATTCTTGCCGACGCTCTCCGCTGTATAGCCCTTTGAAATCATTATCTCCATGACATCGTGCTGTCTTGTGCTGTCATAGAGGACGTCGTTATCTGCCATCTCACGCATACCGTTCCCGGGGTAGAGTTCCTTGAGTATGGCCCCTTTCAGCGGCATATACCATATGCCCTGCTTCTCGAATTCGCTGAATATAGCTGTCCGCTCCATATCAAGATAGATATTCTTGCGGACGGCCTTTTTCATGGCTTCATGGAAGCCTGCGTGTTCTGTCCCTGCGCTCTCAAGTGCGATGCACACAGCAGCACGTACAGAATGGGATTTTGCCAGTTTATAGAGTCTTTCCGTATCTGTGTCCCGAACAGCTGCCGCATCCGGAACAGTACCGTTAACTGCACAGGAGAGCAGGTATATCAGATCGGAGTACAGCTTGTTCATTCCACTATTGCTCCGATAGAGCGGAGCTTGTCAATGATATTGTTCACATCACGTTCCACATCAAGACGGCTGACTCCCTGATACTCCTCCAGCAGCCTGTCGGCTATAGCGCTTACAGTAGTCTCCTCCTTGAGGCACTCAACGATGATCGCCGCTGTTTCATTGTTCTTTACAATGCCCTTGAAGGGTGTACCGCCGGTAGAAATGATGTAATGCTCCCCCTTTGTCACATGGGTGAGGAATCTTGGATTGAGTTTCATGATTATGTCCTCCGTTTTTGATTAGTTTGTTATGTTTATTATAGCAGGTTTTTGCGGGGAATGCAAGGGGGTGGGGGGAGAAAAGAAACAGGCGGCCGGGTGGGGCCGCCTGTTATTTGCAATTATGTGACACCTATCTCTTCTGTTTCAGTCCAACTATTATCATCCCCACTATCATAAAGAATATCCTCAGTTTCGAATTCTGTGATTTCCATTTCCGGAATAACGTATTCTTTCTTATTCAATTCTATCGCCTCTTTGCCTCAAAGTATTGTTTAGTTGCTTCATTATACCGATAAAGCGCCTTTACAGTATTACAGATATCAGTTTTTTCAGTTTTGCCTTCATAAGCACTTAGAATCATATAAGCATATGACAATGCACACACTTCAATGCTTCCATTTTCACCAAAATCAATGATGAACTTCTTATCAAGATCCTGAGCGCATATGTTTTTTATCTCGACATATTGTCTCGAATTTGTTAAACCGTTAACTGTATTCACTGCCTTTCCATTCAGAGTAGCCGTTGCTGTAATTGGATCACCCGAATAATACAGTCTTAAAGAATTATCGAATTCAAGGAACAATGACATAGTAAGATCTTGAACTGAGAAGCCCTCACTCTTAACCGCAGAATACTCTTTAAGTGTATCAGATGTTATATCGTCTAAAGTTATTGGTTCTGCGATTTCAGCCATTGTCTCAGAAATCTTGCTTTCATTGATAAAATACTGTCTTGCCCACGAACCATAATTCTGCATAGATTTAGCTAATTCACCGAGCTCGTCACTGCGATTTTTTATATCGTTAATATATTTGTTTACCGAATACTTGAATATTTCATAAGATTTGTTTTTTTCTGTATTCCAAATCAATTGGATCTTATCTTGACCATTATAGAATTTAAATGATACTTCTTCGCCCATCTGCGCCGCATTTACCTTGCATACTGCTCGATATGCGCCTTTTTCATCCGGCTCAATTTCCGAAAGAAGCTGCTTAACAGGTGAAGAATCATTCGGGCCTTGAATAAGGAAATACGCCCCTTCATCAGCCATTGAATCCGGTACAACAAAATACATATTTACACTGATTTCACCATTCAAGGAAAGACTTGCGCCTCTGATAAAACAGCCTTCCAGCCAAACTGCTTCAACCGTAATATTATCATCAACAACAATATTATCTCCCGGCTTCTTTTCCTGACCATTCACAGACCAGCATTTAAACAGATTGCCGTCAGGAGCTGTGAAACTGCATTCGGGGAGTGTGTAGGTTTCGCCTTTATATGCAGCGTAAGACTCCATTGAACCGGCGGCTTCTCCAGCTGAAAATGATACTGTACAAGGCTCACCAATCCATACCTTTGATCTATTATTTGAATCGTTTCTGATAAATGTACGATAGTTTCCATTACCGTCACACTTAAATACATCAAGTGGAATTGTTCCGCTTTCTCCTTCTGCGAACTCACAAGGTTTTTGATCATTAACCGCTACATATATTTCTGATTTTGCATCAAGTTCTCCGGTAACATTTATATTGTTGTAATTATTCAAATACAGATTATCAACTGTATACTCACTTTCTTCATTTGTTTTACCAACAGTATTATCATTTATGATGACTGTTCCTTGCATATTGATATTACCATTGTTCCAGATACCACCGCCAGTATGTCCAGTACTAATGTTATTTCCTGTGATTGTATTCACACCCTGCAAAGTAAGAGTTCCTTGATTATTGATACCACCGCCGCCATTAACTGTAACCTTGTTGTTGCTTATAGTTACATTTTCAAGTGTTGCGCTACTGAAGCTGACAACAATACCACCGCCATCAGAACTCTCATTCTGCATAATTGAGGATCCTTTTATAGTCATTCCAGAATTGGTATCAAGGTAGATACCACCTCCACCATTATAGTATCCTTCTGAAATATTATACTCAACACAACAATTACTTACGAAAAGCGAAGCTTTGCTATCATAATCTCTACCTTTACAGTATATTGCACCGCCGGACTGGGAAGTCTTGTTATATTCAATTGAAATATTCTCAACGGTTAAAACGCCTTCATTAATAATACAGCCACCGTTATCACTTGAATATCCGCCGGTCATCTTACCATTCTTATCCGTACTTGAATCAGTAATTGTAAGTGTTCCGCCACTCTCAACTTTGATAACACTGCCATTGCTCACTGCATTATCAGTATTATAAAGTCCCCTGTCAAGCGTATGTCCGTTCATGTCGATAGTAATAATCTGGTTGCTACTAACTACGAGCATATCTTCAGTGTTTATATCAGCCGTAAGCTTGATTGATGCAGAGGCATTACCAGAAAAAATACTTTCTAATCGCTCCCATGTACTAACCTCTTCCACTCCATCAGGTGCCGGAGTCTGTCTGCTTTCTCCGGAGGTGTTTTCACCTTCCGAAACAACCGTACCGTCACCCGTCGCTGCTGCCCTGACCGGGGCTGTGCCTGGGAACATCGTTACCGCTATCATCAGCGATAATGCAATGCCGAACGCCCTTGATGCGGGTGTCCGTTTACTTTTTTCAATTTTCATCCTGAACCCTCCAATAAAATAATGTCTCTCCGCCCTGTGCGGAGCAACCCTTAAAAATAGAAAAACGCACCACAGATGATCTTTGTCAGTACGCTTGTCACATTATATGATTTAAAGGAATTACAGCGATATATCGGGTCAAGGTGGTGTATAGAAATGGTGGATCTGTTGTATTGCCGTCCTCGGCTGTTGCTCCTCTGTCACAGTCAATTGTGAACAAGCAGCGAACAAAACATCTATTTATTTTATTATATCACACAATTCATAAACTGTCAAGTATTTCCATACATTTTATACCATCAATGTTATAATTTTTTATATGCCCCGTTTTCCGGTCGCTGGTCATGGGCGTAAAAAGGCAGCCGTTCCGGACGGCTGCCTTCAGTCTGTCAATAAACCTTACATTCACAAATAAGCGGGGCGATGTAGGCATCGCCCCCTACATTTTGCTATGGAGGAATCGGCGTTTGTAGGGGCGGATGCCCACATCCGCCCGCTTGACTTCTGCCATAACTGACTTTTTTGACAAGCTGAAGGCAGCCGTTCCGGACGGCTGCCTTGTATCCTTATTCATATACAGCTTCTGTCTGCTGTTCATCGGCAGGCTGATACTCTGCCCGGGTCTCCTCCTGAAGTATCTCCTCAGGCTCTGTTTCGGCCTCGGCTTCAGTTTCCGGCTGCTCCTGAGTATCTTCAGTCGTTTCCTCTTCCGTTGGTTCCTCCGTCTGAGGCTCCGGCGGCTCCTCCTTTTCAAGCTCGAACCAGCTTACGATATGTACGCCCTTCAGCTGATCTGTGTCGCCGATGGTATCCGCTCTGTAGGACTCGCTTGCCTTGATCTTCGCTCCGGTCACCATACGCTCCTCCGATACTGCGCTGCCGAGAAGACGTATGATAACGCTGCTCAGGTTCTCAGTACTGCAAGGGCTCTCATAGCGTGAGATATCTCCGTCCGGGAAGGACAATGCAACCTGAGCTGCGTGGGCAGGATCATTGAGCAGCAGCTCACGCCCTGTATATATGACCTGATCCATACCTCCCCTGTCAAGAGTGCCGTCATCGCTGAAATGGAAATACATCGCCGATACCAGCAGGTCTTTTTCAGCGGAAACAAAGTTCACGCAGTAGAGGTTCTCGGATTTATAATAGGTAACGCTGAAATCCGTCTCCGGAGAGATATAGGTGCTGAGCGCCTCACGGATAAGGTCATTGCGGTTCTCGTAGACTCTCGGTGCGTTGACGGAATAGTCATGCTCCGGCGCAAAGCCTGTATATGCGGTGCTCTTGCTGCTGCGGCTGCCCTCTGTGAGCAGGTCGGCAAGCACTACGGGATTGATACCTATGGCAGCGGAATTGCTGTAGAATACAGATGTGAGCGGCGAATAGCTGCTCAGTCCCGGCACTGTTTTCTGCGGTAGGAAGCTGGTCTCACAGAAGGCCTGTCTCTCCGTCAGAGCTGCCTTGAGGGCTGCGTCATACTCCTCTGCCTTTGCCGTGAACTGTGCATCAAGAGCTTCAAGCTGCTCGTCTGTAGTCTCTGTACCGTAGAGCATCTCCGTCAGGGGAAGGTATTTCAGCTTCTTTGAGAGAGCTGCACGCTCTCCGTCGCTGACCTCTACAGGAGGATTATCGCTTATGACACCTCCGAGGGCGTCACAGCCGCTGAGCATGAATAGTGCAGCAAGTGCGGCTGCTGTAAGCCTTTTCTTCATTGTCATCACTCCTTACTGATAAGCGCTGTTATCTTCTTCAATGCCTTCTTCTGGAGAAGCGGCGGGAGACAGAGCTCCGTTACGTGGTCTGTCATGGTCTTGGCCAGCTGTCTGTCGCCGTAAAGCTCGATGCAGTCCTTCATGGAAAGCTCGCCGTAGAGGTAGAGCACTGCCGGCACGATGCCGCTGACGTTGGCGGAATCCGGCGATACAAGGCCGATAATGGACATGGAGTTCTCGTCACGGCCGAGGACTGCAAGCAGAAGCGGCGTCGGCACCTCCATATCGACTGCATCACAGTAGATGCGGTAGAGGTCCTCCGGTGTGGCATCATCGAGAGGCATACCAAGGGCGATATTGTTCCTTACTGCCATACGGAAGCGTGCGGGATAGGAGTCTATCGGCTTCTGATAGAGCTCATACATATTCTGCTCCGGCTTCATGCCGCCGGAGAAATGCTCGCGGGAGATATCCACCCACATATCACGCCATGCCTCGGCAGGATAATTGCGTATCATCCCGAATACCTCGAGGGGGTCTGTGATGGAGGGGCGTATCATATCTATGAAGTTCTTCACCAGGCCGAAGCTGATGTCCGGTGAGCCGCTGAAAAAGCGTATGAAGGAATTCTGCCATTCGATGCGGAAGGGTGCTCCGTTGAGATAGGCGAAGAACTGGAGCATATGCTCCGGCACATAGCCGGAATTGTCGCGGCAGAGCCTGTCTACGAGCCTCTCCTCGTTGTCGCCGAACTGGGGGAGATACATTATCCAATGAGTTATGTCTGCCGGTACCTTTTCCTCCGGCGGAAGGTCGTGTTTGAGCAGGTCGGCAGTCATCATGCCCGGGAAATCCTCCTCGCTGAGCTGGAGACGGCGGGCATAGCGTGAGGGAAGTCTGCGGCAGGCATAGGTCATAGCCGGAAGGAGCTTGTCCTCCGGTACTGTGAAGCTTCCGCTGTTGTGAAGAAGGGCAAGTATCAGCTTTCTGCCGTACTCCTCGTCCTGTCTGGTGGAATACTCCTCAACGGTGCAGACGAAATTCTCTCTCTCGTCCACCTTCTTGCCGTGGGATTTGAATATCTCAAGCACCTTGTGGTCCTCGGTGCAGACAAAGTATGCACTGCGTCTCTCCTCGAGCCTCTGTAGCAGCGGTACGAGCGCCTGATAGCGGTTATCTGCGGGAGTCCTTCCGTCGTCCCTGAGCCATGACCAGCCGGCGTCTCTTGAAGGTCTTGTGTAGATCAGCTTCATTACCTTATACCTCCATAGACTTTGATGGTCTCGATGAGATCTTCAATATACATAGGCGCATACCTGTTTTTGAGCCTGCTGTCTGATACATCGGTGCCGAAGGGCGCTACACAGGCATATTTCACGGTATAATCGGATATCTCGTTGCAGCATACCCTGAGTGAGCGGAGGTAGTGTACGGAGTCGATATCCGCTGCTTCATCTGCTGCGGGTTCTTCTCCGGCTGTACCGGCTTCTTCTGCGCTCTCCGGTACGGGTGCAGCTTCGGGCTCCGGTGCGGGAGTTTCTTCCCCTACAGGGATATCTATGTCGATATCGAAACCGGGTTCCTCAGTGCCGTCGATGAATTCTTCTATATACTCTACGGCGGAGGGCTTCTGTGGCTCCTTTTCGTAGAACTTGCCTGTCATGAAGTATGAGTCATCCGCTGACATCAGGTGCTTTCGGAGATTGATGAGGTTCTCGTAGTCAAGACCCTTCTTCTTCCAGTTATCCTTCCAGCCCTGATAATCGGTTATCATGCTGGCGGCGGCGTGGTCGGGATAGCGGTCACACTTCGAGAAGCAGAGTATTATCTTGGTGGGCTTGGTCTTTCCGGCAAGCTTTACTTTGAGTTCCTCAAGATAGCTCTCAAGACGGGTAAGGGATATGCGGCTCTTGTCATCGCTGTCAACTATGACTATGAGCATATCCGACTCGACTGCCGGACGGAAGTCTCTTACCTCGCCCACGATGTCCTTTCTCTCAGGGTCCTTGCCGAGAATTTCTCCGGCGGTATCAGTGATGTGGATATCGGTTATCTCACGTTTGCTGTTGCGGAATTTTATTGTAAGACAGGGCGTCTTTGAGCCGTGTGTGGCTCCGGGTGCCATGCGCTTTGCAAGCATAGCCTCAAGGCCCTTGTAATAGCTGTTGAAAAAGGGCTCTGCCATATTTATGGTATTACCCTTTTCCTTGAAGCGGTAGTAGAGGGATATGGCAAGAGCCGTCTTGCTTCCGCCTACGTTGGATATAAGGGAGATGTTTACGCTCTTTCCCCTTGCGTCGGGGCCGTTCTCGTCGGCGTACTCGTTGGGGAGTATCAGGTGGCAGTTCCCGCAGGCAACTGTCATAAGCGGTGTGGGGCGTCCGCCCTTGCTCCTGATGTCGGCTACATAGCCGCCTATTGAAACGTGGTCACGTACATTCGAGGATGATACAGGCTGCACGCTCACCTTGTCGCGGATGATATCGGGGATGACGTTCTGGCTGAAGAGCACACGGAGACAGTCATCATCTGAAGCGTCTATGCCGTACTTCTTCAGCGTGCCGTCCTCTCCGGAAAGCACAGGGTCGATGAGGTATTCCTTCTTGGCCGCAAGCTCGTCCTCGTTGAACATGAGAAGAAGGTCATCACGGGTCAGGGCAAAGCGAAGCCCCTCCTTGTCGTCATTGCAGTATGGACAGTATTTCATTTCCTTCCCCTCCTCAGTATGCTATCTCGATGTGATAATCCTGACCGAACATCGTTACGTCACGGACATACTTATCACGGTATGCCTCGTTTTCCTCGTAATATACAAGGTCCACGGACTGCACTGCCGCTGTGTTGTCGGCACTTATGGCACGCTCTCCGCAGGCAAGCTGGAAGACCTCGTTCTCCTCGCTGTACTGGAGCCTGAGGTTCTTCGGGAACCTGAGGTCGGTGCGGAGCCTTCCGCTGCCGTCAGATGCTGCAAATATGGCGTTCTTTCTGTTGAACTGCATGAACTGGCGTATCTTATCGTTCTGGAACTCCTTGCTGTCGGTCTCGGGAACGGTGCTGGCCATATAGTAGCGTACATTTCTGCCGTTCTCGTATATATCGGTATATACGATGATGGAGGCACGCCTGAGGAAGGCTTCGATGCCTGTGGGCTCCGGCTCCGGAATGACGGGCTCGGGTACAGGCGGTGCTGAGGAGACTGCCGCACGCTCTGCTATAGCTTCACGGCGGAGCTTCATAGTTTTAGCGCCTCTTGAACCTGTGGAGCTGCTGCCGGAAGCGACTGTCTCCGGAGCCTTGGGTGCTGCTGCGGGAGCTGCCGGTACCGGAGCAACAGGCTGGGGCGGTACATAGCCGCCCGGCTGGGCGTAAGGGCTCTGGGGAGCATAGCCGGGATAGACCTGCTGCTGAGGAGCATAGGGTGATGCGGGCGGCACCTGATAGGGCTGCTGCGGCTGTGGAGGTACGGCAGGGCGGACCTGTGTATTCTGCGCGTTGGTATTCTTTGCGGCAGGCTTGCGCTTTCCGGCGGCTGCACTTATCCAGTCAGCGATAAGAGTGATCAAGAGGTATATCACCATAGCCACTCCGAAGAAGAGACAGAGATAGAGAAGGTCTCTGCCGAGGGCTGTCCTGAAAGCATTGTGCAGTGCGGGATACCTTGTATCGGTGCTGTTGGTCACTGTTAAAAGTGCCGCCGTTCTGTCCCTGTCAAAGAAGGCAGGTATCATATCCTTTGGTGTATAGTTTGCTGTGATATAGCCTGTCGAAAGGCCTGCATGGAGCGCTGCCCCGGTAAGAGAGATCAGAGCTACGATGATCATAAGCAGTATAGTCCTGAATGTTCCGGTGTGTTTTTTGTTCTTCGCCATCAGTTGACCTCCTCAGAATGTTCTATAAAATAGGCTATGCAGGGAGTGAGCAGATTGATCCTTGCATCCTCCTGACTGTAGAGCACGAATGATTTGCTCCTGCCGTCGGGCATCGTTATCACACCTGCTGTATACTTCACTCCGTCTCCGGTGTTCTTTACTACGCGCATATCCGGTGTTACGCCCTGTACAGGCGTAAAGAAGCCCCTTGCACGCTCGCAGAGCTCCTGCGGCAGCTCCTCCGGTGTGTTCACTGGAAGAGAAACGGCTTCTCCGGCGCTGTCGGTAACGGATGAAGTGAGAACGGGAAGTGAATGCTTTCCCGACCATATACGCTGTACTGTGCTGCAAAGGTGGAGCGGACTGATATAGCCCTCTGACACGGGCTTTGCAAGAGCCTCTGCCTTTGGCAGCGGCTTTCCGTCATCAGCTGCCGGCTCGGAGAGAACTCCGAAATCCGTCATGAATCCGTAGGAGGATATCATCTCCCCCTTCTCGTCATCGAAGGAAGTCATATAGCTGCTGCGGCAGTCAAAGGCCGACGCCGCTTCCTCCGCCGATATACCGAGCTTGTCGAATACGGCGGCTGAAATGTTGGCTTCAAGCTGTGTGCAGCCGCTCACCTCACGGTCTATGCCTGTGGTGCTGGTGGCACACATGGTCTGTATCTCGCCTGTGGCAGTATCCTGTATTATGCAGCCCCCGAGTATACCGTTATACTTCAGGAGCATATATATGCTCTCCTCAAGCTGCGGACGAAGGGTGAGAGTGACGTTGCAGCCCTCTCCTGTGCCCTTGTCATAGCGGAGATATCCCTCAAGGCCGCCTGCATTGACATCGCCGTAGAGATAACGGCAGAGCATTGCACGGCTCCTTGCGGAGGACGCTGAGCTGACCTCGTTCACGGCTATGGTGCTGTCATAGCAGAGACCGCCCGCATAGTCATAGATTCCGCTGCGGTGCGGGAAATAGCTGTAGCCCTTTCCCGTGAGTTTAGCGGCGTAGTGCTCACTGCGCAGATTGCTCCTTGCAAGGCTCATGGCTGCAAGGGCTTCGGAAACTGCGCTGTCACCGGAGAGGGATTCAGTCTCGCTGACTGTGAAGAGCGGAGGCTTCGGGAAAAAGCTGTAGTATGCAGTGAAGCAGAAAACGGCAGCTCCGACAGCTATGGCTGCTGCGGCTGTCGGGGCAGAGCGTACACGCTTCTTAGCCTCTGACAGATCCGGCTTCTTCAGCTGTTTCATAGACTGCCTCCTTTCTGCGGCTCAGTGAAAGAGCGATAAGGCATATATATATCACTGAGTATACAAGGTTCGTTATACCGTCACTGACGAAGGGAAGGCCTACGCCGGTGAAGAAGAATGCTGCAACATTTGCCATGCAGTGTATAGCACAGGAGGCAAGGAGCATGACTGCTCCGTAGAAGCCTGCCCGGGCGGTGAAATCCTTTTCCTTCACGCTGCTGAGTCTTACTGCCGGTATCAGCGTGAGGGCAAGATAGGCGGCAAGTATGATGACTGCCGCAAGCTTTCCGAGGACTGTGAGCATATTCAGGAAGCTGAAATCCTCACAGCGTGTGGCGAGCTCGCCGCCGATATAAACATCGTAGCGGTTGGGGTTGGGCCAGATATATGTCCTTTCGCCCAGCTCCTCACGTACAAGGTTGACCTGGTCGAAAGCTGTGATATCAAAGAGTCTCTGATATATGTGGCTGTTCTCCGGGAAGAACATATAGATGAATACTCCTCCGGCAGCAACGATCGCTGCCGAGAGCGCTGCAAGCCTGTAGCGGCCTGTGAGAAGAAGACTCGTCAGGTAGAAGAACAGAAGTATCATCACCGTTCCGAATTCTCCGGTCAGCGCAAGGAAAGCCATAGTCGGTACGCATACTGCAAATACCGCATTCCTGCTGATGAAGCTGCCGGCGTTCTTTCCCTTTCCGGCAGGTACGGTCTCAAGTGCTGCTATGGAGATGACTGCAAGGAACTTTGCAGTCTCGATGAGCCTGAGCTGCATACCGAAGCTGTGTCTGAATACCGCAGCTGCAAGGATCAGCATGATGTCCGCTGTAATCAGTAGAAGCATACCGGTGCTGAACCAGTACCATCTCGGATCTTTCGCCTTAGATGCTCTTACACGGCGCAGGACAGCTTTAAGGGGACGGAAGGATTCTGCCTTTGCCCGGAGCTCCGGCACTGCTGTGAAGGTCAGCACTGCGCACAGGAATGCACAGCCGAGGACGAGCAGTACCAGCTTCTTTATCTCGTTCGGCGTAAGTGTACGTATATAAAGCTGGAAGAATATGCCCAGTTCTCCCATTGCGGTAAAGAATGCGATGACTGCAAGGGCAAGGCTGTCGCCGGTAAGACCGGTGCCGAAGCTGAGTGCTGCGGCCTTGACAGCTATGCCTATGATAAGGAACAGTATGAATACCGCTGCATAGAGCGGTGACGAGAGCAATGAATTGCGTGCGAAATATATTACCGCGGTCACAAGAAGGATGACCTCCGGCGCAAAAAAGTACATAAGGTACTTGAACTGCTTTACAGCCCACAGTATATCGGAGCGGAGATTTCTCGCACCTGATACTGCGGTGTTCACTATTTCTTTTTCTGCCATCGGATCACCCCTTCATATCATAGCAGATTATGCGTATCACAGCCTGCCTCAGCTGTGCGGGATAGGTGTATAGCGTGCGTGTGCCGTCAGCGGAGTAGAGCTCCTGACAGTTCACGGGAAGGCGGATGCTTCCGGTATTCCTGTAGGAATCACGGTAATCACGCCAGTATGAAGCTGTATCGAAGCCAAGCTTCAGGAGGTCTCCGGCGGAAAGGCTCGTTGCCGCTCCGTCTGCGGCTTCATTGAAACGAGAGGTCGAAAGGAGCAGCTTTGAAAGACTGCGGCGGGTAGCTATCGCATTTATTACCCTGTCCTCACGCTCGGTGCGTATGTAATCGCTGTCCGGCTTTGCACCGGTGGATGTGACCACGGTAAGGCTGTAGGCCTGCTTTCCATCGCAGCGCACCTTCCCAGTCTCCTCTTTTCCGGAGAAAAGACGTGCGGTGTCAAGGAGTGTGCAGTCCTCACCGTATCTTTCTGTGAGGATGCTGTTCACCTGCTCCGCCTCTGCCGCTGACATCTCCACGGTAACACCGCCGAGACTGTCTATTACCTTGACGAAGGACTTGTCATCGAGTATCAGAGTCTCGTCCACCTTTATGGAAAAGGCATCCTCGACTGCGGAGGGCAGCTCCTGTGCGGGTACCTCCGCAAGACGGCAGAACCTGCCGCCATAAGAGACCTGTGTATCGCCTAAAAGTGTGAGCAGTCTGACAGACTTGCTGCGCCTGTTGAATACTGCTGTCTTTATCATATCGGGAGCACCGTCCTCACCTGTCACGGCAATGAGGATGCTCGTTATATCCTTGTCCTCTATCACATCAGCGGACGCGGAATGCTGTACCTCTGAAGTGAGCGCACGTCTGAGAAGAGCACTCACCTTCGTCATACGGAATATGCCGAAGCCCACAGAAGCTGCAACAAGGAACGCAGCTGTCATGAGTATCACGAAGCGGCGGTACGGCATACGGTTTGTCATTGTAGTACCCACGACACGCAGCTTGGGAGTGCCCTCGCCGTAGCGGTAGCCTATCAGCCAGCGGAGATCCTCATCGGTGTCACCGTAGCTTATCTGTACCACACCGTTGTCGCCTTTAAGAAGCATACCCGTCTTTCCGCCTATATCGAACATGGTCTGGCCGGAGTCAGAGAGTACGGGAGTAACTTCCGAATCGCCGAGCTTCATGTGGATGTGAAGCCCCTTGCGGTATCTGATACCCCTTGCCCACAGCAGGGTGCCGAGTATCAGAAGGATTATCAGTGCAAAGAATAATGTCCAGATCATGCCGCACCTCCTGATCCCGCAGCTATGGCTGCTATCTCACGGTAAAGCGGAACGAAGCTTGACGCATAGATTGAGTACTGGGTATTGCCGTTCTCGTCTGTGAAGTATTCAGCGAAATCTGCTCCGTTGTGGACGAATAGGGTTATCACCTTCAGAGGTGTGGTGCCCTGTGCGATGAAGCCGGTTATGGTAAGGCACTCGAGAGGCTTTTCCACGCCGTCTTCCACGTACCATGTACTTGCAGAGCCTGTCTTTATGTAGAAATCATAGCCATCTGCGGGTGAGCAGCTGGAGTAAATGGCATCCTCATACATGAGCGACCACATACCGTCCCTCACTGTATCGGAAAGAGGTTCTGTACCCGGTACGGTCTGCACATCGGTCGCCGTGTTTATGCGGGGGGAGTGCATCTGTCCGCTTGCTATGGCTCCGGTAACCGCATTCATGTACATCAGGGAAACTCTCTCGTCTATGCCGTCGGAGTTGCACATACCTATAGCGAAGAAGGCTGTCTGACGGTCACGGACATTCTTAGTATCATCGCTGTCGCCTTCCTGTACCTTCAGCTGGCTGATATCAGGCTGTACTATCTTCTGCCAGTCGGTGCCGAGGATATAGCCCTTCAGCGGGCTGCCGTCGGAATTGAAGCCGAAATACTTGTTGTATACCGGCGCAAAGGTATCATAGCCCATAGTCCTCAGGGCATTGATGAAGTAGGTGTTGCTCGAGAAGGCAAAGGCGCCGAAGCTGCTGTACACACCGTCATACTGCGTACCGAAGAGATTCCGGTCAACGTTGTAGCCGTATCCCCTGCCGTCGATATCCCAGTTGCTGAAATCCCGGTCGTAGATATGCAGGGCTCCGGGATCGGAGTAGTACTGCTCGGCTCCTGATTCAAGCATGGCTGATGAAACGAGTATCTTTGCCGTACTTCCTATGAGCTGCGGAGTCGAGAAGAAGTCATTCTGTTTCAGGAGCGTTTTTTCGTCCTCCTCCGGAGTGGGCTCCTTCATATGCGGAGCGCTGTTGACTATGGCATCAACTGTGCCGTCCGGTTCAGAGACTATGACACAGCCGTCTATGCCGTGTCCCTCATTGCGGGTATAGCCGGTGAGCTTGCTGAGTATACTCGTACCCATATCGGTATCGAGCGTAAGGTCATAGGTTATGCCGGGACCTGCTACAGCGCTCTCTGTGATACTGTCAACGAGCTGCGGAAAGCTGTTCCCGAGCTCCGTGCGCTCCCACTTGCCGCTTGTGAGCTGTGCGAGGGGTGAGCCGTTCTTTGCGCTTATGACGGTATCATAGAGCGGGTCCTCGGGAAGAGGAGGCTCCGGCTCGGGGTTATGCTCCTCGGTGAAGAAGCTGATATCCACAGTACCGTCGATCTGATGCGGCAGCGGCGAGGCCGAACGGACGGTATTTCCGCAGCCGCAGCTGCCTGTCAGGGCGGTGAGCGCCGTCAGGGCTGCAATCGTTCTTTTTATGGTCATTTCGTTCTCCTTGATGAACTCAGCCTGTATACCTGCCGGCATAGTCACGGAGAGATACGATACCGTGATCTATGGTGCTGTCGGCGAGGTAGGCCGTGAGCAGTGCCGAATCGGAGGTATCAATGATGCCGTCGGCGTTTATATCTGCTGTCTGGAGCTGCTCCTCTGCTGTGAGAGTGGTCTCGCCCCTGAGGTAGATGTTCTGTAATGCAAGTACATCTGCGGCGTCAAGTACGCCGTCCTTGTTGAGGTCGCCGAGTATCAGCGAATTATCCCCCGGTGCCGGCTGAGACTGTGCAGGCTGTTCTGTCAGGGACTGCGCCGGGAAAAGCGGTGCAGCTGCCGGACGTGACCATATAAACATCATGGCCATAACTCCGGCAAAGAACCAGAGTATCCTGAGGATACCGTTCTTACGTGCTCTATCCAAGGTATATGCCCTCCTTTTCCATGTCTTCACGGGTGGTAACAAAGCTGAGCGCTGTCTTCATCATGCCCTCGGTGTTCTCCTCTGCGGATTCAACGGCAAAGGTGAAGCAGTAGCGGGAAGTGAGCTTCTTCACACGCTCGCCTGTTTCCTTGTCGGTCTCGTAAACATAGCTGCCGTCTGAGTCACGCTCGTATTCGTCGTCCTCCACGGGCTTGTCGATTATCCATATCATCATATTCTTCTTCATAGTGCCGCTGTCATTTATCAGGCTGATGCAGTGCGCCCTGTAATCATACTTCCCGACAGTGACATTTTCCTCGGTCTTCATATTCTCCGGGGAGTACCTTCCGGAGAGAGAATGCTTCATCTCCTGATAGACCTCGTCATAGGTATAGCCGTTCCAGCTCTCGGCGGTGATGATATTCACGCCGGAGGGGTCGGAATACTGGACAAGGTAGCTGTTCTCGTCCTCGAAGGTGCGGCTGAATCCCACGGGCACATCAAAGCAGCAGTTTATCCTGCCGACTATGCTGCGGCTCGAAGGGTAGTAGCTTTTCGGGTACTGCGGCGGAGCAGACGGATCGTCTATGGAAAGATAGCCCGCCGTGAAGTCGATAACGGGTGAAGCATCCGGTGCGGCGGTCTCCGCTGCCGGCGTACCGGAGGTCTGCTTACCGCTGCATCCTGTGAAGGCTGCGGTACAGACTATCAGTGCCGCTAAAGCGGCAAAGGTTCTTTTCAAAAGTCATACCCCCTGTAAGAATATCCCTCAGAGCGTCATGCGCTCACAGTAATTCTACCATAAAATCCCTTATTTTTCAAGTACCCCCGATTTTTTCGCCTGTTTTTCACCTGCCTTTCATGTAGTTTAAGAGGGATTTGCAGAGAGGTCATGAAGAGGTTACTAAAGGTTACAAAGCGGGAAAAACAGGGGTTTGCGCCGCATTTCTCCCACATACTTCATTAGTCTGCAGCGGGACTTCTTAATAATTTCTTAAAATTACCGGAGCATGGTTTTAAGAATTACAGCGGTGCGCCCGGACAGCTGACAAACGGCGCTTGACATGAGTCTGCCTTTCCATTATAATTAAAGTATCATACTGAACATAAACGGAGGGATCCATTTGAATAACAAGAAACTCTTAGCTATAGTGGCCTGCGTCGCTGTTATGTTCGTCATCGGCTATATCGTCGGCTCTGCAACGAACAAGCACAGCGGTAACGGCGGTGCTGAAAACTGGCCGGAGGTCACCACACAGGCACCGGATGACGGGATCACGCTGGAAGTCGTGACTGAGGAGGCAACGTATACTGTTGAGGAAACAGAGCCTGCCGCTGAGGCTCAGGAGGAGGCCACAAAGCCGGCAAAGACCACCAGAGCTCCGAAGACTACGACGAAGACGGCAAAGACTACAAAGGCTCCGAAGACACAGAAGGAGACCGGGGAATACGTATCCGATACCACTACCGAAGCAGTAACCGAGAGCTGGACCGAGTGGGATGACCAGAACTATGTGGAGTATCACTTCCGCAGCAAGAAGCTGCTTAATCAGCACTGGGAGAAGCACGGCGGAGAGTTCAAGAAGGATTTCGGATACGCTGACGCATCGGAATACGAAAAGGGCGCAAGCGACGTTATCAACAATCCGCAGGCTCTCAACAAGACAGAGGCCGAGGACGGCGACTATATCTATTACATAGAGGATACCAATGAGTTCGTGGTGCTCTCGAAGGACGGCTACATCCGCACCTACTTCCGTCCCAATGCCGGAAAGAAATACTACGACAGGCAATAAGGAGGCCCCATGAATCCGAGACTGCCTTACCTCAGGGAGAAGACCTCAAAGCTGACCTCCTCTCCCGGGGTATACATAATGAAGAACAGGGAAAAGGCCATAATCTACATAGGAAAGGCCAAGAACCTGAAAAACAGGGTGACCAGCTATTTCCGGGAGAATCCCGACCATCTGCCGAAGGTCGCCGCCATGGTCTCCAACGTGTGGGACTATGACTTCATCGTCACGGACAGCGAGCTTGAAGCCCTTGTGCTTGAATGCAGCCTGATAAAGCAGCACAAGCCCAAGTACAACATCCTTCTGAAGGATGACAAGGGCTACAGCTATATACGGATATCCGACGATGAGTATCCCCGCATCACATCAGAAAAGAACACCAAGGCTCCGGGCACATACCTGGGGCCTTATATGAGCGGCTCGGTAGCCCGTGAGGCCGTAAACGAGGCCAACCGTGTCTTCATGCTGCCCACCTGCCACAGGAAGTTCCCCAGAGATTTCCGCAAGGGCAGACCCTGTCTCAACTACCATATCAGGAACTGCATGGGCCTCTGCCGCGGGAAGATAAGCAAGGAGGAGTATCTCAAAGCCGTTGAAGGGGCTGTTGACTTCATCAAATCCGGCAGCGCACAGTCCGTGGAGCGTATGGAGGAGGAAATGAACGCAGCCGCCGAGAATCTCGATTTCGAGAGGGCTGCCGTCCTCCGTGACCGCATAAACGCCGTCAGGAAGGCTGCCGAGAAGCAGAAGATGATGAACAGCGGTGTCGGCTCCGCTGATATCATCGGCACGGCAGAATACACCGGCGGCGTATACATCTCCGTACTCATATACCGTGACGGCAGGCTCAGGGACAAGACCGTCTTTGAGGTCAGCCGCTCCGGCGGCGAAGAGATAGGGGATATACTCGGACAGTTCATGGTGCAGTTCTATCACGGCCGTGAGGATATCCCCCGCATCGTTGCGGCAGACCATATCCCGGACGAGAGCCCCCTTATCGAGGAGCTGCTTGCAAAGCAGTCCGGAAAGGAGCTCAAAAACGGAAGGCTCCTTGTGCCGCAGAAGGGGAAATACGCCGAGCTGCTGCGTCTTGCCAAAAACAACAGCGCAGAGTATGCCGCACTGAAAAGCAGCCGGACAGGCAGAGAAGTCATCGCACTTGAACAGCTCGGAAAATGCCTCGGACTCGCCGCTCCGCCGAAATATATCGAAGCCTACGATATCTCGAACCTTTCCTCCGAATCAATGGTTGCGGGTATGATAGTATTCGAGAACGGAAGGCCGCTGAAAAAAGCCTACAAGCGATTCACTGTCAAGGAACAGGAGCATCAGAACGACTACGGCAGTATGTATGAAGTGCTGAAACGCCGTCTGACCCATATACTCACAGGCGAGGGCGATGAGTACTTCACCCGCACCCCAGACCTTATCCTCCTTGACGGCGGCAAGGGACACGTAAACACCATAACTCCCCTTGTGGAGGAGCTCGGCCTTGATATCCCCGTATTCGGCATGGTAAAGGACGACAAGCACCGCACCCGTGCCATCGCTGCCGACAGCAGTGAGATACAGATAAACGAACTGCAGGCTGCCTTCAACCTCGTTACGCAGATACAGGACGAGGTACACCGCTTCTCTGTCAGCTTCATGCACTCCCGCCACAAGAAAAAGACCTACGCCTCCGAGTTGACGACTATACGGGGCATCGGACAGAAGAAGGCGGAAAAGCTGCTGCTGAAATACCGGACGAAGGATAATCTGAAGCAGGCCTCACCGGAGGAGCTTGCCGCTGCGGCAGGCGTAAATCAGGAGACAGCTCTCGAGCTGTGGAAGCTGATACAGGAAATATGAGAATCTGAAAGGATAGAAATGAAAAGCATAATCTTCTTTGACATAGACGGCACTCTCATCACGGAGGACGAAAAACAGGAGATACCCGAAAGCACCCGCAAAGCCATACGCCTTACCCGTGAGAAGGGCAATCTCACCTTCATAAACACGGGCAGGACGGAATTCAATGTCGCAGAGAGGGTCAGGGACCTGGGCTTTGACGGTATCCTCTGCGGCTGCGGCACCTATATAGAGTATCACGGTGAGGTGCTGCTTTACCGCACTCTTGAAAAGGATTTCTGCCGCAGGACAGCAGAGCTGCTCAGGCGCAGCGGAGTGACCCCGGTATATGAACGCCGTGACGCCTACTTCTTCGATGACACAGCTGTACAGAATCCCGAGGTGGAGTACTTCCGCAGCACCTTCGTAAGTCAGGGGATACGCACTGACAGGCAGACAGACGACCCTGACTTCAGCTTTGACAAATTCGTTATATGGGAAAACCCCGGAGCAGATATGGAGCTCTACCGCCGTGAGATAGGCAGGGATTTCGATATCATCGACCGCGGTCACGGCTTTTATGAGAACGTGCCACTCGGCTACTCGAAGGCTACAGCTATTGATACAGTACTCGGGATGCTCGGCATAGCGCCCGAAAACGCTTACGCCATAGGAGACAGCAACAACGACCTGCCTATGCTGAGAGCTGTACCCAACAGCATCGCAATGGGCGGCGCGGAATGCCTTTACCCCTATGTATCGTACATCACAACGCCCATACTCGAGGACGGCATATACAACGCCCTTGACCATTTCGGGCTGATATGAAAAATACCCCTCAGGGCTCACACGGGAAACCGTGAAGGCCCTGAGGGGTGAACTGTATCATGTGTTATCTCAGAATGAAGATATCTGGCCGAGCAGATACCTGCTCAGAAGTACAATATCATTTATCTCGTTAGTGCCGCTGCCGTCGATATCAGCAGCTCTCTTCACCCTGCTGTCACTGAAGCCGTTGATAAGACCTTTGCGCATGAATACCATATCGAAAGCGGTAACGCTGCCGTCCATATCAAGGTCACCTATGGTCACAGGCTCCTCCGTGGGAGGCTCTGTGGGCGGATCAGTAGGGGGCTCAGTCGCAGGCTGTGCCTGTGAGGAGAAGTAGCTGTCGAGGGTCTCAGCCCAGAACTTGCCCATCTTCTCATAGCCCTTTCCGTTGGGGTGGAGATTGTCTGAGCCGATATCGTTCATGCCGTCAAGTGCGCCGTGTACATCTGCGAACTCCACGTTCTTGCCGGCGCTTGCATATTCGTCTGCCACCTTTTTCACAGTGTTGTTATAATTTGCTACTCTTTCAGGATTACCGCCGTACTCTGTGAATTCCGGTATCGAGCCCATATAGATCTTTCCGCCTTCAGGCATATCACCCAGCATATAGTCGATCAGGGTGCGGAGATCGCTTGCACAGTCATTCAGGTTGCGGTTGGCTGTCATATCATTCGTACCGATGATCAGTAGCACCACATCGGGGCTGTACGTCTTTATCGCATCCTTGCTCTTGAGCTTCTCGTAAAGTCCGCTGTCGTTGCTCCAGCTGTTGGGCTGCTGCTTGATAGTAAAGCCGCTGTAGCCGGCGTGGTCTCCGTCATACTCCACGGTCTGTCCGTTGTAGGTGAAGGACGGATTTCCTCCGCCTCCTCCCCAGGGCCAGCCGCCTCCGCCGCCGGTGGATTCGGGGCCTACCATATCAACGCCGGTATAGCCCTTCTGCTTCATGAAGTAATCGAGATACTTTCTGTAGCCGCCGTCCTCGCCCATACCAAAGGTTATGGAGTCGCCTACGGGCATGATCTTTATCGTCCTGCTCTTGTCAGCGGTGCTCTGACCGCCGGGCTGCTGTGAAGGCTGAGTGGGCTGCTGCCACTCTGTGGGCTGCTCTGTCTGGCCTGTTGAAGAACTGCTGAAATAGTCATCGAGGGTCTCAGCCCAGAACTTGCCCATCTTCTCATAGCCCTTTCCGTTGGGGTGAAGATTGTCTGAGCCGATATCGTTCATGCCGTCAAGTGCGCCGTGTACGTCTGCGAACTCCACGTTCTTGCCGGATGCTGCAAACTCATCTGCCACCTTCTTCACGGTGCTGTTGTAGTTTGCTATCTTCTCGGGGTTGCCGCCGTACATCGTGAACTCCGGTATCGATCCCATGAAGACCTTGCCGCCTGCCGGCATATCGCCGAGCATATAGTCAACGAGATCACGGAGATCGCTGGCACAGTCATTCATCGAACGGTTTGCTGTCATATCGTTGGTGCCGATGATAAGGAGTATCACATCGGGCTGATAAGTCTTTACCGCATTTTTTTCCTTCAGCTTGTTGTAAAGGCTGCTGTCCTGTCCCCAGCTTGCGGGCTGCTTTATCTGGAAGCCGCTGTAGCCGGCATGATCACCGTCATACTCCACGGTCTGGCCGTTGTAGGTGAATGTGGGGTTTCCTCCGCCTCCTCCCCAGCCCCAGCCGCCTCCGCCGCCGGTGGACTCGGGACCTACGAGGTCGATTCCGGTATAGCCCTTCTGCTTCATGAAGTAATCAAGATACTTTCTGTAGCCGCCGTCCTCGCCCATTCCAAAAGTTATGGAATCGCCTACGGGCATGATCTTAACGGTGTCGCTCTTTGAAATGGCTTCTGCTGCCGGCATGGATGCCGCCGTGACAAATGACGATGCAATGGTGAATGCCGCAAATACCGCAGAGATGCCTGCTCTGAGCATACGGCCGCCCAAACCGTTTTTCCTTGTGTTACTGATAATACTCATTCCTTTTCCTCCTCTTTTATTAGTATTGGTCTTACGCCCTTATCTGTTCTTCCCTCCTTTGCAATGGTATAAACTCCCCATACCTATATAATATTCTAAGATTAATATATATCATCAGCACCATTTTGTAAAGATTTCACAGCAAAATCAGCAAAAAAAATCAAATTGTAAGCAATAATTGGTTAAAACCAGAGCCATTTACCGCCGTTCCGGTCAAAAAACAATACAAATACCTTAAAAAAATAACAGGCAGATGCTTCATCAGATGAACATCTGCCTGTTTTATATTGTAGTATGATAGAAATGTATCGTGAATGCTGCACCGTGGGGCTTGACGTTTTCTGCTCTCAGACTGCCGTTCTGCGCTGTTATTACCTTCTTGGCAAAGGCCAGACCGATGCCGGATCCGTTTCCGGTATACTCTGACGAGCGATAGAACCGTTCAAATATATGCGGGGCGCTTTGCGGCTATATGTGGGGCAAAGCCCCTTTAGAATCCCATACGTTTGGTTTTGCCGGTGAAACCACTTTTTTGACAAGCTGAGATAGCCCATGTTGGGCTATCTCTTTTATCTGCTCATTTTCTTATATTTACGCAGCTTTCGCATTAGCTTGATCCTGCCCCGGACAGCCTCGATCCGATAAAAAGAAAAACACCCCTATAAATAGGGATGCTTTTCACCGATGTTTCATAATGGTGCAGGTGAAGGGACTTGAACCCATACCCCCTTGCGAGGACTAGCACCTGAAGCTAGCGCGTCTGCCGATTCCGCCACACCTGCATATCATATACCGGAAAGCTCCGGGCTGTTTTAACTCAGCTTTATTATTATATCACAGGAGCGAGGCGATGTCAAGGGTAAAAATATTTATTTTTATTTATTAACAAACATTACCCGCCCTTAAAAATGACCGCAGTATCTCCGGCTTCTGCCTTTGATGCTGCGGTCTGTATCACTTTGATGTTCAGGGCTTTGCCACAACTATCCTGCGCTGTGTACCGTCATCCGTGCAGGTCACAAGCGTCACCCGCACATCCCCTGCATCATCGAGCACCCATGTCTCTGAGGGCTCGACTATGAAGGTATCGGTCACATGATAGGTATAGAGGTTCTTGCTCACATCATAAAGCTTTACCTCCATGCCGTTCTTCACATCACGGAGAGCGTTGAAATACTCCTTGTATATGGTGCTGCTGTGAGCGGCTATGCAGTAGTTGCCGGAACCCGGAGAGCCTGTGCCGGGGAAGTGTCCTGCCGCCTTCGAAAGGACTTCGTTGTCCGTGCCCTCAAGCACCGGCGCCTTGATGCGCAGCTCCGGTATCTCTATGACCACGTTCGTTTCCATCAGCTTGTTTCGTCTGTAGTCCCGCCAGAGCTTCCGGCCGACGAGGAAGGAGAGTATCCCCGTCCCCACCAGTATCGCTGCAATGCCGAGTATGAAAAGCAGTCTGCTGAGTCTTGTCTGAGTCTTCATATCAGTTATCTTTCTTTCTGCGGAATGCACCGGAGGCAAGTACGGCTGCTGCGCCGAAGAGCATCAGCACGCCTGCTACCGTTTCCGCGGAGGCTGTTGTGATATCGTTGTTTCCGGTCTGCGGGAGGTCGGTCTCGTTTCCGGCCGCATCTGTTCCCTTTCCGGTGAAATGGTCTACCTTGTACTCAACACTGGTGTCAAGCCATATGGTAACTGTGCCGTCAGGATGGGTCTCGGTCCCTCTTACTCCGGTCTCTATGCCGGTCTTGTACCAGTAGTTCTTCAGGGCCATCTCCCCAAGCTCCTCAGAGGTATAGAAGGTCTCTGCATCGGGGTCATCGGAGAGGCGCATATACATCTCCACAGTGCCGTCGGGATGAATAAAGGAAAGCTCAGTTTCCGAGATCGGAGCAACTACTGTTCTCTGCGTCTCGCCGTCCTTTGTGAAATCAACCGCCATGACGCCTGTCCACTTGTACTCCGCTAAGCTGCCCGTTCCGTCTTTGGGGTCGGTAAAGGTGATATAACCGTTGCCGGAGATGGAAGCGAAAGTGGTAGTGTTATCATAACTGCGGCTCCAGATACCGGGCTCAAAGAGGTCTCTTATCTCGGGGAGCGCTGAAAGATCAACGGCGTTTCCAGCCTGATCAGTGCCCTTGCCGTCAATATTATCTACTAAAATCTGCTGTCCGTCGGTGAATTCTATCATATACTTTCCGTACTCGTCAAAAGCGGCGGATTCTATCTTCGGACGGTCTGCCCTCATGCGCTCGGCGTAATCCAGTGCCAGTTCTTCAAGTTCTGACGTAGAGAAGCCCTTGAAATCCTCCTCCGGTATGGTGGGCTCGAGAGCTATCATGTACTCCCTGCCATCCTCGAAGGTAATGGTCACAAGTCCGTCATTATCGGAGCTGAAGGATACCGTTACCTCGTCCTCTTTGCCTTTGTTGCCTGTGATAGTGCCCTTGCCGATGGTGAGAACGTATTCGTATAATATGCCTTCCTCTGCAGAGGCGACCACTGCTCTGCCGTCCCCGGTAAAGAGGACGGAATAGTGTGAGTTGTCATTATTCGAGCTGTTTATACAGCGGTATACGCCCTTCTGGATATAGTTGAAGGAAACTTCGTTTCCGGCGGGATCCTTTGCGGTGCCGGTGAATCTGTCAAAACCGGTATACTCGGCGACCTTTGTACCCTTTTCGTCAAGGAGGGTTACTGTACAGAGTTCATCATCGTTGAACTTCACCTCCGCAGATGCTGCCTTCGTATCATTGTTCAGGTTGTAATGCTCAAGCACCATCGCCCCGATATCGGAAGTCTTGCTGAAGGAGAAGCCTGCGAATCCCTTTGAACTCAGGTAGCTCCATTCCTCCCTGGTGCCATCCTCCCAGGTTATGACTGCATGGCTTCTGTCTGTAAAGGTGAAGCTGCCGGTATGGGTCTCGGTGCCTTCTTCGCCCTCGATATTCATAGTGATGGTATTCCTGGTCTGCACAAAGGTGAAGCTGTCCTCGCGCGCACCGTTCTGATAGCGGATATTTCCGTCAGCATCATCCCAGATGTTGATATAGGCATCATTGTCTCCGCCTCTGTGAGCCCACCATGCACCCCATATGAAGGAAGCTGTCTCCTCACCGTCATCAGCCTTCTTCTCGGTAGTATTGAAGGCCTTGTCCATCGCTGTGACGGTATAGTCTTCCATTTCTGTTATATCATAGGTTATCTTTACGGTGCCGTCCTCTGTCATGTATCTGTCAGCGGGGATGATATCCGCAAAGTCATAGGTTTCCAGCAGACCCATTGTGTAGGCATCCCCCGCACCTGTGAGGGCACTTATGAGAGTCGATTCGGCAACGATATTCTCCTCGCAGTATACCTCACCTGCATAGAGGCTTGCTATACCCGGAACAGCATCATATATCTCCATGAGCTCTCCGCTGTATTCACCGGATATGCCGCCCTTTCCCCTGCCCATGACGTAGATGCCGTCTATGAACGCGTCACGGGAGGTTATCTCAATAAGCTTCCTGCCGTTTTCGTCCTTCTCTGCTACATTGAGCTCGGGAGCAGTATTGTCTATCACTATGGGGAAGGAATACTTCTGCGGCTTCGACTCTGCGCCCTCGTAGAAGACATAGCCCTCGAGCACGCCGGTATACTCTCCGTCGGGGAGATCGCTCATGTCCGCCTCTGAAAGGGTGAACACATCGTCATGGGCAGGTATCCACATTCCTTCTTCCTCGCATACAAGCTCACCGCTGCTGTTGTAGAGCTTCATACCTGATACATAGGCGGATCTGAGCACGGTGAAATTCATTCCGGCATGGTCTGCCATTCCGTCACCGTCGGGAGAGATATAGGTATCATCCTCGGTGATCTCTATCAGGCGCCTCAGGAATTCCTCGTCCATATATTCCTGTATCGCATTGGGATCGCTCATGATGGCCGCTGTCTCTTCCTCGGGGAGTCTCTTCATAAGCTCACTCACTGCTTCGAGATATCCCGCAAAGCCTATGCCGCTCTGGAGCGTGGTATCTCCCTCTGTCACAAAGAAGGTATAGGGTTCAAGGTACTTCGTGCCTTCGTGGAAGATCGGAACCTGTGTCCAGTCGCCGTAGAAGCCCATCACGGGGATGGATATATCGCAGCAGTTTTCTGCTCCGCTGAGCACTATATATCCCTCCACAAAGAAGCCATTCGGGAAGAAGCCCTTGCGGTCGGCAATATCGCTCTGTGAGAGCTGAACGGTTATGGTCTCTGTCCTGCTCTCCCCTGCCGATGTTTTCAGCAGCGAGGAAAGGTCAGCAGTACAGCCGAAGGGTCTGTTGCCGACTATGGATATCTGACCGGATTCGTCATCTGAAAGCTGGCCTGCATCATCAGTGGTAAGGAGGAGCTTTGCATCGGTGAATTCCACATCCTTATCGCTGAAATTCCTGATATTCACGTTGATGCTGAAGGTGTCCGCAAGGTTGTCCTTCAGCTCTATCTTGGCAAGTCCGCTGTCGCCGGTGAGTATCACCATGTCATTGAGGACGTTCTTCATATCAACAAGCCCCGCACCCTGACGTCTCGGGCTCTCGTAGCTGCCGTCAACCACAAAGAGGTCTGCGGAATTCATGAGGATGTTCTTGATGAAGGCTGTCTTCTCAGAGCCTGTAAGCTCTGTGCCGTTCTTGCGGAGGTACTGGTCGAATACCGCAGCGCAGCCCGCTACATAGGGTGCTGCCATTGAGGTGCCGTCCATGACCTTCAGGCCGTTACGGTAGGCAGAGGAGGTCACAGCACCGCCGATGCCGGCTATCTCCGGCTTTATTCTCAGTTCCTCTGTCGGCCCGAAGGAGCTGAAATAGCTGATCCCGCCGTCAAGAGGTGTCACAAGGGAGTGGGTGCTGTCTATGCGGAGCTTTTTGCTCTCGGCGTTTTTCAGCTTCTCGCCGTCATTTATGGAGATGAATGCTCCGGGGAGGTCGCAGCCGTCAAGCACCATGCTGATAAGATGGCCTGTATCGGTGTTGTCACATACTATCATACAGGATGCTCCTGCATTCGCGGCATTTGCGGCCTTTTCGGCAAAAGTGATCTCACCTCTGTCGATGAGGGCTACCTTCCCCTCAACATCTGCGTTTTCAAAATCTGATTCAAGGCCGAAGCCGCAGTATACATAATCATGCACGCCGTCGCCGAGCCTTTCAAATACCGTCTCAGTGCCTGTATCAAGGAATGGTATCTCGTCATTGAGCCCCTCTATCATGAAGCATCTCTCGCGGCAGAAGGAGTTGTCCGCAGCAGCTACGCAGAATACATCCCCGAAGGCTGCGGGCTCTCCTATGGTCTGGGTGTCAGGAACGTTGGCATCCATATCGAGCCAGCTTCCCGGCATGATACGGTTGTTCGCCGAATTGCCGGCAGCACCGATCACCATTACGCCCGCATTGTTGAGAGCTGTCAGCGCCTCCTTATAGGGAAGGCTGTTCAGGTCGGGCTCAGGTCCGCCGAAGCTCATATTTATAACATCTACCTTCAGCTTTGCCGCATCCTCAAGGGCGGCAAGCAGGATGTCCTCGTCAACTGTATACTCTGTCACGCCGCAGTCCTCGTCCACTGCCACGTCACTGAACACCTTCATCATGACAAGCTGCGCATCTCGTGCGATACCGGCTATCTCGTCGCCGTTAATGTCTGAGATAAGGTCGCCGGCCGCAATTCCCGCAACGTGGGTGCCGTGGTACTCCTCCTCGAAGGATACATCGTAGGGGGTATCATCGCCGTAGTCAAGTACAAAGGGCAGCTTGCTGCTGACGTATGCCTTGTCCGGGTCCACAGGCACGTTAAGACTGCCTGCCACGGCTGCGATATCCGCCCTGGTGAGCTTGTTCTCCTTGTCATCTATGGGAGCGAACATACTATGTGTTATATCAAACTCTGAATCCAGCACGGCTATGACCTCGCCCTCGCCGTAATAGCCTGTAGTCTCGCCGAAAACGTCAACGCCGCCGGCTTCGGGCGCATAGTAGAGCTCCGGCTTGACGACCTTCACCGTCTCTGTCAGGGTCACACTTTCCACCCACTGGCATTCACTTACCTTTGAGATAAGGTTCTCCGGCAGTTCACATGAAAAGCCGTTCATGAGAACATCATACCTGTAATCTATTCTTAGAGCCGGATAAAGACTTCTTATGTATGCCTCTGCCGCACTGCTGACCTGAGAGAGAGAAGCAGCCTCAGATACCGCGCCTGCTGTGCCGAGATAATCCGTGCCCTGCTGTGCACCGCCGGCGCCCGCGAGCAGTCCTTCTCCGGCAAGCTTTACCATGACCGGCACGAGCCTGTCCTCCGTTTTACCTTCTTCTGCTGCGTATGATGCTGCCCCGAACGCCCCGCTGCTGACTGCCGCAGAGCAGCCTAAAGCTGCCGCAGCCGCCACACTCAGAAGGCGCTGTCTGATTTTCTTCATTATTCATCAATCCCTTCTGTACCTATACCGGATTCAGTCAGTGTTTTCTACCGGATGAAAAATATCCGCCTGTTTTTCCGGTCCGTACATTATTATTGTAACACATTTTCCTTTTAGTGTCAACTTTTACCACTACTGCAAAGCGGCTGTCCGGAGACTATGTACAGACAGCTGACCACGTTCTCCGGGGCCCGCAGGACGGTTCCCTGTCCGCTTTCAGGGCAGACCTTTCCATTCTTCTCCAAAAAAGAGCAACAGTCCTACCCCCGCCCAAAAAGGAGATAAGACTGTTCTGATTCGCCCTCTTACATTAAAGGAATCGGATAGCAAAGGAATTATCCCCCTCAGCCGATGAGCTATCCGGTCATACAGCTGAGTTGTTATTGCGCCCTGTCCGCACGGCAGAATTGTGCAGAAACCGCCGTGCGGGTTTGAGAGGGTTGCCGAAAGTTAAGCTGCCTTGAATACAGCGCGTACAAAGTTGTACAGATGTGAATGGATGGAGTTGTCTCCGTGGTATCCGCCCTGGATGTAGTGCCATACGTGCGGAACACCGTTCTTTTCAAGGCTGTTGTGATATCCTACAGGGATAGTGCCTACAACGTCATCGTTTGTACCGCCTGAGAGGAAGAGCAGATAAGGTGACTCCTCGTCGGTATGTCTTACGAATATGCTGTCGGGTACGCCCGGTGCAGGACAGATAGCTCCTACGTAGCCGAATATCTCGGGATGCTGGAGACCGATGAGGAGAGACTCACGTCCGCCCATAGAGAAGCCTGTGATAGCTGTATTCTCTCTGCCGGTCTTTACGCTGTAGTGCTCTTCGATATAAGGCATCAGGCTGTCGAGGAGGTCGTGTACGAAGTCATCGTATGCCTGATTGTTCTCGTTGTCCATTCCTGTGCATTCATTCAGTCTCTTGCTGGTGAATACATAGGGGAATACAAGGATCATTTCCTCAGCCTCGCCGTCAGCTATCGCATTGCCGACGATCTGCTGTGTCCTCATGCTTCCGGTCTGGTTGCCGTTTACGATCATTCTGTCAACCTTCTCGTAGTATCCGTGCATTACATACATTACGGGATACTCCTTGGTTCCGTCATAGCCTGCAGGAAGGAGGATATAGTAAGGCTTGTCCTTGTTGGCAAAATCGGAATGATATGTTCCCTGCTCTATCTTGCCGTAATCGACTCCGCCCCTCTTGTCCTTGGAGCTGTTGGGCTCCATATTTACAACATTTGGAGCGATCTCTGCTGTGAATTCTTCCATAGACTTTGCCTCCGGCTTTATCTTCTCAGCTACGGGGAATTCTGTTATCTTGCCGAGAAGGAACTCGCTGAGGAGGACTGTATCAGCAACGGCAAACTCGCCGTTCTGGTCAACGTCAGCAGCCTTCTTTTTCTGCTTGTCTGAGAAACCGTCACTTACAAGGAACTGTCTTGACGCAGCAAGATCAAAGGTATCAAGTGACATATCGGCGTTTATGTCGCCGAGGATGAATTTATAGGGCTGAGGTCCTTCAATAGCAGTACCTGCGGGTGCGGCTATGGCTTCGTCGATATAGAAGTCTCCGGAGCTTGACTTTGTCTCGATATAGAGCGTCATATTAGTTGCTCCTGAGGGTATCTTATAGTTCGGATTTGCAAGCTGTACGTATTTTCCCTTTACACAGTCAGCCTCTGCAAGATGGTCATATATCGTCTCAGAGCCGTTGTCGTACTGAAGAGAAAGGAGAAAATGCGTAGTTGTACCTGTATCTGTACCGGCACACACACTGAAGCTGTACTCTGTACCGGGCACGAATGTGTCTGTACTGAGCTCTACAGCTGCGCCGTTCCAGTCATCGGTACGGCCCGAGCACTTGAGTGCCTTGCTGCCTTTGTATACAAGTCCGTCAGAGACATCTACCGAGGCTCCGCCTCTTCCTGTCCATGCTCCTGCGTCGCTCTCGAAGGTGTCGTAGAAATAACAGGCATCCTCCTTGAAGCCTTCTGCGGGAGGGTCAGCATCGGGCGAATCGGCAAGCAAGCCATTTCCACTGCCTTCGAGATACAGATCGATGCCGGGTACCTGTTCAGATGGAGATGATACCCAGACCTGGTCTTCGTATGTTTCTGTTACTTCTGAGAGGGGGTCGGTGCCGAGGTCTGTTCCTGAGGCGAGGGGCACTGATGATACAGAGCCGGTCAGCAGCGCTCCGCTTATGATGGCTGCCAGAACAGATCTTTTCTTATGAGAGAGATTTGTCATTTTTCACACGCTCCTTTTCGGGAAGTTGTACAATACTATTTACTTTATATGGCAATATTAAGTACATCTTTATTATAAACAAAATATGAATTGATATCAACCTGTAAAATAAATATTTAGTGGATAAAATGCAGGTATTTGATCAAAATCTTTGCATTTGTGACATTTTTTTAGCGTTTTATACCATTAAACAGCGTTTAAGTGACAAATTCTTTAACATTTGCGGCGTACAAATCGCACGAAAACATTAATTTAAGACATTACAAATTTACCCTCATAGGTGAAAAAATGCAGATCAATACATACAACTTAAAAGCCGCAGCGCTTTCCGGAACATTCACGGAAGCACTGCGGCTGTAGGTTTATTCTATTTTATACAGATACTGTCTCAAGATCGCCGACAGCTGCTATGGCATCAGGGCCGCCTGTTACGCAGACGCTGCCCTCTCTGCCCAACTTTCTGAGATCATCGCAGAGCGCAAGGAGATCCTCACGCTTGACGGAGAGCATATCCTGACGGAGCTTCACCTTGTCCTCGAAGGTCATGCCGTAGTACCAGTTGGGCATCTCGCGCTGTATCACCTTCTGGGGAGATACAAGAGGATCAAGGGCCGCAACAGAGGATATGATGTACTTGTCGAGATCCTCGCCGCTGCTGCACCATTCCTCAAGTGCATCCGCAAGCTCACCGTAAATGCCGAGAGTACGTGCGGGTGATGGGTCACGGTAGGAATAGCATGAAACAGAGCCGCTTATGGTAGCCTTCATTCCGCTGCCGTAAGCACCGCCCTGTACACGGACTGTATTCCACAGGCAGTCAAGGCTCATGATCTGGGATGCGATCATCATGGGTCCGTTTACCTCCGGCAGGAAGATGCCCTGGACCGCATAGGATACTCCCGAGGGAACGATGACGCCCATGCGCTCAGGAAGTGAAGAGGTGTATACCGCACGGGGATCAACTGCGCTGCCCTCCGGGAAACCGAGAAGCGGCACTATATCCCTGTAGTTGTCACTGGTGACTGCCACCTTGAGGCGCTTCATGCAGACAGCCTCGCTGAGTACAGAGGTGAGCTCCGAGCAGAACTCTCCGGCGAGTTCATCGAAGTTCTCTGCTATGCGGCGTGTCTCCTTCATCATGGTTATGCCGTCAACAAGCTCGTTTGCGGCGCACTGTGCAGAGTAGTGGGAAAGAGTTGCAAGGAAGCCTATGGAATGGCCGGCAACGATAAGTCTCTGGCGGTCATCCTCCTGCTTCTGGAGAAGGAGGTTCTTTATAAGATCAGTACGTGTGAAATCGGTCTCTGTGAGTATCTCACGGATTATCTCTATTGCCTTTTCTGTCTCGCCGTCGAGAACGCTGCAGCTTACGCTGAGTATCGGGCGGCAATGCTCACGGTCACCCTTCCATGACACCACGGATACAGGGAAGCTGAGCGAACCGATATGGGTCTTTATCAGCTTCTGAAGGTCTGCTACGCTGTGCTTTTTTGTCGGGAGATCCGCAAGGATCAGCGGGAGCAGCTTTACGTGGCAGAGAGTCTGCGGCGGGAGCTGTCCGAGGTCGAAATACAGGCTGAAATGGGTGATGCCGCTGCAGGGCACAGTAAAGTGCACTATCTCAGTCTCGCCGCTGTGCAGCACCTCCGTATCCACACGTTCCGGCTCATCTGATATCTCGCTCAGTGAGAGTACGGGAAGAGTGCTCCTTGCCTCTTCGCTGTCGGGAGTCTCCTGCCAGCTGAGAAGTCTGCGGTGCTCCTCCCCGAGAGTGCGGAGCTCAGCCTCTGTCATTGCTCCTGTGCGGGCTTCAAGTCTGTTCTTCTCATCATCCGCATCACGGCGTCCCTGCTCCTTATCGGGTATCATGACGAGGGTGCAGAGTCCATCACGGCTGAAGAGGCTGCGGAGAAGAGTTTCAAATCCGCCGTTACCGACCATTTCACGCAGCTGAACGAATACATCCGCCATATCGATATAAAGGAGGGGATCTCCGCCGTAGAGCAGGCTGTCGAGCACCCTGTTGCAGCGCTGGAGACCGCTGGGCTCATATACCAGGCGGAAATCGAATTCCATGCGGCTTATGTAGGAGAGAAGGAGCTCCTTGTCGAGTCCCTCCTCAAGGAGCTTATCAACGGTGGAGAATATCAGTTCCTTGGCCTTATCGGTATCTTCCTCACGCATATTTCTAACAAGGACTGCGAAATAGCTCTGAAGGATGCCGAGTGTCGAGGAAGCAACTGTCTCCTGTCCGATACCTGCATCAAGGAGAGCCTTGGTGAGGGGGGATTCGTTGGTAGAAGTCAGGTAATCAGCCAGCACATCGGAGGCAAGAGCAGTCAGCCTGTCGCTGAACTTTCCGCTTATCCTGCCGAGTAGGAGGTTGGTGCGCTCGGTGATATCCTCGTCATCGCCTACGGCATATCTTACGGTATTGCTGCGTGATACGGGCTCCTGATATACGAATTCAGGTATCTCCGGTCTCTCGCCGCAGCCTGTGATATAGCCGTTTATCATATCGAGAGTCTTCTCGAGGGGCACTGCGCCGTCAAGATAGAATATGGCATTGGAGGGATGGTAGAAGCGTCTCCAGGTATCGCAGAACTTCTCATAGGTCAGGTCGGGTATGTACTTCGGGTCGCCGCCTGATACAAAACGGTAGGAGGTATCAGGGAACATGAGCCTGTGGAGCTCTGTCTCGGCAAGATCATCAACATCCGCAAAAACACCCTTCATCTCGTTGAAAACTACACCTTTATATAAGGGGGCACCGTTCTCGTCATTTTCTATATGCCAGCCCTCCTGCATGAAGATGTTCTTCTCCGTAAGGATCCTGGGAGCGAACACCGCATCGAGATAAACGCTGGTGAGGTTGAGATAGTCCTGCTCACTGCGGCTCGAGATCGGGTAGAGGGTCTTGTCATCGTAGGTCATGGCATTGAGGAAGGTATTGACGCTGCTCTTCATCAGATCGAGGAAGGGCTCCTTTACAGGGTACTTCGCCGAACCGCAGAGCACGCTGTGCTCGAGTATATGGAACACTCCGGTATCGTCCGAGGGGAGAGTCCTGAAAGCTACCGAGAAAAGCTTGTTGTTTATGCCGTTGTCAGCCCAGCAGAGCTGTGCGCCGGACTCCTTGTGGAGCATCTCCACGAATCTTCCCTCGCTGTTGGGAAGCTCTCTTATCCTTGTAACGGTAAAGCCGCTTATCACTTTGCCTGTATTCAAATCCATATATAGAATCCTCCTGAGTTTACTTGTGCTGTCACTGTGACAGCGTTTACTTATTTATTATATCATTCCGGCAGGTTTATGTCAATTGATTTGTTGGTCCTGTACTCCGTAGGGGTCACCGAGAATGACTTCTTGAACTGCTTCATGAAATAGCCGTCTGCGCTGTAGCCGCACTGCGCCGCTATCTCGGCTACGGAGAGCCCGGTCTCACGAAGGAGGCGTCTGGCCTTTTCCATGCGGAAATCTATAAGCTCGTCTATGACGCTCCGGCCGAAAAAGGCACGGTAATTCTTCTGCAGGGTGCTCTTGCTTATTTTCAGTCCGGCGCAGATATCCTCAGTTTTCCACGGTCTTTCCGGCTCCCTCTCCATATCGCTGCGCAGTCCGGAAAGCCGCTCAAAAAGGTCTTCTGTTCCCGCATTGCGCCCCCGGTATGTCATTACAGGATTCAGCGCCGCCGCAGCTATTAAATCATATACCTCGTCATCGCCGGATATTCTCTCAGGCAGGAAGACACACTCGCCGAAGGTAAAGCCCGCAGGGACTGAATGTGAGGAGCGCACGCTTCTTCGCAGCTCTCCGAACACCTCCGCCGCACGCTGTTCACTGTCAAGGACGAGCCCGAAGCTGCCGGCCGAGAGTGCACAGCAGAACTCCCCCACACGGATAAGCTCTGAAAGCCTTCCTGCAAGGCCGCGGAGCATACTTGCCGTGCCGCTGCCGCCGTACCTTTCATAGAGCTGATGAAGTCCGGTGACCTCGCAGCAGACCATAAGAAGCTGCCGACCCTGCCCGCGGCTGCGGATATACTCGGTGAGCGCGGCAGCATCGGGAAGTCCGGTGAGGCTGTCTGTGCGGCCCGGAGTCGCCGTGTCCCCCTTCCGGAGAAGCAGGCGGTCGAGAGCGAAGGAAAGACTGCTGATGAACTGCCTGTAGCAGTCATCGAAGCCGTACTGCTCCTTTCCGAAGGAGAGGGCGGCAAGTCCGAAGAACCTTTCCTCTGCGTGAAGAGGGCTTATGTAGTATGCGGCGGGCTTGTCCGTATCCGGGCTGAAAAGCCGCCCGACTTCATCCGCCGGGAATGCTTCCCCGCCTGCGGTAAAGGCTCTCCCCGCATTCTTCCGGAAAACCGGACGGAGCATGGTATCACGGGTGAGGGTCAGTTCTCCGCCCTCACAGTATCCCTTCGTCAGAAAGATGCCGAGGTGCTTCATACGGTATATAAAATAGGTGTAGTTGTCAGCACGCCTGAGGAGGTCCTCCGTATCAGCTGCGGCAGTCAGGCTGAAAAGCATATCAGAGTTCTTCATCTCCTCGCGGAACCGCCCGCTCACCTGCTCACGCCGCCGCTCCCTGCCGCGTAAGGAGTCAAGGCGCGAGCAGCCGCAGGATGTGCCCTGTACGAAACAGCTGCCGCTGCCGGAGACCCTTTTGCTCGCTCTTCCGGTAATGTAGCGGTAGATCCGTCGCATACAGTCCGCCCCGAGACGGACGTTGTCCCGGCGGCAGGTGGTCAGAACAACAGGCAGCCGCCTGCTGTACTCGATGCCGTCATAGCCCGTAACGGCTATGTCATCCGGCACACGTATCCCCGCCTTTTCAAGCTCCTCGATAAGTGTACAGGCCATGATATCGTTACCGCAGACTACAGCCTCCGGCATTGCAAGCTCTCCGGATATGATGCGGCGGGCAAGCTCAGCGGGAGCCTCTTTCCAGAAATCGCCGTAGCTGTATCGGTCAGCGCCGCAGGGCAGGCCGTGCTCACGCATGGAGCGGAGATAGCCTTTAAGCCTCTCCTCCGACTGGAACTGCCCCTTAACACCCGTAAGGCAGTAGATATCCCGGCAGCCGTGTACCTCGATAAGATGGTCTACGATCGACCTGAAGCTGTCGGAATCATCAGAGCGTGTAGAATCGAAGGCCTCCGCTTCAGAGCCGTCAGCCACCATCACAAAGCGGTTGGTGTTCCTCAGGAGAGCCTCTGTGCTGCTAATAAGTGAGCTGTCCATCTCAGAGGAGGAGCGGCAGTAGATATAGCCGTCAAAGGCCGGAGAGAGAATAAGGTCATATATCCGTTTTTCTGCCTCACGGTGTCTGGTCTTTTCGGGCGGAGTAAAGGAGCACAGGGAGGTCAGCACCGCAACATCGCAGCCGCAAACCTCCGCCTGTCTGATTATGCCGTTCACTGTACGGGAGGACGGTCTGTCCCGTGAGCAGTCGGCAGCTATCACGCAGATGAGCGGTCTTTTCTTCATTGTATCCCTCCTGTCATGTGTCTGTCACGAGCCGTTTATTTCTTCTTACTGTATTATTGTATCACAAGATGAAGAGTTTTTCAACGCTTTTTTACACCATCCTTCACGAATGTGTAAAAAAATCAATTGAAAATGATACAATAAATCATTGAAAATTTGTGAATAATACTGTATAATATTATCAGAGACCGGATGAGATGTCCTCAGATCCTCATACGTCAGAAGAAAAAACTATCACAGGGGGAATTACCTATGAAGAGTAAAACAAGAAGGCTGACAGCGGCGGCGCTCTCTATCGCCGTAGGCACCGCTTCAGCTGCAGGCACCGGCGCTGTCGCTGATGCCGCTTACGGAAACGGCGGCAACGGTACAGCAATCATGGAATACCTCAACAGAGGTATCTATGCAGTACGTTCAGGAAACGGTATGTTCATAAGCTGGCGCTTCAACGCCAATGATGATGACAACGCAGAATTCAGGCTCTACCGCGACGGCGAACTGATATATACCAGTGACGCCGGCAAGGCCACCTGCTTCTACGACGGCTCAGGAAGCCCGCAGTCATCCTACAAGGTAGAAACTCTCAGGAACGGCTCAGTAATCTCAACTGAGAACTGCAGTATCGCCTCAGGTGCAAACTACTTTGACATCCCGCTCAGAAAGCCCTCCGGCAACTATATGCCGAATGACTGCTGTGTCGGTGATATTGACGGTGACGGACAGTACGAGATCTTCCTGAAATGGGATCCGGCCAATTCACAGGATAACTCCAAGGCCGGAGTTACCGATAACGTGTATATCGACTGCTATACCCTCACAGGAAATCAGCTCTGGCGCATAGACCTCGGCAGGAATATCCGTGCAGGACAGCATTACACTCAGATGTGTGTCGCAGACTTCGACTGTGACGGCAAGGCAGAGCTAATCACCAAGACCGGTGACGGCACAAAGGACGGCGCCGGCAATACCATAGGCGACGGAAGCAAGGTATACATCAACGGCGACGGATACGTTCTCTCAGGTCCGGAGTATCTCACCCTCTTTGAAGGCGCTACCGGAAGAGCCCTTGATACCATCGACTTCCCTGTAGCAAGAGGAAACGTTGCTGACTGGGGCGACAAGTACGGAAACCGTGTTGACCGCTTCAACAGCGCAATAGCTTACCTTGACGGCGTTCATCCCTCGGCTGTATACGGCAGAGGATACTACACCCGCCTTACCCTCTCCGCCGTGGATGTACGTGACGGAAAGCTGGTCAAGCGCTGGGTATATGACACCGGAAACAATTCCTCCGATCCCGGATACGGCAACGGAAACCATAATGTTATGGTGGCCGACGTCGATGATGACGGCAAGCAGGAGATCTGTATGGGCGCCTCCATGATAGATGACAACGGCAAGCTGCTCTGGTCCACAAGACAGGGCCACGGCGATGCCATGCACCTCGGAGACCTGGATCCCGACAGAACCGGCCTTGAGCTCTGGCTCTGCCACGAATCAGGCAACTACGGTGTATCCCTCGTCGATGCAAAGAACGGAAGTATCATCTTCCACAAGGACGGCGACAAGGATACCGGCCGCTGCTGCGCAGACAACGTCTTCGCAGGCAACAGGGGCGGCGAGTTCTGGGGCGCACGTCCGGCAAATACAGTCATGGATTCAAAGGGCAACACTATAAATATGAAGTCCACCTCCATGAACTTCCTTATCCACTGGGACGGCGACCTTGAGCGTGAGCTTCTTGACGGCACTACGATCTCAGACGTGAACAACAGCGGTTCTTCCACAGCTATACTCCAGGCAGAAGGATGCGTATCCAACAACAGCACAAAGGCTGTTCCCTGTCTCACAGGTGATATCCTCGGTGACTGGCGTGAGGAGCTCGTTCTCTCCACCTCCGACGGAAATGCACTGCGTGTATGGTGTACAAATACTCCCACTGACTACCGCATCACGACCCTGATGCACGATATGCAGTACCGTATGCAGAACGGCTGTCAGCAGTCAAGCTACAACCAGCCGCCTCATACGAGCTTCTTCCTCGGTACAGGCTTCGATCTCCCGGCAAGACCGGCCGTAGCCCTCAACGGAGGACCTCAGGAGCCCGTCAACGGCAGATACGTCAAGGATCTTCAGATCATCGATACCTCTAACCGCACCGCATGGCAGCTCGCTGAATCCAATTCATCCGGCGGCGCTGTATACGGCGACAGAGACTTCACTTACACCTCTCTCCCGCAGTACCTTGATGGCAGCGAGTACATCCGGACAGCCTGCAACTCCAAGAACAGCTCCGGCGACCTCGCTCAGTTCACAGCCGGAGAGGATATAACCGTATACGCTCTCGTGGACAAGCGTGAGGAAGAGGCAAACAGTGTTCCCGGCTGGCTATCCTCCTGGGAAAGAACAGGCGATGAAGCTCAGATCAGCAATGATGTTGTATTCGTTGCATACAAGAAGAACTTCAGTGAGGGAGATACCGTACTCCTCGGCAACAACGGCATGACAGGAAATGTTGTCAACTACACCGTATTCGTTAAGGCAGCAGAGCCTGCACCCACCGAGCCGCCTACGGATGCTCCTACCGATCCGCCTACAGAGCCCCCCACGGCTCCTCCGACAGATCCGCCCACGGATGCTCCTACAGACGCTCCCACGGATGCTCCCACGGATGCTCCCACGGATGCTCCCACAGATCCTCCCACATCCGGAAACGTTATGTACGGCGATGCAAACTGCGACGGCAGGATCAATGTTGCTGATGCAGTAGCCATCCTCCAGTATATCGCAAATCAGTCCAAATACCCGCTCACACCTGAAGGTCTCAACAACGCCGATGTTTACAGCAGAGGCGACGGAATAACAGGTTCAGACGCTATATCCATCCAGAAAATGGATGCCGGCGTATTAAAGAGCCTGCCCGAATCATACCAGCAGTAAGAGCTTACCATCTGCCGCCTCTGTGATACTGAGGCGGCAGTTTTTCATGTGTTCAGCAGATTTGTGCTATCGTATGCCGCTAAGTACTACTTTCATGATTTTTGCTGCCGCAAAATAATACAATGATTATCAAACTAATACTATTATGCACAGATAGTATTGACAATCCCTGTAAATAATGCTAAAATAAACATAAGAGGATATGTTTAAGAAATCTTAACAAAATACCATATCCTGAGAGGGGAAATCAATTATGAAGAATTTACCAAAAACAGCTGCTGCTTTTGCATCTGCCGCTGTCCTGGCTTTTACAGGCGGCGTTCAGTTTATACCGGCAGCACAGCAGCAGTACGCTGTAGCCGCTGATGACGGCAACGATGACTGGCTCCATGCGGAGGGCAGCAAGCTCTACGATATGAACGGCAATCAGGTATGGCTCACCGGTGCTAACTGGTTCGGCCTCAACTGTACTGAGAACGTTCCTCATGGACTCTACGCCCGCGATGTTGATGATATGCTTTCAACTATCGCAGACCACGGAATCAACATCATCCGCTTCCCGATCTCCACAGAGCTCCTTCTTTCATGGATGGACGGCGAACCTCTGCCGGTAAGCTCCGTTCAGGCGTCATACAATCCGCCTCAGGACGAGCTCGGAGAGGACGGCACAGTTACTCCTGCCGGTAAGTACGGCAATATCAACCGCGAGTTCTGCGAGGCTGACGGAAAGACTCTCAAGAACTCCATGGAGATATTCGACATCATCATGCAGAAGTGCAAGAAGTACGGCGTGAAGGCTCTTGTTGACGTTCACAGCCCGGCTTCACACAACTCCGGTCACAACTACAACCTCTGGTACTACGAGCCTACGGCAGATGATTGCGACGGAATGGCTACGGGTCACTTCTCTAAAAAGCAGATAACCTGGGACGACTGGAAGGATTCCATTACCTGGCTCGCCAAGAAGTATGCAAACGATGATACCATCCTCGCATACGACCTCAAGAACGAGCCTCACGGAAAGCGCGGCTATTCCGGTTCAGAGTGCCCAGCAAGCATTGCAAAGTGGGATAATTCCACCGATAAGAACAACTGGAAGTATTCCGCAGAGGAATGCGCGAAGTCTATACTCGCTGTCAATCCCCACGCTCTTATCCTCATCGAGGGCATCGAGCAGTCGCCTATGTTTGACAGAGGCTCCGACTGGAACACTCCCGACAAGTTCAATCCCAACCCCGGCGAAGAGCGCTGGTACGGCGCATGGTGGGGCGGAAACCTCAGAGGAGTAAAGGATCTTCCCGTTCTTCCGAACTCCGGACAGATCGTATACTCTCCTCATGACTACGGTAAATCCGTATACGCTCAGAGCTGGTTCGAGAAGGACTTCACAGAGCAGACCCTCCTTGATGACTACTGGTACGATACCTGGGCCTACATCAACGACCAGGATATCGCTCCCCTGCTCATCGGCGAGTGGGGCGGACATATGGACGCAGGCGACAACCAGAAGTGGATGGAGATACTCCGCGATTATATGATCAAGAACCATATCAACCACACCTTCTGGTGCATCAATCCGAACTCCGGAGATACAGGCGGACTTATGGATTCCACCTTCCAGAACTGGGATGCTGCAAAGTATGCTCTCTTTGAGAAGTCACTCTGGCAGACAGACGGCGGAAAGTATATCGGCCTCGACCATCAGCAGTCTCTCGGTGTGAACGGCACAGGCCTTTCACTCAGCGAGTTCTACTCAAGCGGACAGAAGAGCAATATCAACGGAGGTTCAGGAAGCTCCTCCGGCGGAACAAGGCCTCAGCCTACTCAGCCGCCCACATCGGCTCCCACAGAGGCAACTACTGAAGCACCCACAGCTGAACCTACTCAGGCACCTACTGAAGCACCTACCACGGCTCCTACCGAAGCTCCCACAAAGGAGCAGACACCCACAGAGCCCGGTACCGATGCTCCTGTGAACGTAGTTTACGGCGACGCAAACGAGGACGGCAAGGTAAATGTTTCAGATGCAGTAGCCATACTCCAGTACGTGGCAAACAAGACAAAGTATGCACTCACTCCTCAGGGTCTTATCAACGCTGATATCGACGGCGCAGCAGGCATAACAGGTACAGATGCAGTTACTGTACAGAAGATAGATGCCGGAATCCTGAAGGCTTCCGATTTCCCGCTCAAGAACTGAACATAGCTCTGTACGGCTTATCCTGCTGCACCGCCGGATAAGCCGTATTTCAAAAGCCCACGCCGATACCCTCCGGCTCTGCGGTGCAAAGTAAAGAACAGATCAGTAAGAAAGATGAGAAGTATAATATAGAATAAAGGGAATTATTATGACATTGAAAAGCAAGCGGCCGATTTTAGGCGTCATTGCCGCAGTTGCAAATAGTATTGAACAACGTCAGATCCTGAAAGGCTTCGTTTCAGAAGCTCAGAGTCACGGCTTCGATACTGCGGTCTTCTCAAATCTCTACAATCCTTATACAACCATTGAGGACCTTTTATGCGAGCAGCGCATTTATGAGCTCGCACACTCTGAACAGATCTCCGGTTATATACTTGTGACCGAATCCTTCATCAATCCCGATCTGCGCCGGTTAATCGCAGGCTTCATGAAGCATATAAAGGCTCCGGTGGTGCTTGTAGGTACAATACAGGAGGAATTTGATATTCCCGGCATCACCCGTATCAACACGAGCGACGAGGATGATTTCTCCGAGATAACCACCCATATGATCGAGAAGCACGGCTGCAGAAAGATTGACCTGCTGACAGGCCCTTCCGACAAAGAGGTATCACAGAGGCGTGCTGCCGGTTTCAGGAGGGCCCTTCAGGATCACGGTATCCCGGTCTGTGATGAAGATATAATCTACGGCGATTTCTGGCTTACAGGCGGAGAAAAGCTGGCTGATGAATATGCCGACAGAAAACGTGCTATGCCTCAGGCAGTCATATGTGCAAGCGACTATATGGCTTACGGTCTCCTTGACAGGCTGCAGGAGAGAGGCATAAAAGTCCCGGAGGACATCGCCGTGATCGGCTACGAGAACATCATGCAGAGGATGTATCACTCTCCCCTGCTGACGACCTATCAGCGGAACAGGCACGACCTGGGCAAATCCGCGTTCAATATTCTCTTCTGCAAGATAAAGGGACTGCCGGAACCTGCATTCACTCCACCGGCCGGAAGAATAATCCCCGGAGAATCCTGCGGATGCACCGGTGATTTTGAAGACTACCGGAAAGAGCAGGCAAACATACGCGAAGAGAAGAAATACGAATCATGGAATATGTTCGGCTTCATGGATCAGAAGCTTACGAGCAGCCGCAACCTCATTGAATATGTCTCCTATATCGGTGAGCATCAGTGGCTGATAAGAAACGTGCCGAATATTTACCTCTGTCTTTTCACTGACTGGTGCGAGTCATCCGGCACTATGTCGGAACACGTAAGCTGCCGGAGCGTCATGCCATGGAAAGACAACGAACCGTTTGAGCTCCATAAGTTCGACCTGGCTGGCATATTCAGCAAAGAAAGCTCTCCGTCAGTATTCTATTTCACTCCCCTTTTCTTCGGTCAGAGACTTTTCGGACATCTCATTCTGAGATATGACAGACCCGATACCTACGATGATTTCTTCCGCAGCTGGTCAAGGTCCATATCCAACGGCCTTGAGATACTGCGCATGAAGAACGATATCCAGTACCTCACCAGCTGTCAGAATCTTTCAGACCAGCGTGATACCCTCACCGGTATGTATAACGAGGACGGCATAAAGAAAGCCTTCTCCTCCGCAGTCGCCCCCAAGAACAAGGCACTCTACCTTGTGGTGCTCCGTATAGGGCTCTTTGACGAGTCCATATCCAGCATGGACAACGCCGACCGCATCGACGCCGTTCTCAGCGCTGCAAAGGCAGTCGGCAAATTCTGCGGCAACCATGATATCTGCGGCAGGGTATCGGACAATACCTTCGTCTGTATAGTACAGACCTCCGCCGATGCTGAGACGCTGACAGGCACCCTCAGCGCCCTGCTGATACGCCACAAGAAGTACATGGAGCGCTACGGCATGGATTCATTCGCCTGTGCAGCTGAAAAGTATGACGGCAGCTCCTACGCTGAGCTCTATGAAAAATGCTCGGAGGATATCGCACAGATATGTGCAGAGCTCTCCGAAAAGCGCCTCCTCAAGCACTACCGCGAGATGCTTGAGCTGAGGAACTATATCTACTCGAATCCGGAGGCTACATTCGATACTGATGATATATGCTCAAGCTTCTCCGGAAGCTCCGGCTACCTCAGGGCGATATACAAGCAGTGCTTCGGCATAAGCCTGCATCAGGACTGTATCGCTGCAAGGATACTCAGAGCGAAGTACTACCTTGTTACCACCTCGCTCAATATGGCGGATATCGCCGATAAATGCAGCTATACCGACAGCAAGTACTTCCTGAGGCAGTTCTATTCCGCCACAGGCCTGACTGCTGCAAAATACCGCTCAATGATACAAGGATGACACAGACCCTGAGATGCGTACGACACGCTCTCAGGGCTGTTTTCATGCTCAGGGATGTGTAATGTAAAATCCTTGTAAAATAAAATGCCTTTCACCTTCCTGTCACATTATTTTCATCTTATATACACCGTTATTCCGTAAGATTATAATTTGACAGCGTATGCCTGTCCGCGGCTGCGGAACAGTTTTCAAACACCGTCAACAGCCGTGTTTATTCATAATTTTCCGTAACGGAGGAATAGTAAATGAAGCATTATCTTGAGTCAACGGAGGCCGTTCTCAAAGAGGTCAACAGTACTCTGACCGGTCTGACTGCGGAGGAGGCTGCAAAGCGCCTTTCCGATGTCGGTCAGAACAAGCTCGATGAGCCGCCGAAGCCCACGCTCCTTGCAAGATTCATCGAACAGTTCAAGAATCCGATGATACTTGTACTGCTTGCCGCTGCTGTAGTCTCAGCCATAACAGGCATCATCTCAGAGGGCAAGCTTGAAGCAGACGTTTTCATCATCCTGTTCGTAGTCATTGCAAACGCCGTACTCGGTGTATATCAGGAGAACAAGGCAGAATCAGCTATCGAGGCCCTTCAGGCAATGAGCGCTGCACAGAGCAAGGTATTCCGCTCCGGCGAGCTTGTAGTTATCCCCAGCGCAGAGCTGGTTCCAGGCGACGTTATCACTCTTGAAGCGGGCGACAATGTACCGGCTGACTGCCGTATCCTTGAAGCCGCTGCTCTGAAGGCTGAGGAATCGGCGCTTACCGGTGAGAGCGTTCCCTGCGAGAAGACAAGCGAGACACTTACTGGAGAAGAGGTACCTCTCGGTGACAGAAGAAATATGCTGTATATGGGCAGCAGCATCGCCTACGGCCGCGCAGAGGCTGTAGTAGTTGCTACCGGAATGAAGACAGAGATGGGCAAGATCGCCGGAGCTATCTCAGAGGCCGACGATGACGAGACTCCTCTTCAGAAGAGCCTCACTCAGCTCAGCAAGATACTCTCAGTTGCAGTTCTTATCATCTGCGTTTTCATACTCGCACTCAGCGTTGTTCAGTCACTTGTCAAGAACGGCACAGTAACTCTCCCCTCCTTCCTCAACTCCTTCATGATAGCTGTCAGCCTTGCTGTTGCTGCTATCCCGGAAGGTCTGGCCGCAGTTGTTACCGTTGTGCTTTCCATCGGCGTTACCAATATGTCGAAGCGCGGCGCTGTTATCCGCAGACTTACAGCTGTTGAGGCTCTCGGCTGCGCCCAGGTAATATGCAGCGACAAGACAGGTACTCTTACACAGAACAAGATGACTGTAGTCAAGGAGAGCACAGATGACAAGGAGCTCCTTGCAAAGGCTATGGGACTCTGCTGCGATGCAGTCCTCAACGCTGACGATACAGTTGCCGGCGAGCCTACAGAGGCTGCTCTCGTAGCTTACGCAAACAAGTGCGGACTCAAGAAGTATGAGCTGGAGGAGAAGACTCCCCGTGTTGCTGAAGCTCCCTTCGATTCCATGCGTAAGATGATGTCCACTATCCACAAGACAGAAAACGGCTACGTGCAGTACACCAAGGGCGCTCCTGATGTGGTCCTTGCACAGTGTACACACATCCTTGAAAAGGGTGAGGTACGCCGTATGTACGAAGAGGACCGCGGACGCATCCTCCTTGAGAACAAGGCAATGGCCGATGAGGCACTCCGTGTACTCATGGCAGCTTACCGTGAATACGATGAGATACCTGAGGATCTTTCCACAGAGTCTCTTGAAAAGAAGCTTATATACATAGGTATGACAGGTATGATCGATCCTGTCCGTCCTGAGGTAAAGGACGCTATCGGTCTCTGCCGTACAGCAGGCATCCGTCCTGTTATGATCACAGGCGACCACAGAGATACAGCTGTTGCCATAGCCAAGGAGCTCGGAATCCTCGGCGAGGGTCAGCAGGCTCTCACAGGTGCAGAGCTCAACAAGATACCGGATGATGTATTCGATGAGACTGTAGGCAATTACAGCGTATATGCCCGTGTTCAGCCCGAACATAAGGTACGTATCGTAAACGCATGGCGCAAGAAGAATATGACTACCGCCATGACCGGAGACGGCGTAAACGATGCTCCCTCCATAAAGAGCGCAGACATCGGTGTCGGCATGGGTATCACCGGTACAGACGTTACAAAGAACGTTGCTGATATGGTCCTCACCGATGACAACTTCGCTACCATAGTAGGAGCTGTTGAGGAAGGAAGACGTATCTACGACAACATCCGCAAGGCCATACAGTTCCTCCTCTCGAGCAACCTCTCAGAGGTAATATGTATCCTTATCGCTACACTCGGTCTTGGTAAGCTGACACACGGCTCCTTCACCATCTTCGGACCTGTTCACCTCCTCTGGATCAACCTCGTTTCCGACTGCTTCCCTGCTGTCGCTCTCGGTATGGAATCCGCTGAAGAGGGAATAATGAAACGCAAGCCGAGAAGCTCAAATGCACACATCTTCTCTGACGGACTTGGCATCAACCTCCTCTGGCAGGGTATCGTGATCGCACTTCTCACCATCGTTTCCTATGTCATCGGCGCACAGACATCTCCCGAGGCCGGCACAACAATGGCATTCATCACACTTTCGATCTGCGAGATGCTCCACGCATGGAACATGAGAAGCCTGAAGGAATCAGTATTCAGCATGAAGACACACAACAAGATGCTCACAATTTCCATCATCGTTTCATTCCTTATCCTCATACCGATACTTCTTGTTCCCGGTCTGAGATCCATCTTCTCACTCGTTAAGCTTTCAGGTATGCAGTACGTACTTGCAGCAGTCATTGCAGCAGCTATAGTACCCATAGTTGAAGTAGTCAAGGCATTCCAGAGATCAAAGAAGACAGAAGGCTGATAACAGCAAGCCCGTATGCTCCTTTTCATGGGGCATACGGGCTCTTTTTCATATCCGTAAAAAGCAGGCCCCGGAAGGAGCTCCCTCCTTCCGGGGCCTATTTATATCAAAACATCAGAACCAGGACTTTCCGCCGTCGCCATAGACAAACTCAAACTCGTCATCCGGCTTTGTCAGGTAGATGATGCCTTCAATAAGGCCGATGATCTGCATGACCACTGCACCGATTCCGAATGTCAGCAGCGAGACAAGAAGTGTGATAACTCCCGCCTTTGTGCATCCGAGATAGAACTTGTGGATACCCAGTCCGCCAAGTAATATTGCCAGTAAACCTGCTGCGATCTTGTTTTTCATAATATATACCTCCAATAATTTTTTACACCTTTATCATTATTTATGTGATCAGAACCAGGACTTTCCGCCGTCGCCATAGACAAACTCAAACTCGTCATCCGGCTTTGTCAGGTAGATGATGCCTTCAATAAGGCCGATGATCTGCATGACCACTGCACCGATTCCGAATGTCAGCAGCGAGACAAGAAGTGTGATAACTCCCGCCTTTGTGCATCCGAGATAGAACTTGTGGATACCCAGTCCGCCAAGTAATATTGCCAGTAAACCTGCTGCGATCTTGTTTTTCATAATATATACCTCCAATAATTTTTTACACCTTTATCATTATTTATGTGATCAGAACCAGGACTTTCCGCCGTCGCCATAGACAAACTCAAACTCGTCATCCGGCTTTGTCAGGTAGATGATGCCTTCAATAAGGCCGATGATCTGCATGACCACTGCACCGATTCCGAATGTCAGCAGCGAGACAAGAAGTGTGATAACTCCCGCCTTTGTGCATCCGAGATAGAACTTGTGGATACCCAGTCCGCCAAGTAATATTGCCAGTAAACCTGCTGCGATCTTGTTTTTCATAATATATACCTCCAATAATTTATTCCTGTATCTTTTTTGCTGATCAGAACCAGCTCTTGTGGTTGTATACGTAGGTATCTGCAAACTCTTCATCAGTCTTTGACAGATAGGTGATACCTTCGATCAGACCGATGACAGCCATTATCGAAGCACCGATACCGCAGGTGAGAAGACTAATGACAAGCGTCGTAACGCCCTCCTTCGTGTAACCGAGATAGAACTTGTGGATGCCAAGCACTCCAAGGAATATCCCGAGAAGTCCAGCCGGTAATTTTTCTTTCATTATCATATCCTCCTTTGAATTAGTTTTTTGGTCTGTTAACACACCTTTTACTATGTCATTGATACTGTGTCTGATTCAGTGTCCCTTGCCGATCAGCTTGTGTAATCAGAGCTGAGGCTGATCAGCATTCTTACTGTAGTGAATAGCTGTTTCATAATTATACCTCCTTGAGATTTGTTCAGACGCGAGTTCATGGTAACCCTTATCACGTTCATCTGAACCTCTTACATGCATATTATATCACATCGTTTTCATTTTGTCAAGTATTTGTCACGATTTTTCATAACATATAATTCACCTATATACAGGCATTTAAAGGGATTTTGTTAGTATTTAATAACAATTTTATCACAAAACCATCATGTATATTTACTCTTCTTAACACATAAATATAAGCCACAGCACAAACAGTTCATCTGTTACGCGCTGTGGCTTTTTTAGTATATTTATAACATAGTATTCACTAATCCTGTATATTTACAGTTTAAGGATTAAGTCTGTTGGGTCCACGGAAGAGGAACATAGCCTCCTTGATGTGAAGACCGAGGAGCAGCATGGTAAGACGGTCTACGCCGATACCGAAGCCGCCGTGAGGAGGACAGCCGTACTTGAAGAATTCAAGATAGAATTTAACGTCCTCTGCAAGACCCTTCTCGTCTGCCTGTGCCTTGAGCTGCTCGTAGCGGTGCTCTCTCTGAGCACCTGTGGTGATCTCGACACCTCTCCAGATAAGATCATATCCCATAGGTACGCCGTTTTCATCACGCATATGATAGAAGGCTCTCTGCTCTGCATCGAAATCTGTAACGAAGAGGAATTCGTGACCATAGTGCTTCTTTACCCACTCGTAACTGAGTCTTTCTGCATCTGTGGTAAGATCGCCCTTTTCGGAATCGTCAACTGTGTAGCCGAACTCTTCCTCAAGTGCCTTGTAGAGGTCTGCCAGCTTAACTACAGGGAAGGGAATCTCGGGCACAACTACCTCTGTGCCGAAAAGCTCCTGGATCTGGTCGCCGTAGCTCTCCTTAACTTCCTTCAGCATAGCTGTCAGCAGCTCCTCCTCCATCTTCATAACATCACGGAAGGAGTTGATATAGCTGAACTCAAGATCGAAGCCGGTAAACTCTGTGGTATGCTTGCTGGTAAAGGACTTCTCTGCACGGAATACAGGTCCTACCTCGAAGATACGCTCAAAGCCGCTTGCCATAGCCATCTGCTTATAGAACTGCGGGCTCTGTGCAAGGTATGCCTTGCGGTCGAAGTACTGTACCTCGAATACATTTGAGCCACTCTCACTTGCTGTGCCGATAAGCTTGGGAGTATGTATCTCTATGAACTTCCTGTCGAGCAGGAACTTTCTCATTGCGTTTACCATGACTGTCTGAACCTTGAACATGAGCTGGTTCTCGTCTGTTCTCAGGTCGATCCAGCGGTAATCTATTCTCTGGTCGATGCTTGAACGCTCAACCGCTGCCTTCTTCTTGGTAGCGGGGATATCCTTTCTTGCGATCGGGATCGCATCTGCAATGCTCTCAATAACGATGGAATCCGGTATCATCTCGAGACCGCCCATCTTTACATAGTCGTTCTCGGATACTATACCCGTTACAGTGAGTACTGAATCTCCTGTGATCTGATCAAGCGTCTCAACCAGCTGCGGAAGCTTTTCCTTCTCAACTGTGATCTGAAGCTTTCCTGTGATATCCTTTAATACGATGAACGCCATAGCACGGCTGTTGCGGAAGTTCTCAACAAAGCCCTGTACCTTGATGGGAGTGCCGAGACTGCTGCGTACATCGGAGATATATGTTCTCTCCATTTTTATTCCTCCATATATAATGATTCATTTTATTCCGATAAAATGTCCACTTCTTTTTATACCACATTTTTGCCTTTTTGTCAAGTGTTAAAGGGCAATTGAAACCGTCGCCGGCATCTGTTTTTATACGATGTCTGTGCCGGACAGGCAGTGGGGGCGCCGCCCCCACACCCCTGCCAAAGAGGCGAAGCCTCTCTGGACTCTCATTTCAAAACCGTCTCTCCCCATGAATGGGGAGAGACGGTTTTGCAGCGGGATTCCAAAGGGACTGTGTCCCTTTGGCGGGAGTTTGAGGGCAGAGCCCTCAATATCTTTCTGTCACAGATACCCGATAAAAAACGGACGCCGGTGGCGTCCGTTTTTATTACTTAAGCAGGCACTTGCCTGTCATTTCCTCAGGCTGAGGCACGCCCATGATCCTGAGCATAGTGGGCGCAAGATCAGCAAGAACGCCGCCCTCTGCAAGCTCGCCGTCAACACCGACTGCAATAAGCGGTACAGGGTTGGTAGTATGAGCTGTGAAGGGGCTTCCGTCGGGCTCCATCATCTTGTCAGCGTTACCGTGGTCAGCTGTGATAAGAGCTGCGCCGCCCTTTGCGAGGATGGCATCTACCATCTTGCCTACGCACTCATCAACTGCCTCAACAGCCTTTACTGCGGCATCAAAGATACCTGTGTGGCCTACCATGTCGCAGTTAGCGTAGTTAAGGATGATAACATCATACTTGTCGCTGTTGATAGCCTCGAGTACAGCATCGCATACCTCGTATGCGCTCATCTCAGGCTTGAGGTCGAAAGTAGGAACATCGGGAGACTTGATGAGGATACGATCCTCGCCCTCGAACTGCTTCTCCTCGCCGCCGTTGAAGAAGAAGGTAACGTGTGCATACTTCTGTGTCTCGGCGATACGGAGCTGTGTCTTGCCGAGCTTTGCAAGGTACTCGCCCATTGTCATTGTAAGCTGTTCCGGAGGATAAGCTACTGATACATTAGGCATAGTTGCATCGTACTGAGCCATGCATACGAAGTTTACAGGGAAGAAACCATTCTTTCTCTCGAAGCCTGTGAACTCAGGATCAACGAATGAACGTGTGATCTGTCTTGCACGGTCAGGACGGAAGTTGAAGAAGATAACGCTGTCATCAGCCTTGATCTTCTCGCCGCCGGCAATAACTGTAGGAAGCATGAACTCGTCTGTTACGCCGTTTTCGTAGGAGTTCCTTATAGCCTGTACAGGATCTGTCTCCTGTACGCCTTCGCCGTATACGAGAGCGGAATAAGCCTTCTCAACTCTGTCCCATGCGTTGTCTCTGTCCATTGCATAGAAACGGCCGGAAATAGTAGCGATCTTTCCGAGACCGATCTTCCCGAGCTCAGCAACTGCCTCTTCCATATACTCAGCAGCAGATGAGGGAGGAACGTCACGGCCGTCAAGGAAAGCGTGGATGTATACCTTGTCGAGACCGTTCTTCTTAGCCATTTCTACGATGCCGTAGAGGTGCTCCATGTGGCTGTGTACGCCGCCGGGAGAGAGAAGTCCCATGAGGTGCAGTGCGCTGCCCTTGGCCTTGCAGTTCTCCATAGCAGCAAGGATAGCCTTGTTGTTGAAGAATGTGCCGTCCTTGATATCCTTTGAGATCTTTACGAGCATCTGGTATACTATGCGGCCTGCACCGATATTGGTGTGGCCTACCTCGGAGTTGCCCATCTGGCCGTCCGGCAGACCTACATCAAGGCCGCTTGCGCCGATGAGAGTGTTGGGGCACTCTGCCATGTACTTGTCAAGGTTGGGCTTCTTTGCGGCAGCGATAGCGTTGCCGTAGGTGTCGGGATTATAGCCGAAGCCGTCCATTATAATAAGTGCTACGGGTTTCTTTGACATATCAATTATCCTTTCATTGAGCAGTTATCGCTGCCGGATGACCGGAGCGTTCTTTTTTGTTAAAAAATTGCCAATGCAAATCAAATCATAGTCCGGGCTTCCCCGGACTATGTATCATATTCGCAATCAGCCGTTGATAGCTGCCTGTACGATTGTATTGAAGTCGTTAGCCTTCAGTGAAGCGCCGCCGATGAGGCCGCCGTCGATATCGGGCTGAGCGAGAAGCTCTGCAGCGTTGCCGGCATTCATGGAGCCGCCGTACTGGATTGTTACAGCATCAGCTGTAGCCTGGTCGTACTGCTTTGCAAGCTGAGCACGGATGAATGCGCATACTTCCTGAGCCTGTGCAGGTGTAGCTGTAAGGCCTGTACCGATAGCCCATACAGGCTCGTAAGCGATAACGACCTTCTTAACGTCCTCTGCTGATACTTCCCAGAGATCAAGCTTGATCTGACGTGCAATAACTTCCTCAGTGATGTTGCACTCACGCTCCCACTTGAGCTCGCCTACACATACGATAGGCTTGAGGCCTGCCTTGAGAGCAGCTGCTGTTCTCTTGTTTACAGTCTCGTCTGTCTCGCCGAAGTACTGTCTTCTCTCACTGTGGCCGATAACTACGTACTCAACTCCGAGCTCTGTGAGCATGGAAGCAGAGATCTCGCCGGTGTATGCTCCGCTCTCAGCGAAGTGTACGTTCTCAGCGCCGACCTTTACGTTGCTGCCCTCTGTAGCGTTGATAGCTGTCTCGAGGTTTGTGAAAGGTACGCAGGCAATGACCTCTACCTTGCCCTCAGCGTTAGCTACGAGGGGCTTGATAGCCTCAAGAAGCTCCTTAGCCTCAGGGCGTGTCTTGTTCATCTTCCAGTTACCGGCAATTATTGCCTTTCTCAGGTTCTTGTTCATTAGTATCTACTCCTTTGATATTATTATCTTCTCAGAACTCGATCGCGTCTTCGTCATAATCCAGGCTCCAGTCGTCTGTATCAACGAGGCCGCCTGTCTCCTTGTTTACAACATGGTTATTGCTTCCTATAGTCACACCCTTCTTGATGGGGGAAAGGAAGAAGCCGCAAACCATACCGATAAGGAAGGAGCATACTGCGAAGAGAATGAAGAACATGGTATTCTCACGGATCTGACTTGTGAAGTTATTAAATTTCTTTTCCATAGGTACATCCCCTTTTATCACAATAAGGGCGAATATCTCTATCCGCCCTGTATGTTTTTATTCTTACTTCTCAGCGATAACTGCAACGCCGGGAAGAACCTTGCCCTCAAGGTACTCAAGTGAAGCGCCGCCGCCTGTTGAGATGTGGCTCATCTTGTCAGCAAATCCGAGCTGGATAGCTGCTGTAGCTGAATCGCCGCCGCCGATGATAGTTGTTGCATCTGCCTCAGCAAGTGCCTCGCATACTGCAACTGTACCCTTCTTGAGTGTGGGGTTCTCGAATACGCCCATAGGTCCGTTCCATACAACAGTCTTTGCGTTCTTTGCAGCCTCTGCGAAGATAGCAGCTGTCTTGGGACCGATGTCAAGACCCATCTTGTCAGCAGGGATCTTGTCAGCATCTACATACTCAACCTCGATCTCAGCATCGATGGGATCAGGGAAGGATGCAGCGATAGCTGTATCAACGGGAAGGAGGATCTTCTTGCCGAGGCTCTCAGCCTTAGCGAGCATCTCCTTGCAGTAATCAAGCTTCTCATCGTCAACGAGTGACTTACCGATGGAGCCGCCCTGTGCCTTGATGAATGTATATGCCATACCGCCGCCGATGATGAGTGTATCGCACTTCTCGAGGAGGTTGGAGATAACGTTGAGCTTGTCAGCAACCTTTGCACCGCCGAGGATAGCAACGAAAGGTCTCTCAGGAACCTCTACTGCGTTTCCGAGGTACTGGATCTCCTTCTGCATCAGGTAGCCTACAGCTGTCTCCTTAACATACTTTGTAACGCCGGCAGTTGAAGCGTGTGCTCTGTGTGCAGAACCGAAAGCATCCATTACGAATACCTGTCCGTCAACGAGATCAGCAAGCTCCTTGGAGAACTCCTCGCCGTTCTTTGTCTCGTCGTTGCCGCGGAATCTTGTGTTCTCAAGAACTACGATCTCGCCGTCCTTCATCTCTGCTACAGCCTTCTTGGCATTCTCGCCTACTACTGTATCGTCAGCAGCGAATGTTACCTTTGCGGATACCAGCTCAGCAAGTCTTGCAGCAGCAGGTGCGAGGGAGAACTTAGCCTCGGGGCCGTTCTTGGGCTTGCCCAGATGTGAGCAAAGAACGATCTTTGCGCCGCCCTCTACCAGCTTGTTGATAGTAGGAAGTGCAGCCTGGATACGGTTATCGTTTGTGATAGCGCCGTCCTTCATGGGAACGTTGAAGTCAACTCTTACGAGCACCTTCTTGCCCTTTACGTTAATGTCCTCTACAGTTACCTTGTTTAATCCTGCCATTGTTATGACATCCTTTCGTATTAAAAATCTTTTGCTTGCCGGGTGAGACCGCTCCGGTTGAACAGTACGCCGCAGCATTCAATATTTATTTTACACTATTCCGGCATTATTTGCAAGTGCTTTTTTGATTTTTTACGGAAAAATTTACATTTGAAATAAGCGGTCATATCGTCATATCTTAACTGAATGAGAGACTGAGTACCAAATATGTGACAAATGTGTTACAGATTGTGTTACAGTTCGATGAAATATATTGATTTACATCATAAAATATGTTATAATCGCATAAAAGAAAGAATTATACAGCCGATACAACAGAATACTCTTACATATATAAATAGTAATGCCCGGAGCATTACGTAAATGTCCGGGCACGCCTAAAAGGTTATGTAAAAGACGGATGTCAGTCATTGAGCTTGAACATCTTCTTGAATTCGGTGGGTGTACATCCTTTGGCCTTACGGAAAACACGGTTGAAGGTGGTTATGCTTGAAAAGCCTGACTGCATCGCAATATCAGTTACTGAAAGAGAGGGGTCGGCCATAAGCCTCTCAGCAGCCTTGATCCGCTTGCTGTTGATATACTGTATGTAGGGCATACCGTTATACTCCTTGAAGATGCGGGAGAAGTGATACTTGCTGTAGCCGGCGACCTCAGCAAGCTTCTCAAGGGGCAGCTCATACATATAGTTCTGATTGATGTACTTCATTACAAGGCTGAACTTGCGTGTATCATCTGTGCTTACCGCATTTGCAGCACTCTCAGCCTCCGTCAGGGATAACTGGTACTCCCTTGCGGCAGTCAGTATCGAAAGTAGATTCAGAAAGATGTGTACATCGGCAAGGGGTGACTTGGAATAGTACTCCGTGTAAATGTCAAGCACGCTCTTTCGTGAGATAACATAAAGCTCCTTGCTCAGTTCCTGTGTGATGTGCATAGCCGATGCAAATACAGGCATAATGTTCTCGAGAGTAGGCAGCCCGCTGAGCATGGCATTATCGCACTGGAAGATGATGCGTCTTCCCTCCTGTGCAGGCATCGAGTGAAGTTCTCCCGGAGGTATGATAAGTATCTCCTTCTCGTCAAGATGATATTCCTTTCCGCCTGTTGTAACGGTGAAACCGTTCTGGAGGGGAACAATGATCTCGACAGCATTGTGCCAGTGAACGGGGTATTCCTCGATCTCCTCGTTGTCATAGAGCATAACGAAACGCTGGTTCTCGTATTCGACCGTCTCGTATACTCCCGATAGATTTTTAATCATGGCAATTCCTCCTGACCATTTATTGTGATGGAAATCATTGAAAATCAATTATTGTTCTGTGTAAAACAGCGAAAAACTCGCCCTATCTTGGTAATAAACCATAAATAATAGTATGTCCTTTAAGCATATTATACACCAAACAGATAATTATTGTAAAGAGCGTTTGAATATTTTGTGCAATTTCAGCAATATTTGATTTACGCCCCGCAATTTTTGGTTAGTATAATATGTGATAAAGATATATAATTATTGTAGTGAATTACGAGAGGGGCATATTATGAAAGTAAAATGTTATGAGATAAACTACAGTAATTACGGACGCTGTATATGCCTCGAAAACGGCAACATCAAGCTGCTCGTGACAGTTGATGTGGGCCCGAGGATAGTTTTCTTCGGTTTCTGCAAGGGCAGCAACATACTGTTCGAGGACACCGAGAGAAACTTCTATGAGATCAATAAAGGCTACGGAGTATGGTATGCATACGGCGGACACCGCATCTGGTGTGCACCTGAAAAGATGCCAGAAACATATTTCCCTGACAATACAAAGGTCAATGTGGAATATGACGGCACAAAGCTGACCCTGACCCCCGAAAAGACAGCCTTTGGCAAACAGTTCAGCCTTGTTTGCATGATGGATGAAAATAATACGGTATATGTAGAGAACAGGATCACAAACTGTTCAAGCAAGCCTGCCGACTTCGCTCCCTGGTCAATTACGGGGCTTGCAGGCGGAGGCACGGAGATCATTCCACTTTGTACTGACGACAACGGTTTTCTCCCCAACAGGACTATGGCCCTGTGGAGTTACTCTGACATAAAGGACGAGCGCTTCACTCTGTGTGACAAATACGCAGTACTGAAGCATGACCCGTCAAATAAAAAAGCTTTCAAAGCCGGATTCAATGTCACAGGCGGACAGGTCGTATACATACTTAACGACATGATCCTCCGCAAGTCCTTTGACGGCTACAAGAATATAGATTATCCGGATTTCTGCTGCAACTTCGAGACCTATACCAACGATCTGTTCCTTGAATGCGAACTGCTTGGTGAGATGAAGAAGTATCAGCCCGGCGAAACAGCGATCATCAAGGAAAAATGGGAGCTGATACGCAACGAGGGCGATGCAGAATCCGCGATAAAAGGCTACATCAGCGAGCTCAGCTGACGGGCCCGAAAGGAGAATCCACTTGGAAAGATACAAAGATAAGTCGCTCCCGGCTCTTGACCGTGCGATCGACCTTACCGACCGCCTCTCCCTTGAGGAGAAGGCTTCTCAGCTCAGATATGACTCCCCCGCTGTTGAGGGACTCGACATTCCCGCATATAACTGGTGGAGTGAGGGCCTTCACGGAGTCGCAAGAGCAGGTACAGCCACAATGTTCCCGCAGGCTATCGGTCTGGCAGCAATGTTCGACGAAGAGGCCATGTTTAAAATAGGTGATATAATCTCTGATGAAGCCCGTGCAAAGTACAACGAGTACTCAAAGCACGAGGACAGGGATATATATAAGGGACTGACCCTCTGGTCACCCAATATCAATATCTTCCGCGATCCCCGCTGGGGCAGAGGTCAGGAGACCTACGGTGAAGACCCGTTCCTGACAGCAAGACTCGGCGTTTCCTTCGTTAAGGGAATGCAGGGAGACAAGGAAGTACTCAAGACTGCTGCCTGTGCAAAGCACTTTGCAGTACACAGCGGACCTGAGGCAATAAGGCACGAATTCGATGCTGTTGCCGGGCCGAAGGATATGGAAGAGACTTACCTCCCCGCTTTCGAGGCTCTTGTAAAAGAGGCAAAGGTAGAAAGCGTCATGGGTGCCTACAACAGAGTAAACGGTGAACCATCATGTGCAAATACCTTCCTGATGAACAAGCTGAAGGAATGGGGATTTGACGGACACTTCGTTTCCGACTGCTGGGCGATCCGTGATTTCCATACAAGTCACCATGTAACCAAGACCGCACCTGAATCAGCTGCCATGGCTCTCAAGGCCGGCTGCGATCTCAACTGCGGCAATACATACATCCATCTGCTCATCGCTTACAACGAAGGGCTCATCTCAGAGGAAGACATCAGGAAAGCCTGCATAAAGCTTATGCGCACAAAGGTACGCCTTGGAATGTTCGACGGCGGCACCGAGTATGACGATCTTGATTATTCCATCGTATCCTGCAGGGAGCACGTGGAGTACGCCCTGAAGTGTGCCGAGAGATCGATGGTAATGCTGAAAAACAACGGTATACTCCCCCTCGACAGGAACAAGATAAAGTCGATCGGAGTTATCGGTCCCAATGCCGACAGCCGTGCTGCTCTTGAGGGCAATTACAACGGCACAGCGGACAGGTACATCACCTTCCTCGAAGGCATTCAGGACGAATTTGAAGGAAAGGTCTATACCTCAGTAGGTAGCCATCTGTACAAGGACCGCTGTATGAATCTCGGTATGGCCGATGACAGGATCGCTGAGGCAGAGATAGTAGCTGAGCATTCAGACGTCGTTGTCCTCTGTGTAGGACTTGACGCAGGCATCGAGGGCGAAGAGGGAGATACCGGAAACGAGTTCTCCTCCGGAGATAAGAACGATCTCAGGCTCCCCGAGGCTCAGAGAAAGCTTGTCAAGGCTGTCATGGCAGTCGGAAAGCCCGTTATCATCGTTACTGCCGCCGGCAGCGCGATAAACGTTGAGGCAGACTGTGATGCACTTATCCATGCCTGGTATCCCGGTCAGGCCGGAGGAAAGGCTCTCGCCAATATCCTCTTCGGCAAGACCTCACCTTCCGGAAAGCTTCCCGTTACCTTCTACAAGGACGCTTCGCTCCTTCCGGAATTCACAGACTACAGCATGGTCAACCGTACATACCGGTATGTGAGATACGACGAGGATAATGTACTTTACCCCTTCGGCTTCGGTCTTACATATTCCGATATAAAATGCTCTGATCTGAAGTTCTCTGACGGAATCGCTTCCGTAACCATAACCAACAACGGAAGCTGTTCGGCTGAGGATGTGGTTCAGTTCTACATCAAGAGCTACAGTGAGGACGCTGTCCCGAATCACAGTCTCTGTGGTTTCAGGAGAGTATCACTGGAAAAGGGCGAAAGCAGGACCGTGGAGGTAAGGATCCCGGACAGCGCTTTCACAACAGTTAATGCAGAGGGTGTAAGATCCGCACAGAGCGGAGAATTCACACTCTACGCAGGCACTTCCCAGCCGGATGCACTCAGCTGCAGGCTCAATGGCAGGGATTGCCTCAAGGTTACTATAAACCGCTAAAAAGCAGCATTGCTGCTTAAATATGAACATATCATTTTATGGAGGTTATGTAAAATGAAAAAGGTATTTTCAACCATCTGCGCACTCGCACTGCTCGCTTCAATGACAGCTTGCGGAAACACAACTCCCGGTACAGATGACAATGCATCTACACCCGATACTCCTGCCAGCCAGGCTGACGACAAGAGCTCCGAAGCTGACAAGCCCAAGGACGGCAAGAAGACAACTCTCAAGATCTACGCTTTCACAGAGGAAGTTCCCGGAATGCTCAAGAAGTATCTTGAGATGAACCCTGACTTCGCTGCTCAGTATGATCTTGATGTAACAGTTGTTAACACAACAAACGGTGAGTACCAGCCCGCTCTTGACCAGGCTCTGTCTGCAGGCGGCAAGGACGCTCCCGATCTCTACTGCGCTGAGGCTGCTTTCGTTCTGAAGTATACTCAGGGTGTTGCTTCCTCTTATGCAGCTCCTTACAAGGATCTCGGCATCGATGATGTTGAGGGTAAGATCAAGGACGCTAAGCTCGCAAGCTACGCTGTTGACCTCGGTACTAACCCCAGCGGTGATGTTGTAGGTCTCGGCTACCAGGCTACAGGCGGTGCATTCATCTATCGCCGCAGCATCGCTAAGGATGTTTGGGGCAGCGATGATCAGAAGACAGTTGAAGAGGCTATCGGCGCTGGTTCACAGAGCTGGGATAAGTTCTTCGATGCTGCTGAAGAGCTCAAGGGCAAGGGCTACGCTATCCTCTCCGGCGACGGCGACCTCTGGCACGCTGTTGAGAACAGCTCAGACGCTGGCTGGGAAGTTGACGGCAAGCTCCACATCGACCAGAAGCGTGAGAACTTCCTCGATCTCGCTAAGAAGCTCAAGGATAACGGCTACTTCAACGATACTCAGGACTGGACTGAGGCTTGGTACACAGATATGAAGGGCGAAGGCGAGAAGGGCGTTCTCGGATTCTTCGGACCCGGCTGGCTCATCAACTACACAATGGCTGGCAACTGCGGCGGTGAGAAGCCCGGCGAAGGCACATACGGTGACTGGGCTGTCTGCACACCTCCTGTAGGCTTCTTCTGGGGCGGTACATGGCTCATGTGCAACAAGGACAGCCAGAACAAGGAAGCTGTTGGTAAGATGATCGAGTGGATCACTCTCGATACTTCTGACACAGGTCTCCAGTATCTCTGGGCTAACGGTACATATGATCCTGCTAACCCGACCAAGGACGTTGTTGCTTCTGAGGTTGTAATGTCCAAGTCTGACGGAAAGGTTGCTTTCCTCGGCGATCAGAACATGTTCGATGTATTCACAGAGTGCAACAAGTTTGCAAACGGTAAGAACCTCACTCCTGATGATGAGAAGATCAACTCCAAGTGGCGTGATCAGGTTCGTCAGTACACAGCTGGCAACAAGTCAAGAGACGCTGCTATCGCTGACTTCAAGAGCGACGTTACTGATGAGCTCGGTATCGAAGCTGAATAATCGACATCACAGATATCACACTTCATAATATTTAAGCAGTTTCTGCCGGGAGGGATACCTCTTTGAGGTATCCCTCCTCAGCGGAAGCGCTCAAAAAGGAGGTTCCCGCCTTGGCAAAACCGCTCAAGGGTATAAGCTACGCTAAGTACGGTTATCTGTTCAGTATCCCGTTCATAGTTATTTTCCTTATTTTCTGGCTTTATCCTACTGTATACACCTGTGTCCTCGGATTTACCGACTGTAAGGGTTTCGGTAATACATCCTGGCACATTCTCGAGAATCCTCTCGATAACTTCAGAGATGTTTTAAAGAACAATTCATTTAAGGTATCACTCAAGAATACCATCATTATCTGGATAATGAACTTCATTCCCCAGATTGCCATCGCTCTTCTCCTTACTGCATGGTTCACTTCTCATGCAACCGATATCAAGGGCAAGGGCTTCTTCAAGGTAGTATTCTATATGCCGAATATTATCACAGCTGCTACAGTTGCCGTTCTCTTCAGAACTCTGTTCAGCTACCCCATCGGACCTATCAATGACCTTCTGATGTCAACAGGAATCAGAGAGGCTGCTTACAACTTCACAGTTGATAAGAAGGCTGCAAAGCTCATTGTTGCATTCATCCAGTTCTGGACATGGTACGGAAATACAATGATCGTACTTATCTCCGGTGTTCTCGGTATCAGCCCTGACATCTTCGAGGCTGCTGAGATCGACGGCGCTAACAGTGTTCAGACATTCTTCAAGATCACAATACCCAACCTCAAGACTGTTCTCCTCTATACTCTGGTAACAAGTCTTGTCGGCGGTCTTAATATGTACGATATCCCCAAGCTCTATCAGGACGGCGGTCCGGATAAGGCTACACTTACGACCAGCGTATTCATTCAGCAGCAGGCATTCTCCGGAAGCTATATCTACAACAAGGCGGCTGCGGCAAGTATGATCATGTTCCTTATCATATCTGTCTGCTCGGCTGTACTGTTCTGGATCATGCGTGACAAGGACGAGGCTAAGATCGAAAAAGAGAAGAAACTCGCCAGGAAAGCTGCACGCAAGGCAGAAAGGAGCTTCTGATGTCTGTTACAAATAAGAAAAAGGATGTACCTTTTAAGGTATTCGCTTACACTTTCTGTATCTTCCTTACTATCCTTTCGCTCTTCCCCTTCGTTATCATGATAGTTAACTCAACGAGAAGTACGAACCAGATACAGTCACACGCTATTTCCCTTATCCCCTCTCATTACCTTGTAAACAACTTCAAGGTACTGACTTCCAAGACATTTGATCCTTTCAGAGGCTTCCTGAACTCGCTTATCATTTCAGTCGGTTCAACATTCTGTGCAGTTTACTTCTCAACAATGACTGCATTTGCACTTGTTGCTTATGACTGGAAGCTGAGAAAGCCGTTCTTCACCGTTATCATGTGCATCCTGATGATCCCTGCACAGGTTATTTCCATCGGTTTCTATCAGTTCATGTACAAGATCGGTATGACAAACAATTTCCTCGCACTCATCCTTCCCTCTATCGCTGCTCCTGCTACGGTATTCTTCATGAGGCAGTACATGATTCCTTCTCTGCCGATGGAGATCCTCCAGTCAGCACGTATAGACGGCGCAGGTGAATTCCGAATCTTCAATCAGATCGTTATCCCCATGATGATGCCGGCTATGGCTACACAGGCGATCTTCTCCTTTGTAACCAGCTGGAACCAGCTGTTCATGCCTTCAATCCTTCTCACCAGAAACCAGCTGTACACGCTGCCTATGATGGTTGCGCTCCTCAACGGTGATACGTATAAGACGGAATTTGGTGCTGTTTACCTCGCACTGTTCCTGACAGTTGTCCCGCTGCTGGCGATCTACTTCCTGCTTTCGAAGTACATCATCGCAGGTGTTGCTCTCGGCGGCGTAAAGGGATAATCAAAGAACACTTTCACCCCCTTAAATATAAAACAAACTGCTGTCCGTGTGTTCAGCAGTTTGTTTTTTGCCATGATATTTAAAGCCCCGTGGACGATGGTGGAGGTACTATATAATAGTTTTGAGCCATAGTATTTCTGATGTAAGGTCAGAAATATTATGGCGTTTCTATTGACAGTGCAGCTATGTCATGCTATAATTATTACTAATATAAACAAAATCGGAATTCAGAGGTGTGCTATGATAAGTGATAATGAATTATCAGCTATCAGGGAAAGAGTTGAAAAAGCAACAAAGGGTCCATGGAAAGCTTTTGTAGAAGGCCGGGATATGGAGTGCGGTTCAAGCTTTATTCAAACACAAGGCGAAGATATCGAATTGATAGGTGCTACAGAAGCAGATTTCGATTTCATAGCTCATGCAAGACAGGATATACTTGATCTGCTTGACGAGATAGAAAAACTCAGATCAGCTGAATACTGATTTATCTGAGCAGTTAAAGAAATACGATGCCCCAAAGCAGCTAAACTGCTTTGGGGCAATACTTTTATATGCGTATCCGTCTTACCGTTCACGGGGCTTTTGTATTATGCTTTGTTATTCCTGAACCGCATCATCATATCGTTCGTAAGGCTGTAGCCGTCGGGCTGTCCGGATATATCCTCACGGGATACCCACTGTGCCACGCTCAGCTCGCTCTCGTCAAGCCTGATATCCGTGCTGCCGTCAACATCGCAGAAGAATCCGGCAAGTATTCCCCCTGAGAAGCCCCAGGGCTGTGAAGCGTAGTAGGAAATGTTCTTCACCTTCAGTCCGACCTCCTCCATTACCTCACGGCGGACAGTCTCCTCAAAGGTCTCACCTATCTCAGTAAAGCCGGCTACCAGTGAATCATGCCGGAAGGCTCTGCTCTCGGCATAGCGTGTGATAAGCAGCTTGTCGCCGTTCCTTACGCCGACTATAACAGCGGGGTTGATCCTCGGGTATATCACCCGGCAGCAGCTCGTACACAGGAGCGCTCTTTCGCTGAGGTCGGGTATCGTCTTTCCGCCGCAGTGTCCGCAGCAGCGGTTGTTGGTGTACCAGTCCCAGAGATGGAGGGCCGTAAAGGCGATGAACACCTTCTCGCCGCCTATCTCAGGAGACCAGCGCAGCTTCTTCACATCAACATAGCTGAAATTCTCCTCAGCTGACGCATTTTCATCCAGTATCAGGAAATAGCGCCTGTCGTCTATAGAGAAAAGATATACCACAGACTCGGGACCGTCATAGTCGCTGTATGTCGGGAACAGTGCCTCCTGCTGAGTGTCGCAGAGGACCGCCCCCGCCCTGAAGTGGAGAACCGTGTCTCCCCTGTCCGGCTTGTGGTCGGGTGAATAGCTGTTGTCAAATTTGTGAGGAGCTATGTCCTGTAACATTGTATCGCCTTCCTTTAATCAGCGGTTTTTGCTTCCGCTTTCTTTTCAAGTCTGTTCATTGCCCGGAATTCAAACGCAGCCATGGTCAGCGCTACGATAGCTGAGAGCAGGTCTGCGGAAGGTCCGGTGTATATTATACCGTCGATGCCGAATATCGTCGGCAGTATCAGCAGTATGGGTATGAAGAATAGTATCTGTCTGGTGAGGGAGAGAAATACGCCCTTTATAGGTTTTCCTATGGATGTGAAGAAGGTTGAGGTTATGGGCTGGAGACAGTTTATCCAGGTAAAGAAGAGGAAGATACGGAAGAAACGTACTCCGAACTCAAAATAGGTCTCAGTTCCCTCTCCGAAGAGCGAGAGTATCTGACGCGGTATCGTCTGGAAAAGAATGAATGCCACTATGGAGATACCTGCACCTGCAAAGGAGGCAAGCCTGTAGGCCTTCTTTACTCTCGGGTAATTCTGCGCTCCGTAGTTGAAGCTCTCAATGGGCTGCGTGCCCTGTGCGAGCCCTATTACTATGGCAAATACTATCATATTCACCTTCATGACTATACCGGCTACAGCAAGAGGATCGGATTCTCCGTACTGTGAAAGCTTTCCGTAGTGAGTCAGCGAATTGTTGAGGACTATCTGCACCAGCGCCATGGCGAGCTGATTGAAGCAGGAGGCCATGCCTGTTGAGCTGACTCTCCCGATGATATCAAACCTGGGCTTGTAGTGCTTAATAGTGAGCTCTACTGTACGGAACTTCCTGATATATACGATGACCATGATGGCTGATACCACCTGTCCGATGACAGTAGCAGCCGCAGCACCGGTCATTCCCCATCTGAAGCCCATAACAAACAGCGCATCAAGAGCAGTATTAACGAAAGCTCCCACAAGATTGCAGGCCATTGTCATTCTCGGGCTGCCGTCAGCACGGATTATGTGTCCGCCTCCGGTAGTGAGTATCAGGAACGGGAAGCCTATGGCTGTGACACGGACGTATTCCTGTGCATAGGGCAGCACCTCGTCAGGTGAGCCGAACAGCTTCAGAAGAGGAGTCAGGAACAGGAATGTCACTGTTGATATAACGATTCCGCTCAGCATCAGCATACTCAAAGCATTGCCGGCATAGTAGCCGGCCTTCTTCTTATCGCCCATACCGAGCGTGAGATTGAAGCAGGATGCACCGCCTATACCAAGAAGCAGAGCAACTGCCATACAGGCTGTAGTGAACGGGAACGCCACATTCGTCGCAGCATTGCCGTTAGGGCCGACTGTCTGACCGATAAAAAGCTGGTCAACGATATTGTACAGCGCACTTACAAGCATACCAATAATGCTCGGCACGGCAAATCTGACCATAAGCCTGGAGACAGGCTCCGTACCAAGCGGGTTCTCTTTCGTTTTTCTACTCTCCATTACTTACCACCCTTTTACATATTACTATAACATTATACATCTTTTGATAACAAATTGCAAGACGAAAAAGAAAGAATCGGCGCTTTTCCTGTAATTCTGCAATATCTGAGGCAGTCTATTGACATCGCAAAGCTTTTGTAATATAATAACCTATATATTGAACAGGAGGTATGGAAATGGATGTACTTGTTATCAACTGCAGTCCCGTGAGAGACGGGGCTACCGCCGGAATAGTAAAGATCGTCTCAGAGGAACTCAGGGAAAGACATACCGTCAGAAGCATCTGTATAGACGACTACAGCTTCGGATTCTGCAAAGGCTGCAGGTTCTGTCATCAGACCGCAGTTTGCGTACAGGATGACGATTTCACACGTATCATAGGCGAGTTGGAAAGAGCTGACATCATAGTTGCAGTCTCGCCTTCTTACTGGGCTGACGTGCCGGGGCAGTTCAAGGCCTTTATTGACAGGTGTACTCCCTGGTGCAATACCCACGAACCCCACGCAAGCCTGCCCGTCGGCAAAAAGGGGTACTCCATAGCCCTCCGCACCGGCCCGGGTATGCACGAATGCGAGAAGATCATACAGACGATAGAGCACTTCTACGGTCACATGGAGATCGAAGCCTCCGGCAGCCTTGGTCTGTGCGGTGTTGAATACAAAAGCGACGTTGAACAGTACACTGAAAAGATAACCGATTTCTGCAATAAGATATAAAGAAGACCCGGAGAGTACCTTGATACTTTCCGGGTCATTCTTTATCGGGTGGGTTTATAATAAGGGGGGTTAATCGATCTCAACTATGTTTCTTTCTATGGTGAATTCAGTTCTCTTGCCCAGCAGGAATTCCTGTATCTGAACAAGATCGGCTACGCCGTACTTACCGTCGCCGTTTACGTCTGCCGCCTTGAAGGCCTTCTTTGAACCAAACTGCTCTCCGTCAATAATAAGTGCTGTTCTGGCGGGGATCAGATCAAAGGTATCAACAACGCCGTCGTCATTGATATCACCGGGAAGAGCGGGCTCCTCAACTGCGGGAGGCTCTGCACCGGGTATTACTGTGCCTGCAACTGCACCTACGATATCGTCAACATAGAATGCAGTGTCAGATTCAGCAGTCTCGATATAGAGGTGCATATTCGTTGCATCAGCAGGAATGGTGTAATCAGTCTTTGAGAGCTGTACCCACTTGCCTTCCTTGGCTATGCCTTCTGCTACAGGATCATAGTGTACCTCATCGTCAGAACCGGTATACTCCAGCTTCATATAGAAGGTTTCGTCTTCTGTACCGGCTGACTTTACGTTTGCGCTGAAGCTGTAGGTCTCACCGGGCTTGAAAACGCCGCCGAGAGTCTTTGTTATGCCGTTCCATGAAGCTTCTCTGTCAGTAACGGCAGCAGCCTTGCTGCCCTCAAAGTATACGTCTGTCACAGCAGCCACCTTGTCGCCGCCGCGGTTCGTCCAGCCGTCCATGCCTTTCTCGAAATCACTTCGGAACCAGCATCCGTTCTCGTCGGGCTCTACTATAACAGGGGCGTTCCACTCCTCGCGCTCGTAGTCGAAGAAATCGAAGTCCGCATATCCGCCCGTAGTCTTGGTAGGATAGCTGTAGAGGCCGCTTCTGTAGCCTGTGAAGAGCTTGAGGTCATAGCCCATGCTCAGTTCATTGCCTATCTTCGTCCAGTTGCTTCCGTCAAAGGAATAGAAGAAGTTAGCCTTGTCGATGTTATTGCCTGCACTGAGGTCACTGCCGACGTTGGCGAACTTGAACTCTACCTTGAGGTATACCTCGTCGCCGTTCATATTCACCTGCTCAACGATATTGTCACGGGCATCCAGTACGTTATCTGTACGGGTATTGCCGTTGTTTGCCATATATACCTTCTTTGAGCCGTCATCGTTAACAAGTACGCCCACCTGACCGTAGGAACGCTGGAAGGCGGAGAGGCCTGCACGGTCGCCGGGCTTCATATTGGAGGCATCAAGCTTGACAACGCTTGAGCAGCCGGGGCCTTCGGTACGCATAGTAAGGGTATTTCTCGCGTGAAGAAGACTCTGTGCAAGGTTATTGTTTTTCAGTCTCAGCCATCCCTCACGCTCAGTGACTGACCATGACTTGTTATCCGGGTTGTGGTTCCACTGCCATTCAAGGGCCAGCTTATTTTCAGTATAGCTGAAATCATCGTCCTTTGCAAGGAAGGTGCCCTTGTAGGATGTGTCTATCTCGAGCTGTATCGGAGCCTTGCCGTTGACACCCATCATCGGCCAGCCGTCCTGCCAGTTAACAGGTACGAGTACAGGGATACGACCTACTGCGCCGTGATCCTGGAAGAGGAGACCATACCACTTTCCGTCGGGAGTATCAACGATACCGCCCTGTGCTACGCCGCTGCCGTAGGAACCTACACCGGACTGGAGAACAATCTTGCCCTCGTAGGGGCCGCCGATGCTCTTGCTGCGGTAGCAGTACTCTGTACGGGGAGCGCCGTTGGGCCAGGCGATAACGAATACATAGTAGTAATCGCCTATCTTCTGGATATGCGAGCCCTCGCCGGCAAGACCGGTAAGGCCTGTCTTGAAGAGAGTCTTGTCAAGACCGCCCCACTTGAAATCGGTCATCTCGGAGTTGAACTCCTTGATCTTGATCTCACCGCCGCCGCCGTATACAAGGTAGTTCCTGCCGTCATCATCGAATATCATGGAGGCGTCGTGGTACATACCGTTTAGCTCGCTGCGGGTCCAGGTGCCGTGCTCGAGGTCATCTGTCTTGTAGATGTAGGACTTGTTCGTACCGTAGCTTCCGAAGAAGACATAGTACATACCGTCATGGTACCTAAGACTGGTCGCCCACTGTCCATGAGCGTAATCGTGTTTACCGTTCTTGAGGTTCTGCACATCTCCGTCTGCAAGGGTATCATAGACGTAGTTGCATATCTCCCAGGATACAAGGTCCTTGGATTTCATGATAGGTGCGCCCGGACTGAAGTACATGGTAGTGCTGACCATATAATAGGTATCGCCTACACGTATAACATCATCATCGGGTACATCAGACCATATAATCGGGTTTGCGACTGATGCCGCGCTGGCTGCCAACGCCTGCCCGGCCTGCGGAAGGGTAAGTGACGAGCACAGCATTAATGCCGCTGCTGTACAGGACATCGCCTTCCTGAAAACAGTATTCTTGTTCATAAGAACTCCTCCCAAAATTTTTCTCTAATACCATACTAACAAATTATACAATTATTTTCAACCTACAAAATGAAGATTAGGTGGAAAAAATGAATAATTTGTCAGACAACTCAGAAGAAGTTAAAACGCCGTTATGTGCCTATTATACGTCGTTTTCGCCACTCAGTCATTTGTATGTGCCGGAATGCATAAGGTAATTTGTTGGTACATATATCAATACATATCCCGGCATATCAAGACAACATACCATGATAGTTGTAATCAAGCACAAAAATACCGGTATATCCGCTAAAGGTGCGGGTATACCGGTTTTGTTCCTGTATGCTGCGTCAGTGTTTCCATGAATCCGGCCAGTATCTGAGATCCCTGCCGGATAATGACGCATAAATTGAAAAGTATTCTTCAGGTGAAGCCTCTTCTGATCGGATGCAGCTGCTGTCGGGAGTATGCGGATGGATTCCCTCACAGCAGAAAATATACTCTATCGTATTATCTCCGCGGAGAAGAGCGTACTCTGTTTCGTATGACCCGAGTACAGTCACGCAGGCATCTGCCGGATAGTGTACCGTATCTTTCTGCACACCGTCTATCGAAGAGAGACGCGCTTCCTCCTCAGCATAGGTCTCAGCATCGTACTTACACTTCAGGTATACATAGCATGAAGGTGTGAGATTATTGGCATCATTATAATAATGGTATTCTGCCTGCTCCGCTGATGCCGGTATCTGCTCCGGAAATATAAGCAGCTCCGTGTGTCCGAGGAGACCGTACCACTCGCCGTACTGTGCGATATCAGAGGTATCGCGTTTTATATCCTCCGGGCGTAAGAAGTTGTACGCTCCTGTGCAGAAGGCTGTAAAGGAGAGGATAAGCGACAGAGTATATGCGATAAGTCTGGTCATCATTATTTACTGTGCGTTCTCAAGTACTTTTTTCCAGGTCGGATGCTCCTCAACAGAGGCGTTGGCATAGAAGCCGAGTACAAGAGAGGCGTCAGCAGGCTCTATCCTGCCGTTTCCGTCAACATCCATCCTCTTTTTCTGAGTTGCGGCGTAGGTCACGGTATTGCCCGTTGCCAGCGCTGAGTATACACTCAGGATATAGGAGGCGTCCGCTGAGGTAACATGGCCGTCCATATCCGCATCGCCCGCATACGGGAAATAGGTGATATCGTAGGAAGCGATGGATTTCTCACTGGATATGGGGTATACGTTTATCTTTGCCTGATTGCCGGAGGCAAATGCAGTCTGAAGATTCTCGGGCTTGGTGGTGCAGGCAGAGCTGATATCCGTAACTGTCTTTTCCACCTTGTAGTTGCCCTTTGAGTCTTTTTCGGGCAGCTGTACCTCTGAGGCGATAATTACCTTCAGCCCGCTGAGGTCGATGCTTCCGTAGTTGTCGTAGTATTCGGTCTTACCGGGCATAGCCTCAAGGGAAATAGTCATCTTGCGGTAGAGTGCCTGTACGGTAAAATTTCCTGTAAGTGAAGCAGGATGCTCGCTCCATGAGCTGAATCCCACCTCGGTATTGGTGCCTATGAATGAATGAAGGCTGTCTGTATCTACTGATTCAAGAAGAGAATCTACTATCCGCTCACCTTCCAGAACTGTAAGATGGCCCATCTCGTTGCCATCAAAGTCAAGAAGTGTAAGGCGGCAGTATTTCGGCTCCGCTGCGGCTGCCCCCATCGGAAGCGATGCAGACAGAACTGCTATGGCAGATACTGCTGCTGTCAATCTTGCTATCCTCATCTGTATCTTTCCTTTCATCTGTTGCGGATAAAGAATACCCGGCAGTCTCTTGAAAGCTCCGAATACAACTTCAGGTATCTCCTGTAGGGCATACGGAGCAGCATGAAATCTGCTGATATTATCGACTGGTTTTCTCCGCTGTAACGGAATATACTGTATACCACGCACTCATCCCAGTCTATCTCCTCCGCAAGCTTCTCGGCATTGCGGCGGTATTCTGCAAGGTTATCCTCTATTACTTCAAGGGGATACCAGCCTGCAAACTGCGAATCGTGGAACATGACTATGTCTCTGTACACAGTACCACCTCCGTTGTATAGGTGAGTTATTCTTTCTTTTCCTCCGCATCGTCCTTTTCGTTTTCACGGCCGATACGAAGACTCTTTGTGCGCATACGGTATGCGATGAAGCCTGAGATCACGGATGCGGCAATAAACAGCAGCACCATAAGGAGAATCACCGGTGCGCTGATACTGCTTCCCGTTGCGGTCTCAGTTATCTGTAAGATCATAGGATACCTCCTTGTTGGAGAGGACGAGATCGATTATCCTGCCATAGAATCCGACAGGGTCGAGCATTATCTTATCTCCGATAAGCTGCGCCTGTTCCATATCAGGAGCAAACAGCCTGAGGTCCATAAGATCGCCGTTCTGGTCGGGACACCTTACCTGAACATAGCAGCCCTTTTCAAGCGGTATATAGTCCACCTTGACCTCCTGCCTCGACTTGATGCCGGCGAAATATTTCAGCGCCGCAAGCACCAGCTTGTCACGGTAGGATTTAGGTGCATACTTCTTGAGCTGCTCCGCACAGGCAACGCCCTTGGGCTCAAGCACATAGCAGTCACCCTCTTCTCCGCTCTGAAGACTGATAAGGCCGTTCGTGAGAAGGTAATCCACGGAATCCTGATAGGAGAATATGTTCACCACTCCGGTGCTGACAGCTATATCATAAAGCTGCTCGGTACCCACCGGGCGGTCCGTTTTATAGAGCAGATAACACAGGAGTATATTCAGCGTAGGTACGTCGCTTATCTCTGTGTCTGCAAGCTCTGACATTTTGAAGATGTTTTCATCCTGCATAATATCACCTGAGAGAACTAACTGAAATTGGGATAATCAAGCATAAGGCTCAGCAGAGCTATATTTACGGCAGCCTCAACGCAGGGTACTGCGCCGGGCACGGTGCTTGCCCTGCCTGTGCCGTCGGCACGTATCGGTCCGAAGGCAACGTTCAGCGTCACCGGCATACCGGTGGATATGCCGCCGAGTGTGCCGCCGTGATGGTTGGTCTTAGTGAGCACGTATCCCCTGTCGTCGATGTAGAATTCATCGGCGTTCTGGCGCCCGAGCATTTTTGCCGAGCTGAAGCCGGAACCGAATTCAAGGCCCCTGACTCCGGGGATGCCGAAAACAAGCTGTGCTATGGCAGTATCAAGGCCGTTGAATACGGGTGAACCCACTCCTGCGGGTACATTCACCGCTGCGCATTCCACTATGCCGCCGAGAGTTTCTCCGGCCGCCTGTGCCTTTTCAAGGTCTGCTGTCATCTGCCAGCCCTTCCGGTCATTTATGACCGGGAACTCCTTCTCACGTATGCTTAGCACCGCCTCACGACTGAGTGCCACACGGTCGAAGGGATTGTCTTTTATATGGTGGAGCTGCAGTATATGCGCTCCTGTGTGTATTCCCCGTCTTGCGAGTATCTGCGCACATACAGAGCCTGCAAAGCAGAGGGGTGCTGTTATGCGCTCAGTAAGGCGGGTGCGCTCATACACGTCATCAAAGCCTCTGTAGCGTACTGTGCCTGTATAGTCAGCACAGCCGGGACGCTGCAGGCGTGAGAGCTCCGGCATCGTATTCTGAAGCGCCTGTGTATTCTGGAACATGGCACAGAGCGCCCCGCCGGTAGTGCGGTCGTTTTCTATGCCTGATATGATACGCGGAGTAGAGCGCGACACGGTACAGTCAGGACAGGCCGCAGGGCTCCTTCTTGCCATGAATGCAGCTATCTCCTCTGCATTTACCGACTCTCCCGCCGGAAGGCCTTCGATGGTAACTCCCGAAATGGGAGCATCCGCTTCACCGAAGAAGGATATCCTGATACGATCATTCCATATCGCTGACATAGATCTTTCCTCCGAGACTGGTGTAATCGCTGAAGAATCCGGGATAGGACTTCTTTACCGCCTCTGCGCCCTTTATGACAACATCGCCGGAACAGCCGAGGGCTGCTATGGCAGCCGCCATAACGATACGATGATCGCCGAAGCTGTCAACCGTACCGCCGGTGAGCTGTCCTGCCGGCTCTATGATAAGGCCGTCGTCAGTAACAGTGACTCTTCCTCCGAGACCGTTCAGCATAGCCGATACAGCCTCAAGGCGGTCGCTTTCCTTTATCTTCAGTCTTGCTGCGTTGTATATGACAGATCGTCCGCTGCTGTATGCCGCAAGGACAGACAGTATCGGAACGAGGTCGGGAATATCGGAGCAGTCGGCTTCAAAGCCCTTCCTTCCGCCGGATGCAAGGGAGAGTATAGCCTTGTCGCCCTGTACGCTCTCCGGGTCAAGATTGCCCATATCCACCTCCGAGCCTATGGCATTCGCCACACAGAAGAATGCCGCCTGTGAGTAGTCACCCTCGATGTGCATATCGCAGGGACGGTAATGCTGACCTCCGGCGATATGGAATGAATCACCCTTATCCACGGCTGTCACTCCGAAACGCCTCAGCATATCTATAGTAATGTCCACATAGGGACGTGATTCAAGCTTCGAGGTAAGAACTATCTCGGAATCGACCTCAAGGAGAGGGAGAGCAAAGAGAAGTCCGGTCAGGAACTGAGAGGAGACATTTCCCTCCATCTCAAAGCGGCCTCCCTTCAGCTTTCCGGTAATGCTGTAGGGCATCTCCGGCTCTGTGAAGGTCACACCGTGAGCCGACAGCTCACGCTTGTAGATGTCTATGGGCCGCTGCGGGAGCCTTCCCCTGCCCCGGAATATGCTGTCCGCACCGAGTGCAGCAGCTATGGGGATTATGAAACGGAGCGTAGAGCCGCTCTCACAGCAGTCGATATCGGCTTTCTCCGGCACCGATGTGATACCGGTTACGGTAACGTCCGTGCCGTTCACCTCAAAGGAGGCTCCGAGAGCTGTCATAGCCCCTATGGTCGCATATATATCATCGGACATGGATACGCCGGTCAGATGTGATACTCCGTCAGAGAGCGCCGCACATATGAGCGCACGGTGAGCACAGCTCTTCGAGGCCGGTATTTCAACGTGTCCTTTCAGAACGGAGGGAGAGATTCTTACATCCATCTTCAACCCTCCATGAGCTTTTCAAACTCAGCTACAGGTACCTTTACTATTTCCGCCCTGCCTATCTCACGGCATACGATATAGCTTATAGAGCCGGATTCACGCTTCTTGTCCTTTGAGCAGAAGGGAAGGAGCTCTGCCATTGGCGCCTCTGTACCTGTGGGAAGACCATAGGCCTCAACGCACTTCCTGAGAGCATCAGCAACTGCCTTGTCTGCAAGACGGTCTGTTATCATGCACATACCTGCCGCTACGCCCATACCGTGGGTATAATCGGTATAGTTATGCCAGCCCTCTATGGCGTGGCCGAGAGTGTGGCCGAAGTTCAGCATCATCCTCTCGCCTCTGTCGAATTCATCATGCTCAACGACTTCACGCTTGATATCGATACACCTGTATACCAGCTCGTCCATTATCTCATCGACATTGGTTATATCATGGGAAGCGATAAGGTCAAAGAGTTCTTTGTCACGTATCATGCCGTACTTTATCACTTCAGCCATACCGCAGGCAAGCTCTTCCTCCGGCAGTGTGCGGAGAATGTTGCTGTCGCAGATGACCAGCTTCGGCTGTTTGAAAGCGCCGACCAGGTTCTTTCCCCCGGGTATATCTACAGCGGTCTTGCCGCCGACTGATGAATCCACCTGCGAAAGGAGGGTGGTGGGTATCTGTATGAAATCTATGCCGCGCAGATAGGTCGCAGCTGCAAAGCCGGTAATATCGCCGACTACGCCGCCGCCGAGAGCTATGAGGATATCACTGCGGGTTATCTCTGCCTCACAGAGGAAGTCATATATATCGCTGAGTGTCTTTATGCTCTTGGACTGTTCACCGTGGGGGAATACGAATACATCAGCCTTAATCCCGGCATCGGACAGGGAATCCATAAGATCCTCCGCATAGAGACCGCCGACAGTATCATCAGTTATGACGACTGCCTTTCGGGAGGCGGTCACACCGGCGATAAGTCCGCCTGCACCGGCAAGACTGCCGCGCTCTATGAGCACCTCATACGGTGTACTTGTATTTACGCTTATCTTCCTCACACGGACACTTCCTTTCAGAGACAAAAAGACCGCCGCTTCCATTCTGTCACCGCAGCGGTAAAAACTGTCCGGAATGTCTCCGGTACAGTGATAGTTTATCATAAGTAAGCTGTCATTTTCTCTATATAATAGTAACACAAAACGGCTCCTCTGTCAAGCCTTTTATGAGCTGTGAAGCCGTCATTCCCGGCGTATACTGCCATTTACAGGCATTTTCCGACAGTGGGTCATGAGGAGGCTGATCACCGTCAGTCAGCAGGCTGTTTTTACCTCTTGCATTCTCACGGGATATAGTGTATAATATAATCACTACACAGGTACACAGAGTACCGGAACGGAGATAACAATGGAAGAAATGAATGAATACACACCGGAGCTCATCGAGCTTGTGGACGACGAAGGAAACAAGAAGAATTTCGAGCTCATAGATGTTGCTGAAATAGATGATGAGGTCTACTACGCACTCCTGCCCGAATATGACGAGAACGACATACTCTCCGCAGACCTTGAACTCGTTATCCTCAAGACCATCGAAGAGGACGGCGAGGAGATACTCGCTTCCATAGATGACGACGAAGAGTATCTCAAGGTATCCGAGGTATTCCTCAGACGAATGGAGGAAACTCTCGGCGAAGACGAAGACGACGAGTGATGTAAAAAACTGACAGATTTTTATAAAAAAAGACTTGATTTTTTGAAAAGTATATGTTATAATATATACGGACCAAGAGAGATCAAGGTCTTCAGACAGACGATATTCTGCCTTGTTCGGGTAATTATAGTTCATATGATCCAACACATTTAACTAGGGAATTCAGCTCCGGTTGCGGACTGCAGACCTCCCGCCCTGCGGAAGAAGGGAGCGAGAAACATCCGGGCGTTTACCCACCTGCTTCGTGCGGGTTTTATCACTATATGACGGCAAGGCGGATTATTTACATCTGAATAAATAATTGACCGGAGGGTGTTTCCCTCCGGTTTCTTTATATAAAAATGACCGGAGGGGGATACCCTCCGGTTTCTTTATACCTCGGCGGCTATTGCCCTGCCCTCTCTGAGACTTGCCTGACAGTCAAGGTAGCGCTGATTGCTGCTGCCCCTGAACTTTATCTCCCAGTCCTTGAGTGCGAGGATGAATTTGCCGTCTATCAGTATATCGGTGACTCCGAGAAGTTCTCCCCAACCGTGCTTTTCACGGTTCTCATAAAGCTCCTCAAAGTCATATCCGGTATACGTCACGATATTCATTCCCAATTCCTTTATCTTCTTTCCGAGCTGTGCAAGTACCTCCGCCTGACAGAAAGGCTCTCCCCCGCTGAATGTAACTCCGTCGAGCAGCGGATTACCCTTTATCTTATCAAGCAGTTCTTCTGTGTCGGTAAGCTCGCCTCCGGAGAAGTCATGCGTCCCCGGATTATGGCAGCCCTCACAGTTGTGGGGGCAGCCCTGAACAAATATCGTATATCTTATACCCGGACCGTCAACGATGGAGTCGTTGGCGGTCCCGGCTATTCTCAGCTGTGCCATTGAATATCACACGTCGTGCTTTACACGGTCGTGCTCTTCCGCCCTCTTTCCGTCATTGAATCTGTCGAGGGTACCTACAAGGTATCCTGTTATGCGGCGGATGCGGTCAAAGGCAACGTTGTTGCTGTGCTCACGGCGTCCGCAGCACGGGCATACATCACCGATGATACCGGTATATCCGCAGCAGGGATCACGGTCTACGGGATGGTTGATGGCGCCGTAGCCGATACCGCTCTCCTTCATGCAGCGTACTATCTTCTCGAATGCCGGCAGATTCTCAAGGGGATCGCCGTCAAGCTCGATGTAACTGATATGACCTGCATTTGTGAGCTCGTGGTAGGGTGCCTCGATCTTTATCTTCTCGAATGCGCTGATAGGATAATATACCGGCACATGGAAGGAGTTGGTGTAGTAGTCTCTGTCTGTTACGCCCTCGATGATACCGTATCTCTTGGCATCCATGCGGACGAAACGGCCGGAAAGTCCCTCGGCAGGTGTTGCGAGGAGGGAGAAGTTGAGACCTGTCTCCTTTGCCTCCTTGTCGAGCTTCTTTCTCATAGCAGTAACGATCTCGATACCGAGCTGTCTTGCCTCCTCGGATTCGCCGTGATGTGCGCCGATGAGAGCCTTCAGCGTCTCTGCAAGGCCGATGAAGCCTACAGAGAGAGTACCGTGCTTGAGGACCTCCTCAACGGTATCATTCGGGCCGAGCTTGTCGGAATCTATCCATATTCCCTGTCCCATGAGGAAGGGGAAGTTCCTTACTCTCTTCTGCTTCTGGATATCGAAGCGGTGCTTGAGCTGAGCGATGGCAAGATCCATCATCTTGTCCAGCTTGTCGAAGAAGAGACCTACGTTGTGGTTGGAGGTTATGGCAAGTCTCGGGAGGTTGATAGATGTGAAGCTGAGGTTTCCTCTGCCTGTTACTATCTCTCTCGAAGGATCGTAGTTATTGCCTATAACTCGTGTACGGCAGCCCATGTATGCGATCTCGGTGTCGGGATTGCCCTCCTTGTAGTACTGGAGGTTGTAGGGTGCGTCTATGAAGGAGAAGTTGGGGAAGAGTCTCTTTGCGGAAACTCTGCACGCCAGCTTGAAAAGGTCGTAGTTGGGATCCTCGGGGTTGTAGTTGATGCCCTCCTTGATCTTGAAGATGTGTATCGGGAAGATAGGAGTCTCACCGTTTCCGAGGCCTGCCTCCTGAGCGAGAAGGACATTCTTGATGACCATTCTGCCCTCGGGAGAGGTGTCTGTGCCGTAGTTGATGGAGCTGAAGGGTGTCTGTGCTCCGGCACGGCTGTTCATGGTATTGAGGTTGTGGATAAGAGCCTCCATAGCCTGGTATGCCGCTCTGTCTGTCTCGAGCTCTGCATTCTTCTGTGCGAAGGTCTGCATCTTCTCGGCAGTCTCCTTGTCGGTATACTCAAGGAGGTACTCCATCTCCTTTGCCTGATAGCCGTTGTCTGCTGCGAGAACAGGCTTCAGACCGCAGTCTTCCTCAACCTTCTTCCTTATCTCCTTGGCCTTGTCAGTGGCATTCTCAACACCTGCCAGCAGACACAGACCACGTGCGATGTTCTGAGTGTATCTGCTTGCAAAGGTCTTCTTTATACCCTCTGCCATAGCATAATCAAAGGTCGGGATGCTCTGTCCGCCGTGCTGATCGTTCTGGTTGGACTGGATGGCGATGCAGGCAAGTGCGGAATAGCTTGATATATCATTGGGCTCTCTGAGGAAGCCGTGTCCTGTGGAGAAGCCGTTCCGGAAAAGCTTGGTAAGATCGATCTGTGTACAGGTAGTAGTAAGTGTATAGAAATCAAGGTCGTGGATATGTATATCGCCCTCGCGGTGTGCCTTTGCATGATCGGGATCGAGGACATACATCTCGTAGTACTCCTTTGCTGATACGGAACCGTATTTCAGCATTGTTCCCATTGCGGTATCACCGTCGATATTGGCGTTTTCTCTCTTTATATCGCTGTCCTTTGCGTCACTGAAGGTCAGCTCGTTGAGTACGCACATAAGGTTGGTCTTCATCTCACGTGAGCGTGTGCGCTCGTATCTGTAGAGGATGTAAGCCTTTGCTGTACGTGCGTGGCCCTTTTCAATAAGAGTTTTCTCGACAAGATCCTGGATGTCCTCAACTGTAGGCGTCTTTCCGGGATTATTTGCCTCATAGGTATTGCAGACCTCAGCAGCAACTTCCATAGACGTTTTCATGTCGCTGCCTCCGCAGGATTCCGCAGCCTTGAACACCGCATTGGCGATCTTCTCGATATTGAACGGAACCTGTCTGCCGTCCCTCTTGATAATATGGATTATCATGTTATACCTCCGCTTCCATAGATTCAACTCTCTGCATTATACTATATGTTGTATCTCTCTTTCCGTTCATACACAAGGTTCTTTATTAGTATAATACAAAAAAACGGTAATGTCAACAAATGAGTTTCACAAACGCAGTGCCGTATTTTTTACGCTGATTGTTGTATATGCACGAATTTTTCTTTCAACACAGTGATTTCAGCGATTTTCCGTTGACGTATTAAAAAAAAGACAAAAAACCTCTTGACACAATATATTGTGTCAAGAGGTAATGATGAACTATTAACTCAACCAACATGTGTGAGGATGAAGTTTTCTATCACCTGATAGCCTGCATCGTTGTAGTTGAGTGTCTCGTAATCCCATAATGCCTCGGACAGCGCACCTGTCTCTGATCTGAGGGCTGAATGGAGATCGACGAAATAAGCACCCGTGCTGTTGGCCATACCAAGCAGTGCTGAGTTGTAGGCGTTTATAGCGTCATTGGTAAGCTCCTCCTTGTCATACATAACAGGGGGCTTGGAAATAACATAGACATTGGTAGACGGGAGCGAGCCCTTAATGCTGTTGATAAGAGCGGTATACGCTGTGATCTGTTCATCGATGGATGTCTTTCCGACATTGCCGCCGATCATAAGGTATACGTTCTCGGGCTTCTTTATCTTGATGGTCTCGTATACAGTTACTGTACCGTAGTTGCTCTCGACCTTGACTGTTCCGCAGTTTGCTGCGCTGAGATCCTGGCTGGAAATAACATCCGTAAAGGCGCTGTGCTCCTTCAGGCCGGCAAGCTCAGGTCCTGTGATAAAGCAGCAGGACGAGATGTAGGAGGAGTCGGCCATAGGCGATTCCGGCACAGGATTGATTATCTCCTTCTGCTCGGCCGCCTGAGTAGGTGTCTCCTCAGCCTCCGTAGTCTCCTCTGCGGGAGCTTCCGTCGGCTTCTCCTCAGGTACTATATCCGAGATGGAATCGAATTCCTCAAGGAAGAAATCGGGGTTGAAGTTCGCTGCCAGCATATAAAGTATGAAGCAGGCGAGGAATGATAATATAAATATGAAGATGAGCCAGCCAATGCTGAACCTCAGCTTCGGTCTGTTCTTTTTCTTGCTGCCTGACCTGTGTACGGTTCTCTTTTTATCCTTTTCCATTTTTTATCTCCACATTAGTATTCTTTTGCAATTTATGCACTGTATTTCTATTATAACCTTTTATCAGGCTTTTTGCAAGAGCTTTTTATTGTTTTTTGATTTAAAATTTATCCTGCTGTTAGACATAGTTTATTTGTACTTGCAAACAACTTAGTTCTGTGGTATAATATCTGAGACGGACAGAGCTTGTCCGCCTGATAGAAAGGATTTGCCATGAACAGATATACCGCCGCAGCTATACTCTGCGGCCCCATTATAGCTTTGATGTGCAGCTGCACGGAAAGCGGTCTTATAAGCGCCGATACCCCCTTTACCGCCGACTTCTTCGCCATGGACACCTTCATGTCCCTCAAGGCCTACGGTGAGGGGGCTCAGAAGGCTCTTTCCGACACGGAGGAGCGTATAAAGCAGCTTGAGGAACTGCTCTCGGTAACAAAGCCGGAAAGCGATATAAGCCGGCTGAACAGCGGCAACGGAAGAACGGCGCTGTCACAGGAGACTTCCGGCATCCTCAGAGGCGCACTCGGTTTCTGCGAAAGCACGGCCGGTGCTCTTGATATCACGCTCTATCCCGTGCTGCGTGCCTGGGGCTTCACCACAGGTGAATACCGCATACCGGAGCAGAACGAGCTGGATGAACTCCTGCAAAAAGTGGACTACAGAAGCGTATCCGTAGACGGAGATACCGGCTCCCTCCCCGACGGCACCATGATAGACCTCGGCTCCGTGGCAAAGGGCTATGCCAGCGACTGCGCTGCTGATATCATGCGTGAGAACGGTGTGGCCTCCGCTCTGATAAATCTGGGCGGAAATGTACAGACCGTCGGCACGAAGCCCGACGGAAAGCTGTGGAAGGTCTCTGTGCGTGACCCCTATGCTCCCGACAGGGATATGTGCATCGTTGAGGTAAGCGACAAGGCCGTCATAACCTCCGGCAGCTACGAGAGGTACTTCACCGGCGAGGACGGAAGGGACTACTGGCATATTCTCGACCCGGCGGACGGCTGCCCTGCGGATAACGGCATCGTCTCGGCAACAATTATCGGCAGCAGCGGCTTCATGTGTGATGCTCTCTCGACTGCTGTGTTCGTTATGGGAGCTGACCGTGCCGTAAGCTACTGGCATGAAAGCAGTGACGATTTTGATATGATACTGGTGACAGACGAACACGAGATACTCTGTACAGAGGGTATTTCCGGAAGCTTTACCAATACCAGCGATATGAAGGCGGAGGTGGTCTCCCATGACTAAGGGCGTTAAGATATGCCTTGCCGCTATTATAACCGTCTTCCTTGCAGCTGTGATAATCACCGCCGTCATGAGTCTCAGGACAGGCCGGAATATGGCAGTCATAGAGCAGAACGGCGAGATACTGTACCGGATCGACCTTGACAAGGAGGAGGACAGGGAATTCACCGTGACATCTCCCGACGGCGGATGGAATACCATCCGTATACAGGGCGGGACTATCTGCGTATCCGAGGCAGACTGCCCCGATAAGACCTGCGTGAGGACAGGGCTCCTGCGGAACGAAGGCTCACCCATTGTATGCCTCCCCCATAAGCTCATCATCCGGTTCGCGGACGAGAACGGAGGCTGATATGAAAACGAAAAGACTCGCAGAGCTTTCTCTGCTGACCGCTGCCGCTCTCGTTGTATTTATCGTCGAGCTCAGGCTGCCAGACCTCTCCTCTGTACCGGGAGTAAAGCTCGGACTTGCCAATATATTCACCGTTTATGCAGTATACCGTTTCAGCGGCCGTGAGACACTTCTCATGGTACTCTCCCGTGTCCTGCTCGGCGCACTGTTCAGCTCCAACTTCAGTGCAGTTCTGTATTCCCTCGCAGGCGCCCTGCTGTGCCTTGCGGGAATGCTGCTGCTGAGAAAGGTGATCCCGCAGCACTTCATGTGGCTTTGCAGCATCATCGGAGCGATGCTCCACAACACCGGACAGATGGCCGTAGCTGTTGCTCAGATGCGCACGCTCACGCCGCTTATGTGGTACCCGAAACTGATAATAGCCGGCTGCATCGCCGGTCTCTTCACCGGCCTGTGCGCTCAGCACGTCGTTGACCGCCTTGCGCCGGGAAATAAAAGAAAGGCTGATAAAAAATGATGAACCCCATGGATCTGTTAAAGCTCCGCCCGCTTCTCCATAACTTCAAGGAGAACCACCCGAAGCTGCTCCAGTTCGTAAGAGCCGCAGCCCAGGCCTGCGACGAGGGCAGCATAATCGAGGTAAAGCTGACTACCTCCGAAGGAAAGACACTTATCACGAACATGAAGATAAGCGCCGAAGATCTCGAACTGATGCGGGAACTCAAAAACCTGAAATAAAGAGAGCCGCTGCGTTTCAGCACGATGCCCATACACCAGGTTCTGCGTTTTATCGGGGGAACCTTTCTGAGGAAAGGTTCCCCCGAGCCCCTTCCAAAGACTTCCAATGAATTTTGCCCCCATAGGTCTTTGACCTATGGGGGCAAAATTAGCTGAAAGTTTTCGGAAAGGAGTTTGAGGAAAACCCTTTTTCAAAAGGGTTTTCCTCAATATAATGTGCAGAAGCCGCTACATGGCTATCACGCTGAGATGCACCGGCTCTTTTCATATCAATATCCGAGTTCCTCGCCCACGATGATGACCTTGATCCTGCCGACGTGTCTCTGGTAGGCGGATACCAGGTAATTGCAGCAGATGCGTTTCTCGCAGGCGCAGCCGTCCGTCATCTGTCTGCCGTTCTTTGCAAGGGATATGCACTCCCCTGTTGCAGAACACGGGGTACCTGTATCAAGTCTCACGCAGTTAGGAGGTGCGGCCTCAGTCTTCACACGCAGCTCCGCCTCGGCGAGGTCCTTAACTATCTTGTTGTAGCCTGCGATTACTATTACAGACTCCGGTCCGAAGGCTATGGCAGCTATGCGGTTGCTGTTGCCGTCCACGTTATAGAGCACGCCGTCCTCAGTTATGGCATTGGAGCTCGTTATGTACACGTCAGCGGAGAAGGCCTTGCGGTAGAGTGCCGGCACCTCCTCAGGAGCACATTTCGAGCGGTCAAGGTAATTGTAGTCGCCGGATTCAAGCAGCTCCTTCAGGCCGCATTCGCCGAGGGTAACTGTTCCGCCGTGGGTAACGGTATCACCGGGCTTCATAAGGCTCTTCACGATATCCTTTACGTCTGCCGCTGTCGGAGCGTAGTAGAATTCCATATTGTTCTTCTTCAGAGCCTCGCCTGTTTTATTGATGCGCTTTTCGATTATTGTCTTCTTGTTCTGATCCATTTCAATCAGCCTTTCCGCTGCAGCTGCAGCTTTTCTTGATAAAGAGTATGCGGAGCTTTCGCTCCGCATACATTATTGTTTTCAGGTATTGTCAGGTTCGAGAAGTGCATAGCCGCCGTTGTCACGCTTGTATACTACGTTGATATCGCCGGTCTCTGCATTCTGGAACATGAAGAACTCGTGGCTGAGCAGGTTCATCTGGAGGATAGCCTCCTCTACATCCATAGGTCTCAGCTTGAACTTCTTGTCCTTGATGATCTCGTAATCTATAGCCTCTTCTACAGGCTCTGCAAACGCCTCCTTGAATGCTGTATCCTTCAGTCTCTTCTCGACTCTGGTCTTGTTCTTGCGGATCATTCTGATGATCTTGTCGATAGCATCGTCGAGAGCGACATACTTGTCCTCAGCGCTGCGCTCGGAACGGTAGATCATGCTGTTGTACTTTACTGTGAGCTCGAGTACGATCTGATTCTTTACCTCCGCCATTACGACCTTTGCTGCTGCGTCCTCGCCGAAGAACTTTCCAAGCCTTGTCTCTATCCTCGGCTGAGCATACTCTGTAAAGTTCTGGGGTATCTGCATCTTCTTTGCTGTAAAGGTTATGTTCATATTTCGTCCTCCTTCGGCTGCATCCCGTCAGATGCCGGAATGCAAGGTATAATGCTATAAAGCTCCAGTTCCCTGTTACTTTATGTTTATATTATACCATAACTTTGTGGAGTTTACAATAGTTTTTTGTTAATTTTGTTTGAACTGTACAATTATTTACTTTAAATTTGTAGGAAATTACAGTCATGATGAAAGGGAGTCAAGAAGGGTCTTCAGTATCTGTTCAGCGGTCAGAGCTGTGCCGAATTTGTTCTCCATAAGCACACAGAAGGCTATCGGATGACGATCATCATCAACGAATCCGACAAGGAGAGAATTCTCCTCGGCGCCTTCCTTGACCTGTGCCGTACCGCTCTTTATGGCAAGAGGTGAAGATGTTATACCGCCGTAGTGATTGTTTCCGTTGGTGATGAGCATTTCCTTCATGGTTGCAGCTGTGGTCTCGGAGAAGAGCTGTTCGCTGTAGGTGGTCTTGCTGTAGCTTGTAAGATCACCGTAGGTATTGGTGCAGTGGTCAATGAGATGGGGCATGGTCATCTTGCCTGTGCCGTTGGCTATGGCGCTCTGCCACATCATGAGCTGTATGGGGCTAACAAGGGTCTCACCCTGTCCGATGCACGCCCATTCGGTATTGAAATCTCCGGAATCCACAAGTGTAGTGGAGGCTCTCTCGCACTGTATGCCGTCGATGTCGATATACTTCATCTCGTCATCGTTGACAGCGTATCCGAGCTTGCGGTATTTCTCCGTTATCTTTGAGAGCGGAAGATCGGGATCCTCTATAAGCTGGGCAAAGAAGGGGTTACAGCTGTTCTCGATGCCCTGCTGTATGCCCTGTACGCCGTGGCCATAGGCATTATGACAGACTATCTCCTTGCCGCTGCTGTTGATATACTTTCCGTTGCAGGCATAGCTCTTGGAGAAGAGCTTGTCCCTGCCCATTATCTCAAGCGCCGAGATAACCGTGGAGACCTTCTGCGTAGAGCCCGGAACTGTGCCGTACATATTCTTTGAGATCAGCGTACCTTCCTTCAGTTCGCCGATATTGTCATAGCCCTTCGTCACATCTATGGACGGAAGGCTGACGCAGACGAGAAGCTCGCCGGTCTTGTAGTTATAGGCGCATACACAGCCCTCAGTATAGCCGAATATATTGTATACCGCACGGTTGGCGTAGTGGTCAAGCGTAGTGTAGATAGCTGCCTGACCGCCCTCGCGGATAAGTCCCTCAGAGAAGGAGTAGTTGTTGAGCTTGTCTATATTGCGGGCAACCAGAGTATTCTCCATCTGCCCCTTGTCATCGCCTATCAGATTGCCGATATCTACGAAGTAGTTGTCCTCGTATTTTCCCTTGCCTATACCGTCAAACAATACTCCTCCGGTGCGGTCATAGACCATGCCGAGCTGATGATTGTCCGAGTGCATCATATAGAAGGGCGATTCCTTGTTTATCTTCCACACCAGCACTCCCATGCCGGCAATGAATGCAAGTATGAACAGAGTTATTATCCTCTGGCAGCGTCTTATGCTCTTCATACAGCAGCCCTCCTTCCGGAAGATGCAGGCTTCTTCTTTGTCTTGCTGCGCGTGCCGCTCTTTGAAGCAGTCTTGGCGCTTCTTCCCGCTGCAGTTTTCGTGCTGCTGCCCGGCTTGCTCTTTGTCGTCTTCTTTTTGCCGGGCTTATGGAACTCCGGTGACTGGGCTGCTATGAGCATACCCGCCATGAATCCGCTCGCTGCCATGGAGCTTCCTCCGGTGGATATAAAGGGTATGGTCACTCCGGTGAAGGGTATCAGATTGCAGGAGCCGAAGATATTGAGCGCCATCTGTGCAGTAAATGCGGCGCATACTCCCGCTGCCATAGTGCCGTGGTAGTAAGAGCGCGGCGGATTGAAAAGCGGAGCAGAAAGGAGTATAAGTATCATCAGGACGCTCATCAGGGCGAAGAGAAGTCCCCATTCCTCACATACTGACGCAAACACGATATCACTGTCATGGGCGAATACTCCGCTGAGTGCTCCCTTTCCGGGGCCTTTTCCGAACCAGCCGCCCTCCGCTATAGCTATGAGGGCACGGGACTGCTGGAAGCCGTCGCCCTCCGTATCGTCCCAGATATTGACGAATACACGGGCACGGACATAGTCGGGGGCGAAATGCAGGGCGACAAGGCCTGCAAGAAGAACTGCTCCCGCTGCTATGAAAAGAGTCTTTCGTGAGAACTTTGCCTTCGGGTAGCATATACGCAGGAGGAATCCTGCTGCATATATAGCCATGAAGGTGGGTATGCTTCCCAGGTCACGGCACCACCACTGAAGCAGGCATATCCCCGCTGCAATGAAGAAGAGTATCACGTTCTCCCAGACTATGCTGAAGCCGAGTACGGTATGCTTGTTCTGCTGCTCCGTTATAGATGTCGCACAGGCGAGTATAAGGAGTATCTTCATGAACTCCGATGGCTGTATGCTGAACTTCTCAAAGGTTATCCACATACTGCGGCTGCCTGTGAAAGCAAATATCACCGCCGCAAGGAGGCCTATGCCTATCCATATGAATACCTTCTGCTTCTGTATCCATTTGTGGTTACGGCATACATGATAGCCGACACGGCTTGCAAGAAGAGCGGCAAGTGAAGTGATGTAATGCCTGTGGTCAAACTCCACAGCGCCGAAGCAGGACTGGAAAATGTTGCTCATGTTGAGTATGAGTATCAGCATGAAATCCACGTTGTAGGTATGCTGGCGGAAGAACAGCATCAGGAAGAAATAGACTATGTCAAGTCCTATGACTGCCGCAGCGATGACGAACACCTGATGCTCGTCCGTATAGCTGCCGTTGAAATACACATTGAACAGCATCGTGCTGTGTGCAAGGAGCACGAACAGGCACGAGAATATATAAGAAAACGGATTACTCATCCCTTGCGTTCCTCCTCTTTCTCAGAACGAGCTGTCGGCTCCCGATGGTTATGGTGTCGTTCTCATGGAGCGTCTTTTTCTTGATGCGGACTCCGTTGACATAGACTCCGGATTTGGAGCCGAGGTCAGATATGGTCCATACTCCGTCCGCAACTGTCAGCATGGCGTGATAGCGTGATACCGACATATCCGAAAGGCGTATATCCGCCGAGGCATGACGCCCAATAAGTATCTCATCGCAGCCGAGCTGATAGGTATACCCCTGCTCAACGAGCTCCATCGAGGATGATATCCTGTCCCAGCGCTTCCTGCCGGAGCTCTTCTCCCGATAGGCTGCTATTATCAGTACGAGCGCACATATATCAAGTGCAGCCACTGTTATCACGCAGAGCATGAGAGGTGAATAATACTCCATTACAGACTCCTTTCCTGACAGATCCTACAAATGCTTTATTATGTATTATACCATATCCTGCCTGTTTTTTCAACTGTTATGCGGCTTTGCGCCCATTTACTGCGATTTGCACAAAAATCATCCGGCGTGTACAGGATATATGTCCGCGGGAAATGCCGTTTTTTAACAGAATACCTTAAATAACTATTAAATTTGCCTGTTTTTATTTACAAATGTCGAGTATTATGTTATAATATAAATATATCAAGACGAAAGGAGAGAGCTTTATGAAAAGAACTCTTGCGGTGATAAATGTCCTCGCGGGCTTTCTGCTTATCATTTCGCTGGTTCTGGTATTCTCTCTCGATCTCCATGTAAACGGCAGCATATACCGGGGTTCAAAGGATCTCAGCAAGTCATGGCATTACTTCGACGGAAAGGCCGCCGACCTCTCGGATCTAAGGTGGTCTGACGGAAATACAGTTATCGCCGCCAGCTTCGACGGTTCGGCCAACCGCTCCCGCAGTCTCTGCTTCATGAGCCGCAACGTCTCCTTCAGGATATACCTCGACAACGTTCAGATATACGATTTCAATCCCAAGCTTTCAGGCTATTACGGCAGCAGCTACGGAAGATTCCTGCACTGTGTCCCGATACCCGGCCTGAATCAGGGACGCACCCTTACGCTTAACTATACTTCCCTCGACAAGAACAATCTTACCGCATTCGATGATATGCGGCTCGAATTTGCGGGCTCCTACCTGAAGGGTATAATCCAGCACGGCGCCCTCAGATTCCTTTTATGTGTCCTGGCATTCTTCTTCGGAGTCATCCTCTTCATATTCGGCCTTATACAGCAGCGTAAAAGGGACGAACTCGTGGAGACCATGTCCCTCGGCGCCATTTCCATGATGCTCAGCATATGGGAGTTCCCTCCCGCCGGCTTCCTGCAGATACTCTCCGGCAATCCGGCGGCAGAGCGTGCCATGTATCATATCATCCTTATGATACTGCCAATACCCGTTATATCCTTCGTTGCCACAATGACATTCTGCAAAAAGAAGATAATCGTCTATACCTACATTGCCTGCTGCATGACTGACCTTATGTATCAGCTCTCCCTCGTTCTTCTCGGTGATGCCGACTACAGCGAGATGATACATATAAGCCTGGTCATAATCATTGTCGGCATCATCCTTATAGGCTGGATGATAGTCCATGCCCTCCGCAGGAACAAAATGACCTCCGAGCAGAAACGCTATCTGCTGCCCTCAGTGATAATCGTGGTCGTTACCGGCATCATAGACATGGTTCGGTTCTATACCGGAGACCCCATCGACACCACGGAGGTATCAAGGATAGGGCTCTTTATATTCGTTGTCATACTGCTGTTCTTTGAGCTCAGGCGCCTTGTTGATATTCAGGTAAAGAGCACTCAGGCGGACCTTATGCACCGGCTTGCAACAGAGGACTCACTTACCGGCATCAAGAACCGTACAGGCTTCAATGAGTATGAACAGCTGATCATGAAGCGTAAGAAGGGCAAATGTATCTTCGTGCATTTCGATGTCAACAGGCTGAAAAAGGTGAACGATACCTTCGGCCATGCGGAGGGTGACAGGCATATCATTGCCGCCGCCAATACCATCCGGGACAGCTTCGGTGAGTACGGCGAATGCTTCCGTGTGGGCGGAGACGAGTTCTTTGTCATACTCGACGGCAAGAACTGTGACGAGGATTACGAGAAATGTATCGGGAAGTTCACCAGACTTCAGGAGGAATACAACGAAAAGGAAGACCCGCCCATAAAACTCCAGCTTGCCTACGGCATGGCTGAGTACCTCTATGACTCCGACACCACGCCGGAGAGTGCGGAAAAACTCGCAGACAGCCGTATGTACGAAAAGAAGCGGCAGATGAAGGCGGACGATATCAAGCGTGCTGCTGAATTCGTGCTTGCAGACCTCCAGAACAAGGACGATATCCGCAACAAAGGAAAGGCGGTGTTCCCCGCACCGGCTGACAAGCCGAAATGACAGGAACAGCAAAGATCCCGCAGACATGGTCTGCGGGATCTGTTTTACTGTATCTTTGCGGTTACCACATCAACAGCCTTGTAGTAGGGGGCATCATAACCCTCGTCTGTGACATCTACAGGCACCTCCGGAGTAATGCCGATACCGTTATAGGTATCGCCGGAGGCTGTCTTAATCTCGGCAACAGTGAGTATCACCGCACCGCCGTCAGCCATCTCGTTAATGGTCTGGTATACGCCCTTTCCGTAGGTCTGTGACCCTACAGTAGAGGCCTTTCCCCGGTCGGAGAGGACTGCGGCAAAGAGCTCTGCCGCACCCTGGGTACCGTCATTGATGATGACGGCCATAGGCAGGTCAAGCTCAGATTCATCGGAGTATACTATGGTCTCGGAATGACCGTCCTTGAACTCAGCCGTGGCCATTACGCCCTCGGGAAGCAGCGGATCAAGGCATTCCTCTGCGGCTTCAATTACTGAGCCGTTATTGTCACGGAGATCGAATACTATGCCCTTGGCTCCGTTGGATATGAGCCTGTCAAGGACATCGATGAACTGTTCCGGCGTATTGGCCTTGAAATCGCTGACTGTGATGTAAGCGATACGGCTCGGAAGCATCTCGCCCTTTACGGACTCCTCAACGATATACCGGCGCATGAAGGTGAAATCCTGATCCTTGCCCTTGCGGCGTATCTTCAGGTTTATGGGTGTGCCCTCGGTGCCGCTCATGGCATCTACGGATACCTTGAAGCCGGCTTCCTTGACATCGACGCCTTCTACGTAGGTGATGATATCTCCCTCGACTACGCCTGCCTCCGTTGCCGGTGAATCGGGAAGTATATCGGAAATGCGGATATATCCGCTCTCGTCCTCTGTCATGGTGAAGCCGAGTCCCACTACCTCTCCGGAGCTGCTGTTCTTTTCAGTAATGTACTCATCTGCTGTCAGATATCGTGAGTATTTATCGCCGATACCTGAGACATACCCCTTCAGGATGCCTCCGCTCAGCTCTGTCTCGTTTATTTTTCCCGAATAGTTCTCCCTTACGTAGGTATCAAGCAGTTCAAGAGCACCATACTTCTTCGACTTCTCGTTGACGTCCATGACCTTGCGGTTGAAGCTCTGCAGCGAGAAGAAGGATGTGAGTATGAATGTGACTGCCATCGCTATAGCAATAAGACTTATCGCAAGTCCGAGACTTATCTTTTTGTTCATCACATCATCGCTTTCTGTATCTTTGATTCTGATACGGCCTCCTGGGAGACCGTTCATACGGCAATACAAAAAATCCGGGCAGCGGACCTTTCTCCCCTGCCCAGGATATTATTCTTTTGGTTTATGACAGGACTTTTACGGGCTTACATAGCCGGTAGGATCGACCTGTGAACCGTTTACACGGACCTCAAAGTGGAGGTGGTCGCCGGTCGAATGACCTGTTGAACCGATAATGCCGATGGTCTGTCCCTGCTCTACATAGTCTCCCACGGATACTGATGCGTATGCAAGATGTCCGTAAAGTGTAGAGTATGTACCGTCATGTGATATTACTACGTAGTTTCCGTAGCCGCCGCCGCAGCCGCAGCTGTAGTTCTTTGCGTAGTTATGTGTACAGTTGTTTTCTACCTTGATTACAGTACCTGAGCGTGAAGCAACTGCTGCTCCGCCGCCGATGCCTGCATCACCGATATCTATACCCTTGTGAGTAGTTCCCCAGCGTGCGCCGAAATAGCTTGAGATAAAGCAGAATCCCGGTGCCGGCCATGCAAAGCCGGAGGATGATACCTTAGGTGCAACATACGAAGGTATCTCAGGCTCGGGCTGGTTGTTTACCGCTGCCTGAGCTGCGAGACGTGCGGCCTCCTCAGCTGCTTCTGCGGCTGCTTCTGCGGCTGCCTGCTGTGCTGCTGCCTCTGCTGCTGCCCTGACTGCCTCTTCCTCAGCTGCCTGACGGTTAGCTGCCTCGATAGCGTCCTTGGCTGCTGCCTCTGCTGCTGCTCTTGCAGCCTCCTCAGCGGCCTTTCTTGCAGCCTCGGCTGCTGCTGCCTTTGCTGCTTCCTCAGCTGCCTTGCGCTCGGCCTCCTCAGCCTTCTTGCGTGCAGCTTCCTCAGCGGCCTTGCGTGCGGCCTCCTCGGCTTCTCTGCGTGCAGCTTCTTCAGCAGCCTTTCTTGCGGCCTCGCGTGCCATTTCCTGCTCTCTCTCGTAGCGTGCCTGAGCCTCGGCGATAAGGCGCTGGATCTCTTCCTCTTCTGCGTCGAGTTCCTGCTGCTCCTTCTCCACCTGCTCCTTGCTGCGGCTGAGATTCTCCTGCTCCATCTGGAGCCTGTTGATGGCTTCCTGGGTCTCCTGCATCTTTGTATTGAGGATCTCGATATCAGCCTGCTTCTCATCCCACTTCTTCTGCTGCTCTTCCTGCTTCATCTGAAGTGTGAGACGCTCTGTCTCGATATCCTTCTTTGTCTTTTCAAGCTGCTCGATCTCAGAGAGGATATTGTCTATAAGCTCCTCGTCATACTCAGCGATACGGTTTACCATCTGAACTCTTGACATCATGTCATAGAAGCTTGCAGAACCCAGTACCACTGAAGCAAGGTTCTCGTTGCCCGTCATATACAGAGCGCAGAGACGCTGCTTGAACAGCTCAACATTATCATCGATAGCTGCCTGCTGGAGTATTATATCCTTGTCAAGTTTCTGGATATTCACCTCGGCAGTGCTTATATCCCCGCCGATCTTGTCAAGCTCAGCGTTGAGAAGAGTGATATTCTCCTGGATCAGTCCTATCTGGCTCATAAGAGTATCCTGATACTCCTTCTCCTCGGCCTTGTTGCCTTCAAGAGTTGTAAGCTGTGACTCAATCCTTTCGATCTCGATCTGGTTCTTTTTACGCTGCTCCTGTATCTCTGAGATGGTCTTGGCAGATATGTCCTTATCGTTCCCGATCGCAGCCTCGTATACAGTAAGTGTACTGAAGGCTATTGCTGAGCAGGTGATAAATGACAACACTTTCTTGATGTTTTTAAAACTACTCATGTTAAGTCGGTGCTTTGCACCTCAGACTCCTTTCGCAAGTTGTGTTAAGCTAATTCACGATCATACGTCGATATGACGTCTTGTGCTGATTACGCTTCCCAATGCCCCTGTGAGTGAACCGGCTGCTATATAGCATACGGCCACTGAGAATCTTAGATTTTCAAATGGTATAAGGCTTCCTACTCCGAAGGCATTCATAAGTGCGCCCTGCTCGGTCATGATCCTGTATACAGCATCATATCCCGCCCAGGTTATGAAGAATGCTCCGGCACCCGCAAAGAAGCCGGTAATAAGTCCCTCTACGAAGAATGGGGTACGGATGAACGAATTGGTCGCACCTACGTACTTCATGATCTGGATCTCCTCGCGGCGTGCGAATACGCTCGCCTTGGTGGTGTTGGAGATCATTATCATGGATACTATTACCAGGGCTACGATGATAGCTCCGGCGATGAGTGATACTACCTTTCTCAGCTCACGGAGGAACTCTGCGACCTGAGGTGATGAGCTTGCGCTCTGTACTCCCGGGAGCTTTGATATCTCCTCGGTGGTGTACTCGATATAATCGTTATCCCATACCGTTACACTGAATCCGTCGGGCATGAAGTCATAACCGTCAATGTAGTTGAAGATCTTCTGGCCCTTGGTTATCTGACTCTGCATACGGTTGAGAGCCTGCTCCTTGGAAATATACTCTACTCTTTCGACATTCTCGATAGTATAGAGCTTATCCGGGAAGCTGTCCACGTCCTCCTTGGAGGTGGATGGATCCAGGTATACTGCGATCTCGTTCTGGTCGCCCAGTCCGAGGATCATAGAATTCATATTCAAGTAAAACAGCGCAGATACGCCTACGAGCAGCAGTGATATCAGCAGCACGCAGAACGTGGCAAACGCCATCATCTTGTTTTTCCAGATGTTTTCGATACCCTGATTGGTAAGGTACCGGAATCCGCTCAGTTTCATTTGCTGCCTCCTTGCTCAGATCCTGCCTGCTCGGTGATCCTCCGCATGACTTCGTTGATAACGTCGTCCTCGGTGGAGTGTGCCGATGAGGCTTCGTAGGATATTCCCTGCTGCGGGGCAGCTGCCTGAACGGAGCCAGTCTGTTCGAGAGTCTCAGCAAGCAGCTGCTGCTCCTCGAACTGCTCCAGTTCTTCCTGTGTGACCTCGTCGTTTATTCCGGTGATGACTTCATCGTATACTATCTTACCATCGGTGATATTGATGATACGTCCGCCGAAATGACGTACAAGATCGTGTTCATGAGTGACCATCAGTATGGTCGTACCCTGATCGTTGATACCCTTGAGCAGCTCTACGATCTCGTAGGAAAGCTCCGGGTCGATATTTCCGGTAGGCTCGTCGGCAATTATGAGCTGCGGGTCGTTTACAAGCGCTCTTGCTATGGCGACACGCTGCTTCTCTCCGCCGGAGAGCTCATCCGGATAGGAATCCGCCTTTGACTGAAGCCCTACAAGGCTTATAACATACGGTACTCTCTTGCGTATGAACTTGGGCGGTGCGTCGATGACTCTGAGTACGAATGCGATATTCTCGTATACCGTCATGGACTGGATCAGACGGAAGTCCTGGAATACAAATCCGAGAGTACGGCGGAATTCAGGTATCTTCCTCTGCTTGAGTTTGTTGAGGTTATAGCCGTTGACTGAGACCTGACCGCTCGTTGCGTCGATCTCCTTCAGCAGCAGTTTGATCATGGTACTTTTTCCCGCACCTGATGAACCTACCACGAAGGCAAAGTCGCCGTCGTTTATCTTGAGGCTGACGTTGTTGAGAGCGTCAACTCCGCTTGAGTAGGTTACGGATACGTTCTTAAGCTCTACCAAATGTTTACACCTTCCTTAGTGAATGAGGTGAAGTGAGACAGAAACGCCTCAGGATCAGAACTTCACCGGATTTGCTGACAGGTACTTCTTGACCATAAGGGCGATCTTGAAGATGATAGCGTGATCGAATTCACGCAGATCAAGACCTGTGAGCTTCTTGATCTTCTCGAGTCTGTACACAAGTGTATTTCTGTGTACGAACAGCTTTCTCGAGGTCTCGGAAACGTTGAGGTTGTTCTCAAAGAACTTCTGGATAGTGAAGAGCGTCTCGTGATCGAGTGAATCGATGCTGCCTACCTTGAATACCTCATGGAGGAATGTCTCGCAGAGTGTTGTGGGCAGGTGATAGATGAGACGTGCTATGCCGAGATTGTCATAGCTTACGATGACCTTGTCGGTATCGAATACCTTGCCGACTTCAAGAGCCATCTGTGCTTCCTTGAAGGAGCGTGCAAGATCCTTTACGCCTACAACAGCAGTACCGATACCAACGTTTACACGGGTATAGAACTCACTGCTGAGTGTATCAGCGATGGAGCGAGCCAGCTTCTCCAGGTCCTTTGAATCTACCGTGCTCTTCAGCTCTTTAACAAGCACGATATCGCTCTCTGTGATGTTGAAGACGAAATCCTTGTTCTTGTCAGGGAACAGGTTCTGGATAACGTCGTACGCGGAAATATCATTAGCGGAAACTATGCGGATAAGGAATACCGCACGGCTGATCTCAGCGTTGAAATGAAGTTCTCTTGCCTTGATGACGATATCGCCCGGAAGAACATTATCAAGGATCACGTTCTTGATGAAGTTGTTCCTGTCATACTTCTCATCGTAATACTGCTTGATATTTGAGAGCGAGATAGCAAGTATGCTCGCATACTTTGCAGCTGCATCATCCACGCCCTCTACGAAAACTGCATAGTCGGGCTTCACTCTTGAGCCGAAAGGCTTGTAGGTGAAACCGTCACGGATGAAAATATCGTGTGAATCGCTGAGATCGAGTGAAACGAACTCGTTTGTTGTACCTACTCTTGTAAGGTCACTGCACGCAATGATTGTTGCGGTCTCATCAACTACACCGATGGTGGCGTCGATGGAATCACGCATCTGATGAACTAAACCCTGAAATAATCTGTTGGACATAATGTACATCCCTTCTCTTAGAAATTATTTATTTATATTTTTCTGCTGATAGCTTCAAAGAGAATAACAGAAGCTGCGGAGAGCTGTTACCGCCGCCTCCATTTATTACAGATTGTAACATATATACATGAACAAATCATGAACAAACCGTTAATTTTCTTTGAAAGCCCTGCATAAGTGCTATATTTAGCCGTTTTAAATTGGCTGAAATTACAAAACCGGTAAAATTTTTGTAACCGATTCGTAATTTTAGAAGTACTATTTGTAATCTTTACTTACGATCACATCTTCTCCGGCTGCTCGATCTTGAGCATGGTGAGAACGTTCCTGATAGCCTGCCTTGCTGCTGCTGACAGAAGGATACGTGCATCCCGCAGCTCCGGTGTCTCCGCATTCTTTACGCTGCAGGCGTCATAGAAGCGGTGGAAGAGGGTCGCAAGCTCAATGACATAGCGTGTCATCTTTGAAGGATCGTAATTCTTTGCTGAGAGCCTTACCTCCTCGGGAAGTGAAGCGAGATGACGGATAAGCTCTGTCTCAGCCGGCTCTGTGAGGAGAGTGAAGTCTGCACTCTCCGGTACTGCTATGCCTTCTGCTTCAAGATTCCTCAGCAGGCTGCATATACGTGCGTGTGCGTACTGTACGTAGTATACAGGATTCTGTGAGGTCTTCTCTACCGCAAGATCAAGGTCGAACTCGAACTGTGAATTCGCCTCGCGGAGGTTGAAGAAGAATCTTGCTGCATCTATCGGTATCTCATCAAGGAGAGTAACAAGGGTGATGGCCTTGCCGCTTCTCTTTGAGAGCTTTACGGTCTCGCCGTTGCGGACGAGACGCACCATCTGCATAAGTACCGCATCAAGCTTTCCGGCGTCTACACCCAGAGCAGTAAGAGCTGCCTTGAGTCTCGGAACATAGCCGTGATGGTCAGCGCCGAGGATATTTATCGCCTTGTCGAAATTACGTGTGACGAGCTTGTCATAGTGGTAGGCGATATCCGGTACGATATAAGTATACAGGCCGTTGCTCCTGCGGAGAACGAAATCCTTGTCGAGTCCGTACTCCGTAGCCCTGAACCAGATGGCTCCGTCCTGCTCATAGGCCTTTCCTGCTTCGAGGAGCTTGTCAACAACGAGCTTTGTCTCGTTCCTTTCGTGGATAGTTGACTCCCTGAACCAGTTATCGTATACGATACGGTATTTCTTGAGGTCGCGCTCAAGCCCTGCCACATTGAGGGGCAGTGCGTAGGCTACGAGAGCCTTGCTGCGCTCCTCCTCGGATACATCCCTGAACTCTGTGCCGTGTGCGCTGTAGAAATTGGCAGCGTGCTCGATGATATCCGTTCCGAGGTAGACATCCTCAGGCATCTCAAAGGCCTGACCTTCACCGCTCTCGGCGTATATCGCAGCACACAGCTTCTCGGTATCACTGCCGTATTCGCTGAGGTACTGCTGTCCCTTATCGCTGCAGAGCTGCATATATCTCAGTGAGAGGGACTTGCCGAACTTCTCTATCTGGTTGCCGGCATCGTTTACATAGAACTCACGCTCTGCATGGAAGCCCGCCCAGTCAAGGACGCTCGCAAGACAGTCTCCGATGGCTCCGCCTCTTGCGTTGCCGATGTGCATGGGGCCTGTGGGATTTGCTGATACGAATTCCACCAGCACTCTCTTTCCCTGGCCGTAGTCTATCCTGCCGTAATTATCCTTTTCATCGAGTACACACTGTACTGCATCTGCGAACCACTTCCTGCCGAGGAAGAAGTTCATGAAGCCCGGTCCTGCTATCTCGCAGCGGTCGAACACCGAGCCCTCAAGCTGGATAGCACCGCATATCAGTTCGGCTATCTTTCTCGGAGGCATCTTCAGTGCTCTCGCACTCACCATTGCGGTATTCGCAGCGAAATCGCCGTGTGTTTTGTCTGCCGGTATCTCCACCGCATACTGCGGCAGCGGCTCAGCGGGTATCGCATTCTCTGCCACAAGCCTGCCGAGTGCCTCGTTGATAAGTGTGCGCAGCTGCCCGGAAGCAGCATTGATAAGGTCTGCCATTGGAATGTTCCTTTCTTTATATATATCAGTTATTTATTGTCATTATTATCTCGTTATCCGAAAGATAAGAGGAATTGAGGTCAAGCGTATACTTGAGGTAGAGTTTTCCGTCCTCGGAGAGGGTATTCTCTATGGCGTGTGTGTATACGCCTATCTGCATACCTCCGAAGGGAGTCTCATACTGACAGAAATGCTTTCTTCCGGTCTCAAGGGTGAGCACGGAATTTGCCGTGCCCTTGCGGACGATGGAGGCATATCTGCTGCCGTTCACTGTTATTGTCGTGACAGAGCCCTCAAAGCCAGTAGCGGAGGTGTCCTCGTAGGTGATGACATCGCAGCCGTCACTGGTGGAATACCTCGCACGGGTGAGCAGCTCGCTCTCGTTTTTCTCGTCATCCTGCCACTGTATGCTCGTGAGGGATATCAATACATTTTTATCCAATATTATCTCCTTATTTCCTTGCTCAGTATTTCTTTACGGCATTGTCTATAGCCTGTTCCATGAGCATATCCACAAGCTCCGGAAGGGGTGTGCCGTAATGTGCCATCAGCTTCGGGAGAACGCTGTTGGTGCGGAGTCCGGGAGCTGTGCCTATCTTGTTGAGGATTATCTCGCCGTCATTTGTGAGCACAAAGTCTATCCTTGCCATACCGCGGCAGCCGAGTGCCTTGTAGGCGCTGATTGCTATGCTGCGGATATTGTCCTGTATCTCGCCGGGTATCTCTGCGGGAACTCTCAGATCGTCTCCGGTGGTGCGTCTTACCTCGGTGGGGTCGTACTCCGCATCGGTGGAGAGTATCTCGCCGACGTAGGTGCATTTCGGCTCCTCATAGCCGAATACTACTGTCTCGAGCTTGCGGCCGATGAGATGCTTCTCAATGACCACCTTATTGTCATTGGAGAAAGCTACCTTTACCGCATTCAGGAGCTCGTCATAGCTCCAGGCGATGCTCGTTCCGGCTGTACTGCCGCTCTTGGCAGGCTTTACGAGAAGCGGGAAGCCCATCTTCCTTTCGTACTCATGGCACTTCTCCTCTATGCTGTTGATATCTCTCTGTGCTATTACACGCCAGTCGGCAGTGCGGATATTGTAATCATCAAGGACCATATGGGTATGGGATTTATCTGTACATGAAGCAGATGCAAGAAGTCCGCTGCCGACATAGGGGATACCGGCCATATCAAGGAGGCCCTGTATAGCGCCGTCAGCTCCGAACTTTCCCTGAAGCACGGGGAATACCACATCAAGTCTTCTCACGGTAGCCTCACCATCCTCGATGACGATGACTCCGCCGTTTATAGGATCCGGAGAGATGATCGCGGGAGTGCAGTCACTGTTCTGATCCCAGGTGCCGTCAGCTATCTCATCGGGTGAGCCGGGGAAGTAAAGCCAGCGTCCTTTCTTCGTGATACCAATACATATTATCTCGTACTTGTCAGTTGGTATATTGCGGATAACGTCAGCCGCAGAGGCGCAGGAGAGCTCATGCTCCCTTGATACTCCGCCGAAGATGACCGCTGCTTTGATCTTTGCCATAATGATCTCCTTCTATAGTCAATTTCAATCACTATACATTTTATCACATTTCACAAAAAACTGCAAGTATTTTTTGCGAAATTGAAAAAACTTCGCAATGATAGCGCATAGCAAATAATTATCAACACTGCAATTTGTATATTCTGACGAAAACAACAGCTTTCCGGAGTCCGGAAAGCCGTTTTTTCTTTGTGAAAAGTGACGAAGTTATGTCAGAGGTACGACTTTTCTGCCACCCTGACCTCAAGTCCCTGTGCGCTTTCTACTGTGAATGAACTGCCTCTGCCGGTCACTGTAACATCTGTCACATCTCCGCTGCGTACTGCCCTGATCTCTGCCAGGATCTCTCCGGAAGGATCATACACTACAGTTTCCGCTGTATGTCCGTCAGCCAGACCATAGATAACTATCTCCATGCCGTCAGCGTAATCATAGACCGCTCTGCCGTCAAACTTTCCGTATACTATTATAGAGTCAGGGCGTGCGTACAGCGGCATACCGAAGTAGTCATACCTTCGGGTATACCATGTGCCGCCGGAAAGCTCCTCACCGGTCTGTATATCCGTCCATACACCTCCCGCAGGAAGATAGAAGCTGCATTCGCCGTCTTCGCTGAACACCGGAGCCACAAGCAGGCTGTCGCCCAGCATATACTGAGTATCCACGGTCTGCGCTCCCCTGTCATGGGTAAAGTCAACCACCATAGCCCTCATCATCGGCACGCCGGTACGGCTCGTCTGCACTGCATTCGCCCAGAGATACGGCATAAGCCGTCCCTTGAGCTCCGTGAAATGACGTGTCACCTCGCAGCTCTCCTCGTCGAAATTCCAGGGCACCCTGTAGGAGCTGTTGCCGTGATAGCGGGAATGAGTAGACATAAGGCCGAAGGCCGTCCAGCGCTTGTAGAGGTCAGGAGTGCCGGTGGATTCAAAGCCGGAGATATCATGTGAGAAGAAGCCGAAGCCCGAAAGGCAGAGCGAAAGGCCTCCCCTGAGGGTCTCCCACATGGAGGTATACCTGGAGAAACAGTCGCCGCCCCAGTGCACCGGGAATTTCTGACATCCGGCAGTCGCAGAGCGTGCAAAGAGACAGGCGTTGCCCTTGCCCTTCGTCTCTTCAAGAGCATCATAGACTGTCTTATTATATAAATAGGTATAGTAGTTGTGCATACGGTAGGGGTCGGAGCCGTCACTGTAAATGACATCCGTCGGGATACGCTCGCCGAAATCAGTCTTTACGGCGTCCACACCCATGCGTACAAGGTTCTTTATCCTCTGGGCGTACCATTCCCTTGCGCCCTCGTCGGTAAAGTCGATTATCGCCATGCCGGGCTGCCACAGGTCGCACTGGAAGATGCTGCCGTCCTTATTCTTTATAAAGTATCCGTTGGCCGCACACTCGGCAAAGACCGGCGAGCACTGGCTGATATACGGGTTTATCCAGACGCATATCTTCAGCCCCCTTTTCTTCAGGCGCTTTATCATACCCTCGGGGTCGGGAAACATCTCCCTGTCCCATTCAAAGCTGCACCAGCTGAATTCCTTCATCCAGAAGCAGTCGAAGTGGAAGACCTCAAGCGGTATCTTTCTCCTCTCCATCTCGTCAATGAAGGAGGTCACTGTCTCCTCGTCGTAGGAGGTAGTAAAGGAGGTGGAGAGCCAGAGCCCGAAGGACCAGGCAGGAGGAAGCCCGGGCTTTCCGGTGAGGTCGGTATACAGCGAAAGCACATCGGCTATGGTGTCTCCGCCGAAAATGTAGTACTGAAGCCGCTCACCCGCCACTGAAAAGGCGGTGCTGTTGACATTTTCCGTGCCGACCTCGAAGGTCACCTTTTCCGGGTGGTCAACGAATACTCCGTAGCCGCGGGAGGAGACATAGAAGGGCACGGACTTGTAGCTCTGCTCGGTGCAGGTGCCGCCGTCATCGTTCCAGACCTCAACGGTCTGACCGTTCTTGCAGAAGGCCGTGAACTTCTCGCCAAAGCCGTAGATATACTCCCCGACGGACAGTCCCAGCATCTCGCGTATCCAGGTATTGCATCCCTGAGGTTCCTGACGGGCGTAGAACCTGTCCTCGGACATCTCCGCCCGACGTGCGGCCGCGTGCCAGTTCTCCTCCGTGATAAGAGAGGTAGTCCGCCAGCCGGAGGAGGTAAGAAGCCTGTCATCGTAGAAATAGCTCACCTGCCAGCCATCACGCTCCGGACCCGTCTTCATCCTCATCCTGCCGGAGATGAGCTCATAGCCGCCATCGGGGGTCTTCTTCACCACCGGTCTGTATGAAGCATCCCTGTTAAGGACAAAGCAGGGCTTCTTTGCCGGAGAGCCGCTGAAATGCTCTATAGTGACCTTTATACTGTTCTCAAGCTCGGAGGTAAAGCGCACCGCCAGCATCGGGCCTCCGAGGGTCATGCCCCGGTTTTCTATCCACTGAGCGGAAGCGTATACCGTGACCGAAGATCCATCGGCCTCGATACGGTACATCTGTGTTGCAAAGCTGACCTTATACCCCGGCTTCCACGCCCAGTATCCGTCAGAATATCTCATCGGTTCTGCCTCCTTCTGAATACGCATTAGCAAAATGTTAACTTTTTGTCTATTGACTAAATACGTGTAAGTATGCTATAATGAAAGTGTTCGGCTGAATGTTGTTTCTTCTGCTGATGCAGATAGACGAAACGCTGTTAATTAATGACTTCATCAGATTTATTATATCACATTTCACCAAGTTTTTCAAGAGCCGGAAGAAAATGCACTGCTTTTTCCTCTGCCTTGACATATACATCCCGCATGGTATAATGTTTTGACTAACCATAAGGAGGTCTGTTATGCGTAACCATCGTTTCAACCGTATGATCACTGCCCTTGCAGGGGCCGCACTCGTCTGCGGTCTTGCTTGCGTTCCTGCTGCTGCTCAGGCTGCCACTCCGGCTGAGGCTGAAGCTGCTGCCCGCGCCTGCGGTATCCCCGAAGAGGATATTCAGGCTGCATGGAACGTCTTCTACGAAGATCCCGAGAAGTACACTCCAGAGGTCATCGATGCAATGATCGAGAAGCTTTATGCTGCTCAGGGCATGATCGTCACCAACGTACCATACAACCCCGATGCTGTCATCCCAGCGCTTACCGATGCTGCCCAGGCTCCCGCCGGGACAGTTACTACTACTGCGCCCGTTTCTCAGGATGACCAGACTGCTCCTTCAACCGACTCTGCCAGCCCAACAGAAAGCCCCTCACCTGCTGCCCCCTCCGGAGGAAACAATGCAGGCGGAAACAATTCAGGCGGAAATACGGCAGAGCCCGATATTACCCTCACCATGCCGGACGGAACAACATTCGCAAGGATCGGAAAAAACAGATTTATCGCACTTTCTTATGAGGACAAGATCGCATACCTCGGTACCTTTACGCCTGCCCAGCAGAGCGTGTTCATTGAGAACCTTGCTCCCGAGGAATACAGAAGCCTGCTCAAGCAGCTTCCTTCAGACCAGAAACTTGACGTTATCAATGCACTTTCAGGTGTGACCGATGATCTCGGCCTTACTATAACTGTTGATGAGCTCACAGATGACAGCGCAAAGATCTCTCTCAGAGATGCGAAGGGTGAGCTTAAAGGCATTGCCGAGGCAGGAAAGCTCGTTGCCGATACCGGCTATAACAGAAGAGGTTTCTTTGCTCTTTGCGGTGCCCTCATTGCGGCTGCATTCGGCGGACTCGCTATCCTCGTGCACAGCTGCTTCACAGAGGAGATCACTGAAGATGAAAGATAAAAAGAACCGAAACCATCCGGCGGTGCATTATGCAACGCCGTTCATTCTGCTTGCGCTGTGTACGGGCATAGCGGCGGCAGCTATGATAAAGCCGGCTGACAAGCTGAAGGTGTATGCGAATATCGCCTTCATGGACGATCAGAAGCTCACCGGCGATGATACAGGTCTCGTTATCCGTGACAACGAGATCATAGAGAACTACAACGGCGAAACGAGCGAGACCGGCGAGGTCATCCGCCCGCAGTTCGGCGAGCTTTTTGCGACTGTATACTCTTCAGCTATCGGGCTTGATGTGCCTGTATACTGGGGAAACAGCGCAGAGCTCTTTGAGCGCGGCGCCTGCCAGTCCTCAGGCTCAGCCCTGCCAGGAACTGACGGCAATGCAGTTATCTCTGCCCATGTTGATACCTTCTTTGCCGACCTCAGCAAGCTGAAGACCGGCGATACTGTCAAGATAAGAACGAACTACGGCGAGTTCGAGTATGAAGTGAGAACTGCCGTTGAATTCAAGAGCAGCAACAACAAGTACGTCAATCCTTCAGAGGAGAATATCCTTACTCTGTACACCTGCAAGAAAGACGTGCTCGGAAGCGCCGATGAACGCATCGGCTTTATCTGTGATCTTAAAAAGAAGAGCTTCTATACGGGAAATGAGGTGGCAGGCTGATGAACAGGGCAAGCACATACCTCTTCTCCCTGTTCCTTTCTGTACTCCTGGTATTCTCCATACTCGGCACAGCTCTGCTTACTGTTGTCGATTTCACCATAACACCGGAGAATGCTGTCGCTCTTACTCAGGAGAACTCCATAGACCAGAAGGTCTATGACTATCTTGACAAACTTTATAAGGACAGGTACTATACCAGCGGCATCCCTGCCGGGGTATATATGGAAGCTATAGACAACAACTGGCTCAGGGAGATAATCGAAGCCGATATCAACGACGGCTTTGAGGTACTCAACGAGCATACAGCTCTCGAGAGAAAGTTCAAGAACGAGGAGCTTGAGAACAATATCCGCAATTTCTTCAGCAATTACGCCGACAGCGTAGGCGCTGAAAAGGACGAGGTCTATGACAGGAAGGTAAACGCAGCAATAACCAACGCCTACTCCATCATTGAGTCTGCCTGCGATGTCTTCAAGGTCAGGTCCCTCCAGCAGCACGGCGTTATCAGCAAGGTGGCAAAGCTCTACAGCCGCACCTCCCTCTTCACCACTGTACTGGTATCAGTTATGCTGGTGATAGCGCTCTTCCTTATGTTCATAAACCGCAGGGATACCACCTATGTACTCTACTGGGCAGGCATCTCCTCCATCATAGCAGGTATAATAGGAGCAGTACCCAGCACCTGCCTCCTGTTCACCAAGTTCTATGACTCCTTCTCCATAAAGCAGCCGCAGATATATACAGCTTATACTTCTGCAATGTACGGCTTTACCTCAGCCGTTGCCGCTGTCATGGTCGCTCTTATCGTTATCGGTGTTGCTGTGCTCGTCCTTTACAGTGTAGTATGGGGATTCAAGGAACAAAACAAGGAACTCAGAGCACTCCAGGACAATAAATTAACTGATAAATAATATTTATAATGTTGACTTAAAATCATGTATATGTTATAATATGTTTAACCGTATGGTCCGGTTAAACATATTTTTTTATACAAAAAAGGAGGAAACAAAATGACATCAATCAAAAAGTATGTGGCTGAGTTCATCGGTACTATGGTACTTGTAACTCTCGGCTGCGGAACAGCAATGCTCGTCGGATGTGATTCCGCAAACGGCTGCGGCTACATTCTCACAGCTCTTGCATTCGGTCTCGTTATTGTTGCAATGGCTTACTGCATCGGAAATATTTCCGGCTGCCATATCAACCCTGCGGTCTCACTTGCAGTGCTTATGACCGGCGGGATGACCGGAACTGAGTTCGTGGGATATGTTGCAGCTCAGCTGCTCGGCTCCTTTGCAGGCTCCGGTATACTTGCAATCATATTCATCGAGGGCGACATCATTGACAAGACAGGCGGTTTCGGAGCAAACGGTCTCTCCGGCGTAAACGGAAGCTTCCTTGCCGGATTCATAGCAGAGCTCCTGCTCACCTTTATCTTTGTACTGACGATACTCGGAGTAACATCCAAAAAGAAGGGACACGGTTCCTTCGCAGGTCTCATTATAGGCCTTACCCTCACACTTGTACATATCTTCGGCATCGGCCTTACAGGCACATCTGTAAATCCTGCAAGAAGCATCGGCCCCGCAATTGCCGCTGCATTCAACGGCAACTCAGAGCCGGTCAAGGTACTCTGGATCTTCATAGCAGCTCCTCTCTTCGGCGCAGCTATCGCAGCCTTTGCGCATATCTGCTTTGAGGAGGACATCAAGGAAGACAAGCCCGAGGAGATCCCGGCACCGCAGAACGTGCGTCCCACAAAGCCTTTAAAGAAAAAGAAGAAGTAATATCAGACGCCTCTCCGGAGGCGTCTTCAACTTGTCAAAAAAGGTAGTTTCAGCGATAAAACCAAACGTTTGGGATTCTAAAGGGGCTTTCGCCCCTTTAGCGGAGTCCAGAGGCAGAGCCTCTGGCAGGGTGCGGGACAGAGTCCCGCATATAGCCTTAAAGCGCCCCGTAAGGGGTGAATTCAAAAACAGTCCGGGGGACTGTTTTTGAAGAGGGGACGCCCTGCAAGAGAGGGCGTCCCCTTAATTGATATAGGTTTTTTGACAGACTGCAGACGCCTCTTCGGAGGCGTCTTTTTTACTGCCGCAAACATATCCTCTTTACACGGGCTGCCGGTTTATGGTATAATTAAAAGCGATATAGTTTATATACGGAGGAATAAAATGAGTATACTCAATGTTGAACACGTAACCCACGGCTTCGGTGCAAGGCAGATACTGAATGACGCTTCATTCAGGCTTCTCAAGGGTGAACACGTCGGCCTCGTAGGCGCAAACGGCGAAGGAAAATCCACCTTTCTCAATATCATCATGGGCAAGCTCCAGCCGGATGAGGGAAAAATAGAATGGTGCAGGCATATCACCACCGGATATCTCGATCAGTACAGCACGCTTGCCAAGGGCAGCACCATCCGTGATGTCCTCCGCAGCGCTTTCGACCATCTCTCAGACCTTGAGGCAGAGATGCTCGGTCTCTATGATAAAATGTCCGACTGCTCCGATGAAGAGATGAACGCTCTTATGGAGGAAGTCGGCGAGATACAGGGCATACTCGACTACAGCGGATACTACACCATCGATGCCAAGATAAACGAATATGCAAACGGTCTCGGACTCAACGAGATAGGCCTTGACAGAGATGTTTCAGAGCTCTCCGGCGGACAGCGTGCAAAGGTGCTCCTTGCCAAGGTGCTGCTCGAGAACCCGATGATACTTATCCTCGATGAGCCGACAAACTTCCTCGACGAGAACCATATCCGCTGGCTGACCAATTTCCTTCAGAACTACGAAAACGCTTTCATCCTCGTGTCTCACGACGTTCCCTTCATGAACAGCGTAATAAACGTGGTATACCACGTGGAAAACGCTGTAATGACAAGGTACACCGGCGACTACTACAACTTCGTGAGGATGTATGAGCTGAAGAAGAAGCAGATAGAACAGGCCTACGAGAAGCAGCAGAAGGAGATAGCCGACCTTGAGGACTTCATCGCACGTAACAAGGCGCGTGTAGCTACAACGAACATGGCCAAGTCCAGGCAGAAGAAGCTGGACAAGATGGACAAGATAACCCTTATGCGTGAAAAACCCAAGCCCACCTTCTCCTTCCGCAAGGCACGCACTCCCGGAAGAGTCGTCATCGACTGCAAGGATATCGTCCTCGGCTATAACGAGCCCCTCACGAAGCCTATATCGGTAAAGGTAGAGAACGGACAGAAGATAGCCATCCGCGGAGTAAACGGCATAGGCAAGTCGACCCTCCTGAAAACGCTTCTGAAGATAATCCCTCCTCTCTCCGGCTATGTCGAGCATGACCAGTTCGTGGAATACGGCTACTTCGAGCAGGAGGAGGAAAGCACCTCCAAAACCGCCCTTGACGTTATCTGGGAGGAATACCCTTCCATGACCAATGCGGAGGTGCGTGCAGCTCTCGCACAGTGCGGACTTACCACAGAGCATATAACCTCACAGATGAAGGTACTCTCCGGCGGAGAGAACGCAAAGGTAAGGATATGCAGGATAATGCTGAAGGAAGTAAATCTGCTTGTGCTCGACGAGCCCACCAACCATCTCGATGTGGATGCCAAGGAGTCACTGAAAAAGGCCATAAAGGACTACAAGGGCACCGTACTCATAGTCAGCCACGAACCGGAGTTCTATATGGATATCGCAGACAATATCTGGAACATCGAGGAATGGTCCACCAAGATAATATGAAAGGAAATGTAACAATGGAACAAAACACAGCAGAAAAGACCAAGGGCGGATTCGGCTCGAAGCTCGGATTCATACTCGCCGCCGCGGGCTCTGCGGTAGGTCTCGGAAACATCTGGCGATTCCCCTATCTTGCAGCTAAATACGGCGGAGGCATCTTCCTCCTCACATACCTTATACTCGCCGTGACCTTCGGCTTCACCATGATGCTCACGGAGATAGCCCTCGGAAGAAAGACAGGTAAGAGCGTCCTCGGCGCATACAAGGAAGCGGACAAGCGCTTCGCTCCCCTCGGCTGGCTCGCAGCAGCGGTACCGGCTATCATACTCCCCTACTATTGCGTGATCGGCGGCTGGGTGCTGAAGTATATGTGTATGTTCGTATCGGGCAACGGTGAATCTGCTGCAAATGCAGTATTCAGCTCAGGCGATTCCGGCACCGGTCTTTCCTTCTTCTCCCACTACATAAGTCTTTTCGGTGAACCTACCTTCTTCTTTATAGTGTACGTGCTCATCGGTTCCGTTGCAGTACTCCTCGGTGTTGAAAAGGGTATCGAGAAGGTAAGCAAGATACTGATGCCGGTGCTGCTTGTACTCATCGTCATCATCGCAGTATACATCCTCTTCATGGACGGGGCGATAGAGGGCCTGAAATACTATGTCCTCCCCGACTTCACAGGCTTCACGGTCACAAAGCTGATGAAGACCATAGCTGCCGCAGTCGGACAGCTCTTCTACTCTATGTCGCTGGCTATGGGCATCATGGTGACATACGGCTCCTATATGCGCCGCAGCGATTCCCTTGAGGGCTCTGTAAGACAGATAGAGATATTTGATACTCTCGTTGCCTTCCTTGCAGGCATGGTAATAGTTCCCTCTGTATTCGCCTTCTCACACGGCGATCCTGCCGCCCTCAATGCAGGTCCGGGACTTATGTTTGAAACTCTCCCGAAGGTATTCGATTCCATGCCCGGCGGACAGATAGTCGGAGCAGCCTTCTTCTTCCTTGTGGCACTTGCCGCACTCACCTCCTCCATCTCGCTTATGGAGACCGTAGTTGCAGCCGTTATGGAGAAGACAAAGTTCAGCCGCCCCGTCAGCTGCTTCATCGTTATCGCCTTCACCATAGCTGTCGGAATGCTCTCAGTCATGGGCTACAGCGTATGGTCGGATTTCGAGCTCTTCGGTATGCAGATACTCGATTTCTTCGATTTCATTTCCAACAACATATTCATGCCCTTCCTTGCACTCTTCACCTGCATCCTCTTCGGCTATGTAGTAAAGACGAAGTACATAGAGGACGAGGTAAAGGAGGGCGGCCAGAATTTCAGGGCAGTTCTCCTCTACCGCATCATGATAAAGGTATTCTGTCCCATCTGTATGATCATAATCCTGCTCACTCCCTTCGTGACGGATATCTGATCCCGCAACAAATGTATACACAAAAGACCCGCAGCCTTATAAGCTGCGGGTCTTTATATTAATTCACTATACACTTACTGGAAATTCTTTGAGAACTCATCGTGGAGCTTCTTCTCAAGTACTTCAGCCTCTTCATGAGTAGGCTGCTTTGCTGCAAGATAAGTCTTGATCTTGGGCTCTGTACCGGAAGGACGAACTATCACCTTGGAACCGCCTTCAAGGAAGAATGCAAGTACATTCGACTTAGGCAGAGTGATCTCTGTCTCTGTGCCGTTTATAAGATCCTTTGATACACTTACCTTATAGTCATCAAATCTTACTACCTTCAGGCCTGCGATCTCCTTGACAGGATCGTTCCTGAGTGTAGTCATGATATCCTCCATCTTCTTCATGCCGCTTGCGCCCTCAAAGGTGAAGCTGTAGAGAGTCTGGTAGAATACGCCGTACTTCTTGTACATATTCTCTCTTGCTTCCATGAGAGTGATGCCCTGTGTACGGTAGTATGCAGCCATTTCACAGATGAGCATGGAAGCATTTACAGCGTCCTTGTCTCTTACATAAGAGCCGGAAAGGTAGCCGTAGCTCTCCTCGTAGCCGAAGATATAGCGGTCTTCCTCGCCCTTCTTCTCAAGGATTCCGATCTGCTCGCCGATGAACTTGAAGCCTGTGAGAACGTCGATTATCTCAACTCCGTAGGCCTTGCCTATGAGTGAAACGATGTCTGTGGTAACAATAGTCTTTACTGCTACAGGGTTCTTGGGCATTGTGCCCTTCTTTGTGCGCTGATCGCAGATATACTCGAGGAGCATTGCGCCGACCTCGTTGCCGCTGAACAGTGCATATCCGCCCTTTCCGTCCGGAACAGCGATACCGACACGGTCGCAGTCAGGATCGGTAGCAAGCAGAAGATCCGGCTTGACCTCATCACAGTACCTCAGGCCGATCTCAAGAGCCTCACGGATCTCGGGGTTCGGATAGGGGCAGGTAGAGAAGTTGCCGTCAGGCATCTCCTGTTCCTTGACTACTGTAACGTCAGTGATGCCGATACGCTTTAAGATCTCACGTACAGGCTTGTTTCCTGTGCCGTTGAGAGGTGTGTATACTACCTTCAGTCCGCTTGAAGGACAAAGATCTGTATTTATACCCTCTGCGAGAACGTTCTTGTAGAACTCCTCGATCACATCATCGCTGATGTAGGAAATATTGCCCTTTGCAAGCTCCTCCTCAAAGTCTGAGGCCTTTACGTCTGAGAAGATATCAAGTGAATTGATCTTCTCAAGGATGATCTCAGCGCCTCTCAGAGTGATCTGGCAGCCATCCTCACCGTACACCTTGTAGCCGTTGTACTTTGCAGGGTTGTGGCTGGCTGTCACCATGATGCCGCCCTGGCATTTCAGCTGACGTACAGCGAAGGAAAGGCAGGGGGTGGGCATGAGCTCTGTATAGATATGTACCTTGATGCCGTTGGCGGCAAGTACCTCTGCAGCTGCTTTGGAGAAGACGTCCGACTTGATGCGGCTGTCATAGGAGATAGCCACGCTGGGTGAATCGTATTCCTGATTGAGATAATCAGCGAAGCCCTGTGTCGCTCGTCTTACTGTATAGATATTCATGCGGTTGGTACCGGCGCCGATAACGCCTCTCAGTCCGCCTGTGCCGAATTCAAGATCTCTGTAGAACCTGTCTAAGATAGCATCGTTATCCCCCGCGATGCCTTTGAGCTCAGTCTGAAGATCCGGGTCCTGGACAGCCTTCTCGCACCAGACATTATAAAGCTCCATCTCTCTCATTGATAATTCCTCCTGTAAAAGAAATATATATTATTATAGCATATTTCCAGTACTTTGGGAAGTGTTTTTCATAGATTTCTATTTATTTTATTATTTTTACTATTTCTTCTGAGCTTTCCGCCCTTTCTGCTGCGATAAACACTCACTCCCGCAGCAGTAATAACAGCAAATGCACCTCCGGCAATGATGAACGGCGTCGATCCGTAATCCTTATCGGGCACTATAACTACATCCGTAGGTCTCACCTGAGATGCCCTGACTGCGGACTCCTCTGAAATATCCGCTGCTCCGGCTGACCCTGCCGGCTGCAGCAATGCGGCGGCCAGATATGCCGTCATAAGTATTGCAATTTTCATTCCTTTTCCCTCCGTTGCCGGAAATGTATCCGGCTATTTGTATATCATTATACATAGCAACCTTAAATAATTCTTAAAAAAACCACGGAAACCGCAAATAATGATAATAATTCTCAGTTCAGGGCTCACCGATAATTGCGGTCTTGCTAAAACCGAGGCTGCAGGCTGCAAAAAAGGACCATCGCCTGAAGCGATGATCCTGATTGATCCCTGTATATGGGATAATGTGACCAGACCGATAAGCCGGGTTCTGTCGTGTACGGCAATTTATCTACTCCTTCCGTCGCCGGAAGGCTCAAGCCGTCATTGCCAGATATCCGCCGAGCAGACGTTAAGATACCTGACACCAATAGACGTTGCATCGGGTAGGGTTTACATAGCAGTACGGTCTCCCGCACTCTGGTGGGCTCTTACCCCGCCTTTCCACCATCACCCCCGCAAGCGGAGGCAGTATATCTCTGTTGCACTTGCCCTAAGGTCGCCCTCGGCTGCCGTTAGCAGCTACCCTGCTCTGTGATGCCCGGACTTTCCTCGTGACCTGAACGATCCCGCTGCCGTATGGACTGCTCACATACGTATTCTACCATATTTCCGCCCTTATGTCAAGTGCGGGGCTATATCGTAGATGCTCTCCACTTTTATCTCCGTACCGTCAGTGAAGTAAAGCACCTTCATCACCTCGTCTATGCGGCGGAGCGCACCCTCGTGGAAGGCATAGCTGCCGCCCTCCTTGAGCTTGTCCGGAACGAAGTATACCACCCATACCTCAGGCTGTTCGCCTATACGTTCAAGCAACATCCCCAGCACGCTGTCTATGCGGTTCTCGCGCTCCTCACAGCTTTCCATGGCGGAGTCGGTAAGTCTTCCCGCCTCGCCGACCTTGTCGTCAAGGCCGCTGAGAGCGTCGAAGGAGGCGAACAGTTCCGCACGCTTATATGTGCTCAGCTTCCGCCTTATGCCCGGCTCGGGGCGCGGAAGGTCTATTATATCATCATACTTTCCCATAGTATTCCTCATAAATAAACGGACGGCCGAAGCCGTCCGCATATCATTACTTATCCTCGGGAGCCTGAGCGTCTCCGTTTGCTGCCTCGATATCCTCGATGGTCACATCATCAAGATCGAACTCAAGGAGCTCGTTGCAGTTAGGACAGTTGATGGAGCCTTCCTCAAGCATATTCTCGTTAATGAGAACTGTATCACCGCAGGTAGGGCAGGTGATCTCGTAAAGCTCGTCATCATCCTCTTCGTCGAACTCGTCATCGAACTCGTCGTAATCATCGTCATCGAAGTCATCGCAGCCATTGCAGGGGCCGCATTCACCGTCTTCGTCAAAATCGTAGAAGTCCTCCTCAACTGCGCCGAGATCCTCGTCAAGGATATCGCACAGCTCTGTGAGCTCGTCTACCTGGGACTGAAGGTCGTCAACGTAAAGAACCAGCTCGGAAAGCACCTCAGACATCTTTACGAGTGCCTTGCCCTCCTTGGTGTTGGTGTCGATCTCAAGGCCTTCAATGAGTCCCTGTAAATAGGACATTTTCTCTGTAAGCTTCATAACAGCTCCTCCTTTCGGACTGCAAAATGATTCATCCTTTGTGATGTGGGTCTTATGCTCTGGACATATACTCGCCTGTACGAGTATCGATCTGGATCTTCTCTCCCTCGTTAATGAAGAGAGGAACCTTTACCTCAGCACCGGTCTCAACTGTAGCGGGCTTTGTAGCATTTGTAGCTGTATCGCCCTTGAAGCCGGGATCAGTCTGTGTTACGACCAGCTCTACGAAGTTCGGGGGCTCTACGCCGAATACAGTACCCTTGTAGGAAAGGATCTTGCAGACCATCTCCTCCTTGACAAATCTGAAGCTGTCGCCGAGTGTGGATGCGCTGATCGGAACCTGCTCATAGGTCTCCATATCCATGAAGTAATAAAGCTCTCCGTCGTTGTAGCTGTACTGCATATCCTTTCTCTCTACGAAAGCTGTGGGGAACTTTGCTGTAGGATTGAAGGAAGTTTCAACTACCGAGCCGGTAATAACATTCTTGTACTTGGTTCTAACGAAAGCAGCTCCCTTACCGGGCTTAACGTGCTGGAATTCAATTACCTGAACTACCTGTCCGTCGAGCTCGAAAGTCACGCCGTTTCTGAAATCGCCTGCTGAAATCATTATAAATACCTCCGTATTTTTCAAATATTACATACATACATTTTATCACAAGTCCGTGTTTTTTGCAATACTTCTTGTGATATTATTATAAAGTTATGAGGTTTTTTGCAAATTTCGTAATGTTATCGCAGCCGTTTTCGTGCAAAACGACAAAGTCCTCTATACGTACTCCGAATTTGCCTGCGATGTAGATGCCGGGTTCTATGGTAACGACCGCATTTTCGCAGAGTATCTGCGTATTGTTCGGGGCTGCGTTGGGCTTCTCATGTATCTCAAGGCCCACGCCGTGGCCGAGGGAATGACCGAAGCAGTCGCCGTAGCCTGCATCATCTATGACAGAGCGGGCGATGAGGTCGAGAGACTTGCCTGTGATGCCGCTCTTTGCCGCTCTTATGGCGTTGTTCTGAGCCTCGAGCACGATGTTATAGACCTTCTCCATCTCCTCCGTGGGTTTGCCTACGCAGAGAGTACGGGTCATATCGCTGTGATAGCCGTTCCATACTGCGCCGAAGTCGATAAGGACGAACTCACCCTCCTGTATCAGCTTACCGGAGGGCACTCCGTGGGGCATGGAGGTATTCGCACCGGAGAGTACTATGGTATCGAAGGAAAGGTCCTCCGCCCCGTGCAGGAACATGATATGGTTGAGCTGGAGCGCTATCTCACGCTCGCTGACACCCGGCTTTATGGAGGGGAGCAGCTCCTCGAGAGCATTCTCCGCGATCTCCTGCGCCTTGCTGATATATCCTATCTCAGCCTCGTCCTTGCAGCTGCGGAGGGCGTTGATGGCGTTGCTGAGGGCATCGGTGGAGATTATCTCCGTATCCGGCAGACTGGTCTTCAGCTGCGAAAGCTCGCTTACTGTCATTATCTGCGATTCTATGGCGCAGTTTGCGGCGCCGTGCTCGTGTATGAGCTGTGATATCTGGGAATAGAGCTTCTTCTGCTCGATGACTTCGGCAGTCTTTACAGTTGCTCTCGCCTTTTCGATATACCTGAAATCTATCAGCAGGTAGGCCTTGTCCCTGAAGGCAAGTACTGTACCGGCCGATGAACGCATACCGGTGAAGTATCTGCGGTTAACATCGGAGGTTATCAGGGCACAGTCTATGCCTGTGGGGAGCTGCCGGAACAGCTTTTCAAATCTTTCTGTCATTCCGGCACCTCACATTTCAGCGAGTGCCTGCACTGCAAGGTAGTAGCTCATAAATCCGAAACCGGCGATGCTGCCGCTGCATACGGGGGCGATGACCGAGTTGGAGCGGAACTCCTCACGGGCATCAACATTGCTGATATGCACCTCGATAACGGGTATCTTTACAGCTGAGATGGCATCACGGATGGCATAGCTGTAGTGTGTATAGGCTCCGGCATTGAGTATCACTCCGGAGTATATCTTTCTCGCCTCATGCAGCTTGTCGATGATAGCACCCTCATGGTTTGACTGGAAGAAGTCGCACTCCATGCCGGCTTTCTCTGCACGCTCCCTTATATTTGCGCAGAGCTCATCAATGCCTGCGCTGCCGTATACTCCCGGCTCACGCTCACCGAGAAGGTTGAGGTTCGGGCCGTTTATTACCAGTATCTTTTTCATATATATCTCTCCTTTTCAGGATCCCTGCGGAAGACCTTCTTCGGAAGGAAGGGCTTTTCCAGTACACGCTTGAACCTTATGAATCTCTGCTTCTTCGGCTCCTTTGCTATAGGCTCGACGTAGAGCATTTTTATGCCATAAAGATTTGCTCCTGCTACATCAGTGAATATCTGGTCACCTACTGCAGCTATCTGTTCCTTCGGCAGTCCGAGCACAGAGGCCGCCTCCGAATAGCCCTTTGTGAGGGGCTTTGCGCCCTCGCATACGTACTCAAGCCCGAGCAGATCGGCAAAGGGCTTTACTCTCGGCGCCTTGTTGTTTGATACAATGACAGCAGCAATGCCGCTGTTCCTCATATCCGCAAGCCATTCCATAACACCCTGCGACGGAACGGGATTATCGTGTGTCGTGAGGGTATTGTCAATATCGAGTATCAGCCCTTTAACGCCCATACGTTCAAGCACACCCGGCGTTATGTCTGTTACTCTGTGAAATGCAGCTGTTATACTGAAGATCATCTTTCCTCCCATGTATAAGGCAAATGAAAAAGCGGACCAAGGTCCGCTTTTATCAACGTTTTTAATGCTGTAAGATCAATACTTGCGCTTACGAGCTGCCTCAGACTTCTTCTTACGCTTAACTGAAGGCTTTTCGTAATGCTCTCTCTTACGAACCTCAGCAATTACTCCGTCCTTTGCGCAGCTTCTCTTGAATCTCTTCAGTGCTGTATCTAAGGACTCGTTCTTGCCAACACGTACTTCTGCCATTATCTTTCCCTCCTTTATAACAGAGGCTTCCCGGAGCGAAACTCCGGTGCATATATGCCAACCGCCAGGAGCATTCGGAATGCTCAGACGCCAGTCACCTTTACCCCATTTGTATAATTTACGAATAATATTACATATCAGTGCAACACTAATATATTAATATTTTATCACACTCTCCGGTGTATGTCAAGTGGTTTTTCAAATAATTAAAAATTCGTTATTTTGCAACAATATTAACAAGTTTATTTGGTACATATATCTGCTTGACTATTGTCTTGCCCTCAACGGTCTCCTTTACCTTCTCATCGTCCATTGCCATAGCAAGAACAGTGTCCTTGTCTGCATCAACGGCGATGTTGAGCTTTGACTTGACCTTGCCGTTGATCTGTACAACGATCTCGATGGTATCGTCCTTGCAGAGAGCCTCGTCATATGTAACCCAGCTCTGCTCGCTGAGCACCTTGCCGTTTGCGGCAAAATACATCTCCTCAGAGATATGCGGAGCAAAGGGATAGAGCATTGTGCAGAATGCGCTGAGCTCTGCCTTATTCACAGTGCCGGCTGTATAGATATCATTGATAAGGCTCATCATGGCTGCGATAGCTGTGTTGAACTTCATAGCCTCGATATCCTCTGATACCTTCTTGATGGTCTTGTGGAATCCGCTGCGGAGGGCATCGCTGTAGTCATCGCCGTCAGTCAGCATATCCTGGAGTCCCCATACTCTGTCAACAAAGCGCTTGCAGCCCTTGATGCTCGATTCGCTCCAGGGAGCTGCCTTCTCATAGTCGCCCATGAAGAGGACATAGAGCCTGAGTACATCTGCGCCGTATTCCTCAACCACGTCGTTGGGATCGATAACGTTTCCTCTTGACTTGGACATCTTCTCGCCGTCCGGTCCGAGGATAAGTCCCTGGGCTGTACGCTTTGCATAAGGCTCTGATGTGGGAACGAGCCCGAGATCATAGAGGAACTTATGCCAGAAGCGGCTGTAGATCATATGACGTGTAACGTGCTCCATACCGCCGTTGTACCAGTCAACAGGGAGCCAGTACTTCAGATTCTCCTGTGCTGCGAATTCGCTGTCATTGTGGGGATCACAGTAGCGGAGGAAGTACCATGAGGAACCTGCCCACTGGGGCATCGTATCGGTCTCACGCTTTGCGTCCTTTCCGCACTTCGGGCACTTGCAGTTCACGAAGCTGTCTATCTTGGCCAGCGGGCTCTCGCCGTCTGTACCGGGTTCGAAATTCTCAACATCGGGCAGTCTCAGAGGAAGCTCCTCATAGGGAACAGCCACCATGCCGCAGTCCGGACAGTGTACGATCGGGATAGGCTCGCCCCAGTACCTCTGACGGTTGAACGCCCAGTCCTTCATCTTGTACTGTACGCCCTTCTCGCCTACGCCCTTCTCCTCGAGGACTGCAAGTATCTTCTCGATAGCGTCCTTCTTGTTGGAGATGCCGTTGAGCACATCGGAGTTGACGAGCTCGCCCTCGCCGGTGTAGGCCTCCTTGGAGATGTCGCCGCCCTTGATTACCTCGATGATATCGATGCCGAACTTCTTTGCGAAGTCGTAGTCACGGGTATCATGCGCAGGTACTGCCATGATAGCGCCTGTGCCGTAGCCCATCATTACGTAGTCTGATATGTATATCGGGATCTCCTTGCCTGTGATTGGATTGATGGCTGTGAGTCCCTCGATCTTTACGCCTGTCTTGTCCTTGACGAGCTGAGTTCTCTCAAACTCCGTCTTCTTTGCGCACTCCTCCTTATAGGCATCCAGCTCTGCGATATTTGCAATGGAGCCGCGGTACTTCTGGATTATCGGATGCTCGGGAGCGATTACCATGAAGGTAACGCCGTAGAGAGTATCCGGACGTGTTGTATAGATACGGAGCTTGTCATCCTGCTCCTTGAGGCTGAAGTTCACGAATGCACCTGTGGACTTGCCTATCCAGTTTACCTGCTGGAGCTTTACGTTAGGGAGGTAGTCTACCTCCTCGAGGCCCTGAAGGAGCTTATCGGCATACTCTGTGATGCGGAGGTACCATACCTCCTTGGTCTTCTGTACGATGTCGCTGTGACATACATCACACTTACCGCCCTGTGAATCCTCGTTGGAGAGGACAACCTTACAGCTCGGGCAGTAGTTTACAGAGGTCTTGTCACGGAATACAAGTCCGTTCTCGAACATCTTGAGGAATATCCACTGTGTCCACTTGTAGTAGTTAACATCTGTGGTATCGATAACTCTTGACCAGTCAAAGGAGAAGCCGACTGTGCGGAGCTGTCCTGTGAACTTCTCGATATTGCGGTCTGTAACGATACGGGGATGGATATTCTCCTTGATAGCGGTATTCTCAGTCGGGAGGCCGTAAGCGTCATATCCCATGGGGAACATAACGTTGTAGCCCTCCATGCGGCGCTTTCTTGATACTACCTCAAGTCCGGAGTAAGCCTTGATATGGCCTACGTGCATACCGTGACCTGAGGGATAGGGGAACTCTACCAGAGCGTAGAACTTCTTCTTGGAGTGATCCTCGGAAGCCTCGAAGCTGTGGTGTTCATCCCAGTATTTCTGCCACTTGGGCTCTATTGCTTTAAAATCATATCTGCTCATTTCTGCTCATTCCTTTTACTTTATTTCCGCTCAGTCCTTTGCCATGATCGAGCTTATATCCATTGTTTCTCCGTCAGCCCAGAGTCCTTCCAGCTTGTAGAACTCTCTTGTCTCCTTGTAGAAGATGTGTACGATGATATCACCGTAGTCAAGTACTATCCAGGTATTGCCTGTGTCAGATTCCCTGCGCTCGGGCTCGATGCCCTTCTGTGAGAGCTGATACTCCACCTCGTCTGCAAGTGCTCTTACGTGGGTATTGCTCGTTCCGTTCACTATAACGAAGTAGTCGGCAAGTATCGTAAGATCCGCCACCTTGATAGCCTGTATATTCTCGCCCTTCTTGCTGTCAAGCGCTCTGATGATTATTTCAAGCTTTTCCTGCTCTGTGATCTGTGCCATTTTTTCATTCCTTTCCTTTATCTCGGAGCCTTTGCGGGATTACGCTCTGGCTCTGTGCCTTCCTCTATCTCGTCAAGAGTTGCTCCTGTATCGTCGTATGCTTCGTATACATAGTCCGTTATGAGTTCCTGTATCGTGGAGTCTGTATTCTTCATATTGTTCTGATAGGGTCTGTAATACTGGTTGAGCATATCAAGCGTTGCCTGCTTGTGTACGGAGTATACATCGTACTCCTGACCGTCCGGTGCCGGATACCTTGCGCCCTCGCCGGGTACCATATTCACCAGTACATCATCCATGCTCAGAGTGGAGGCAAAGTCTGCAACCATACCGATATCCTGAAGACTGAGGTTGGTATAGAGCAGCTCTCTGTCGTATATCTGCTTGAGATAGCCGTATAGCTTTATTCTTCCCTCGTCCTGCACGATGCTCTGGAGCTTGTTCATAGCTGCTACCATGAAGCGGCGCTGGTTCTGCATACGTCCGATATCTCCCTCCATCCATTCACGGCGGAAGCGGATGAACCATTCGGCCTGCTCGCCTGTGAGAGTGATATCTCCCTCAGGGATTATCTTGTCTGCCTCGTACATGATCTCGTTATCTATCGTTATCGGGATGCCTCCGATGAGATCCACGATATCAACGATATCAAAGCAGGCTGTTGTGATATAGGCATCTATCGGGATTCCGAAGTTCTCCTCAACAGCGTTTACAACCTTCTGTATGGGGGTGAGGTTGTAGTTCTTGCCGCTGGAATAGATGCTGTTGAACTTTCCGGTGGGGCTGTTGGTGTAGTCCGGGAGGCAGCAGTCACGGGGTATCTGGAGTATATTCAGCTTTCCGTGGCCGATATCGAATTCGAGCACCCACATAACGTCGGTGTTGTATTCCTCCTCGTCGAAGCCGAGGAGCAGTATGCTGTACTGTCCTTCGATAAGCTGCGGAAGATCGAGTCCGTCGGTGTAGTCCTTGATGACAATGTCTGAGTTGATATGGAAATCCGTATTGGAATCGTGCTTGATGTCACCCTCCTTGTTGAGAGGCTGCCATTCCTTGACCATACGCATGATGGATATATTGCTGTCAGCGTCCGCATAGCGCAGTATCGGCATATTCAGCGTCATACCGGTCACTATGATGAGCGTTGCTATTATCGAAGTGAATTTTACGAGAAAATCCGCACCCTTAGGTGCTGACGGCTGCTGTACGGCTCTCTGTCTCTTGCCTGAACCCTTGCTTTTCTTAGGCTCCGGCGCAGGTCTGCGCTCAGGCTGAACGGGCTGTCTGCCCTCAGGGATCTGCGGCTCAAGCTTTCTCAGCGGCTTCGGCTTCACTTCACCGCCCTGAGGCTGCTGCGGGCTGATCCTGGTCAGTTTCCTCAGCGGCTTAGGAGCGCTTCCGCCTGTGCTGCCGTCCCTGGTCTCGTTCTCTGCCATATATTATCCTCTTTTCGCACTTGTTATTGTTGTCAGTTATTGTCTTTCTTCTTTCCCCTGTCAGGCTTCTCGTCCTGCTTCAGGAGCGCCGTGTAGAAATTGTATCCGTCAATGGTGCACGGCGGTATCAGTCCCTTCTTTTTCAGGACTGCCTTTATTGAAAAGGTGAGCGCATAGAGCATCGCCTCGTTAAGATCAGTGTAGACGAGCCTGCGCATTTTTTCAACATCCTTGTAGTCGCGCTCGGCTGATACAAGATCGCCGAGGTAGACTATCTCCTCGAGCAGGGACATCCCCGCCCTGCCGACTGTATGGAAACGTATGGCGTTGAGGATATCTATATCCCCCACTCCGTACTTAGTCTTGACAAAATATGCTCCGGCGATACCATGAAGGAGCGAACGTGTTTCAAGCTCCTCCCTGAATACGGAAAACCCGCTCTCGAGCACGAGAGCCTTCTGCTCCTCTGCCGGCATCTCCTTGCATATATCATGGAGCAGCCCGGCATAGTATGCCTTGTCGGGATCCTCGCCGTATTTCTCCGCAAGCTTACGGCATTCCGCAGCTACGTTGAGCGAATGCTGATATCGCTTCTGTGACAGATTTTCCTTGAGATACTTCTTTTTATCATCTATGCTGTACATCAGCTCTCCGCCTCCTTGTCCGCTTTTTCATCGGCGTAAAGATTCCCCGATCTTATATATTGTACTACATTTTTGTCAAGATAGCAAGAGTAATTCTCATTTTTAGCAATTTTTTTCCTTATCTCCGTAGACGATACGACCACGGGATCCGCCTTGCTGAGTATGACTCTGCCGAAGCGGCGGAGCTCATCGGCCTTTTTTTCGAGTTCCTCAAGATCGCCTTCCTCGCGGGAGAATGCCGCAAGAGTGACCTCCCTGAGGATATCCTCATAGCGGTGCCACTTGTCGAAGCTGAGCAGCATATCACTGCCGATGAGGAGTACGAGTTCCTCCTTCGGGAAGCGTCTGCGGAACTCCTCTACCGTATATATGGTATAGCTGATGCGGTCAGTCTTCAGCTCAAAATCAGACACCCTGAGTATATCCCTGTATCTGCTGCCCTTGCAGGCAAGCCGGAGCATAGTGAGCCTGTCCTCCGGAGCCACGTATTCAGAGCTTGACTTGTGGGGCGAGATGCGCGACGGGACCAGATACAGCCTGTAAAGACCAAGCTCCTCTATCGCTGTTCCGGCAAGATGTATATGTCCGTTGTGAACGGGATTGAAGCTCCCGCCGTAAATTCCTATACGCATATTCTCACTCCGTTCATTTCCACGGGCGCCTTTTCCCTGTCCAGCCCTTTTCCTTCCAGTACTCCTCATCAGCCTTGTTCCAGCCGTTGCGCTGCATAAGGCTCATTATCATGAAGAAGGCCCTTGTCTTCAAGGTGACGGGCACCTTCCCCTGCCTTTTCAGTATCTTCCTTGCGATGCTGTCAGCCTTTTTCTCTATGCTTTCCTTTATCTCCGGCTTTACGCTCTGCCAGTCAACTGCCGCTATCGCTCTGCCGAGCCTGTAGGTCTGTGGTATCCCCCAGAAGAAGCAGCTGTCTGCCATATCCTTCATAGCAGACTTCACTCCGGCACCGGCTGCTGTAGATACAACTACCGCCTGCTTGCGGAACATCCTCTCATCAGGGCGGTGCGACATCCAGCGCCATGCGTAATGATCGAGCAGAGCCTTCATCTGTCCCGTACAGTGGTAAACATAGACGGGAGAGGTAAGTATAAGCACATCGGCGGCATCTATAAGCTCTGTTACCGGTGCAAGCTTCGCATAGTGGGGGCATTTCTCCGCGCTCTTCACGATACAGCTGGTGCAGCCGCAGCAGAACTCACCGAAATCACGGGGCAGGAAAACCTCGCTGATATTCTCGGCCGAAGTCAGCTTCTCTGCCGCGATACGGCCGATAGTATATGTCGAGCCCTTGTGGTTCGTGCCGCTTATTATAAGGACCTTCATATCCTCATTTGCCCTTGGGAAGATTCTCTATCACGGGCTCCTTCTCGTTGCGCTTGAAGAGCACGAACTTGCTGCCGATGACCTGTACCACATCAGCTCCTGTAAAGCCGGCAATGGCCTCGGCTGCCTGACGGGCAGTCCAGCCGGAATTCTCCAGCACTCTCAGCTTGATGAGTTCCCTCTTGCGGAGAGCCTCGGCGATATCCTTGCACATGGCCTCAGTAACGCCGCCCTTGCCCACCTGGAATATGGTCTCGTATGTTGAAGCGATACCTCTGAGGTACGCTCTCTGTTTGCTTGTAAGCATATCATTCACCGTATCTTTCTTTCAGGAAACGGTACAGCTCCCTGAGAGCCGCACCTCTGTGACTGATCTCGTTCTTTTCCTCTGCGGAGAGCTCCGCCATTGTCCTGTCGCCCACCATGAACACAGGGTCGTAGCCGAAGCCGTTTTCTCCGGCCTCCCGGAAGCCTATGGCTCCCCTGCAGGAGCCTTCCATAAAGGCCTCGCCCTTTTCGTCAATATAGCATACCGTGCAGCGGAATGCGGCTGTACGCTCCTCTGCCGGTACATCCTTCATCTCACTGAGGAGCTTTGCACACTCCTCCCCCTTCGGTGCATATCTTGCGGAGTGTACTCCCGGTCTGCCGTCCATGGCGTCCACACAGAGACCGCTGTCGTCTGCTATGACGGGGAGGTGTACAATATCATATACAGCCTTCGCCTTTATCCTTGCGTTATCTGCAAAGGTCGCACCGTTCTCATCGGGGTCGCAGTCAGCACCCGCCTCACGCTGGGACAGCACCTCTATGCCGAGGGGGGAGAGTATCTCCCTTGCCTCACGCAGCTTGTTGGCGTTATTGGTAGCCATAACGAGCTTACTTATCATTGTTCTTGTCCTTTCTTCCGAACAGACGGCTGAAGAAGCCCTTCTTCTTTACAGGCTCCTCCGGTGCTTCCTCTTCGCTCTCCTCATCGGACTCTTCATCCTCGCCGGGCTCCTCTTCCTCGCCCTCTTCGTCCTCAGACTCTTCGTCAGAGTCCTCCTCCGTCAGGTCTTCCCAGACAGGAGCAGCAGCGGGAACGGGATCCTCTTCAGGCTCTTCGTCCTCTTCCTCAGCGGGAGCAGTATAAGCAGGCTCTTCCTCTGCCTCCTCTTCTGCATCCTCCTCTTCAGGCTCCTCATCATAGGCAGCCTCTTCAGCTTCGGTCTCTTCGTACTCGTCTTCCTCGTACTCAGTATCCTCTGCCTCGCTGAGCTCTGTCTCTTCCTTCTCGTCCTCCTCGTAGGGAGTATCGAAGAGAGCGTCCACGAACATACGGCTGTCGAAGGGCTGGAGATCGTCTATCTTCTCGCCCACGCCGATGAGCTTTACGGGGATGCCGAGCTCGTTCTTTATGGAGATAACGATACCGCCCTTGGCTGTACCGTCAAGCTTTGTGAGGACGATACCCGTGATAGGCGCGGTCTCACTGAACAGCTTCGCCTGGCTTACGGCGTTCTGTCCTGTTGTGGCATCGAGGACGAGCAGTACCTCGCGGGAGCAGTCCCCTGCCTTGTTGTCGATGATGCGGTTTATCTTGGCAAGCTCATCCATGAGGTTCTTCTTGTTGTGAAGTCTTCCGGCTGTGTCGATGATGACTACATCACACTTTCTTGCCTTTGCAGCTTCAAGTGCATCGTATACTACAGCACCGGGGTCGCTGCCCTCGGTATGCTTTACTATCTCAACTCCGGCACGGTCGGTCCATACCTGTAACTGGTCTATGGCTGCGGCACGGAAGGTATCGGCAGCAGCAACAAGGACCTTCTTGCCCTCATTCTTGAACTGGTGGCAGAGCTTTCCGATGGTAGTGGTCTTGCCGGCGCCGTTTACGCCGATGACCATGATGACTGCCGGTGATACGGAGAGATCAAGTCCGGTATCATCGCCCATGATCTCGGCGATGACCTCCTGTATCAGCTCCATTACGTCCTTGGGGTCGGTAGTGCCCTTCTCCTTGACCTTCTTGCGGAGCTGCTCACAGATGTATACCGAAGTATCAACTCCGATATCGCTCATTATCATCTGTTCCTCCAATTCCTCAAACAGCTCCTCGTCTATCTTGGTGAAGGAGTTGAAGATCCTCTGGAGCCCGCCCAGAAACGAATCCTTGGTCTTTCGCAGTCCGGCTGCGATCTTTGAAAAAATACCCATATTTCCTCCGTTGGTAGTTGATTATTCGGCGTCCTGTATGTCTGCGATATCCTCCTGGAAATCCACCTGTTCCATTTTGAGGAGCTTGGAGATTCCGTCCTCCTGCATGGTGACACCGTAGAGGACGTTTGCCTCCTCCATGGCGCTGCGGCGGTGGGTTACCAGAACGAACTGGGTAGTATCCGTGAATTTCTTCAGATACTGTGCGTATTTCCTTACGTTGACCTCATCAAGTGCGGCGTCGATCTCGTCAAGTATACAGAAGGGTGCAGGCCTGAGTTTGAGGATAGCGAAGTATATCGCTATGGCCACAAAGGACTGCTCTCCTCCCGAGAGTGAGATCAGATTCTTGATCACCTTTCCGGGAGGCGCTACGCTTATCTCTATTCCGGATCCGAGAACATCCTCCGGATCGGTGAGTATGAGCTCCGCCTTTCCTCCTCCGAAAAGCTCTGTGAATATCTCCTTGAAGTTGGAGTTTATGATACGGAAGCTCTCCGAGAATATGCGGCACATCTCTTCCGTGAGTTCGCCGATTATCTTTTCAAGCTCCGCCTTCGACTTCTGTACGTCCGCAAGCTGCTCTGACAGGAAGCGGTATCTCTCCGATACCTCACGGTATTCCTCGATGGCGTCCACGTTGACGCTGCCGAGTGAGGATATCTTCCTCTTTACGTCTGCAAGCTCCTTCTGTGCAGCAGGAAGGTCATCCAGCTGCTCGGCTGCCTCCTCGGCCTCTGAACGTGTCAGCTGGTATACCTCAAGGAGCTGACTTATGATGGTATCGGAATCCTTGGCGGCTGCCTCGGAGCGCTCCTCAAGTCTTGTGAGCTCGCCGGAGAGCTTCTCCTTGGCCTCGTTGTAGGCCTTCAGTCCCTTCTGTATCTCATTGACGAGACGGCTCTGCTCATTATGCTGTGCCTGACAGCGCTCTATCTCCTCGCGGTACTTTCCGGCATTGTCCTTCACTGATTCGAGCTCAGCTCTCAGCCGCTCTATATCTGCCTGCTTTTCAGCAATGATGCGGTTCTGACGCTCTATCTCCTGCTCGTACTGTCCGCTGCCGTTCTTCAGCTCCTCGAGTGCTTCGTCAGCGCGTGCGCACTCTGCCATCTGTGCCTGTATGTCCTTATCGAGCTCGATATCACGCATTTTCAGCATCGAGAGCTTCTCTGTGAGCTCTGCTCGCTCAAGTCTCAGCTTCTCACGGCTGCCCTGCTCGGATGCGAGCCTGTTCTCGGCATCCTCTATCTTCGCGGCAAGCTCTGCAAGCAGCTTCTCTGCTTCCGCTATCTGGCTGCGGGCGCTGATTATCTTCTTCTCTGCCTCTGTAACCTGTCTGCCGGAGCTTTCCGACTGTCCGGTGAGTTGCTCCATCAGGGATGCAAGGCTTGACAACTCTGCCGATATGCGGATCTTTTCCTTCTCGGCATCGTTCATCTCGGACTGCGCCGCCTCGGTATCGAATCTCAGCTTGCCTGATTCGGCACGCAGCTTCTCGGCACGCTCGGTCAGTCTCTCGCGGTCAGCTTCAAGCTTTGCTATCTCGGCTTCGAGAGTCTCTATCTCATGCTTTCTTGTGATGATGCCGCCGGACTTCTGAGCCGAGCCTCCGGTGAAGGAGCCTCCCGCATTGATGACCTGACCGTCAAGGGTGACGATACGGAACTTATAGCCGTACCTCTTTGCTATGACTGTGGCGGTATCTATATCCTCGGCAACTACTATGCGGCCGAGGAGGGATGCGATTATCCCGCTGTATTTCCGGTCGTATGAAACGAGCTCGCTTGCTAAGGCCACATAGCCCTCGCAGTCCTCCATGCCTGTCTCACGAAGACCGCTGCCCTTTACAGAGGTTATGGGCAGGAAGGTGGCTCTTCCGCCCTTGTTCTCCTTCAGGAAGCGGATACAGCGCTTGGCTATGTCCTCGTTCTCTACGATGATGTTCTGCATACTGCCGCCGAGTGCTGTCTCGATGGCTGTTGCATACTGCGGCTCAACGCTTATGGTCTGTGCCACGGTTCCGCAGACTCCGCCGAGTCTGCCCTGCTTTGCGGCCTTAAGTACGTTCTTTACGCTGCCTGCAAAGCCGTCCATATTGTTTTCAAGATCGGTGAGGATCCTGAGTCTCTGCTTTCTGCCGTTGAGCTCATAGAGCTGTTTCTCAACGTCTGCCTTGGCCTGCTCGAAGCCCTCCCTGCGGGAGCTGAGGAGCTTTTCAAGTCCGGTGAGCCTGTTACGGAGGGAGGCTATGGTCTCCTCGTTTGCGCGCTCCTCGTTCCTGAGACTTACTTCCTTTGCCCTGTATGCTTCAAGAGCCTTCTCGGCATCGCTGCTCGACTCACGGAGAGAATCAAGACGTTCCTCCTCCTCGGCTATGGCACGCCTTGCGGATTCTGCCGTGAAGCCTGCCTCGCTCTGCTTCAGAGTAAGGGCGCTGAGCTCTGAGCTTATCTGATCTGCGTTGCCGCTGAGGACGGAAGCCCTGCCCTCGGCATCCTCGAATTCCTTCTGTGCGGCTGTTATTTCATCTGCGAGGGCTTCACGCTGTTTTCTGAGTTCCTCCGCCTTTGCAGCCGCCTCCTTCTTCTGTGAAAGGAGGTCGATGCGGCGCTCGCCGGAATCCTCTATGCTGCGCTTTGCAGAGCGTATGGCCTCGTCGCAGTGCTTGATGTCGTTTTCAAATACGGCGATATCTGCCTTCTTGCCGGAGGAATCCTGTTCCTCCTCCAGCATCTTCCGGTTGAGTTCGTCGGAACGCATGGTGCATTCCTGCATCCTGCGGTAGCCCTCCTGGAGCTTTTCCTCTTCGGCTGCGATATCGTTTTCAAGGCTCTCGTACTCGCTCTTTGCGGAGAGAGTCTTGTTCTCAAGGTCGGTGAGCTTTGCTTTCAGTTCGTCAAGTCTTGCTACCCATACGGATATCTCAAGTCTTCTGCGCTCCTCTGCCAGCTTTATGTACTTCTCCGCCTTCTGGGACTGTATGCGCAGGGGCTCGACTCTGCCCTCGAGTTCTGACAGGATATCCGTCAGACGAAGGAGGTTCTCCTGTGCGGCGGAGAGCTTCCTCTCGGCCTCCACCTTCTTGTAGCGGAACTTGGATATGCCCGCTGCCTCTTCGAATATATCGCGGCGCTCGGAGCTCTTGGCTCCTACTATCTCCGCGATGCGTCCCTGTCCGATGATGGAATAGCCGTCACGTCCGAGACCGGTATCCATGAACAGCTCATTGATATCCTTCAGACGGCAGCTCCGCCCGTTTATCATATATTCGCTCTCACCGCTGCGGTAGAGCTTTCTTGTTATGGCGACCTCGTCCTCCATATCCGGAAGAGTGCGGTCGGAATTGTCGATATTGAGAGTTACTGCGGCAAAGCCCATAGGCTTCCTCGCAACAGTACCGGAAAAAATAACGTCCTCCATCTTGTTGCCTCTGAGAGTCTTGGTGGACTGCTCTCCCAGCACCCAGCGCACTGAGTCGCCGATATTACTTTTTCCGCTGCCGTTGGGTCCTACGACTGCCGTAAGTCCCTTGTCAAAGGTAAGGCTTATCTTGTCCGGAAAGGACTTGAAGCCCTGTATCTCAAGTGATCTAAGGTACATTCATTCACCCCTTTATAGTGCATCCGTATACCGGGATACTGCTGTCTCCCGTTATCCTGATGCTTATGCCCTGCTCTCCGAAATAAACTGTATTGCTCCGGTTCTGTCCTGCTGCCTTGCTTATGCACCTGTCGTTCACGGCAACTGTGACGCTGCCTGACGTGATGCCCTTCTCTCTCAGCTGCTCTCCTATCACCCTGCGGTAGATAAGACTCTCGCATATCTCACGGTATGCCGGATGATAGTAGCCGGCCACCATATCCCGCTCCACGAATTCGCTGGCATGGAGACCGCATTTTATGACTCTTATGCCGGCTTCTGTGAAACGGAGCATCATATCAGCACAGAGCTGCGTCATATCTTCAAAAGGCGTCATGCGGTATTCCCCGCTTTTATACAGCTCTGCAAGGACAGTATTCTCCAGCACGACTACCGGATATATCCTCACGGTCTCCGGCCGGAGAGCGATTATCTCCTCTGCCGTTTTCATATCCTTCTCAGGAGTGCTCAGCCAGAGACCTGTCATCATCTGAAGCCCCAGCTCTATGCCATGCTCCTTTATAAGAGCTGCCGCATCCCTGATATCCTGCGCCGAATGGCCGCGCTCATTGGCTCTGAGCACCTCATCATCCATGGACTGCGCACCCAGCTCTATGGCTGTGACTCCATAGCTTTTCAGCAGCTCAAGTATCTCATGACTGATGCAGTCAGGCCTTGTGGAGCAGCGTATGCCGCGGAACCTGCCTTCGCCCACGAACTCAGAAGCCGCACTCAGCAGCTCCAGCATATAGTCCCGCGGGATGGCCGTGAAGCTGCCGCCGAAGAAGGCAATCTCCGTATCTGCCGGAGACCTTGCCTCCCTGAGTGCCTTTTCGCATATCGTCCGCACCTCTTCACCGTCCGGGAGATGCTGTGCACCGCTGATGGTGTTCTGGTCGCAGAAGCTGCATCTGTGGGGACAGCCGATATGCGGCACGAATATGGAGATATTACTGTGTTTCATAGCCCATGAGCTCTAAGGCTTCCTTGGCTGCGAGCTGCTCTGCATCCTTCTTGCTCCTGCCCTTGCCGCGTCCGATCACCTGATCGTTGAGGCATACCTCCACAACAAAGCGCTTGTTGTGGTCGGGGCCCTCTGCACCGATGAGGACATACTCCACCTTCTCCTCCGGATTCATCTGCACGACCTCCTGGAGGACGGTCTTGAAATCGCGGAACACTGGTGTCTTGCGTGTCTCGATATCCTTCGGCATGAAGCGGAGGATATGCTTCTTTGCGGCCTCCATGCCTCCGTCGAGGTATACCGCCGCTATGACTGCCTCAAAGGCGTCGGCGAGTATGGAGGGGCGCTCCCTGCCGCCTGTGTTCTCCTCTCCCTTGCCGAGAAGGAGATAGTCCCCGAGGTTTATCTGCTGTGCAAAGATATGCAGTGACTTCTCGCATACCAGCGATGCTCTCATCTTTGTGAGGTCGCCCTCGGCCACGCTTGTAAGGTGGGTGTAGAGGTATTCCGATACCACGATGGACAGTACGCTGTCGCCAAGGAACTCAAGGCGCTCGTTGCTGCCGCCGGGACGTTTCTTCTCGTTTGCATAGGATGAGTGGGAGAGAGCCTGCATTATAAGCTTTCTGTCATTGAATCTGTAGCCGATTGCTTCTTCCAGTTTCTCTATATTATTACACATTGTTTACTCCTTTTGACTGCCTGACAGTTCAGAGACGAATCCTTCAATTGCCTTTGTCACTCCGCCCTCGGCAAACTGCTTTGCCTGGCGGACAGCATTGAAGAACGCGATATAGTCGGAGCTGCCGTGTGCCTTGATGACCGGATATCTTACTCCGAGGAGGGCAGAACCGCCCACCTCCCTGTAATCCATCTGTTTCTTGAATGTCTTTATCTTATTCAGAGCGAAGAGCGCTCCGAGCTTTCCTGTGCCGGAGAATATCCAGCGCAGCTTTCCGGCAAAGAAGCTGCCCATGCCCTCATAGAGCTTCAGGGCTATATTACCGGTGAAGCCGTCCGTCACAACGACCTGACACTCGCCCTTAGGGAGATCCCTTGCCTCTATATTGCCTGCGAAATTGAGCCCCGAGTCTTTGAGCAGCCTGTAAGCCTCCAGCTCCAGTTCCCTGCCCTTGGTCTCCTCCGCGCCGATGTTAAGAAGGCCTACCTTAGGCGACTTGTAGCCGAGGACGTGCTCTGCATAGGCGCTGCCCATAACGGCGAACTGGAGAAGCATCTCCGGGCGGCACTCGGTATTCGCTCCCGCATCGAGCAGCAGAAAGCTGCCCTTGTCCGCCGGGAGCACCGGTGACGGCGCAACACGCTTAATGCCTTTGATACGCTTGACGATGAAGGTAGCTCCCATGACGAGCGCTCCGGTGCTGCCCGCAGATACAAAGGCATCGCCCCTGCCCTCTGAGAGAAGTCTCAGACCGAGCCCCATGGAAGTATTCTTCCCGGACTTGATTATCTCGCCCGGTTCTTCATGTATATCAAAAACATCATCGGTATGCTCTATCTCCATACCCTCAAGGCTTATGCCGTTCTCTTCGGCACATTTCTTTATCTTCTCGCTGCTGCCTGTCAGTACGATGCCCGTACCGAGCTCCCTGACAGCCTTTTCGCAGCCTCTGAGTACCTCCAGAGGGGCATTGTCCCCTCCGAAGGCGTCAACTATAACTACAGTCTTATCTGCCAACTCTTTCCAGCTCCCTCTTGAGAGATTCTATGCCACGGGCAGCATAGGCGCCGTAGCGTTCCTTCTTGTCCTTTATCCTTACGCCGATATCCGGCAGTATACCCATATTCGCCCCCATGGGCTGGAACTTTCCGTCGTTGAACGGATCACTGATGTACGCTGAGAGCGCTCCCGTCATGCAGTCGGCGGGGAGATTTATCCTCTCCAGTCCGAGTATGCGCCTTGCGGCTGCCGTGCCTGCGATTATACCGCTTGCCGCCGATTCCATATAGCCCTCGACTCCGGTTATCTGTCCGGCGAAGAATATCTCCGGCCGCTCGCGCATGGAGAAATCCGCATCGAGGAGCACAGGGCTGTTGATGAAGGTATTCCTGTGCATAACTCCGTAGCGCATGAACTCTGCATTCTCAAGGCCCGGTATCATGGAGAATACCCTCTTCTGCTCGCCGAATTTCAGATTGGTCTGGAAGCCCACAAGGTTAAAAAGCGTAGCGTCACGGTTCTCACGCCTGAGCTGTACCACTGCATACGGTCTTCTTCCCGTCTTCGGGTCGTCTATACCCACGGGCTTCATGGGGCCGAAGCGCATGGCATCCTCTCCTCTGGTGGCGAGCACCTCGATAGGCATACAGCCCTCGTATACGCTGAAGGGATGAGTCTCGAAGTCATGCAGCTGCACCCGCTCCGCCGTAAGGAGCTCACGCTGGAAGGCCTGATACTCCTCCTTGTTCATGGGGCAGTTGATATAATCATCGCCGCCTCTGCCGTAGCGTGAGGCGAAGAACACCTTATCCTTGTCAAGGCTCTCATAGGTGACGATAGGAGCGGCTGCATCGTAGAAGCTGAGCCCCTCGCCGCAGAGTCCCTTTATCACATCAGCCATAGCACCTGAGGTAAGGGGGCCTGTAGCGATTATGGTGATGCCATCCGGCAGTTCTGTTACCTCTCCGGGGATGACCTCGATGAGAGGCTCTGACTTTATCTTCTCAGTCACTGCATCGGAGAAGCGTTCACGGTCAACTGCCAGCGCTCCGCCGGCCTCGACTGCATTCTCCTTTGCACAGGGCACTGTCAGGGAACCGAGCATCTCCATCTCGGCCTTGAGCATGCCTGCCGCTGACTCCACTCTTGCCGCCTTGAGGGAATTGGAGCATACCAGCTCCGCAAAGCCGCTGTACTTATGCGCCGGGGAATACTTCTCCGGCTTCATTTCAAAGAGACGGACTCCTATACCGTAACGGGCAAGGCTCCAGGCTGCCTCGCAGCCCGCAAGTCCCGCACCGATGACATTTACCGGCGCCGTCATTTCTTCAGCTCTCTTTCGTAGCCGCATCCGTCATTCTCGCAGACGAGACGGCCTGACTTTCCGCCCTTCATGAAGAGGGATTTTCCGCACTGCGGACATACCTCCGCCGTGGGCACGTTCCATGTCATGAAGTTGCACTCCGGGTATCCCTCGCAGCCGTAAAAGCTCCTGCCCTTCTTGGATTTCTTGAGCAGCATCTTCCTGCCGCAGCGGGGACAGCTTCCCTCGGTCTCCGTAACTATCTTCTTGGTGTTGGAGCACTCGGGGAATCCGGGACAGGCAAGGAACTTTCCGAACCTGCCGTACTTTATGACCATGTTCCTGCCGCAGAGCTCGCAGACTACGTCTGTCTCCTCATCCGGGACCTTTACTCTCTTGCCCTCCATGGCTGTCTCAGCCTTTTCAAGGGTAGCGGCAAAGTCATCGTAGAACTCGTGGAGAGTCTTCACCCAGTCCTTTGTGCCGTGCTCGACTTCATCGAGCTCGCTTTCCATATCGGCTGTGAACTTGGCGTCAACTATCTTCTCAAAGTGGTCGATCATAAGATCGGTTATGGTCTCGCCCAGGTTGGTCGGCTTGAGCTGCTTGCCCTCATGCTCGACGTACTGGCGTGCTGTTATGGTGGTTATGGTGGGAGCATAGGTACTCGGTCTGCCGATGCCGTTCTCCTCGAGAGCCTTGATGAGTGAGGCTTCTGTGTATCTCGGAGGCGGCTGGGTGAAGTGCTGGTTTCCGGTGATGGATTTCAGCTTCAGCTTGTCGTCCTTTTTCAGCTCCGGCAGCATCTTCTTGCCGGATTCCTCGTTATCGGTGGACTCAACGTAGAGAGCCATGAAGCCGTCGAACTTGACTGAGTAGCCTGTAGCCCTGAATGTGCAGCCGTTGGCCTCGATGTCTGCCGATACGGTATCGAGCAGTGCATTTGCCATCTGGCTGGCGATGAAGCGCTCCCAGATAAGCTTGTAGAGCTTGTACTGGTCGCTTGTAAGGCTGCTCTTTACTCTCTCAGGAGTGAGCTCGGGGGTTGAAGGACGGATGGCCTCGTGGGCATCCTGTGCGTTGTTCTTGGTCTTGAATACTCTCGGCTTGTCGGGCAGGTAGTCCTTGCCGTATACCGTTCCGATGTACTCAGCAGCTGCTGCCTTTGCCTCGTCGGAGATACGGAGACTGTCCGTTCTCATATAGGTGATAAGACCTACAGCGCCTACGCCCTCAACGTCAACGCCTTCGTACAGCTCCTGTGCAGCCTTCATGGTACGCTTTGCACTGAATCCCATCTTGCGGGACGCCTCCTGCTGCATGGTGGAGGTTATGAAGGGCGGTGCGGGCTGCTTCTTCGTAACGCGCTTCTTTACTGCGGTGACTGTATACTCCGCACCCTCAAGGCGTTTCAGCAGATCGTCCGCCTCAGCCTGACCGGGGATCTCCAGCTTCTTGCCGTCAACTGCAACGAGGGCGGCATCGAATATCTTTCTTGAACCGGGTGCGGTGAATTTTGCATCTATGGACCAGTACTCCTTGGGTACGAAGGAGCGTATCTCCTTCTCCCTGTCAACTACGAGACGTACTGCAACGGACTGTACTCTTCCGGCAGAGAGGCCTCTCTTTACCTTCTTCCAGAGGAAGGGGCTGAGCTTGTAGCCCACAAGGCGGTCAAGGATACGTCTTGCCTGCTGGGCGTTTACAAGATCAACGTCGATCTTGTGGGGGTTGCTCATACCGGACTGTACTCCGGTCTTGGTGATCTCGTTGAAGGCAACGCGGTTGTTGTCGTTCATATCGAGCTTCAGCATCTGTGCGATATGCCATGATATGGCTTCTCCCTCACGGTCAGGGTCGGTTGCGAGAAATACTTTTCCGCACTTCTTGGCACGCTTCTTCAGATCCTTGATAACGTCCTCCTTGCCCTTCATATCTGTGTACTGGGGCTGGAAATCGTTCTCGGTATCCACGCCGAGACGCGACTTGGGAAGATCCCTGACGTGTCCCATGGAGGCTATGACCTCAAAGCCGGGACCGAGGTACTTCTGTATTGTTTTAGCCTTTGCAGGCGACTCTACTATAACTAAATCTGACATTTCTATCTCCTCTCAGTCAGCAGTTCATATCTGTTGCCGGGCAGTGAGCGTATCACTCCGGCAAGTTCAAGCTCCGTCAACTCACAGAACAGCTCTCCGGAACCTATACCTGTCTGCTGCGCTATCTCGTCAGCGTGCAGAGGTCCTCCGCCGAGCAGTCCGGCGATCTTCTTCTGTATATCGGTGAGTGACGATGTATCAGGTGCCTTTTCCCCTTTCTCGGCAGGGACCTTCTCCTCCGGGGCAGTTCCGGCAGCGGCCTCCCCGGCCTTTCTGCGCTCACGGCGCTTCTGACGTGCAACACGTTCCGCAAGCTCCTCGGCTACCTTTTCCTCATTGATATCTTCGTTGTATACAGAGGTAAAAGGACTTATCCTTCTGAGCTCGCCCTCCTCGTACATCAGCTTGTCAACGAAGGCTCCGTCCCTGAACAGGCCGGATACGTCCTCCGCACAGTAAAGTGGCTCCGCACCCTCCCGCAGGAGAGCCAGATTGCCCGACCACGAGGGTGAGAATATATCGGCTGGCGGCAGCACAAAAACATCCCTGCCCTGCTCTACAGCAAGGCGGGCGGTTATAAGCGAACCGCTCTTCTCAGGTGCTTCAAAGACTATGGTCGCACGGCTGAGAGCCGCGAGTATACGGTTGCGCATGGGGAAGTTCATAGGTGAAGGCGAGGTACCGGGCGGGAATTCGGAGACGAATACTCCTCCCGCAGCGATGACCTGATCACGGAAGCGGAAATTATCCCTCGGGTAGTCAACATCGACTCCGCAGCCCATAACGCAGGCTGTTGGGCGGTTGCGTCCCACAGCAGCCATCGATGCTGTGATATCGATGCCCACTGCAAAACCGCTGACTATGGTAAAGCCGTTGCCGGAAAGCTCTCCGCATATCTCGGCGCAGGCTTTCATACCGTACTCCGATGCTCTTCGCGTTCCGACTGCGGTAACTGCTCTTGTACCGCTGAGGCAGCCTATATTTCCCTTATAGAACAGCACTGCCGGCGGATTCATGATATGCCTCAGTCTCGGGGGATAGTCCTCCGAGCTGTAGCCTATGACACCGATGCCGTGCTTTTCGCACTCCTGCATCAGCGCATCCGCCTGTGCTATGCCGATCAGCTGTGTATTCTTCAGCTCCGCATCGCTGAGCCGAAGGAAACACTCCGGGTCTGTAAGAGCGGCATAGGCTTCTTCAGCCGTCTCGTAGATACACATAGCTTCCCATATTCTCCGGCTTCCTACGCCGAATACCATCGAGAGCCATAACCAGTATTTTGTCTGCTCCATATCAACACCCGCCTTTCAGAAATCTCATCCTTTATTTTTTCATTTCCCACATTATCACTCCGGCAGCCATTGCCGCATTGAGTGAATTTATACTTCCCTGCATAGGGATAGTTATCCTCATATCGCATCTCTGAGCCGTCTCAGGCGGAAGGCCTCTGCCCTCGTTGCCGATGAATACGGCCTGAGTGCCGCTGTGCGGCATCTCTGTCACTTTGACAGCATCCGCATCTATGACAGCTGCCATCGTCTGCACGTTCTGCTCCTTCAGCAGCCCGAAAAGCTGATCCGGATCATTTACTATGGATATCCTCTCCCGGAACAGGGAGCCCATTGTGGAGCGTACAGTCTTCGGGTTATAAAGATCGCATGACCCGCAGAGTATAATGCCGTCTATGCCGAAGGCGTCTGCGGTGCGTATCACCGTACCCATATTCCCGGGATCCTGAAGGCCGTACAGCACCACGTACTTTCCGCCATCCTTCAGCAGCGGGACGGACTGCGGTATCCTGCATACGGCAAAGCAGCCCTGCGGGGTCTCGGTCTGCGATATCCTCTCGGCGAGGTCATCGGATATGATGTACCATTCGCCGGCAGCATCGGGGTCTGAGCCGGTTTCCGCGAACTCCTCCAATGCCTTCTGAGTGAAAAGTATGAAGTGAACAGCATCGGCCTCAATGGCGTCTCTGACGATACGCTGTCCCTCCAACACGAATAAGCCGTATCTCTGCCTCTCTTTTTTAAGAGAGGACAGTTTCTGATACAGCTTGATCTTCGGATTATCCTTTGAGGCAAGATACCTGTCCGCCGGGACAGTGTATCCGCCGACAGATATTATTTCCATCTGCGACCTCCTGTTACGGCAGTCATTTACAAGAAAACACGCTCTCTTTAATTATAGAGCGTGTTTCTGTTTACAAATTAAAGAGCAGCCTTAGCCTTGTCAGCAATAGCTGTGAAACCTGCTGCATCGTTGATAGCGATCTCGGAGAGCATCTTTCTGTTGAGTGAGATGCCAGCCTTCTTGCAGCCGTTCATGAATGTAGAGTAGTTCATGCCGTTGAGCTTTGCAGCTGCTGAGATTCTTGTGATCCAGAGCTGTCTGAACTGTCTCTTCTTCTGCTTTCTTCCGATGTAAGCGTAGTTGCCGGACTTCATTACGGCCTGCTTAGCCATCTTGAAGTGCTTGCTCTTTGCGCCCCAGTAGCCCTTAGCGAGCTTTAATGTCTTATTTCTTCTCTTACGAGTCATCATTGCACCCTTGATACGTGCCATAGTCTTTTACCTCCAGTATAGAATTACGATTAACGGTTGATTACTTGTACCTGCTATCAGAGATACGGAACGAGCTTCTTTACAGTAGGAGCGTTTGCGCTTCCTGCAACACCTGCGTTACGAGCGATTCTCTTGCGCTTTGTGTCCTTCTGTGTAAGTCTGTGTCTCTTGTTGGTGTGCTGGTACTTTACCTTACCGCTTCCTGTAATCTTAAAACGCTTCTTTGCGCCAGAGTGAGTTTTTACCTTAACCTTTGCCATTTTATATTCCTCCTTAGTCAAGAACAGGCTGGTTCTTACTTGTTTGCTTTCGGGTTCACGAACATTACTATGCTGCGACCCTCCATTTTAGCCGGCTTGTCAACAGTACCTGCCTCGGAGATAGCCTCCTTGAAACGGTCAAGCAGCTCGCTGCCGAGTTCGGGGTGTGCAATCGCTCTTTTGCGGAATCTTACTGAAACCTTGAGCTTGTCGCCGCCCTTCAGGAATTTTACAGCCTGATTCACCTTAGTCTCAAAGTCATGAGTATCGATCGTGGAGAACATTCTGATCTCCTTGATAGAAACTACCTTCTGATTCTTCTTTGCTTCCTTTTCACGCTTCTGCTGCTCGAAGCAGTATTTTCCGTAGTCCATGATACGGCATACGGGCGGCGTTGCCTGGGGAGCGATCTTAACTAAGTCGAGATCTTTGTCGTAGGCTATTTTCTGAGCCTCCTTGGCTGACAATACACCGAGCTTTGTTCCGTCAGCGTCGATTACGAGAATTTCCTTATCTCTTATCTCTTCGTTGATCTGCAGTTCCTGTTTGCTAATTTTCAAGCACCTCCAGCTATAAATTTTGGATAAACAAAAATGAGTGCAGACTCATCCGCACTCACACAATACGTACAGCGCTCCGGTATACCCCTTGCGCATAACTTACATATTGACCGTTTCAGCATAGCCCGACGGTGAGAACGCATAGTCCTGCTTTGTTTACTAATAGATTATACACCGTGAGCCGTTATTTGTCAAGCAGCTTCACGATTTTCGTCATTTTTACCAGTCAGCTTCTTTCTGAAAGCTCTGGTTTTATCCCATACTGCCAATCGGATCCGGTACTTCTTCGGCTTTTTCAGTATATCAATCTGCTCCGGAGTGAACACATCCTCAATGCTGCCACTCTTTTCGCAGGCAGCAGGTATGCAGAGCTCCGGATACATCACGCACCACCAGTTGTGCCCTCCGCCGCTGCCTATGAGCAGCCGCAGGGCGCGGTAATCACCGGCAGGCATGGTCAGGTCACCGTATGTCCTTTCATCGAAGTGCACAGTCTCCAGCTCCGCCCTCACCGGCGCAGTGCAGCCGAGCTCTCTCAGGACTCTTTCCGCCGCATTTTCAAGGCGTCTCAGGTTATTTCTCACCTTTTCCTCGGCCTCCTCACGGGAGGAAGCGCCGCCGAAGATGCTGTCAGATATCCTCAGCACCTCGTCCCGCACTCTCAGTTTCAGCCACTGGTCTCTCACGCTGTCGCTGTCCGCGAGTATATGCAGCCTGAGAACATCTCTTTTGAGCCGGTCATACTCCATGCCCGTCTTCAGGAGCGAACAGGAGTTGGATATGACCACTGTCAGTATCAATGCTGTAAGAAGTATCTTCCCTTTAAAATGCTTCATGCCAATCACCTCGTAAGAAATGATTGGCATTTTTCTGCATATTATTCAGCCTGATCCTCAGAACCCTCTCCCTCAGCAGGAGCCTCGCCCTCTGCAGGAGCTTCCTCCGCCTCGGTGGGTGCCTCTGTAGGAGCCTCGGTAGGTGCCTCGGTGGGAGCCTCCGTTGCCTCCTCAGGTGTATCTGCCGCAACAGGAACGTCTATGTCAGCGCCTGTGCCGGTGGTGATGTAGTGTATCATCTTTCCGCCGGGGCTGTATGTAACGGAAACTATCTTTGAAGTGTTGCCGGAAGGTGTCAGCCACTGATTCCTTTGATTCCTTCCTGCCTCAGTGAAGCCGAGTTTCGTAAGAGCCTCTTCCATTGTCACATCGCCGTTTTTATAGTAAATATATCCCTCGTTGTCCTTGAAGCCCTCAGGCAGCTTGTTTGTCCAGTCATCACTGTAGCCGGCCTCTTTAATGAGCTGTTCGCTCTTGCTCGATGAAGCAGCGATTATAGAATCAGCCGCTATCCTGGGATTCCACGAATTGCCCACCAGGCAGCATATCAGGTACAGTGCGAGAGCCGCAGACACTAATGTCAGAAATATTGCACGGATAATCTTCATTGATAATCCCTCCGATCCTTAATATATTTATATTATATCACGAAGCGACAGGATTGTCAACGTAAAATATGACAATTTCTGCATAAAAATCAAAGTATAATTGATACGGTGAATTATAAGAAAGACACGAAAGGGGTGCTGATATGTCATTTCTCCCACTTCCCGCAGCAGCGGCTGCTGTCTCCGTACCGCCAGAGGAAAGCAGCATAAGCTGCGGCGGGCTGCTGTACACCGTCAGAAACGGCAGCGCCGCTGTCACAGGCTTTACCGGCGAGCCCTCCTACCTTGAAGTACCGCAGTTCATCGGCGGATATCAGGTCACGCTCATAGCAGAGGAGGCCTTTTCGGGATGTTCCTCCCTGAGGCAGATAAGCCTGCCGGAAGGCCTGTGCGCCATAGGTGACAAGAGCTTCTATGCCTGCTCGGCCCTCGCAAGCGTAGTCATCCCCGATTCCGTCATAACCCTCGGGGAAGGCTGTTTCTGCGGCTGCGGCGAACTGAAAGCCCTGAGCATACCTGAGGGGATCAGGGAGATACCCGATTCCTGCTTCAGAGCCTGTGTATCCCTGAGCGAGGTCACTCTGCCTGACAGCGTCATCACTCTCGGCAGCTGCGCCTTCTCAGGCTGTGCCGGGCTCGGAAGTGTCCGGCTCGGCAGCGGCCTTGCGGAGATAGGCAGCTACGCCTTCTATATGTGCCCGGAGCTTAAAGCACTGTGGGTGCCGGAGGGTGTGACGTACATCGGGGAATATGCCTTCGGCTATTCCTCACATACGCCGGATGCAAAGGCCATGCTCCTCTCGGACGGAAATCCTGCCGCAGAAAGATACGCCGGTGAGAACTGTATTTCCTTCACCGATACCGGAGACACGGTGCCCGCCCTCGCAGTCTCCGGCATCAGCGGCAGAAGGCTCAGATACACCATCCCGCTGCCACTTCTGATAGTAATATCTATCATTATCACTGTTCTTATAATCCGTCTCTCCGTACAGAACAGAAGGCTCCGGAAACGCAAATATTGACCATTTATACAAATATGAGCAATAAATGATAAGAAATCTGTGTGGTTGGTCTTGATTTTGCAGAGAAAATATGCTATAGTAAATATGTATAGATAATATAAAGTGTGATGCCGGGAGCATCACCCGTTCTGCGGAACGGAGAAGAAGAAAACCTATTTATTAAATGGAGGGATCAACCATGAACAAATTCAGAAAGCTGACTGCGGCACTGACGTCAGCTGTCTGCGCTGCCTCGGTCCTGCCTACGGCAATCGCACCGATGAATGCAGCTGCAGCAAACGAACTCGAGATCGCTATTGAGAACTCTTCCGGTCTGGACATTGACTACGCAAGAGGACTCCAGTACTCGATCTATTTCTATGACGCAAACATGTGCGGACTCGGCGTTGAGGATGAATCCAGATTTGAATGGAGAGGCGACTGCCATACCTACGACGCAAAGGTACCGCTGATGCCCATGGAAGACAACATCGGAACCAACCTTTCCGCTGAATTCATCGCTAAGTACAAGGATATCCTCGATCCTGACGGCGACGGCTACGTTGACGTCAACGGCGGCTACCACGATGCCGGCGACCACGTTGAGTTCGGTATGCCCGAGAACTACTCAGCTTCCACCCTTGGCTGGGGCTACTACGAGTTCCGCAATTCATACATAAAGATCGGCGAGCAGGATCATATCGAGACTATCCTCCGCCACTTCAATGACTATCTGATGAGATGTACCTTCCGTGACAAGAACGGAGACGTTATAGCTCATTGCTATCAGGTCGGCGACGGCGATATCGACCACGCTTTCTGGAATTCTCCGGAAATGGACGAAATGGCAAGACCCGCCTTCTTCTGCACAGTTGACAAGCCCCAGACAGACTATCCTGCATCCGCAGCAGCTGCTCTGGCTATCAACTACCTCAACTTCAAGGACACAGATCCCGACTATGCCGAGAAGTCTCTCGACTACGCAAAGGCTCTGTTCAAGTTCGCTCAGGATCATCCCAAGGAGCTCTCCGAGAACGGTGACGGCCCCAAGGGCTACTACCAGTCAAGCAAGTGGGAAGATGACTACTGCTGGGCTGCTGCATGGCTCTACAAGATCACCGGCGAGCATGAGTACCTGGAAGAGATCTACCCCTGCTATGATTACTATGCTGCTCCCTGCTATGTTCACTGCTGGAACGACGTATGGGGCGGTGTTCAGTGTATCCTCGGCGAGATCAGTGAAGAGACTCCCATGAACGAGGGCGAGCACGTTTATCCCGGCTTCATCGACGAGTTCAAGGTGGCTGCTGAGAAGAGCCCCTACGAGGAGATGGACTGCTGGGCTTCAGTTGAAAAGGCTATAAACACCTATATGTCAGGCGGAGTCGGAACTATCACTCCTCAGGGCTACTGGTGGCTCAATACATGGGGAAGCTGCCGCTACAACACAGCAGCTCAGCTCATGGCTCTGGTATACACAAAGTACAACGGCAATACCACCAATAAGTACAGTGACTGGGCAAAGAAGCAGATGGACTACATCATGGGCGACAATGATATCAAGTACCTCGAGGGTGCTGATGAGAACGGTGATACTCACGGTTCACGTTCCTTCATCGTCGGCTACAACGATCACTCTGCCAAGTACCCCCACCACCGTGCAGCATCCGGTCTTACAAAGTGTGAGGATCCCGATCCGCAGCGCTACGTTCTCTTCGGAGCACTCGCAGGCGGTCCTGACGAGTCCGATAACCACAACGACGTTACCAAGGACTGGATCTACAACGAGGTAACCATCGACTACAATGCTGCTCTTCCCGGTGCCTGCGCAGGTCTCTATCAGTACTACGGCACACCGGATATGGCTCCCACAAAGAACTTCCCGCCCGCTCCTACATTCTCCGGCGGAGACGAGTCAGGCAACGGCGGCGGTTACTGGGTAACAGCCTGCGGTATCGATGATATCAAGGCAGACGGCTCAGGCGGTGTTACAAAGGTATCTCTCTTCGCAATGTCCGGCGGCACAAAGAAGCCTGAGGATCTTACTATCCGTTACTACTTCTCAACAAAGGGCATGACAACTGATCCGCTCAGCATGATCAAGGTGACTGAGCTCTACGATCAGGCTGCAACAGAGGCTGCTCCTGCTGACCTCACCATCTCAGGCCCCTACAAGTGGGACAAGATGAGCGATATGTACTATGCCGAGATCAAGTGCGGCGATTACAACTTCGCTAACTCCGGCAAGAAGTATCAGTTCACAGTTGGTCTCTACTACGGCGACAGCTGGGATCCGACAGATGATCCGAGCTACAAGGATCTGAAGATCTACGAGGTCGATGATGCATTCTTCGGCACAGGCAACGAGATAAGGACCGATAATATCTGTCTCTACGACAACGGCGTTCTCGTAGGCGGTATAGAGCCCGACGGAACAGTTCCCGAGGTACCCGAGGCTGCAGAGCCTTCCACAAAGGCTTCATCATCACCTAACTCACCTGCTCCTGCTACAACTGTTCCCGCAACAACAGCAGCAGCACCCGACGCACTTCCCGGCGGCACTTCTGACAAGCCCGGCGATGCAAACGTAGATACAAAGATCAACGTTGCAGACGCAGTTGCTATCCTTCAGTACGTTGCCAATCAGTCCAAGTACAAGCTCACAGATCAGGGTTCAAAGAACGCTGATGTTGACGGCGCATCCGGTATCACCGGCGGCGACGCTATCGCTGTACAGAAGTACGATGCAGGCATCGCAAAGTCTCTTCCTTTAAAGTAAGAGCAATACATTAAACCACAAGACCCGGAGGGATGACCTCCGGGTCTTTCAGCTTGTCATAAATCCTATATCTATTAAGAGGACGCCCTCTCTTGCGGGGCGTCCCCTCTTCAAAAACAGTCCACCGGACTGTTTTTGAATTCACCTCTTGCGGGGCGCTTTGCGGCTATATGTGGGGCTTTGCCCCACACCCCACAAGGGCTTTCAGCCCTTGACCTGACCAAAGGGGCGTGCCCCTTTGGAATCCCAAGCGTTTGGTTTTAACGATGAAACTGCCTTTTTGACAGACTGCCAAACCAGGATGGATAACCTCCGGGTCTTTCTTTTATATGATACAGAAAAGCACCTCCGGATATAGCCGGAGGTGCTTATTCATTATACTTTACTTTGTGCCGAAGATACGGTCGCCTGCGTCGCCTACGCCGGGAACGATGTACTTATCCTCGTTGAGGCCCTGATCCTGAACGCCTGCATATATCTCAACGTCAGGATGTGCCTTTGTGACAGCTGCAACGCCCTCAGGTGAGCAGATGATGCACATGAACTTGATCTGCTTTACGCCCAGCTTCTTCAGCTCATCGATGGCTGCAATGGCGGAGTTTCCTGTAGCGAGCATAGGATCAACGATGATGGTATCACGCTCTGCGATATCCTCAGGCAGCTTGAAGTAGTACTTTACAGACTCCTTTGTCTCAGGATCGCGGAAGAGGCCGATATGGCCGATCTTTGCAGCAGGAACGAGCTTTGTGACGCCGTCTACCATGCCAAGTCCTGCACGGAGTATCGGCACGAATGCAAGCTTTCTGCCGGAGATGATCTTTGTCCTCGCAACTGCAACCGGAGTCTCGATCTCGATCTCCTTGAGGGGCAGATCACGGGTAGCCTCATAACAGATGAACATGGCAATCTCTGATACCAGCTCACGGAATTCCTTGGTGCCTGTGGTCTTGTCTCTCAGCAGGGAGATCTTATGCTGTACAAGCGGATGATCTATGATATGTAACATGGTTATTTCCTCCTTTTAGTTTTCCTTTTCTATGGCAGTTATTTTGTCAACTCTGCGCTGGTGGCGACCGCCCTCGAAGCCTGTTGTCAGGAATATCTCGGCAAGCTCAATGGCAAGTCCGGGACCGATGGTGCGTGCGCCCATGCACATGATGTTCGTATCATTATGCAGACGTGTGAAGCGTGTGGAGAAGGAATCAGAGCAGAGCGCTGCACGTATGCCGTTTATCTTGTTTGCGGCGATGGACATACCGATGCCTGTACCGCAGATAAGGATGCCCTTCTCGTACTCGCCGGATACTACAGCGGTGCAGACCTCCTTCGCCTTGTCCGGATAATCACAGGGATCGCCGTTAGTTCCGAAATCCTTGAACTCGAAGCCCTTTTCAGTGAGCGCTTCGATTATCGCATTCTTCATTTCTACTCCTGCATGATCGCAGCCGATAGCTATCATAACCGACAGCTCCTTTCATATATGATCGCTTATTTGTTGTTTTCTCTCCTCAAGATCCTTTTCCGCCTTCACCTTCTGGAGATAGTTTACCTCAAGCTCCTCCGGGGAGACAAGCTCCTTTGAGAGAGATGCAAGGCATACTCCGCAGGCGTTCTGAAGCCTGCCCTGGGGAGGTGCTATGAGAAGCATTGGTGAACGGTATGCGGAGAAGAAATCCGCGGCGCCGTCTCCGCAGAGCATTACCTCATTGCCGTTGAAGGCAAGTATCTCAGCAAGCTCATCACGGCTCATCAGTCCCTCCTCGTGCACAGTCTCAAGGCAGTAGCAGTCGCTCCTGTAAAGCGCCGCATAGACTATATCGCCTCTTGCCTTCATGACCGGGCATATCAGTCCCTTGTAGGCTATGTTGTTGCAGGCCAGCGCTTCAAGCGTCGAAACTGCACAGCACTGTATATCCAGCGCAAAGCCCATGGCCTTTACCGCTGCGACTCCTATACGGAGCCCGGTATAGCTGCCGGGGCCTGCCGCTACAGCAACTGCGCCTATATCCGTCATCGCCTTTCCGCTCTGCTCGAGAAGTCCCTTCACCATAGGCATTATCACCTGTGAATGGGTCTTCTGGGTATACAGTGCGGATTCCGCAAGTACGGTCTCCGTGTCAGTATCAAGGAGAGCTGCGGACGCTGTCTTTCCTGAGGTGTCAATCCCAAGCGTCAGCAAACCTTTCACCGCCCTTTATCGTTATTTTTCTTGCCGGAGCATCGCTGTCATCAGCAGCTCCTATAGTTATATAAATAGTATCCTCCGGGAGGAAATCCTCTATATTCTCAGACCATTCTATCACGGCGATATTGTTATCGAAATCATAATCGAAGAAGCCTGTGGATTCGAGACCTTCCTCTGTGGTGATGCGGTACATATCGAAGTGGTAGAGAGTAAGTGCGCCGCCGCCCTTAACGTCACGGTATTCATTGACGAGGGCAAATGTCGGAGAGGAAACGCAGTCCCCCAGCCCGAGGCCTACTGCAAGCCCGCGGGTGAAGGTGGTCTTTCCGGCGCCGAGGCCGCCGCGGAAGGCTATCATATCGCCGGGACGCAGAAGCTTTGCCAGCTTCTCCGCCGCAGCTATGGTCTCCTCCGGAGAATGTGTTATTATCTCAGCCATATCAGAACAGGCCTGTGATGCAGCCGTTGACGTCGCAGTCGATGTTGAGAGCTGAAGGAGCCTTGGGAAGTCCTGGCATCGTCAGTATCTCGCCGGTGTAGATGACTACGAAGCCGGCGCCGGAGGAGAGACGCGCATCGCGGACTGTGATGGTGAAGTTCTTCGGCTTGCCCAGCTTCTTCGGATCGTCAGAGAGTGAGTACTGTGTCTTTGCAACACAGACAGGCAGATCGCCGAAGCCGATGGACTCTATCTCCTTGATAGCCTTCTCAGCCTGTGCGGTGTAGCTTACGCCGTCTGCACGGTATATCTCACGGGCAATGGTCTCTATCTTCTCCTTTATCGGAAGAGATGTGGAATACAGCGGGCGGAATCTCTCGTCGCCGCCCTCTGTGAGCTCTATGGTCTGGCATACCTTCTCAGCAAGGTCGATTCCGCCCTCGCCGCCCTTTGCGAAGACCTCGCACATGGAAACCTCAACGCCCATCTCCGCACAGAGATCCTTCACGAACTTTATCTCTTCGTCTGTATCGGAGGCAAAGCGGTTTATGGCAACGACTACCGGAACGTGGTACTTGTGCATATTCTCTATATGTGTACGGAGGTTCACGCTGCCCTTTTCAAGAGCCCAGAGGTTCTCCTTGCCGAGATCCTCCTTCGGTACCTTGCCGTTATACTTCAGAGCCCTGATGGTAGCTACAAGAACTACGCATGAAGGTACAAGTCCGGCATAGCGGCACTTGATATCAAAGAACTTCTCTGCACCGAGGTCTGAACCGAAGCCGGCCTCTGTCACAACGTAGTCGCCCAGCTTCAGAGCGAGCTTTGTGGCACGTACGGAGTTGCAGCCGTGTGCGATATTGGCAAAGGGGCCGCCGTGTATGAATGCGGGGTTGTTCTCGAGTGTCTGTACAAGGTTCGGCTTGAGGGCATCCTTGAGGAGCGCTGTCATAGCGCCTGTGCAGCCGAGATCGCGTGCGAACACCGGCTTGCCGTCAAGGTCATAGGCAACGAGTATATTGCCGAGCCTCTCCTTGAGGTCTGCAAGATCGGAAGCGAGACAGAGTATAGCCATTACCTCCGAGGCAACGGTGATATTGAAGCCGTCCTCACGTGGAACGCCGTTTGCCTTTCCGCCGAGACCTACGATTATGTTTCTCAGCGCACGGTCATTCATATCAAGGCATCTCTTGAAGAGGATGCGGCGCTGGTCTATCCTGAGGGTATTGCCCTGCTGGAGATGGTTGTCTATCATGGCGCAGAGCAGATTGTTTGCAGCTGTGATGGCGTGCATATCGCCTGTGAAGTGGAGATTGATATCCTCCATAGGAACAACCTGAGCATAGCCGCCGCCGGCTGCGCCGCCCTTGATGCCGAATACCGGTCCGAGAGAGGGTTCGCGGAGAGCGAGGACCGTCTTCTTGCCGATGCGTCCCATAGCCTCGGTAAGGCCTACGCTGACGGTAGTCTTTCCCTCACCGGCAGGAGTGGGATTGATGGCTGTAACGAGAATCAGCTTTCCGTCATTGCGGAATGCAAGGCTTGAGTAAAGGCTCTCGGATACCTTGGCCTTGTAGTGGCCGTAGGGCTCGAGGCAGTCATCCGAAATACCGAGGTCTGCGGCGATCTCGGTTATCTTCTTCATTTTCGCATTCTGTGCGATCTCTATATCTGATAGCATTGTGGTTTCCTCCGATCGTGATATATAATTCATTATAACATTTTTTTCCTCTCAATGCAAGTATCAGAGAAAAAAACTGCGGCTGTCACGGATCCTTATTTCAGATCCGCCCGGCAAAGCCAAAAATGATACGTCATCTATCATAAGTGTGATTTGTCACAAAGATTTTGTCACACATCCGGCCTGTTTTACCAAAAATACAGATTTTAGCCTGACCCCCTGTTATTCATTGAAAAAATGTGATATAATATATAACAGATATATGGGTCAAGCTGAAACAATGTCACATGATGACAGTATTTCAGCGGTTTTGCGGCCGGTCAGCCGCTTATTGGAGGGTTTAATTGAATAATGGACAGAACTATCATGAAGCGCAGCTTTATGAAGTATACTCTGCTGAATATAGTCAGCTCTATCGGGCTGTCCATCTATATTCTTGCGGATACGTACTTCATCGCTAAGGGTATGGGCGCAAACGGACTTGCGGCTCTGAATCTCGCTTTACCGGTGTTCAATTTCCTGAACGGCTTCGGTCTCATGCTCGGCATGGGAGGAGGCAGCCGGTTCTCCATGCTCTACTGTCATACCGACAGGCGCGAGACAGACGGAATTTTCACCAACACCATCATCGCAGCTCTTTCCATCGCTGCGGTATTTGAGCTTATCGGGCTCTTCTTTTCTGCACCCTTCACAACTCTGCTCGGTGCAGACGAGAATGTATTTGAGATGTCGCACGGCTACCTGAAGATGATCCTCAGGTTCTCCCCTGCATTCATCCTCAACAATGTCATGATATGCTTCATGCGTAATGACAGCGCACCTAAGCTTGCAATGGCCGGTATGCTGGCCGGCAGTCTATCAAACATTGTCCTCGACTATGTATTTATATTCACTATGGATATGGGTATGTTCGGCGCAGCCCTTGCAACCTGTATCGCACCTTTCATCAGTATGGCTGTCATGAGTATACATATCATCACAGGCTGGAACGCTTTCCGGTTCAGGTTCATAACGCCTTCCTGGACTACGATAAAGAACATCCTCTCACTCGGCTCCCATGCCTTTGTGTCTGAGGTATCCGGCGGCGTGGTGATAATCGTTTTCAACTTCGTGATCTACAGGGTGCTCGGCAACACAGGCATAGCCGCCTACGGTGTCGTCGCCAATACTGCCATCGTCGCAACTGCCGTATTCACCGGCATATCCTGCGGTGTTCAGCCGCTGATGTGCAAGTACCACGGCCAGGACAACGACGAAGCAGCAAGGTATATACTTCATCTCGGACTTATAATGACAGGCATCATCGCAGCAGCAGCTTATTCAATCGTATTCTTCACAGACCACAGCATCGTCAGCATATTCAATGACAGCGGAGACGCAAAACTGCAGGAAATCGCAGAAAGGGGGATGCGGCTCTACTTCACGTGTATGCCTTTCATGGGATTCAATATCGTGCTCTCGGTATACTTCACTTCACATGAATGTCCCGGACCGGCACAGATGATCTCACTTCTCAGAGGTACGCTCCTGCTCATACCGCTCGCATTCATACTCGCCGCAATGTTCGGTATTACCGGAGTATGGCTCACAGTGCCGGCAGCAGAGCTCCTCACATCGCTTGCAGCATTTGTACTGTTCCAGCGTTTCGCTGACAGACAGTGGATGACCAGCAGAGGATATCTCCTTCAGGGACGGAAACTGACCTGACAGGATATCGTTAAAACAATAAAATTAATCCTCTGTACTTGCAAAGCCCTGATAATTATGTTATAATATCTATTGTGTCCGGTACAGTTGATGTACCGGACATGATATGTCCCAATAGCTCAGTAGGATAGAGCGACTGCCTCCTAAGCAGTAGGCCGGAGGTTCGACTCCTCTTTGGGACGCTATGAAAGCCTTTGTCACTAACGTGGCAGAGGCTTGTCTTTTTATGCTGTGATATCATCAATATATGAAAAAAGTGTGCTTTCTGATATATTTTACGTCATGCAAAAGCTATAATAATGATAAAGGCAAGGTTTTCCCTTTACAGGAGGAATGTATATGAAGAATAAAAGAATGCTTGCTGCTCTGGCAGCAGTTATGATGCTCACAGGCTGCGGAACTAATCCGGCTCCGTCAGAGGAAACTGCTCCTGCTACAGAGGCAGTTACTGAGGAAGTGACCGAGGCCGAGACCGAGGACCCCACAGAAGCAGAGACTGAAGCCCACACCGAGAAGAAGCCTGCCGCTGATGCAGCAGACGTTCCCGAGATCAAGGGCTACGATCTGCTCTGGCATGATGAATTCGACGGCGACGAGATGAACACCGATATATGGGACTATGAGCCCCACGAGCCCGGCTGGACCAACGAGGAGCTCCAGGAATACACCACCTCCACGGATAACGTTTTCCTCCGCGACGGCAAAATGGTCATCAAGGCTATCAAGACCGACAAGAACGGCAAGGACTACTACACCTCCGGCAAGGTCAAGACACAGAACAAGCAGGACTTCACCTACGGCAAGGTGGTAGCAAGCGCCAAGGTCCCCGAGGGACAGGGACTCTGGCCTGCTATCTGGATGATGCCCAAGGACGAGAGCTTCTACGGTCAGTGGCCCAAGTGCGGAGAGATAGATATCATGGAGGTGCTCGGCAGTGATGTCAAGACCGCCTACGGTACCCTCCACTACGGCGAACCCCACGGCGAGCAGCAGGGTACTGTTGTTCTCGATAACGGCTCCTTCGCATCGGATTTCCATGAGTATTCAGTAGAGTGGGAGCCCGGCGAGATGCGCTGGTATATCGACGGCGAGCTCTACCTCACTGTAAATGACTGGTTCACAGCAGTACAGGGTGAGGACGAGAAGCCATACCCCGCCCCCTTCAACCAGCCCTTCTTCGTACAGATGAACCTTGCAGTCGGCGGTACATGGCCGGGGGATCCCGACGAGTCCACTGACTTCGACAATGCCGAGTTTGAGATAGACTACGTGCGTGTATACCAGAAGCCTGAGTACGATACCAATGTCAAGAAGCCGGAGAAGAAATTCCGTGATGCTCTTGAGGACGGCAACTTCATCTACAACGGCGATTTCTCCGAGCAGGAGGATCTCACGGATGACGAGAACTGGAAGTTCCTCCTCTTCGAGGGCGGAAAGGGTGCTGCCGAGATCAAGGACAACACCATGATCATCACTACCGAAGACGAAGGCACTGTTGACTACTCCGTACAGCTGGTACAGCCTGAAATGCCTATGATCAAGGGCAGGAAGTACCGTGCTTCATTCGACGCATGGGCAGACGAGGAACGCGACATCGTGGTATGCGTATCCGCTCCGAATGCCGGCTGGATCCGCTACTTAGAGGATACGACCCTCACCATCTCCACCGAGCAGAAGAACTACTCCTACGAATTCGAGATGAAGGAGAAGGATGATCCCTATGGACGCCTTGAGTTCAACCTCGGCCACAGAGGATCAGACGCTACCGTATATATCACAAATGTACGTGTAGAAGAGATAGAATAACGCTTTTCACGTCCATCAGACCTCTCTTAACCAGACTCTCCCGGAAACGGGAGAGTTATTTTTATCTGCAAAAGGTGTTTCAGAAGAAAAGTTTCAATCTTTCAAACAACCATAGTTATATAAGGGGACGCCTTCACTTGCAAGGCGTCCCCTCTTCCAAAACAGTCCCCCGGACTGTTTTGGAATTCACCCCTTGCGAAGCGCCCTGCGGATAAATGCGGGACTCTGTCCCGCACCCTGCCAGAGGCGCTGCCTCTGGACTCCGCTAAAGGGGCAAAGCCCCTTTAGAATCCCAAACTGATTACAAGCATACTTTTCATATAAAAAGGCGCCTCCGAAGAAGCGCCTTTGATCATTTGTGATGATTTAATCAGGCCATGCCTGCTGTGATGATAGCCATCTTGTAGACCTCGTCAGCGTTGCAGCCTCTTGAAAGGTCGTTGATGGGAGCGTTGAGTCCCTGGAGGATCGGGCCGTAAGCCTCATAGCCGCCGAGTCTCTGTGCGATCTTGTAGCCGATGTTTCCTGCCTCGATGAGGGGGAAGATAAAGGTATTAGCCTGTCCGGCAACCTTGGAATCAGGGCACTTTGTCTTGGCAACCTCAGCAGATACTGCTGCGTCGAACTGGAACTCGCCGTCAACAACGAGATCGGGATCGATGTTTCTTGCCTCGATAACTGCATCGTGGCTGAGCTGAACTGTGCCGCCCTTGCCTGAGCCGTATGTGGAGAAGCTGAGAACAGCTACCTTAGGATCAATGCCGAAGAAATCAGCTGTCTTTGCAGTCTCAACAGCAACCTCTGCGAGCTTTCTTGCGCCTGTGAGAACAACATTGCCCTCCTTGTCAACTGTATCCTCATAGCTGAGGTTGATAGCGCAGTCGCCCATAGCTATCTTCTCCTCAACGCCGTCCTTCTCTCTGAAGAGGATGAAGGATGAGCTTACGAGGTTGGAGCCCTTCTTTGTCTTGATGATCTGGAGAGCAGGTCTTACTGTATCAGCTGTTGAGTATGTAGCACCGCCGAGAAGAGCATCAGCCTTGCCGGCCTTAACGAGCATTGTGCCGAAGTAATTGGACTTCTTCAGAGCAGCTCTTACTTCGTCCTCAGTCATCTTGCCCTTTCTGAGCTCTACCATCTGAGCTACGAGAGCATCCATCTCAGGATATGTCTCGGGGTCAACGATCTCAGCTGCGCTGATGTCGAAACCGCCTGCCGCAGCAGCAGCCTTCACATCGTCAACGTTTCCGCAGAGAACAACTCCCATAAGACCCTCCTTGAGGAGTCTGTCAGCAGCTGAAAGGATACGGCTGTCTGTACCCTCAGTGAAAACAATAGTCTTCTTTGAGGACTTTAAATTTGCAATGAGCTTGTCAAACATTCCCATGTTAACGTACCTCCAAATAAAAAATTTACGGTATAATTATATCACATCCTGCATTATTTTTCAATACCCGTAGCAATAATTTTTCCCACCCTCTGTATTTGCTCTTATGGTACCTCTGACAGATCCGTATTGAGGGCTCTGCCCTCAAACTCCCGCCAAAGGGACTCGTCCCTTTGGAATCCCGCTGCAAAATCCCATCTCCCCATGAATGGGGAGATGGGATTTTGAAATGAGAGTCCAGAGAGGCGGAGCCTCTTTGGCAGGGGCGTGGGGGCAGCGCCCCCACTATTGATCCACCGGAGATACCACATAAAAGTATATGCTGAGGCGGAAAAAGTGTTGTAACCTATTGACCTTTTTTAGATAATAGTGTAAAATAAACAGTAAAGAGATATACAATCCAACTATACTTATTTTATAGGGGAGCAAAATGAAAAGAACAGCAGTCATCCTCCTTTCGGCCGTCATGCTATCGGCTCTGACAGGCTGTGAGGACTTTATAAACGCAAATGTGAAGCAGGTAGGCGACTACCTCGGGCAGTACTACAACAAGACCTTTGAGTATGTCCGCACCATCACTATTTCCGGTCAGGATGCACGGCCCACGGACAAGTGCTATGTCTTCCGTGATGAGGAGGGCGTGACCTGCAGGGCTTATATCAACTATTCCGGTGAGAACTCCGGCAGCAATGTCACGGAGGACTATCAGGTCGCCTATATCCGCTCGCATCCGGAGCTGCTCTACGGCTTCGAGGGCATAGGCACAGGACATGATATAGTGCAGACCGTCAGCGATGTTGACCTGAATACCTTTACCTACCGTATCTACTTTGATACCTACGACAGCATCGACCCTGTTGTACGCACGGCCTCTGAGGTCCTGAGGAACATACCTCCCATAAATCCGCTTGACACCGTATTCGTACAGAGCCCGCTGACCGTCAGCAGTATCACGCCTGATGTCTGCTTCGTACAGAGCGGCACGGATACGGCCTGCGGACGTCCTGTCGAATTCCGCATAGGAAGGCAGACGGATTACTCTCCGGACGGATATATCACCGATGTACAGAACCACTACAACTACAATATCGCCTACGCCGAGCCTGTGCAGGACTATCAGCCTGAATATCAGGAAGAGGAGCCGCAGGAATGGCAGGAGCCGGAATACGGCTACGATGAATACGCAGAAGACTATCAGCAGTAAACACAAATCGGAGTTTCCGGGGTCATACCCGGCGGCTCCGCTTTGCTTTATTCGGAACTTTTTACATACTATCAGCCATCCTGTGCCTGCGTGATGGCATTTCCGATAAATTTTTCCGTAAATTCATTTTCAGCTATTGCAATTCAAACCGGAATATGTTACAATATTATCAAGAGCGATTTTCGCTTCAAATGAATTTTCAGGAGGAATCCCAAAATGTTAGTTTCAGCTACAGAAATGCTTCAGAAGGCAAGAGCCGGCAAGTACGCAGTAGGTCAGTTCAACATCAACAACCTTGAGTGGACAAAGGCTATCCTGCTCACAGCTCAGGAGCTCAACTCCCCCGTTATCCTCGGCGTATCTGAGGGTGCCGGCAAGTATATGTGCGGCTTTGAGACAGTTGCAGCTATGGTTGCAGCTATGGACAAGTCTCTCGGAATCACAGTTCCTGTTGCTCTCCACCTTGATCACGGCTCATACGAGGGCTGCTACAAGTGCATCAAGGCAGGCTTCACTTCTATCATGTTCGACGGTTCACACTTCCCCATCGACGAGAACGTTGCTAAGACAACTGAGCTCGTAAACGTTGCTCACGGTCTTGGTCTCTCCATCGAGGCTGAGGTAGGCGCAATCGGCGGCGAAGAGGACGGCGTTATCGGCAAGGGCGAGTGTGCTGATCCCCAGGAGTGCAAGATGATCGCTGATCTCGGCGTTGATTTCCTTGCTGCAGGTATCGGCAACATCCACGGCGTATATCCCGCTAACTGGGAGGGTCTCAGCTTCGATACTCTCGAGGCTATCAACAAGACTGTTGGTGAGATGCCCCTCGTTCTCCACGGCGGCACAGGTATCCCGGACGATATGATCACAAAGGCTATCTCTCTCGGCGTTGCTAAGATCAACGTTAACACAGAGTGCCAGCTCGTATTTGCTGAGGCTACACGCGGCTACGTAGAGGCAGGCAAGGACAAGCAGGGCAAGGGCTTCGATCCCAGAAAGCTCCTCGCACCCGGCGTTGAGGCTATCAAGGCTAAGGTCAAGGAGAAGATGGAGCTCTTCGGAAGCGTTAACAAGGCTTGATTTTTCCTATAAACAAACGATGCGGACTTCATGCGAAGTCCGCATTTTTTTATTATAGATCATTTATATTCTTTATGATAAGACGCGCAAACTTTATAAATGTCTCTTTCTGTTTCGCGCTAAGCTGGATGAGTTCAGTTTCCAAAGCAGACATTACTCTCTCATACTCGGTTAATTCATCAAGTAACAGATAATCAATGCTTACACCAAGTATCTGAGATATCTTAAAGGCGGTCTCCAGCGACAGGCTCTTTGTTCCTCTTTCTATATGTGCAAGATAGCTTACCGAAATGGAGCATTCCTCGGCAAGCTTTTCTCTTGTATACCCTTTTTCAAGCCGCTTCCTCTTTATCTTCTCGCCTACAAGTTCATAATCAATATTCTGCATAATGTCACCGCCTTAACTTCTTTATTATACATTATGCACAAAAATATTTAAATATTCTGTAGGTTCTAATATTGACTTTTAGAATATGCTGTGTTATTATATTGATAGAGTTAAAAGCTCAAATTTTTATAAAGGAGAGATCATTATGGGATCAAAAAAAAAATTAGTTGAGGATATTGAGAATAAATACCTTGCAATAATTGAAGAAATGTATGATAAAAAAAGGCTCAATCCTGACAAATACAATTATATCGATATAAGTCAATTTTATCGTCGAGGTATTGAATTAAAGCATATTATTCAAAACAGACTGCCGCTAATACAAATAGTTGAAGACTGGATAGTTAATGGTAATTCCTTTATTTATGAGATACTCTGCTATAAAAAGAGCAATGAAGCAAGCTTGGAAAAAATAATCTTAAATTACCAAGAATTGTTCTCAGATGATACGATCATTTTTGCAAAAGGACGTATCGACTAAAAAGCCTAATGAAATGAAACCGAGGAGGATGATACTATGAAAAAAAAAGCAGCTATTGCCCTTTCATTGCTATTAACATTATCGGTTTGTGGTTGTTCAAATCATGAATCAGATAATACTGTTACCAATACTAATGAAGAACAAGCGGAAGATTCAAATGAATCTGTCCTTGTAGAAAGCAATCAATATAAGCTCGCAAATCAGCTCTTAGAGTTGCTAATCCAAAACAAAGATCAACTCGACTTTGGAAAATACTCAGATCTTGCAACAAACGTTCCAGAATACGCAGATAATAACTGTAAGATCAACAAACTGATTGAAGAGAAATTTGGTAACAATATCGGTGATTGGCTCGTTATGGATATGATTAAGCATTACGGTTTCAGCGAAAAGGAAGTTGAAACTAAAGTTCAAGAGAACAAATCATATATTGATGAGCATTATAACGGAGAAATCCCTCCTTATATAGCTGTATATGTTCCATCTGAAAAAAATACAGTTTTTTATGCATCATCATTTTCAGGGACAACAGAATATGAAGTTGGTACTCGTTCTGGCGACGAATGGGTTTACCATAAAGAAAACTTTGACGAGATACTAAATCGGTATAAAAATAGTTTTGTCCCTAAGGCTCAAAAAGATGCTATTACAGCTTCTCAACTGTTCTCCGCTTTTGATGATAATGCTGTAAGTTTCGATCAGCAATATCTTAGCAAAACAATTACAGTCTCCGGAAGCGTAAAATCCGTAGAATCTTCATCTGCTCAGTTTGAACTTCAGTATGGTCCGTATTACGTTAAACTTGATGCTGGATCATTGAACTACATCAGGTGTTATTTCACTGATCCTGATCAGATCTCAAAACTAAAAAAGGGTGATAATATTTATGTTAATGGAACATATATAGGCGATAACTCTTTTTCCTACGTTGGTCTCGTTGGCTGTGAACTCATTGACGGATAACACTATAATATCAAAGGCTCCGTACCACAAAGTACGGAGCCTTGTTTTCATTACGCCAGCATCGTTCCCTCCGGAACAGAATCATCAACCATGATGACCTTGCAGCCGCAGGCATTGTTGGTGGCAGCAAGGAGCATTCCCTCGCTGGTAACGCCTGTGATACGTGTGGGCTTGAGGTTGGCAAGCACGATTATCTTCCTGCCGATGAGATCCTCGGGCTTGTAGTAGTGCTTGATGCTGGATACGATAACTCTCTCCTTGAGTCCGTCAAAGAGTGTCAGCTTGTAGCAGCTGTGTGACTTTCTTATCTCAGCGCACTTGAGCACCTTGCATACTCTCAGGTCGAGCTTTGCAAAGTCATCCATCTCGATCTCATCCTTTACAGGCTGTACAGGATCGGGATCGCCGTATACAACGGTCTCCTCTTCGACAGTCTCCTCGACCTTGGGTGCCTTCTCCTCCTCCGTCATGGGATAGGAGAAGTCAAGAAGCCTTACGTAGCTGTCTCTGTCGATAGCATAGAGGAAGAGGTAGAGTCTCGGTCCCTTCTCCTTGCCCAGCAGAAGCTGATATACGCTCTTGAAGAACGCACCCTGAAGTGTCTTGATATCGGGATTGTCCTCGCCGTAGATCTTCTTAGGGATAGCGTAAAGCTCTGTATTCAGCTCATCGAGTGTGTACTCGCTGTTCTTGAGGTAGTCGTGGAGCATAGATATCATAGTCTTTCCGTCCTCGGAAAGCTCGTTGTAGATATCCCAGTTGCGGTAAGGCAGGAGCTTGTTTGCATTCTCGGGTGAACAGTTCTCGAGCCAGTTCTTTGCGAGGTCGAGACGCTGTGCGAATTCCTCATGCTTGAAGGGCTGTCCGATCTTCTCGAATACTGTCTCGAGCATGGGCACGTTAAAGTCAACGATGGAGCCGAGCTGAACGAGAAGTCCCATAGGAACGGTCTTTATCTTCTTGTCAGTCAAGAGGCAGTACTCAACGATGGACTTTGTTCTCTCGTCAGCCTCGCCGCTGATGTACTGGTTGTACTGCTTGTCGAATTCGAAATACTGACGGAGGATGCCGTCATCGAAGCAGAAGTCGAAAGCCTTGTTGGGCTCGACCTTGGAATAGAGCCAGAGTATTACCTCGGGCTGGTATATCTTCAGAAGTGCATCAGGTGTGAGGTTGAGGCCGGAGGAACCGGACATCTTGCCTGTTGTGCCCTTGATGCCGATGAACTCATAGCCCTTGAACATGGGAGCCTTGATGCCGAATATCTTCTCTGCGATAACGCGGCTGGTATCATATGAACCGCCGGGAGCAGCATGATCCTTTCCGCCGGGCTCGAAGTCAACGCCCTCGAACATCCAGCGCATAGGCCAGTCTATCTTCCATGCGAGCTTGCAGTTGGTATCCTTTGTGAAATCGAAATCTCCGCAGTGTCCGCACTTGCACTCGAACTTTGCGGTATGTGTATCATCGCTGTAGGATACTATCTTTGTTGTATCCCTGCCGCACTCTGAGCAGTAGATGGATACGGGGTAGTAGGCCTCTCTCTCGCCCTCCTGAGCGTCCTGTGTACGGAAGCTGTCGAGGATATCGAAGATTTCTCCCCTCTTGTCCAGGGCAGTAAGTACGTGCTCGCGGTAAGCGCCGCTGCGGTACATCTCGGCCTGATGGCGGTATTCCATCTTTATGCCGAACTTCTCTATTGCAGCCTCGAACTCCTTCTCGAAATACTGGGCATAGGTCTTCTCCTCTGTGCCGAAGGGATTCGGTACATCAACGTAGGGGCGGCCGATATGCTCCTCGAAGCCTGTGGTTATCTTCTCAACGTTCTTGGGCACCTTGCGGAGACGGTCGAACTCGTCCCATGAGAACAGCAGCTTAGCCTTTTTTCCTGCCTTCTGAAGTGCCTCTGTAACGAACAGGGATGTTGCTATATCTCTGAAGTTTCCGATATGTATGGAACCGGAAGGACTGATTCCGGCGGCGCAGACATACTCCTCCTTGTCAGGATTGCTGCGAATAAGCTCTTCTGCTATCTTTTCTGCCCAATGCATTATATCTTCTCCTTAATACTTGATCATCTGACCTCCGACATATGCCGTAATGGTCGCTATTTGCCATTATACCATAAAATAGAGATACTGTCAAGGTCTCGGACGGGCTGCAGAAAAAAATTGATCGCAGTCTGTCGGAGAATTCCTCTGCCGTTCAGCCGGAGACAGCACAGCTTTCTATTGACACGAAAAATATACTGTGATATAATTACTGCTAAGATAAGGATGAGCGGAGGACAGAATATGCAATACCTTTTATGTGCGCTGCTGGGTTACTGCTTAGGCAACATCAATCCGGCATACATCATCTCTAAGGCAAAGGGCTTTGATATACGTGAGTTTGGCACGGGCAACGCCGGTGCATCGAATATGGCGATAATAGTCGGAAAAAAAGCGGGAGCATTCACTGCCCTGTTCGACATCGCAAAGGCAGCGCTTGCAGCCGTTTTAGCCGGGGTACTCTTCCCGCAGATAGCTGCGGCAAAGATAATAGGAGGATGCGCCTGTATCCTCGGCCATATCTATCCGGTACTGATGAAATTCCACGGAGGAAAGGGACTTGCCTGTCTTGCGGGTGCGCTTCTCGGCTACAGCCCGAAGCTCTTCCTGATACTCCTTGTCATCGAGGTGACAGCAGCACTGCTGCTCGACTATATATGTGTAATATCAATAACCGGCCCGGTAGTATTCACTCTGATATACGCACTCACTGCCAGAGAACCTGTCGGCACGGTATGTCTTGCGATAGTCGCCGTTATCATTGTGTCGAAGCATATCGTCAATCTGAAAAGAATCAAAGAAGGTACGGAAACACATATCAGCTTCCTGTGGAAGAAGAAGGATAAGAAAGAGGAAGAATGACATAATCCCCGGAACGTCATATCACCGACGCTCCGGGGATTTTTCTGTCAGTAAGCAATATGACCGCTCCAGATGGAACGGTCATCCTATATCGTATCTATATCATGCCATGCGAACAACAAGAGTTACGCTGAAGCAGCCGTCCTCTATGTCCGCGTATATATCTCCGTTCATCATCGACATCAGTCTCCGGCAGATGAACAATCCGAGGCCGCTGCCCTTTACGCCGTCTGAATTGCTGCCGCGCCTGAAACTGCCGAATATCTCCGTAAGCTCCTCCCTTCCGAGGGTGCAGCCCGTATTCGTGACGGTTATAAGCGTGCAGCCGTCCTGCTGATCGAAGCTCAGGGATATGCTCTTTCCGTCGCCGTACTTTATAGCATTCTCCACAAGGTTCTGGAGACATTCCGCAAGTCTGTCAGGATCGCAGGAGAGTATGGCATCCATGTATTCACCGATGCTGAGCACGGTACCGGATATGGCAAGCTGTGCGGCATACCTTTCGTATATCTTGGTGACTATGCGGCTGAGGAACTCCTCCCCCATATTCACCTCAAAGGTCATGAAGTCCTCTCCCGCCGCTCTGGTTATCTGGCTGACGTAGCTCTCTATCTCATCTGCGTGACGGTTTATGCTCTCTGCTGCTTCACGGCGTTTTTCCTCATCCTTATAGAGACCTCTTGCGAGAGCTCTTGAATTGAGCTTTATCGCAGAGAGCGGAGTCTTTATATCGTGTGACAGCGAGAGCAGCAGCATCTTCTTGTCACGCTGCATCTCGAGCTCGTGCTCCCTGTCCTTTTCTATACTCTCACGCAGAAGATTCACACCCCAGGTGAATTTCCCGAAGAAACGGCCTTTTTCCTCAGGTATCGATACAGCAAGATTGCCCCTTGCCAGCTCCTTCGGTACATCGTTTATCTTTCCGAAGGGAATGATGAGATGCCGGTAGAAATAGCCAAGGAGCAGCATAACTATCAGTATCACGATGACGAAGAAAACATTGATCACTGCCAACTGTCCGTTTATCGGGTTATGTCTGTATTCGATGCGGTAATGCCTGCCGTTCACCTCTGCCATGATATACGGTTCATCGGATTTGTACAAGCTTGCTGCGTCATCGCTGCTGTATACACCCGTCAGGTGCGGATACTTTCCGATGTCAAAGCTGCCTGTCTCACGTATATCATCCACAAGGCGCTTGGCCTCCACGCGGTATATCCCGGCAGGTTCCCTGTTCCCTCTGATGATCAGGATATCGGCGATAACCGCAGCTGTGATGAGCAGGATAATGAATACAGCGCTCAGTCTTCTGTAGTATCTCATACGTACTTGAACCCCACGCCCCAGACCGTAAGGAGCCTTTTTGCATCCTTCGGATCATCTCCGAGCTTAGCCCTGAGACGGTTGATGTGTACATGGAGGGTCTGCATTTCCGACTCACTGTCGCTGCCCCATATCGTACTGAAAAGGTACTGCTTCTTCATTACCTTTCCTCTGTTGCTTATCAGGAGCGCAAGGAGATCGAACTCCTTCGTGGTCAGCTCCACATTCTTTCCGTCGATGACCGCAGTCCTGTCTGCAAGGTTCAGCTCAACGCCGTCCGCAGAGAGTATCTCCCGCTGATAGCGCCGTCTGAATATACCCTTTATCTTGGCGATAAGGATATCTATATCGTATGGCTTCTCGATGTAGTCATCCGCGCCGAGGTCAAGACCGTTGATCTTGTCATCCTTGTCTGTGCGGCAGCTGACTATGAGTATCGGAGTATCAGTATCCTCCCTGAGCTTCGAGCAGACAGCAAAGCCATCCATGCCCGGAAGATTGATATCGAGCACCACCAGTTTTGCACCGTATTTCTCAAAAAGCTCAAGCGCACGCTCACCGCTCCCGACTGCCGTGACCGTATACCCCTCGTCACGCAGGAAATCAGAAAGGAGCGAAGCAAGCTCTGTATTGTCTTCAACTATAAGTATATCTGCCATAATATCACCGCCTGATACTATTCTATCATATTCACTGCCTCAGTGCAATACCCGTGTTGCGGAATGTCATTACCAGCCCTGCTCCATGAGCCAGTTGTTCAGCTCTCTTTCACGGTCACGGAGAGTCCTGCCCCCTTCTTCATAATGTCCCATATCCTTTTCGCCCACGATACCGCCGTCCACGAGGTAGAGCACACGGCTGCACTTTGCGGCCACCTTAGGGTCATGAGTCACACACATGACGGTAGTGCCGTCACGGTTGAGGGAGAGAAGCTCATTCATCACTTCATCAGAGCTGGCACGGTTGAGGGCGCCGGTGGGCTCGTCCGCGAATATCATCTTCGGGGAGTTTATCATGCTGCGGCAGATACAGGCTCTCTGGAGCTGTCCGCCGGAGACCTCGTTTATGTCATTGCCGCCGACGTCCGCTATGCCGAGCCTGTGCATAAGGGCTCTGCCTCTTTCCTCGGTCTGTCTGCGGCTCTCCTTGTTCTTCTTTGACTTTACGGCGGGGAGTATGATATTGTCAAGGACGGAGAGGTTCTTCATCATGTACATCTGCTGGAAGATGAAGCCCATCTCTTCAAGACGGAGCCTTGCAAGTTCCCTTTCCCTGAGCTTTGTGGTGTCCCTGCCGTTGAACACCACATTGCCGGAGGTCGCCCTGTCCATGCCGGATACGCAGTAGAGCAGAGTGCTCTTGCCGGAACCCGAAGGTCCCATTATCGCAAGCATCTCACCCTCGTCAACTGTAAGGTCAACATTCTTCAGAACATTGTTCTGTCTCTTGTTCACTATGTAGGTCTTGCAGAGACCTTTCGCCTGTAATACTGCATTCATTGCATTTTCCTCCTTATTCTATGCTTGCTGCATCAGCAGCACTGATCGTTCTGGTATAGAGAGCCGTGAGAAATGCTCCTATGGCCGTTACTCCGATGAGTATCAGCGGACATACCACGAACACTTCAAAGATATCAACATCACATACGATGCCTTCCACATCACCTATGAACCTGCATACCATATTCATCAGCAGGTTTCCTACCGGCATCTGCAGCGCAAAGCCGGCTGCACAGGCTGCCAGAGCAACTATCACGAAGCGCAGGGTATGCTGGCCTATGATGCTGCCGCTGCTTATGCCCATGGCCTTCATAAGAGCGATCTCGCTCTTCTCCTTTGATATGAAGCTGCGCTCCATGAGTATGACTATCATGCCAGTTACTATCACTGTGAGTATCATCATCATATGCTTGATGGCTGTCAGCACATCCGACATATCTGTCATGGTCTTTACATACTCGCTTGTGGTATATATCTTCGTTGTGTCAAGGATATCCTTCAGCTTCTCAATATTCTTTCCGATCGTCTCCTTGTCCGGAGAGCCGTCAAAGTGGACCTGGATACCCATACATCCGCCGAAGCTTTCATTTTCGGGCCGGTAGTTTTTGTTCAGGTATATACCTGATGTTATAAAGGCGGAGAATCTGCCGGTGATGATGAATTCCTGCTCCCTGCCGCCGTATTCAAACGATATCCTGTCACCTATGCCGACGCCGAGCTCCTTCATGGTGCTTTCGGTCACAGCGATCTCGTCATCTCTCCGGGGAGCGCTGCCCTCATCCACACGCAGTATCTCGTCAGTATGTCCCGATGTCACAGCACATAAGCACTTCAGCTTCTTATCGCCGTGGTTCACATCAAAATTCTTAGTCAGTGTTATGGTACATTTTCCCGGCATTCCGTTATCTGAAAGAGTTTTTTCAAGCTCGGTGAGCTTTTCTTCAGTATCATTGTCTCCCAGATAGTCCATCATCATATCGGCATCCATTATGTGCGCCTCCGAGGCCGGTATCAGGAACAGCCGGCGTAAGTTTTCACTCTGGAGAGTCAGCGCAAACATGGACATCAGCGTCATCATAAGAAGGCAGAGAGTAAAGACAACAGTGATTATGCTGAAACGCTTCGGAGCGCTCGTCACGTCATTGACAGACAGGAAACCTGTAGCCGGCAGCTTTGAACGTCCGAGGTGAAGGAGGCTCTTTTTGCGGAAGCGCTCGCCTGTCTGTCCGTTCCTTACCGCATCTATGGGCGAGAGCTTATTCACGCTCCGTGTGCAGAGGAAGCAGAACAGCATAATGGCGATCACAACTCCGGCTGTAGAGAGCAGCCCTGTCATAGTTCCGCTGCTGCCTGAGAGAACGATATTCTTCGATACGGTATCCAGCATCATACTGCTCAGGGGTATGGAAGCAAAGAAGCCTGCTGCCGCTCCGATAACAGCTATCGCAAGGTATTTGACGATGTAGAGACTGCGTATGCTGATATTGCTCACGCCCACAGCCTTCATAACGCCTATCTCACGGAATTCCTCGCTTATGGTGAAGCCTATGGTGAATCTGAGTACAACGAAAGCCGTTATCATAAGTATGATGCTTACTGCCATCATTATATATGCAGCGAACATATCGTACAGGTATATCTGCTTGAACTCACTTCTTTCAGTTATGTATACATTGTCATGACCGGCCGCAAGTTCACGTACACTGTCCGGATCATCAGTTTTCAGATATAGTTTAGTTGTATCTAAGTCATGGGTTTCCTGCTCCTTGCTGAGTCTTTCATAATCGGAGCGGTCAATAAGAAGCCACGGGAGTGATGCGTTGTCCGTGTAGAGCACAGCATCCTTGAAAATACCCATATATTTCAGCTTTACAGAGGTATCGCCGACATTGACATCAACATAATCTCCTTCGCTGATATCTATGTTCTGCACGAAAGGCCTTGTGGAATAAAAGCAGCCACCCGGAACGTCCTCTATCAGGATATTGTCCTTGTCAAAGCAGCGTACAGCAACTTCGTCATCAGCCAGCAGAGCAGCAGGATTGATGAAGTTTTCAAGCTTTTTTCCCTTATAGGTGAAATTCTTCGAGCTCGGCAGGGATAACAGGTTTTCCTTCTTTATCTCCTTTACAGAAGGCATTTCCCTCAGTTTCTCCTCTGTGTCGCTCTCTCCGTTTATGGTTATCATGATATCCGGTACGCCGGCAAGATCAAAGTACCTGTCAAGTCCGCCCGTAACCGCGGCGATATTGTTCAGGCTCGAAGAAGCGAACATCGAGCAGAGTATGATGAACAGCAGAAGAATGATGTTCATCGTTCTTTTTCGTTTAAGATCCTTTTTCAGTATCCTCCAGAACATTTCTGATCCCTCTTTCATGTTGTTTTAAGATCAGGGAGGACGTCTTCTCCCGTTTCTATGATCTGATTATAACACGGAAATTATTAAATAGTCTTTAACTTTTTTCACAGCTTCAATTTTTTTATTTTTTCCGGAGGCAGCATCCTCGCAGATGCCGGTATATGGCCTTTTCCGGCTGATACAAAAAACTTTGTCCGGAAAATTCGGGTTTTTTAAAGACTTTTTAACCCCGGATGAGTTATAATAGAAACAACAGGAGAGGTGCGCCTGTATGCACCGCCTCTAACCATGCCACAAGGAGACATCTATGTTTTTTAAAATGCTGAAAAATGATCTCCGGATCAGAAGAGGTCTGAATATCATTCTTTTCATATTCATAGCTGCGGCCTCCGTGCTGATGTATGTCAGCGCGGCACAGCTTTACCTGCAGGTCACCGGTCCCGCACAGACCAGGGAGAACTGCCGCTCCTCGGATATTGCCATGCTCTTTTCCCTCCCGGAGGAAAGCCGGGATGACGACAGGGCAGCCATCGAAAGCTGTATTGACGATCATCCCGGATTCACCTCATGGTACCGCGATGAGGGACTTCTGCTTGATAACTGTCAGGTGGACTTCAACAATATTGACGAGAACGAGTATGAGAACTTTTTCCGTATGGAGAACTTTGTCACGACTCTCCCGGCGGAACACGATCTCGTTTTCGACCTGAAGGACAGACCGTTCACCGTCAGGAACGGCACTGTCACCATATCCCACAAGCTGAGGGATACAACAGGCGCGGAGCCCGGTGACACAGTCAGGTTCATATCCCCGTCCGGCAGGGCATACGAATTCGTGATCGGCGGCTTTTACAAGGAGTCCTCAAGCTCCTACTTCTGCCGGTATTTCATATCAGATGATGACTATGCGGCGATGACGGCCGGCTTTCCCGTAAAGACCTACCTGTATTCAATAACTGCTGAGGGCGATGCCAGTGATGAATATGACGCTTTCAAGAATAAATACACAGCCGCTGAAAGCACCTCCGCTGAAGGCAAAGGCTGCATCAGGCCCGCATCCGCCTTTATTCTCAGATCTGATCTGACAGACGATTATATCACCTCTTATATAATAACTGTCTTCATGATCGTGATAAGCATATTCATGCTCCTCATCATCCTTATGACCATACGCTTCACCATGATATCAGCAATGAATCAGGAGGAAAAGGAGATCGGTATGCTGCGTGCTTCCGGAGTTGATTCCTTCGGCTTCCGCTGGATATTTGCGGCAAAGTACATAGCCTTTGCAGTCATCGGCGGCATCATAGGCCTTACAGCCGGATATCCGGTGTCTGTCTGTGTCATGCACCTCTTCGCAGGAGGTATGAGCTTCCCTGACTTCGCAGAGCAGACGGCCATCGGCGCAGTATCCCTGCTTCTGACGGCCGGCATTATCATATTTTTCTGTATGTTCACCATGCGCAGGTTCAGGAAGATATCCGTCATCAATGCCATACACGGCGAGAATGCCGGCGAACGTTACGGAAAGGCCTCCGCACTCCTGCTTCACAGACGCAGTTCAATGCCTGTATGCCTCTACCATGCGCTCTCCGACATTCTCACCCGCTTCAGGCGCTATACCATGCTCATCATAGCCTATACCCTCGGCGGCGTGATAATCCTTATCGCCTGCGGCCTCTACAACTCCGTCATCAATCCGGATTTCCTGAAATATCAGGCGGTCTATCAGATGGATTTCTTTCCGGACTTCAACGACGAGATGATGGAGGAATACGCAGAAGCGGAATCCGCTGAGAACGAGAGCTTCTATAGTGTGTACAACAAAGAGCTTGCTGAGAACGGCATAGCCGCTCATGTGGATACCGTAAGCTACAGCGAAGGAAAGCTGCTGACCGGGAGCACAAGAAACTGCATCTTCTATTTCGGCAAAAAAGACCTCTCCTTCATCGGATTCAGCGAAGGCGTTGCTCCGGTCCTTGCAAATGAGGCCGCAATGAGCCGCTATACTGCCAAAAAGCTCGGCATACAGCCCGGAGATGAAATTGAGATAAGCATAAAGGAATACCAGGAAGACGGGCTTTCTGCCGTAATGGTCAGCAGAAATATCATTATTACAGGTCTCTTCGATATGCTTGAATGGGAATACCCTCTCATTATCATGGGCGGAGAGTATGACAAGGGCTTTGCTGATGATGAATCGTGCTACAGATTCTGCATCGACAGCGAGGACAAGGAGGCAGAGTATCAGAAGATATGCGAGCATTTCAGCGGCCATACCATGAATGCACAGGAATACATAGACAGATACCTTGCCCCTTACAAGTTCCAGTTCGGCATCCTGAGGAATTTTGCTCCGTCGGCTGTGATACTTGTCAATATCCTGCTCACCATGCTTTACATGGGCATATTTATATCGGAGGACAGGGCGGAGATAGCCCTGCAAAGGTGTATCGGCGTTCCCGACAGGAGCATCCGCCTTGCTCAGTTTCTCCGTATGCTGCTTCTTTCAGCGGCTTCGGTGCTGCTGTCCATACTTTTCACAGCGACCCTCGGTAATCTGCTTGTGGATACGGTATTCGGCAAGCTCGGGCTTTCCGGCTTCCGCTTCCTGCCCGCGCCTGTGCTCACATGGGTGATAATGCCGGCAATAGTATTCCTGTCGGTTCTCCTGCCTGTGCTGATAAGCCTGCGCAGGACTGACTCCATCGATATCAGAAGCATCTCAGAGGAATGAGGTAAGAACTATGAATATATTGACTGTAAACAATCTGTGCAAGACCTATATCATAAAGTCACGCAGCAACAACGTGCTTCAGAATATCAACTTCGAGATGAAGGAAGGTGAATTCGTGAGCATCATGGGGCCGAGCGGAAGCGGCAAATCCACCCTGCTCTATACCGTGAGCGGCATGGATGAACCCACCTCCGGAGAGGTCACCTTCAACGGAAAGAAGCTCTCCTCCCTCAGCCGGAAGCAGCTCATGGACCTGCGTCTCCGGGAAATGGGCTTCATCTTCCAGCAGATGTATATCTGAAAATCAAGAATTCAGGATTATCAGATTTATCCCCAACATTTCATTATCCTTAACTTTCTTTAATATTTCGTCAAATAGACATATCCTCCTCACTAAAGTTAAGGATAATATTTCCTACAAAACAAACGAGGAGGATGCTAATGACTCTTACCTTTGATGAGGGGATGTCGATTTGGAAAAAGTGGCTGATTACAGACGGACGTGCGGTTAACCCTGGGAAAAGAGCTGCACTGAATGCTCTAAAACGATACTTACAGGAGAATTCAATTCCGTATAGTTTTGAAAACGCTCTTGAGTGGCTATCCATAAAACAGCCATTATTGAGTAATAAAGAATTCTTTAGGTACAGGAGAGCAGTTTTTGAGTTAAATGACATTATGTCAAATGGGAGGATAACAGGTAATTACAAGTACTACAATGACCCTTTTGATGAGTTATCAATTTATTGGCAGAAAAAAGTAACAGAATATATTAGTCATTTAAAGACGTTTCGTTTAGAAAGTGCCGTTCGCTCTCAACGTGTAAATTGCATAAAATTCGCAAGTTTTCTTAGCAAATCCGAAATTCAGCAGTCCACGAGTATCACAGGTGATGTTATTTTTAAATATTTTGAATATGCTGACTCAATTGGTGAGACATATTCCATTATTTATTCTATCCGTTTCTTTTTGCAGTTTCTTTCAGATCAGGGACATATTTCTCCTCATCTGCCGTATATCTTGACTGCACCGATTCAATCGAAAGCCATAGGCTACGCTATTGCCGAGTTTTCTAAAACCAAGAAGTGTGTCATCTCAAGCGGAATTGAGCCTGAAACTTTTTGGAAGCAAGCTGTGCAGTTGCCTAAATATCTTTCGTACACATATGGCTATGACAAGGATTCGTTGAGAAGTAATTTTACTGCTTACTTTCAGATGTATTATGTTTTCTGTGCTGAGAAGAATATTTTATGCTCAGTTGATTCTGAAAACTTTTGGTTTTCGATTATGAAAAATTTCTGGAAAGGCAAACAGCAGAGCAGTGTAATACGTGCATTCCATCTTCTTCACATATTTGAGTCGAAAGGATACTTAACAAACATTGATCTTAAACAGTCCGGAACTGAAAGAGGAGCTATCAATAGATTAAGTGGGTACTACCAGATCCTTATAAAAGAATATCTTTCCCATCAGCAACTTAAGCAGGTGACAGAAGGAACACTAAATACTCTTAGATCAGGCGCACTGTCATTTTTTCTTTACTTACAGGAGAAAGGATTTGATAATGTTGCCATGATTGACTACATTAATGTGAAGCAATACTGCATTTGGATTTCTGAAAATGCATCAAACCATATTAACAACTATGCCTATGCATTATATAAATTGTTGGAATATCTTTTTGAAATGCACCACACACCTGATAATCTTTCTTGTGCCTTACCGCCGCAATCTTCACACACAAGAAAAATTGTTGATATACTCTCAGAAGAAGAAGTGAATCGTCTGTATAATTATAGGGATAGCGCTAAAACGCCCTTACAATACCGAGACAGCGCGATTCTTATGCTTGGTCTTCTTATGGGACTAAGACGGATTGACATTGTAAATTTGAAAGAATCAGATATTGATTGGGATGAAAGGACTATCTCCATTACACAACAAAAAACGTATCGACCACTGGTTTTGCCAATGCCCGTTCCGGTAGGTAACAGCATCTATCTTTACCAAAAATATGGTCGCCCGCAATCCAATTCAGAGTATATTTTTTTATCGTTTAGTGTTCCGTATAACAGAGTGAATCCTATCATATGCGCACAAGCACTTTCGAGAGTTCTTCCGGAAAGAGGAACCAGATTTCATATTCTCCGCAGGACATTTGCCTCCAGATTATTGCTGGCGGGTACAGATACCATGAAAATCAAAGATTCTCTGGGGCATTCATCAATGAATACCGTTCATAGCTATCTTTCGATAGATGAAAAATCCTTAAAATCTTGTTGTCTGCCATTAGAAGGGACGATGACAATATGAATGAGCATCGCAATTATACATTTAAGAGCAGCTTAGCTCCTATGATAAAGGGGCATATTGCAGAGAGACGCGCTTCAGGTTTTATTTACGATTCTGCTGCAGATATTCTGATAGAGTTGGATGCATTTTGCATTGATCACGATTACAAATGCCTGACAGTTACAAAAGACTTGTCAGATGCATGGTCAATCCAACGGAGTACTGAAGGAATCAGTTCGAGAAACAATCGAGTTTCCGCTCTTCGCCAACTCTCAAAATACATTTTATCATTGGGTGAAGAAGCGTATATGCCACCTAAAACACAGTCCGGAGAAGTTAAGATCGCCCATGTTTTTACAGAACAAGAACGCAAGGAATTTTTCCTTGCTTTAGATTCACTGACTCCAAGGAGAGGAAAATACGGAATGATGCTTTTGGAGGAGTGTAAGGTGATTTTTAGATTGTATTATTGCTGTGGGCTAAGGCGTTCTGAACCGCTTGAAATGACATGGGAGCACGTCAACTTAGATAGTGGTTGTATCAAGATTGTTCAATCTAAAGGATACAAAGATCGCATTTTATGGCTTACTGACGATATACTGAAAATGCTGAAGACATACAAGGAAACTATTGCGTCTTTTTCGCCAAAATCAGATTATGTTTTTCCGGGCATTAAAAACGGAAAACATATCAATAAATTGACTGTAAGAGAATACTTTCTACGGACATTATCTCAAACTTCTTGCGCAAATATCAGCAATCCACCTACCATTAAATCATTTCGGCATACTTATGTTGTGGATAGATTAAACAGTTGGATGTCATCAGGTGAAAACATTCAAGAAAAACTACCGTATTTGTGTAGTTTTCTTGGCCATAGCACTATTCACGAGTCATTATATTATTATCATCAGGTCGAGGAGGGGCGCAGAATTGTTCGTGAGAAAGACAAAACATCAAAAATAGTCATTCCGGAGGTTATCCCTTATGAGGACTAAAAAACAAGAACCGCAGTTGCTCTTCTTTTCTCAAACACTGAATTATCTCAAAACTTATCTTCTGCATCAAATGGGTAGAAGTCCTGAAACAATTCGTTCATATACAGATTCGCTATCTTCATTTAGAAAGTACATTCTCAATGAAAAAGGAATATCTATCGCTAAATTTACGTTTGAAGACTGTACAAAAGAACTAATACTGGAATATCTGGCTTATTTGAAGGAGCACGGAATATCACCGGCAACCTGCAATGTTCGTTTGTCCGCTTTGAAAAATTATGTAAACTATGCAGCGGATAACGATATTGCATTACAATCTGTTGCACTGAGAGTATCCAAAGTCACAGCCTTAAAAATACCGAAAAGAGAAAAGAAGTTGCTTTCAATTGAAGCACTAAAAGCACTTTTGGCACAGCCAAACAATTCAAAAATCGGGATGAGGAACAAAACGATTATGATACTTTTATATGACACTGCCATTAGGCTCCATGAACTTATCGATCTAAACATCAACGATGTTGATTTGAATGGGCTGACCGTTCACATAGCTTCCGGAAAAGGAAACAAGGAACGCACGGTTGCTATTACTGATATAACGGCAGAGCATCTAAAAAACTATATGTCTGCATATCATAAAGATACTACAGACATGAATGATTTCTTATTTTACACTATTATTAAAGGAAGAAAAGGCAGGATTTCTTCAAGTACCATCGAACGCTTTATCCAGAAATATGCAGATGAAGCAAGAATAAGCAGTCCTGATATGCCGGAGCGTGTTTATCCACATCTTTTACGAGCCGAAAGAACTACCATGTTATATCGTGATGGAGTTGACCCTATTATTCTCGCGCAGATTCTTGGACATTCGGATATTGAAACTACGAAGATTTATGCAATTCCCTCCATAGAGCAACTTAGGGAGGCTATGGAAAAAGTATCAATGCCCATAGATGCAAGTGAAAAACCTCTGTGGGAAGGCGATGAAGATGAAATGGCGAGAAGCTGCGGATTAAGGTAATAATACAAACCATTATCCCTAACTTTTCACTAAAATGTACGTAATTAATAGGCTTTTAGTAGAAAACTGGTGATAATAAAATCTTGGGGATAAATGATGAAGAAGCTGTGTATCATGGATAATATCGTCCTCCCCGGCTATCAGGCGGGTGGTGACAGGAAGAAGGTGAACGAGAGAGCAGAGCAGCTCATGCGCAGCCTCGGCATAATCGGGACTGCCGAGAACGAGATAACAGAGGTCTCCGGCGGAGAGCTTCAGCGTGCCTGCCTCTGCCGTGCGCTCATCAACTCACCGAAGATAGTATTCGCCGACGAGCCCACCGGCGCGCTCAACTCAAAGGCGGCAGGAGATGTGATGGAGCAGCTCATCGCCGCCAACCGCAGCGGCACAGGCATCCTCATGGTCACTCACAGCGTAAAGGTCGCCGCCCGTAGCGAGAGAGTCATCTACCTTATGGACGGCGGCATCCGCGGAGAACTGGTCCTCGGTAAGGCAGAGGCGGAATATGATATCTCCGCCCGGGAGCGCAGGCTCAATTCATGGCTCATCGAACAGGGCTGGTAAGGAGGAAATATCATGTGTCTGCGGCAGCACCGGCATTACGGAGCAAACTGTCCTCCTGCCCTTGATTTCAGGTCAGCACTATGCTATAATCATTATAATGATGGTGTTGATACTGATACAAGGGAGGTATCTGATTTGACTGATATACTTATTATAGAGGACGACCCGGAGCTCGGCGCACTCGTCAGGGATTTCCTTATAAATGCAGGCTTTACCGTAAAGCTATGCCCCGATGCTGAAAAAGGCCTCGAAAGGCTTGAAAGAGAGAGCTTCCGTATCGTGCTGCTCGATGTCATACTCCCCGGGAAGAACGGCTTCGAGACCTGTGCCGCCATACGCTCGGCGGGAAAAACTCCGGTGCTCATGATGAGTGCGTGCAGCGACGAGCAGAGCGTACTCACGGGATATGATAACGGGGCTGACGACTACATCGAAAAGCCCTTCTCCATACCCGTACTTATCGCAAAGGTCAGGGCTCTCATCAAACGCGGCGGCGAGCTGCCTGAAAGCTCAAGGCTCTCGGCCTGCGGCATCACTCTCGACCCTGTGCTGCGCCGTGTGACACGGGATAATAATGAGATACACCTGAACGTCAAGGAATTCGCCCTGCTGAAATGCCTTATGGAGCACAGCGGAGAAGCCATGTCAAAGGAGCAGCTGTTCAACGAGGTATGGGGAAGCGACTGCTTCACCGAGCCCTCCACCGTCAGCGTACACATCCGCTGGCTGCGGGAGAAACTGGAAAAAGACCCGAACCATCCGGAGCTGATACGCACGGTCTACAAGCACGGCTACCGTTTCGGAGGCGACTGATGAAGCGGCTGATAATATCCGCTGCTGCTGTCACGGCTGTATTCCTTGCGCTTGCTGTCCTGTGGCTGACGGCAGTTCCCCGGTTCATCGACAAACGCATCAACGCCCGCTCAGTCACCGTGAACCGTCTTAACGCAGAACTGACCGCTATGATAGAAGACGGCACACCTCCCGCAGAGGCCGTCAGCTCCCTCAGCGGGCACAAAAAAGAAATGATGCCGGACGATATATCATTCATACCGGCAGAAGGCAGCAACAGTCTGCTTACCGCCAAGGGCAGCAGCGGCTCACTGATATGCCCCGTATACAAGGGCAGCAGTCTTGCAGGGCTCGCGGTCTATTCCTACAGCGACCCCTTCAGGCATCTCTCAGACGCTATGGTGCTGACCGTGCTGGGTATATGCTGGCTGCTGGCCATGGCGCTGCTGCTGTACACCTATCTGCGCATCATCAGGCCTTTCCGCAGACTCGCGGATTATCCGGAGCGCCTTGCAAGGATACCCGACGCTGACAAGCTGCCCGAAACAAATGACAAACAGTTCGGCAGGTTCATATGGGGCCTGAATATGCTGGGGGATGTTCTTCAGAGTGAACGCCGGCGCAGCGAAAGGCTCGACTGTCAGCAGCATACCCTTCTGGCTTCAATAGCTCACGGAGTCAAGACACCCGTCATGAATATCCGCCTTTATTCCGAAGCCATACGCACTGGTCTCTATTCGGGGAGCGAGGATAAAAATGCTGAGCTTGCAGCAAGGATAGACAGCAATGCCGAAAAGATACAGACTCTTGTAAAGGAACTGATTGCGGCCTCCTCCTCGGCAGAGAGCAGCTATGAGCCTCAGGTGTCACAGTTCTACCTCTCAGAGCTGAAAACGCTGATAAGCCGCGAATACACCGAGCGGCTGCGGCTCCTCCGCATCCCCTTCAGTGTGGAATGCACCTCCGACAGGCTGGTAAACAGCGACATTTACGGTCTCCTGAGAGTGGTCTCACAGCTTATCGAGAACGCTGTAAAATACGGAAACGGCGAGGGCATCAGCATACTCCTCGAATCCGATACGGACGGAGTCTGCATAAGGGTGAAGAACAAGGGAGAGCTGCTCCCCGAGGAAGAGCTTTCCTTCATCTTCGACAGCTTCCGCCGCGGCTCAAATTCACACGGCATCGAAGGAAGCGGTATCGGTCTCTTCACTGCAAGGAGCATCACCTCGGCACTGGGCGGCAGCATATACGCAAGACGCCTTGAAGAGAGCTCCGAGATGGAATTCTCCATATATCTCGGAGACTGATGCATCTGCGGATACCACGGATGACATCTCCTGCACACTGTTCAGCGCGGCTATAAGCTGCGCTCAGCTTGTCAAAAAAGGTGGTTTCAGCGATAATACCAAACGTTTGGGATTCCAAAGGGGCACGCCCCTTTGGTAAGGTCAAGGGCTGAAAGCCCTTGTGGGGTAACTCCCCACAGTGTGGGGAGATGTCAGCGAAGCTGACAGAGGGGACGGGCCGGTTAGGCTGGGGCAAAGCCCCACATATAGCCGCCAGGCGCCCCGCAAGGGGTGAATTCAAAAAACAGTCCGGGGGACTGTTTTTGAAGAGGGGACGCCCTGCAAGAGAGGGCGT
>CAMKMD010000002.1 GCA_946413815.1 uncultured Ruminococcus sp.
ATTGAATACCCCGACGGGTCAGCGGTTCGATATAACTGCGTTCTGCGTTAATAGACAAATTCTGATTTATCTTAGCAACCGTATAAAATAGAATGCCCCTAAGCGCTTAAACGCTTGGGGGCAAAACTTCTATATAGATATCTGTCTTACCGCCGGGGAGGTTTTTATCATTACCGGCATGGTTTCTTGCTTCAAGCCCTTGACCTGCGCTCTTATTTGTGATATTATGTATTATAGGAAGATATGCGATACAAGCGATAAGAAAGGAAAAATATGCAGTTCAACGAACTTAATCTATCAGAGGAACTCCTCAGAGCAGTTGAGGAGCTTGGTTATACAGAAATGACGGAGATACAGGAGAAGAGCATACCTCTACTCCTTGAGGGGCGTGATGTTATCGGCCGCTCCGCTACAGGCACCGGCAAGACCGCTGCTTTCGGCCTTCCCGCCGCAGAGAGCATAACAGAGAGCGACAGCCGCTCTCCTGCTGTGCTCATACTCTGCCCTACCCGTGAGCTTGCCCTGCAGGGTGCGGGTGAGCTGAGGAAGTTCTCACGCTACAAGAGATGCGTGCGTACCTGCGCAGTATACGGCGGCGCAAGCATGGATAAGCAGATATCAGAGCTCAAGCGCGGTGCAAACATCATCATCGGCACCCCCGGACGTGTCATGGACCACATCCGCAGACGCACCCTGAAAACTGATACCATACGCACCGTTATCCTCGATGAGGCTGACGAGATGCTGAATATGGGATTCCGGGAGGACATCGAGACCATACTCTCCTACCTCCCTGAGGAAAGACAGACAGTTCTCTTCTCCGCTACCATGCCTGAGGAGATACTTGCCCTGACCAAGAAGTATCAGAATGACCCGGTACAGGTAAAGATAAAATCAGCACAGAAGACTGCGCCCCTCATTGAGCAGTACTGCTACGAGGTGCCTATGGGACGCAAGACGGATGCACTGAGGCTCCTGATAGCGGCCTATACTCCCGCCTCCGCCATGGTCTTCTGCAACACCAAATCCATGGTGGACCAGCTGACTGAGCAGCTCTGTGCGGCAGGCATCAGCGCTGCCGGACTTCACGGCGATATGAAGCAGGCACAGCGCACCCACGTAATGAACGGATTCAAGTCGAAGCGTATTGCGGTGCTTGTAGCCACAGATGTTGCGGCAAGAGGAATCGATGTAAGCGGGGTGGATGCGGTGTTCAACTACGATATCCCCCAGGACAACGAATACTACATACACAGGATAGGACGTACGGGACGTGCAGGAAAGACAGGTACGGCGTACACTCTTGTATCAGGCAGGAGACAGCTCAATGAGCTGCGCGATATTGCAGGATACACCCGTTCTGAGATACATGAGATGCCCCTGCCGGACAGGAGCGCTATCGTTGAGGCAAGGCAGAATGCTGTCCTTGAAGGCATAGCCTTACAGGAGGCAGGAAAGTCCGCTTACGATATGGCTGACAGGCTGGCTGAGATGGGCATAGACTACCGAGAGGCCTGTGCAAGACTTCTCTCCGAAAAGCTGAAGGCTGAGACCGCAGCTATACCGGAATTCGATATTCCCCGTCCGATACGCAAGGGCAAGAGAAGCGGTGCAAAGACCGTAAAGCTGGAGCTCAACATCGGACGTTCACGCCGCATGGCTCCCAATTTTATACTCGGAGCGCTCGCAGATGCTACCGGTCTTTCGGGGCAGGACTTCGGAAAGATAGACATATTCGATGAGCATACCACAGTCGAGATACCTGAGGCGGAGACGGATTACATTCTCGAGAACACGGGTTCTCTCCGCATCAACGGCAACAACGTTGAGGTAAAGCTCTGGGATGGAAAGACATTCAAGGGCGGACAGAAGCCGCGTTTCAAGGGCGGATCCGACCGTTATACCAAGGGCGGCGGACGCAAGCCCGACCGCAGAAGATCGGCATACGGCGGACGCGACCGTGCAGATGTATTCAGCGATTACACTGCAAACCGCCGCAAGAGAGTCAAGAATAAGGGCTGATATCAGCCGTCAGATTACCAGTCAGCGAGGTGAGATACAATGGCAGGAAAAGGAAACAGCAGCGGAAAGAGACCTGAGAAGAAGATGTGGATGAGGATCGTAGTGCTTGCGCTGGCAGGTGTTATGTTCCTTGGAAGTGTCTTATCCGTATTCATATTCAGATAATCGCACGCCATATAAAGATATTGCCCTGAAGCATGATGCTTCAGGGCATTTTAATTATGTACAGCATTCTTACAGCTCAGGGACCGGCAGGTCATAGATGGCGTCAAGCAGTTCTTTTGTAAGAAGGGGCGCAAAGCTGTAATCAACAAATATCTCCATAGGCTTTACATCTGTAAACTCTACCGGTATAAAGCCATACCGTGCATAATTGAGCAATGCTTCCCGGGCTTTGTCCTCCTGTCCGAAGTACAGGCATATCTTTGCCGCAGCAAAGTGACAGTTGTTCAGCTCCGGAGAAGTACAGTGTTCGTTATACAGCTTCAGATAGTCCTCGGGACGGCCGCGGTATTCAATCAGCGGCATAATACTTCTTATGACTGACGGATCATCCATCGGATCGCATTTCAGCGCGGCAAGGCGTTTTTCATGGAGCCTGAGGTAATCCTCAGCGATGGCAGACAGTTCCTCCGGTGATTCCGGCGGCCTGTAGATATGATGCGGCTTTGCAAAGCTTTCAAGAACACCTGTTGCGTGTACGATAAGCTGTGGGATATAGACAAAATGCTCAAAGCCGCGGGCGGCAAGCTGCTCTTCTGAAAAATGGTGATACATATCATTCAGTATCCCGACCGCTTCCTGCCTTACTTCTTCATCTGCCTTATTTATCGCATATTCCAGCATCATTCGTGTCTGCTGCCTTTTGTTTCCCGAATACCACTCGTCAAGGAAGGGGTAGACAAGAAGCCCCTGCCGGACACATTCGTTGAAGTCGGAGCGGAAAAAGGCTGTCTGGGCTCTCATATCGGCAAGCTGAGGGTCACATCCGGTCAGTTTTGCAGATAATGCTTCTGCTTCGTCATATCTGCACTCGCAGTACAGCTGAACGACGGTTTTGAAGGTTTTGGTTTTCCGCGGGAATGCAAGGGCGGAGAAGTCTATTTCTGATAGGTCTGTTCTTTTCAAAGCTGACACCTGCCTTGGTTATTGATATGGGGCGGAGTTGTATTTGTAATTATTATAGCATAATGGGGCGGGAGATGTCAATGATGGGAGATTCATGACGGACTGAATAGATTGTTGTCCATAAAAAACATCTATCTGATCCTCTTCATTACTTTTCCTATGACTAATTTCTAAAACTTACAGTTCTTAACGGCTATTGAATGCTCCCAACTTTTTTATATGACATTCAGATCTATTGATGGTATAATATAATTACAGAAACACGGAAACCATAATCAAGGTGGTTTTTGTGTTCACCTGGAATGATAAGGAGGAATTATTATGGAAAACAACAACAGCATCCTTAGCAAATCCATGAAGCTCCTTGTAGCCTTCGTTGTCTTTGTATATGTCATCTCACCGGTGGATTGTTTTCCCGGACACATCGATGACATAATTGTCATACTAATGGGGATTGCAGTTAACCGCCGGCAAATTGGAGGTGGTAATTGACTATTCATTATAATTATCCATCGCCTGCCGGCGATACCGCAATTCTGCATTCTTGATTCTGCATTCAATAGCTGACGGCTGACGGCTCAGAAATACATAAACCGAAAAAGGAGACCCGGAGGTCTCCTTTTCCCATTATATCATCAGATAAGAGAGGTAGGCTTATACTATGCCGGCGTCCATCTTCTGTATCATGATGGCGTCGGAGCCGGTGATGCCGGGTGTGCCGTCGCAGTCTGCGTTGGATTCACCTGTGGCTGTGAGGGGGTACTTGGTCTTGTTTGCTACGAACTGGAGAACTGCCACTGCATCGGCTACGTTTACTACTCCGTCCTCGTTGGCGTCGCCTGCCCTGCCCTGTACTGCCGGTGCGGCTGTTGTGGGCGCAGCGGTGGGCTGCTGAGGTGCGGTAGTCTCTGCGGGTGCTGATGCGCCTGAGGGTGTGAATACCATATAGAACAGGTTGCAGGAATCTGCCTTGGTTATGGTATGCGCGCCGGCTGCGAGGTCTGCTGTGAGGACGCCGTTATCTGAGGTCAGCTTATTGCCGTCTATCTTGGCGTTGCCTGCTGCTTCGCCGAATACAAGTGTCAGCTTGCCGGCTGCGGGTGCGTTGAAAGTTATGCTCGTTGCTGTTTCCATCTTCAGGCACTGTGTAAGGGTAAGGCCGTTGTAGGAAGCTGTGCCCTTTGCTGTGGAGAGGTTGCCGGAGATGGTATAGAAGCTGCTGGAGGTGCCGTTTGCGGTGAAGTTATGTACATAGCCGCCGGATACGGGTACTGAGGGTGCAGCTGTTGTGACTGTGGGCTGTGAGGGCTGGGTGGGTGCCTGTGTCTGTACGGGTGTTGTGGACACGGGTGCTGATGAAGCACTGAGACGGTAACCCATCTTGTAGTAGCTGCCGTTTACAGTCTCGAATACATGGCCGTTGGAGATATTGCCGGAGGAATCTCTCCATGCGGTATGGAAGTCTGTACCTACCTTGGGTACGGAGATGCTTGTGAAATCGGAGGCGGAGAGGTTGTTTACGGCTGTGCCGCCGCCCTCTACGCCGTTGTTGGCTGTGGTGTAGGATGATCCTATCTGATAGGTCTTGCCGCTGTCAATGGCTACGCTGTCGGAGATAGTTCCGTAGAACTTATCGCTCTCGCCCAGTGAGCGGCCGCCTACGTATGCGGAGATAAGGTTCTGGAAGGTGGCTCCGGGATCGTTGCAGCGGTAGGCTGAGAAGTTGGGCTTGGAGTCCTCACCGTTATTGACTGCTGTGCAGTTCACCAGCTTTGCGAGCTTCGGGTTGTTGTTGTCGGTGAAGCCGCAGTGCAGGTTCTCAAAGGCGAGACAGTTTATCACCTGATGAGGTGAGCCTACGCCGGCGCCGCCCAGCTTGAAGCCGTTGCCGTCATTCTGCGGGTGGAGCTGTGAGGTCTCTGTTCTGCCGTTGCGGAAGGCGATACAGTTCTTTATAGTAACAGTGCCTATGGGGCCTGTCTCGGTCTTGGCATAGAGGTCCCAGCCGTCATCGCTGTTGTTATAGGCCATACATCCGTCAAATACGTTGCCCTCGCCGCAGGTCAGCTTGGCTGCGAAGCCGTCAGCGTCCTCCTCGTTGTCGGTATCCAGGTTGTTGAAGGAGGTGCAGTTGAGGACGAGATTATAGGAAGGCCAGTCGGAGACATTTGCGGCATCTGTTCTGTAGCGGGATATCTGGAGACCTGTATCCCTGTTGCCGTAGAGCTTCATCAGCTCCACCTTGTTATGGTTGCCGGAGAGAAGGATGCCGTTGTCTCCTGCGCCTGTGATGGCGAAGTTGTAGAAATGCCAGTAGGAGCCGTCAAGGACGAAGCCTCTGTTGGACGGGCCGAAATCCATGGCGGAAAAATCGAGGACGGGCTTTGCGCCGGGATAGGCGGAGAGTGTCTTGTACTTGCCCTCTGCTCCGGAGTTGCCCTGCTCTATCATAATGGTCTTGCTGAGCTTGTAGATACCGTCGAGGAGGTATATGGTACCGCCTGCGGGGACTGCCTTTACGGCTGATACCACATCTGTCGGGGACTGTATGGTCTTGCCGTCGCCGCCGCCCTGCGGTGATGCGTAGATGACATCAGAGCCTGTCACGGGAGCCGCCTCCGTAACCGGCGCCTGAGTTGTCACAGGCGCAGCCGTTACGGGTACAGTTGTTACGACAGGCTGTGCAGGCGTGGTCGCAACAGGGGTGGGTGCTGAACCGTTGTCCTCCTTGAAACCGCTTCCTATTGCGGTTATGGAGTCCTTGTATGAGGTCAGAGCTGATTTGAGAGCCGCATTGACTGCGTAGCTCTCATCGTCAGCTGCATTATCAAACTGCCACTTGAAATCGCCGCCGTCAACACGGCCTGCCTTTGAGGTAACTATGGCAGGTACGTCTGAGGCTGCATCGGGGGTATACTTATAGAAGCCGGAGGCTGTATCAAAGTTGGAATAGGATGTGCCGCCGGACTTTGCCTTTATGCTGCCGGGCACCTGCTCTGTGCGGGAGGAAGCCTCATAGGCATCGAAATCCGTGGTGCTGTCCTTCTGGGTTATGTACGCCTTTGCACCCTGGATATAGTTGCCGAAGGACTTGATAACGCCGCCGGGCTCGTCGGAGAAGGTACCGCCTGTAGCCACATCGCTGCCCTGTCCGGAGATGAGCATGGGGTACTTGCAGCTGCGGAAGTAGTTGTTCTCAACGAAGGCTGAGGCGCCCATAGTTACGCCTACGCCGTACTTGGCGTTGCCGTCGTAGTAGTTGTTGTAGATATGTACTGTGCAGGTGCGTATTCTCGGGTGGCGGGAGTCGGAGTGGTCATACCAGTTGTGGTGGTAGGTGATATAGTTCTCCGCGCTCTCGGACTTCATGCCCTGGAGATTGCACTTGCCGTTATCCCAGAAGTGGTTGTAGGAATGAGTTACATAGGTGGATGTCTTGGTATCGAGTGCGCCGTCGCCCTTGGCCTGGTCTGCGTCGCTTCCGGCATCGCCGTAGAAGAAATCGCAGTTATGCACCCAAATATGGTTATTGCCCTGCTGGAGGCCGCAGTCATCGCCCTCTGAGCTGTTGCAGTTCATGAAGCCGATATTCCTTACCTCCACGTTGGAGCTGTTCTTCATAACAAGACCGAAGCCGTTGAAGGTGGCATCATTGCCTATGCCCTCGATAGTCAGGCCGCAGGTGGCTGTATCTATGTAGAGGTCGCCCTTGTTGAGTACAGAGGGATCGGTGATATTTCCTATTACTCTGATACATACTGCCTGCACCTTTGTATTGCTCTTTAAGTTGGTGATGATGTTCTGTACACCTGTCAGGGAAGTCGCTGTGCCCTTCTTGTCGGGAAGAGTTACGCTCACGCTGTCCTTGGTGGCATTGGTAACGTATACTACTGCTGCGCCGGACTTCAGTGTGCCGTCATCGTTGTAGGCACCGGATGAAGAGCCGCCCACAAAGCCGTAGCCGCTCCTGTCATGGGCGTAGGCTGTAGCCTTTGTTTCGGCTGCCTTTGAGGCATCCTCCCTGCCGTTTATCACGGGGACTATCTTCATGGTATGGCTGCCGGCTTTAAGGCCTACTGCATCGGCTCTGAAATAGCCTGAGTACTGCCTTACGAGCATGGAGTCTATCTGCGCTCCGTCAACGTATACGTTGTAGCCGGAAGCTCCTGAGACAGGTGACCATGTGGCGTACATACCCTCGCCGTAGCCGACAGTTGTAGCAACTGACACGCTTGCTGTGGCAGCTGAGGCGCTGAGAAGACTGCCTGTGAGTGCAGGCGCTGTTCCTGCGAAGGTACCGGCAGCACAGGATGCGGACATAACTGCCGCAAAGACTGCTGCTGCGATACGCTTCTTCATCATATTATCGTTCATTCTTTTTTACCCTCCGTTAAATATAATACTATTATCCGGAAGCTTCTCTCAGCTCCGGAATTCATGATTTCCCTTACTGATTATATTATAACGCATAGCTGCGGGGTTTACAATGACAGATAATGCTTGTATACTGATGTATTGTGCTTTTGCAGTTTACTATTACGCACGATGCGTCATAACAACTTTATGCTGATTTTAACAGCATCTGTACATTTAATAATTTGTATATAGACTTTTTAACTATTTCGTGATATAATATTAACGGTATCTGCCGGATACCATTTATACGTCTCATCACTGAACGGAGGAAATGATATGGAAAAGGACGCTTTTATAAAAGAAATAGAGGAATACACACTCTCCGACCTTGAATACATATACCGCACTCAGCAGGAGTGCTACTCAGAGGAGGAAAAGGAGATAATAAAGGATACCATTGAAAAGAAGAAGCTTATCGACTATGATGTCAGTCATAAAAGCTCTTATAACGGTACACTGACGGCAGACTACTTCTTTTTCGTCACTCTGATGTGTATCATCGCTCTTATCTTTCCGACAGCAAACCTGTTCACAGGCGGCGCTATGCTCCTGACCGGATTGATGAAGAAGGGTTCGCCGGAATGGAAGAGTGCAGGAATAAAAGTCCTCATTGCGGCTGTTATAGGCCTGTTGATAAGAGCATTTCTTACAAACGGCGGATTTCATGTATGATCCGGCACGGACATGATCTGATAATAACGAAAGAGCCTGAGGGCAGGTTTTACTGCTCTCAGGCTCTTTGATCGTTCTGTTATACAGCCTCGCTGCTGAGCCATGCGCTGTTGTCTGCGTCAAGCGTAAGCTCTGAGGCGCCTGCTGTCCTGATGCGGAGGACACGGCAGCTGCCTTCACCGAATACCCTGTCCATCTCCTCTGCGTAGTCAGATGCGAGATACTCCGGCACGAAGGCCTGTATCGTTCCGGCAAAACCGCCGCCGTGTACACGGCAGGCTCCCGTCTCACCGAGATATCTGCGGCTGAGCATGAGCGCAAGGGGGATCTCCTGATGCACTGTCTCGCCTGCGGGACATATATTCTGGAGCAGCTCCGATGAGGACTGACCGGAATCACGGACGAGCTGGAAGAAGGTATCCAGGTCGTAATACCTCAGTGCCTCAGCTTCGAGCATGGCGCGGCGGCTCTCGTCAAAGAAGTGGGCTGCACGCATGACTGCTCGGTCTGAGCAGGTCTTTCTGAGCTCGGGTATCCTGCTGTAGAACTCCTCCTCGTCTACCTGACGTAGGTAATCCGATCCCATTGCCTTTGCAACGGAGCACATCTCCTCGGGTACTGCGGAATACTCCGCTGTAAGGTCGGCGTGGGTGCCCTTGGTATCTGTTATACAGAGTATGTAGCCTGCGGCTGTGAAGTCATAGTTGAGCTTCTGAACGGCAGGTGCATCAGGGTTCTCGAAGTCGATGAATACGAATCCGCCGAGGGAGCTTACCATCTGATCCATAAGTCCGCTTGCCTTGCCGAAATAAAGATTCTCGGCCGACTGTCCTATGGCTGCCTTCCTTACTGCTCCTGCTTCTCCGCCGTTGAATACTGTATCGAGCATGACTGTTACAAGGTTCTCGAAGGCCGCTGAGGAGGAAAGACCGCAGCCTGCCCTCACGTCGGATACGGTATAGGCGCAGAGACCGGAAAGCTCTGCTCCGGCTGCTGCAAACTGGGCGGCTATACCTCTTATAAGTGCGGCGGAGGTGCCCTCCTCGCCTGCACGGCGCTCAAGTGAACAGAGCTCTATGACATCCTCGCCGTAGCCCTCTGACTTGATGCGGATAACGTCTTCGTCTGTCTCTGCGGCTATTGCGATGATATCAGCGCCGACTGCCGCTGCAAGCACACAGCCGTGCTGGTGGTCGGTGTGGTTGCCGCCGATCTCCGTGCGTCCGGGAGCCGAGAACACCCTTATCTCGCTGTGGTCCGGATACTGACGTGAGAAGTTCTCAACTGCGCTGATGTACCTTGCACGCTGACGGAGCAGTTCCCTGCCGCCGCCGTAAAGCTCTGTCAGTACAGTGTCGAATCTGCCTTCGCTGATGCCGCTAACAAACTCCTGAATATTCATTTTTCAAAACTCCAATCCTTTTTTCATCCTTCCGGCAGTTCCTCACTGAGAGGGTGGGACTGCCTTGTGTACCAATGTACAACAGTTATATTATATACCATTTTTCAGGAAATGTCCATACCAAAAACGAAAAAAATATACAAGAAGTTATTTAAGAAGTGTTTTTTTCCCTGTTTTTCCATAAGCTCTTGACAAATCCTTATGTATGTGGTATACTTAAATTAAAGTAATTCAATCAAGTGTGCACTTAAATTAAAGGAGCTGACATAATGGACAGAATCAGGATGCTTACTCCCGCCTTACCCTCTATTCCCTGGCAGGAGAAGCCTGAGGGCTGCACTGCACCCGTGTGGAGATACAGCGAGAACCCTATTATCGACCGTAACCCTCTGCCGGATGTGGCACGCATATTCAACAGCGCAGTTCTCCCCTTTGAAGACGGATTTGTAGGTGTGTTCCGCGGCGAACAGCGTGACGGTATACCTCACATATATTTCGGCAGGAGCAAGGATGCGATACACTGGAGCTTCGAGAGCGAGAAGATATGCTTCAGGACCGAGGACGGCGAGGTGCTGCAGCCGCTGTACGCCTATGACCCGAGACTTGTGAAGGTGGAGGACACCTACTACGCCATCTGGTGTCAGGATATGTACGGTGCGGCTATCGGTATGGCAAAGACGAAGGACTTCAGAAGCTTCACGAGGCTTGAGAATCCCTTCCTCCCCTACAACCGCAATGCCGTGCTCTTCCCGAGAAAGATAGGCGGCAATTATGTTATGCTCTCACGTCCCTGCGACAACGGACATACCGCATTCGGGGATATCTTCCTCAGTGAGAGCCCCGATATGATGTACTGGGGAAAGCACCGCCATGTCATGGGACGCTCAAAAAACTGGTGGGAGGGGCTCAAGGTGGGCGCCGGCCCCGCACCCATAGAGACCGACAAGGGCTGGCTGCTCTTCTATCACGGGGTGGTCAATACCTGCAACGGCTATGTTTACAGCATTGGCGCTGCCATACTCGATATCAGCGAACCCTCAAAGGTGCTGCACAGGTGCAGGAACTACATACTTGCGCCGGAGATGTGGTATGAGGAGAGAGGATTCGTGCCCAATGTATGCTTCCCCTGCGCCGCTCTTACGGACAGCGAGACCGGCAGAATAGCCCTCTACTACGGCTGCGCTGACAGCTATGTGGGAGTGGCGTTCACTACTGTTCAGGAGATTTATGACTATATTCTTGAACATGACTTTCTTCAGCCCGATGATGATACTGACGGGCGGAGATAATACTTGTTTATCGCAGGCGGAATGCCTGTGATATATATTTTTCATTGTGCGGCTGCATACGGCAGCCGGAGGGATGATAACCGGGCGCTCGTCCCTGCGCCTGATTATTCTTCATCTTTCTGTAAAGACAGCCCCTGACTTTCGTCAGGGGCTGTTTATCTGCTGTTCATTTTCAGACCATTGAATCCTGCTGTGAGAGCACCTGCATGGACTTTATCTGATAGCCGTCGCTGGTGTCTGCAAGGACGTACCTTACGGTCTTTTTAGCGCTTTCATCGCACCATTCCGGAAGCTCTTCAAGATACTCCACCTCAAGGCTGTACTCGTTTCCGCTGCGTGATACCGACTTTATCCTCGGGGAATAAGTAAAGGTCACGGGACGTACAGGGATATTGTAGGACTTGTTCTCCTCGCTGTAGTAGAAGCGTGCCTCTGAGGGGCCTGCGTTGGCGTGCTCAAAGGCCGGGAGGTCGCTGCCGAAGAGTTTTGCGGCGTAGCTCTCTACGTCCACGGCGGGTACGGTTATAACATCAAAGGTGCGCTGGTACTTGGTTACAGCGTCCTTGTCCATTACAAGAGACCATATGGCCGCTGTGATCACCTGATTTGAGGTGAGCTCGGAGGGCTTTCCGAAGGAAGGTATATCCATTATGACTGCCGGATAGATGACCTTCTTCATCGCCTTCTTGCCTGTATCGCCGGAGCTGTAGGTCCCGAAGAACCTGCTGCCGAGTATTATCAGCGAGACAAGTCCCACGCAGGCGAGGAGCGAGAATACAAGTCCGGCCGCTGCATAGAGCGTTCTGCGGATATTGCCGCCTGACTGGCCGCCCTTTTCGGGATCCTCACGGCGGGTATTGAGCAGCTCGTCCGGGTCCTCGTCAAGTATGCGCCTGAGGACGCTTTTCCTGTCCTCAGGCTCAGGCTTCGGTTCGGGCTTCTTTTCCTGTGCCGGCTTCTTATCCTTCGATGCCTTCTTACCCTTCGATGAGCTCTTCTCCTGTGCCGGTTTCTTTTCTGCCTTTTTCAGCTTCTTCGGCTTTGGAGGCTCCGGCTTTTTCTCCTCTGCGTAAGCTGCCGGAGCTTCAGCAGCTGCTGGCTGCGGTGCGGGCTCCTCCTTTGCGGGGGCAGCTTCTGCGGGATCGTATACTGTTATGTCTTCGTCGGGATCGTAGTCTGCATAGGCGGAAAGATCCTCGTCGGGGTCGTAGTCTGCGTAGGCTGAAAGGTCCTCGTCCGGATCGTAGCTTGCATAGGCTGAAAGATCCTCTTCCGGAGCGTAGCTTTCGTAGGAGGCTGTTTCCTCTGCCGGCGGATAGATGTCATAGGAGCGCTGGTAGTCTGTTTCTGCCGGTGGAGGAGTCTCGGCTGCGGGCTTTCCGCCGCTGAGCACGTTCAGAAGGTCGTCAACGGACATATCCGAATAGTCCTTCTTTGACGATGTGTCTCCGCCGGCACCGTATGAATCAAACAGGTCTTTGTTATCCATTATTTCCTCCGTACTATCTGATCTGGCCGCAGCCGTTGATCAGGTACTTAAAGGTAGTGAGCTCTGTAAGTCCCATGGGGCCTCTTGCGTGGAGCTTCTGTGTGGAGATGCCTATCTCTGCGCCGAAGCCGAACTCTCCGCCGTCTGTGAAGCGGGTGGAGGCATTGACATATACTGCCGCTGCATCGACTTCCTTCTGGAATTTATCGGCGCTTGCAAGGGATGATGTAACTATGCACTCGGAATGGCGGGTGCTGTACTTCCTGATATGTGCTATGGCCTCATCGATGGTATCTACCACCTTTACGGCGATGATGAAATCGTTGAACTCTGTTGCGTACTCGGTCTCTGTTGCGGGCTCGATATCGCTGCCGAGTATGGCTCTTGTCCTGTCGCAGCCGTAGATCTTCACGTCATGGGACCTGAAGCGCTCTGCGATCATGGGGAGGAACTTATCGGCAACGTCCTTGTGTACGAGAAGGCTCTCGATGGCGTTGCATACAGAGGGGCGCTGTGTCTTGGCGTTGTCGGTTATCTCAACAGCCATATCAAGGTCTGCGGTGGAATCAACGTATACGTGGCAGTTTCCTGCGCCGGTCTCGATAACGGGTACTGTGGCGTTCTTTACTACGGCCTGGATAAGGTTCGCTCCGCCTCTCGGGATAAGAACGTCAACATAGCCGTTGAGACGCATGAGCTCTGTTGTGGTCTCACGGGAGGTGTCCTCTACTACCTGGATAACGTCAGCGGGGAGCCCCTCCTGCTCTACGGCTGCACGCATGATGCCGCCGAGGCACTTGTTGGAGTTGATGGCCTCCTTGCCGCCTTTGAGTATAACTACGTTTCCGGCCTTGAGACAGAGAGCAGCAGCGTCAACTGTTACGTTGGGGCGTGACTCGAATATGATACCGATAACGCCGAGGGGGACTCTGGTCTTGATGATGCGCAGGCCGTTGGGACGTGTGAAGCCGTCAACTACCTTTCCCACCGGATCAGTCATGGCGATGAGCTCCTCTACGCCCTTTGCCATGCCTTCGATACGGCCCTCGTCAAGGCGCAGTCTGTCCTGCTTTGCCTCGGTCATGCCGTTCTCCTTAGCGGCGGCGATATCCTTCGCATTCTCGGCGATGATAAGCTCCCTGTTCTCTCTGAGCGCCTTTGCTATGGCGGAGAGAGCTGCATCCTTCACACCGGAGGAAGCTGTTGATATAGCTGCTTCCGCTGCCTTTGCTCTTTTTCCGAGCTCTTCTGTATAACTCATAATTACACCTCTCGTTTTATATGGTATGTGTCTGCGGCTCTTACTGTGCCCTGAAAAGCGTTCCTATCTCCTTGTCCTCAAAGAGATCGTAGAGCTTCTCGGGATCCCTGCCGTTCATGATTATCATGTCGATGCCGGCGTTGGTGGCTATCTTTGCGGCATTTATCTTGGTTGACATACCGCCTGTGCCGAGACTCGTTCCGGCGCCTCCTGCGACAGCCTCTATCTCAGGAGTTATCTTCTCCACGAGGGGGATAGGCTTCGCATTTGGGTTGATACGGGGATCGTCATCGTAGAGAGCATCGATATCGGAGAGTATCAGCAGGAGATCCGCACGGGAAAGCTCCGCAACAAGGGCGGAAAGGGAATCGTTCTCGCCTATCTCCAGTTCCAGCTCATCGATGGCGATAGTATCATTCTCGTTTACTATCGGGATAACGTCCATATCCACCAGCTTTTCCACGGTGTTCATGAAGTTCTCGCAGTGGTTCGGGTTGTTGATTATGGTCTTGGTGAGCAGTATCTGCGCCACCGTGACGCTGTACTTTGCAAACATATCATCATAGACGTGCATCAGCTCGCACTGTCCGATAGCTGCCACGGCCTGCTTGGTCTTGGTATCCTTCGGCTTCTCGGGAAGTCCGAGCTTGCCTGCGCCCAGTCCCACAGCACCGGAGGAGACCATTATTATCTCCCTGCCGGAGTTATGCAGGTCTGAGATGACCCTGACGAGATTCGTCATGCGGCGTATATTCAGCTTTCCTGTCTTATGTGCAAGGGTGGATGTTCCCAGCTTTATGACGATACGCTTCTTTTCGGATATATTGCGCATATCTATTCTTCTTTCAGTTTACTTTGTTTACGGGGGCTCCGCTTATCCACGCCCGTATATTCCCGCATACTATATCCATCAGGCGGCGTCTTGTTGTGAGCGGCGCCCAGGCGGTATGCGGTGTGATGGTGCACTCCGGTATCCCTTTAAGCGGGGTATCCGGAGACATGGGCTCCCTGTCGAGTACGTCAAGGTATGCGGCGCTTATAGTGCCGTTTTTCAGTGCTGCGGCAAGGTCTGCCTCGCACACGACGCCTCCGCGGGAGGTATTTATAAGCACGGCAGATGGCTTCATAAGGCCGAGCAGCTCACTGTTCACCATGCCCTTTGTCTGCTCCGTGAGGGGGCAGTGGAAGGTGATGACATCCGCTTGTGAGGCTGCGCTCCTGAGGTCAGTGACCTCGTAGGGGCAGTCTGCCGGTACTGTGCGTGTATTGATGACTACCCTCATACCGAAGGCGGCGCCTATGCGGGCGACTGTGCGGCCGATAGAACCGTAGCCGACTACTGCAAGAGTCTTTCCGGCTATCTCGTCTGTGGGTATGGGGAAATATGAAAAGGTGGGTGAGCTTTCCCACTCGCCCTTTCTTACTGCGCTGTCGTAGTCCCTGACACGGCTGAAGCGGTCAAGGATATAGGCGAAGGTCTGCTGTGCAACGGCGTTGGTGGAGTACTCTCCAGCGTTGCATACAGCTATGCCTCTCTCTGCGGCGGCCTTTACGTCTACGTTGTTGTAGCCTGTTGCAAAAAGGCCTATATACTTCACAGACGGACAGGCATCCATGACCTCAGGGGTGATGAGCACTTTATTGCAGAGCACTGCCTCTGCATCACCGATATGGTCTATGGTCTCCTCAGGGGAGGTCAGGGGGTATATCCTCACCTCGCCGAATTCACTGAGCACCTCGGGAGATATATCTCCGGAGCAGCTTACTGTCTGCCAGTCAAGAACGGCTATCCTCACGGCTTACTCCTTCTTTTCGCCGGCATCAGCCTGCGGCTCGTCCTTCTTCTTAGGTCTGCATACTATGGCAGAGATGATGGCGGCGAGCACAAGCAGTGCTTCAATTGCACCGATTATGTAGAAGAGGGTCCTGTCCTTCTCAGTTACGAATTTGAGAGTGAGCGTAAGTGGGATTGCTATTGCAAAGATGAGCTGGTACGGCTTTCTCTGCTTCAGGAAGCTGATGATGAAGAACAGGAAGGCAACAGCCACGAAGGGATAGTGCATCCATGACGGGAAGGGAAAGAGAGAAGGTCTCTCGGCGTCTGCCACCTGTGACATAAATAAAGCAAGTGTTGTTAACATAATGATTCTCCATTCCGCTGTTTACGGAGACTGTCCTTGAACGGCGTACAGTCATACCGGAATTATACGTAGTCTTTATATTATAACATATCTCCCGCAGGATTTCAATATTTGCGTGATATTTTTCTGTCAGGCCCGTTACTATTCATCGCACCTTCCCGGCCAGGATGTCCTTTATGACCTCGCCGGCTATGATAAGGCCTGCAACGGAGGGGACGAATGCGTTGGAGCCGGGTACTGAGCGGCGGTGGGCATCTCCGGTATCACCGGCGGGCTTTACGGCCTCCTCACGGGAGTATACCACCTTCAGGCGCTTTACGCCCCGCTTTTTCAGCTCCCGGCGCATGACCCTTGCAAGAGGACACACCGTGGTGCTGTATATATCAGCCACCTCGAACCTTGTGGGGTCGGTCTTATTGCCGGCACCCATGGCGCATATTACAGGTACTCCGGCCTCCTGCGCCCTCATGACAAGCTCTATCTTTCCTGTCACTGTGTCTATGGCATCTATCACGTAGTCGTACTGTGTGAAGTCAAACTCCCCTGCTGTATCCGGCATGAAGAAGGTGTGATATGCAGTTACGCGGCAGGAAGGATTTATGTCTGCTATGCGCTCTGCGGCCACATCGGTCTTGCAGCGGCCTATGGTGCTGCGGAGCGCTATTATCTGGCGGTTGATGTTGCTCTCGGCAACGGTGTCATTGTCGATAAGGTCGAGGGCGCCGATTCCGGAGCGCGCAAGGGCTTCAACGGCATAGCCGCCCACTCCCCCCACGCCGAATACCGCGACCCGGGCAGCGGCAAGTCTCTTTACTCCCTCTTCTCCGAACATCATTTCCGTTCTTGAAAGCCATTCAGGCATATCCATCCTCCGTTCAGTAGTTGATAGTGAGGACGTACATTACCTCGTCCTTGGAATAGTGTACCTGGTCAGAGAGCCATACGTACTCGCCGGCTTCCCATATCTCACCGTCATCGAAGAGCTTTTCCACTGCATCATCGAAGGTCTCACGGTCGGAGAACATCACCTCTACCGTGCGGCTCTCCTCGTTCCTGAGCATAGCTGCACCGAGGGATTCAAGGTTGTAGCAGTCGAAGTAGCAGCCATTGTGGACGAAGTAGTTATCTTCAACGGCGGTGCAGACCGGCACGAATTCCTGGTCAGCGTCTATGACGCGGGTGCGGAGCAGCATATGGTCGTTGATAAGGAAGTAGGTGTGTCTGAGGTAGCCGTCCCCGCCTGCATCCTCTGCAGCGTCCATACTCTCCGGGTCATCCCAGGTAAGGTCGAGCCAGTAATAATTACCGTCAAGATTCACGTAATTCCAGGCGTGGCGCTCAGTGCCGGCACTTCCGGAGCACATTCCCGACTCTATCCCCAGCTTGTTCATGATGTAGACAAAGGCCTCGGAATAGCCCTGACAGACTGCGTCGCCGTTTACAAGGCATCCGTAGGCAGTTCCCCAGAGGCCGTTCTTTCCTGCGCCTGACCCATTCTGGTCGTAGGTGGTGGAGCGTATTATGGTATCGTGTATGTAAAGTATCCTGCTGTAGTCGTCAAGCCCCTCGGGTATGGAGTCTGTCAGCTCCTGTGCCTTCTGCTCAAGGCGGGCGGACATTTCCTTCAGCTGAAGCGGGGTGAGATTGTCGAGGGCATCGAATACCACCTCCGTGTTCTTTGTCCCGGTGGTTATGGTGTAGCCGTCTATCCAGAATATATCAGGAGCCTTGCGCTGTATCGCATCCATCGTAGCGGTTATGAGCGCCGGCTCTACGTTTCTGTTTATAGTTACCTTTGTCCTGAACTGGCGCAGCTCGCCTGTGAACATATCATATAGCAACTCGGGAGTTATCTCCTCCCCGGCTGGTACTGACGTGACGGATATGTCCTCAGCAGGCAGTATCATCTCAGGTATCTTTTCAAGATCTATCCCGCAGCCGGTCAGCATGAGCGAAAGGGCTGCAGCAATAATGATCATTTTTTCTCTCATTCTGTTCTGTAGATTCTCCTTCTGTTTATGTGCCGATTACGGCCTTATACTATTATATCATAGAAGAAACAGATTTTCAACGCCTGCCGCTCCGGATGTAAAATTTTTTTCAATTAACTATGTTGAAAAGCATTAAAACAGGCAGTCTTATGTGATGATTGTACAAAATACCGATTTTTGATGGTTTTTTAAGCATAATTTTTTACACCTTCGTGACCGTTGTATTTTCAAAAGATTATTGCATAAACAGCAAATCTGTGTTATAATGTTAGATGAAGATTTATTGTAATTTACAAATGAAAATTTGTCCCTTAATATCATTTCGGGAAGGAGTTTTTTATGACGTATTTGCTCAGCAGTATTGATGACGCTATCGACAGAAAATTCCTCGTCACTAAGAGCGTTGCCGGACAGGTGGAGGCCGGTACCCTTGTGCACATCATGGGTGGCTCTCAGGACGGTATGGGTGTTTCCGTTGATTACCGTGTCGCCAGTACATATCAGGATTATACTATAAAGTTCGCATCACTGAAGGACTTCTCAAAGTGGGCGAGACCTGATAACTTTATCGCCCGTCACTATGACAAGCTCGACAAATTCGATATCCAGCAGTATATCAAAGTCAGCAACGCTTCTGTCACATCGATGCTGCCTGTCATCGGCATAGCACTGCTCATACTCTGGATCATCTGTCTCGTACTTATCCCCAACAAGGTAGTTGGCGCGATCATTGCGGTACTTATGTCGGTTCTCGTCAGCTTTGCTATATTCAGATTCATCCACAACAGAAGGATGAAGATGCTTACCAAGCTATACAGCAAGATCGGCTCCGGATGGGCCGGCGGAGGAATCTCCATTAACTGACAAAATGCCGCAGGAAGATCACTGCGGCTTTTGCAGGCTGTCTGTGGGAGGCAGACGGTTTGTGTATAGAACACTCGGGCGGATGGTTTCCGCCCTTTTGTTTTGCCTGTTTTACGCTTATACATATGAAAAGGGACTGCCAGAGCAGTCCCTTGTTTTATGATATCAATAACCCATATCCTTCATGCGCTTCTTGAAATCCGAGTTTACCTTTGCGACCTTCTTCTTATCCTTTGCCTGCTTCATGAGTTCGTTCATGGAAGGCGGATCGGGAGTGTCAACAACGGGCTGCGGATTGGAAACGGTATTGTCAGCCATGAAGCTGTTAAGACGCTTCTTGAAGGCTGAATCCCCGCCGGTAGGTACATTCTGAGTAAACTGGCTCGAAAGCTGCTTGCTCTGTGTGTACTGGCTCATGCTCCTCTTCGGAGGCGGAATGGGATGTGCACCCTCCGTTACATGGATGCTGCGTCCGCCGGTCTGCGGGTAGGCAGGTGCTGAATCGTAGGGATTCTGCGGAGCAAATCCACCCTGCTGAGGATAGCCGCCCTGCTGGGGATAACCCTGCTGAGGATAGCCCTGCTGGGGATAGCCATAGCCCTGCTGAGGATAACCCTGCTGAGGATAGCCCTGCTGAGGGTAGCCCTGCTGAGGATAACCCTGCTGAGGGTAGCCCTGCTGAGGATAGCCCTGCTGAGGATAGCCCTGCTGGGGATAGCCCTGCTGGGGATAACCCTGCTGAGGATAGCCCTGCTGGAGGTAGCCGCTCTGGACAGGCTGCTGCTGGGGCTGTGCAAAGGGATTCACAAATCCGCTCATGCCCTGCATCTGCGCGTCAACGGGCTGATCATAGAGAGCCTTGGGAGGCTCGGGAGCGCCGTTGTATGCCTGTACATCTGCCGGCTTATTATCTACAGGAGGCTCGTAGAAGGGATTGGATTCATCGGGCTCAGCGCTTGCGGCAAATTCGGCTGTTGCCTCAAATGTCGGTGCTGTGCTGAGTTCGCTTACGGAATCGTCGAAATCTGCAAGGAAATCCGGTACGCCGGGATCAAAAGCAGGTGCAGCGGGAGCAGCGGGTGCTACGGGCTGTATCGGCTTATGTCTGGATTCCTTGAGCTGCTCTGCTGTTACAGAGGTGGTGGGTGAGGTGACAATCTCGCAGGTGGTATTCGTTGAGCTTGCTCTGTAGAGCAGGCTGATACAGCTGTCGCAGGGCTCTAATACCTTGTAGTCGCTGAACGAGATGGTTATCATCTGCTTGGCGTTCACCTGATTTGCAACTATCATGGACATGATAGCATTGGTCTCGGAGCATACAGTTACTACTGATTCTCCGTTGACCCTGACTCCGGTAACTCCGGAGAAGATCTCGTCCTTATCGGTAATGATCAGGCAGAGGGATGAAGCGGGATCGACTACATAGTTGGGTCTCTCCTTTTTCACCTTGTCTGCGAGCATTTTCGAAGCGTTATATAATACGTTTATCTCCATTTGATCTCACGCTTTCCTTTCAGGCTGTCCGCAACTCAGCGTGTTCTTCTGAAGAAGCAGAGCTGATTCTTGCCGCCTGACTTAGCAGTGAACATAGCAGTCTCTGAACATCTGAAGAGATCCTCTGCGCTTCTTGCATCCTGCGGGAAGGTTGCTGCGCCGAAGCTTGCTGTTGTTGTGAATACCTCGCCTCTGATGTCGATAGGTGTATCAAAGATCTCGCTCATTCTGGTAACGAATACATATACGTCATCAGCTGTAAGACCGGAACCAAGGATGATACCGAACTCATCGCCGCCTATCTTGGCTGCGAATGCGTCATCACCGCAGAGTGCCTCGATCTTCTTTGCATAGGATACGAGCAGCTCGTCGCCGGTGCTGTGGCCGTAGTTATCGTTTATCCTTCTGAAGTCATCGAGGTCAACGTAGATTACGCTGCACTCGTCGCCGGAAGCGATATGCTCCTCGAGGGTCTCCATGAAGAGCTGTCTGTTGGGCATCTGTGTAAGACGGTCGTAGTATGCAAGATACTGAAGGACCTCATCCTTTTCCTGGATGATGCGGTTGGTCTCGATAGCCTCCTGGTAGCTCTTTGCGAGGTCATCGTGCATCTTCTCGTTCTTTGCAAGGAAGGCATAGAGGATAGCTGCGATAGCTACTGTAACGAGAGATACGATAGCGCCGGCAGGAAGGGAGCCCTTTCTGATGAATGATACGAATACTATAAGGTAAACGGTATTTGCAAGATTAAGAGCCGCTGCTGTGATAAGGCCCTTTTTGCGGTTTGTGAGTACCATGATGACGGACAGGAGGACCTGTACCTGTGCGATGATACCCTGGATAGAAGAGTTGCCCTGATGGAGGATTCCGTTGAGCTGTCCGATGGCGGACATTCTGTCCTCACCGACGCCGTAGCGGTCACAGAGTGCTACCAGGGCATCGATAGCCTGCTTGACTGCCGGATTATCCTTACTCTGGAATCTTCCCTGAATAAACCAGAAGAAGAGGAATAATATTGTGCAGACTATCAGGACAGGAATATTTGTATTACCTTTTTTCACGTTGTTAACGCTGGTATTGTTTCCCATATCAATTAACTCCTTTATAAATTAATCACGATCACTTTTTACCGCCTTCATTGCGGCGTTTGATCTGATTTTTAAGACGCTGCTTTTCAAGGTTGGCTATCTGCTCCGCCTTGCGCGAAGCTGCCTTCTCCTTGTTTTCGTCGACAACTTTTGTCAGTAATCCCTGCTTCTCCGCAGCGAGCTCGCTGTCGTAGACGCAGGAGAGGGTTATGTCGTCTTCTGTTCCGAAATGGGAACGCTTAGTCAGATTTTTCAGGATATTATCCTCAAGCTCGCTGAAATCCGTCAGCTGGCTTGAAATGATCGTATGATAGTCGAGGAAATCGTATTCGCTTCCAAAGGAGGTATACAGACCGTCTGTTGAAGCGAAGAGTGCGATTGGCCTTTCCTCTGTATAGAAGCTATTGAACATATCATAGGCATTGGTGTTGCACATCGAGGCAGTGATATTAGCAGGCGCGGATTCCTCATATTCCATAGGTGTGACCGTGCTTCCGTCATTATATACCGCAACAAGGGTGCCGTCACCGATCTGGATGCCGAATGTGAAGCTGTCGCAGGTAACTGCGGCCATAAGTGTCGTGCCGTAATACGACTCTATTGCTATCTTCTCGAATTCCTCTTCTGTGAACGGTTCACGTTCCTTGTCTGTTACGGGGTTCTCGCTTATATGTCTGTTTACCGCCCCGTCCCAGCGTGCTATTATCTGTTTCTCGATACGTTTTATTATACTGTCATGGCGTTCCATGAACAGCTTTTCAAAATCTTCCGATGCCCCGAAGAAGTCCTCGACTGTCTCAAGGACCGCCCTGACCGCAAATTTTGAACCGAGATCGCTGCGGAAATGCTTCTTGCTTCCGTGTCCGTCGGCGGCTACTGCAACGCACCAGCTGTCGTACACACGAAAAGCTGAACTGTCCTGGCATACTATGCCGCGCTTCTCGTGACTTGCGCCCATGACAGAGTAGGAAAAGCCCCTGTACATAGATGTGAACTCCTTTCGATCGGTATGTCTCTGACCGGCAGGTTATTACCATCCGGTGTCGAAGGGAACCGGGTCTGATTCGTCCTGCTCCTTGATGAGCTCCTGGATCTGCTGGCCGAGGAGTTTCTGCTTTGCAGCATAAACATCTGTCTCGCTGAGCTCGTGGTTCGTCTCATCGGAGAGAGTCATACTCTTGCTTCCGATCTGAGATGAAGTAACGGCGATGATCTTGATCATCTGTGCGAGCTGGCTTCCGGAGTAAGCGTGTACTACGGTATCCTTGCTTCCTGTAAACTCTGCAAGCATATCATCGTTAGCTTCGCTTCCGATACCAAGAGCTGCCTTCAGGCCGAACTTGTACCAGCTGTTGCCCTGAAGAGCCTTCAGTCCGCTCTTATAGTCATCTGAAGGATAGCCGTCAGTCATCAGGAATATTACAGGTGCGAATGAAAGTGACGGGGAATTGAGGAAGCTGTTGCGTGACATTCTCACGGAGAGCTCTCTGAAGGCCTCGCCCATGCTGGTTACGCCGTCAGCACGGAGTCTTGCCCACTCGAATTCCTCGATGGATATAGGTGTTGAATACATCCACCTTACACTTGTTGAGAAGGTGAGAACTGCTACCTTTACATCGGTATCAGCCTCGCCGACACGTCTGATCTCGGGGATAAGCTCTTCCATTACTGTATTGAGCTCGCCCATTTTCTTGCCCTTCATACTTCCGGATGTATCAATCAGGAAGAATATAACAAGACTTTTTCTGGATACTCCGGTAGCGCTGAGGGGATCATCGTCATCGAAGTCCAGAACGGGTTTTTTGGCCTTGGGTATTTCCGCAGCCGGCTCATTTCCCTGCTGAGGAGCGAGAGCTTCTGTTGCTGCCTCGGCAGCTGCTATCAGCGATTCAGTGCCGGGGGTCATCTGCTCCTGCTTCTTTTCAGTGCTTTCTGTACTCATAAGCTGCATACGCCCTTTCTGTTTCTTTTTTTATTTGAAGATATATTGTAATCATTTTATGAAAGCCTTGATCTCTCCGAAGTCAATCTCGAGACCGTTCCATATCGGGAAGCCCTTTCCGGGCGCGATATCATAGAACTGGCCGTCAGGCATCTTTGTCTTCCAGGTCTTGTCGGAGGTATTCTTTATACCGAGAACACCGGGCTTGAGCTTGTTTTCAACAAGCTGTCCCGCTACTGTCTGGAAATCATCGGACTCGGGGTTTATCTCACACTCGAAGAACCTGCATCCCAGATACAGCGGCATACGGTAATCACGGTTGCTGAAGCCGAGTGTTGCAAACTCGCTTCCGCATTTCGGACATTTATATGTCCTGTCGTCGACCTTTTCGAACATGGAGGTGAAGTTGGTCCTTCCGCAGCTTCCGCACATAATGATCTCTGTACGGAGCCTTATGAAGAGCTTCTGCCACTCGTTCTCGATCATACGCTTGTTGGGCTCTCTTATACCTACTGTAAATGAGGTGATAAAAGCGTCTCTTATATAGTCCGGATAAATGCTCCAGAACTTTATAACATTGTCATGGATGCCTCTTACGGGGCGGTTCGACTTGTCATCGGGATCATATACGAACACCGCATTCTGTCCGTAGTGCTTGAGTTCCGATGATTCGGTAAGGCAGATATCCTTTACCACCTTCTCGCCCTCCATGGGGTCTCCGCGGAAGAGCAGCTTGAAAAGCACGACCGCAAGAGAATACTTATCAGTCTGCACATTAGGCTTGGCAATGCCTCTTACTACCTCCGGGGCCATATATCCCGGCTTACCGCCGATACCGAAGTTGCTTCCGTCAGGTGCGATGTTATCACAGTCGCAGACCAGTATATCACCGGTATTCACGTTGATGAAGAAGCCTCCGTCGTTAAGGTCCTGATAGCTCTTACCGGAACGGTGGAGCTGTCTGAAGGCATTTACTATATTGATGACTGCCGTCACCATTGCAAAGAGGCTTGTGAACCTTACCGGCTTCTTTACTGCGTGGCCGGTGAGGTCGTCTATCTCGAGCCTGTATGTATTGAGGATATCAACGAAGGAATCGAAGCCCTCGGGACGGAGATCCATGATATAACCGAAGGTGCCGTCGGACTTCTCCTTGGTGAGGTACTTCGGCCAGAGGAACTTCTCGCTCGGCGGGCCGTCGTTGATGTTCTGCTGTATATTCTTCCTGAACGCCTGGGGGTTGCGGATCTTGTCAATGTCGTACCACTTGAGCGCCCACTTGATACCGTTGAATTCCACAAGGTATACGATACCCTGGCCGCCGCTTCCGATGATACTGAGAACCTTGGCATATCCGCCGAATTCCATTTCGACCTCCTGGCCGATCTTCAGCTCTATCATTGTCTTTCATCCTTTCACAGTAGCTTTAGTTATGATACCGCCGTGCGGCAGCGGTGTCATCTTTTGCTGAACGCTGCGCCCTTTACCACGAGCTCGGTCTTGATGCCGTTTGTAAGGCAGTACTTGTGTACATAAGAATTCTCGTAGCAGCGTATAGTGAGCGCCGGACAATATGCAAATGCGTTCTCATCGATGAACTTGATACTGTCGGGCAGGAACAGCTTTCTGAGACTGTCACAGCCGCTGAAGGCGAGGCTTCCGATGCTGCTTACCGTGGCAGGTACATCTACGACCTCAAGGCTGCGGCAGAACTGGAAGGTGTTGTCTTCTATCTCAAGGATACCCTTGGGGAGCTTTACTATTGCAAGCTTTGCGCACTGACTGAAGGCACCCTGTCTGATTATCTTCAGGGATTCGGGCAGCTCCACTCCTCTGAGTCTCTTGCACTCGGAGAAGGCATATTCGCTTATGGCCGCCAGTGTGGATGGAAGCTCTATCGTGCGGAGGAAGCCGAAGCCGTCAAAGCAGAAGCTGTCGATACGTGTTATACCCTCGGGGATAACGATATTTGCCTTGAAACGGGACTTTGCCGCATCGATGGGACGGAATATCTTTGCATTGATATTCAGCGGGCCCTTGGGCTTGTCGTCCTTCTTCTCCTCCTCATTCTCCTCGGGAGTCTCTCTCTTGACCAGCTGGGTTTCATACTTCCAGCCGAGAAGGTGGGCAAAGCATACGATGACGAATTCTGCTGCGTTCTCGGAAATGAAAAGCTCACCTATCATATAGCTCTTGGCCTGCATGATGGCTGTCTTGTCATTGCCGTCCTTTATCATTCTCTTGAGTACGCCTGCTTCCAGCATATTGCGCAGAAGTCTGCACTCCTTGTCGTACTCAGGTATATAGTCATTCAGAAGGCCTACGAATCTGTCTGTCTGGGTCAGAATGTCCTGACCGTGCTGGTCAATGATATTCTTCAGTTCCTTCTTGATGACGATGGTATTCTCAAATCCCTCTACGTTACGTGAAACAGGCGTCCCGCAATCCGGACATACTACATTAGTATCCGCAAGTTCTGCGTTACAATTCTCACAACGCATAAATCACCTCTCCTGTCGTAAAAGAAATTCACAGCCGGCGCCGCAGATGTGCAATATAATCATGCCGCGGATGCCGCTGCAGTTTCCGCAAGATCATCTGTCTGCATCCCGTTGTGATTTATCCCTGAGTAATTAATCCGTATTATATTATTAATAGTATAACTCCGGGAGGAAAATGCAGAAAAAACGGAAACTCACTTACATATAGTATAACACCAATATCAATAAAAGTCAAGTAAAACAACTTTAAAATCTTATAGAAGATGGCACAAACATCACTTTAATTTATTGTGAATAAAGTATATCACCATACCCCTGTTGTATCATAGTTTCGTAGAAACCCTTGTATTTTTTCCAAATTGTAATAAAAAAATATAAAAAAGAATGTAAATGGCTTGAAATTTATATCTGTTTGTGCTAAAATATAAGTGTATGGCAAGATCGTATACAGACCGTCTCCGACGGTACGAAGGAGGTCTGAAGATGAATCTCAGGAAACTACTCAGCAGGACATTTGCTGTGTCTGCTTCGGCTGCTGTGATGCTCGGCGTCACAGGCTGCGCAAAGACGGGCGGCGGCACAGCCAGGGACATTACTGTGGTATGCCTGTCTGACAGCTCCGATTTCTGGGAGAACATGAAGAAGGGCGCCGCTGACGGCGGCGAGGAGATGCTCTGTAATATTACTTTCGCAGTCCCCGATGACCCCTCCCCTGAGGCTCAGGCTGCACTGATACAGGAGGCTGTTGACAAGAAGGCCGGTGCTATAATCGTTGCTCCCTCGGACAGGGATCAGCTCACGGATCAGCTCAGAGCTGCCAATGATGCAGGGATACCCGTTGTGGCAGTCGGCTCGGAGGTGAGCTACAGCGGCGAAAGGACAGCGGTAGTCGGACCGCAGAACGGCTCTGCCGGCGCTATTGCCGGAAGAAGGGCTGAGGAGATCGTTCCGGAGGGCGGAAGATTCGCTGTAATAGGCAGCACCGAATCAGATACCGACTGTCAGGAGAGAGCGGCGGGCTTCATAAGATACCTCGAATCTTCATCGAAGGCTCCCTTCACGTTCTCGGCTTCAAAGTACTGCGACGGGGATGCTGACAAGGCAAAGGAGCTCGCACTTGAGCTTATGGAACAGGATCCCGACCTCACGCTGATCCTCGGCGCAAGCGATAATGCTGCGGGAGGTATATGCCGTGCGGTAAAGGAAAAGGGACTCACCAGCAAGATAAGCGTCATAGGCTTCGGTGCATCGGATGAGGAGATAGGCTTCGTAAGAGAAGGGCTCCTCGCCGGCATCATGGTGCAGAACCCCTACAACATCGGCTACCTCGGCGTAAGGAACTGCATGAAGCTCCTGAGCGGACAGACAGTCCCGCAGTTTATAGACACAGGCTTCAACTTCGTCGATAAGAGTAATATCAACGAGGACTACATAAAGCTCCTCCTTGATCCTGCCGGTGAGGGAGGTGCTGAGAAATGAACCCGTACAGCTTCAGCTACAGTGAACAGAAGCCGGGAAGGATATACCAGTTCGCTGCTGTCTTCCTTCTGGTGATATGTGCGGCAAATCTGGCGCTGCTGAGCATAATCTACGCCAACAGCAAGCGCATATACAGCCGTGATCTCGAATCCATCCAGCACATGAGCACCATAAACGATGAGCTCTCGGATATCAACGAGAACGTACTCAGCGTCGTTTCCACCGTCTTCCTTGACACAGGCTCAGATCCACTGAATGAGATCAAGAACGCCTTCAATGTCATCCGGGTAGAGGAGGAGGCCTACGAGCAGATCAAGGGCCGCTCGGAGACCGAGCAGAGGCGCTATCATCAGGCAAAGCTGGCTATACAGTCCTACAACAGCATCCTGCAGGATCAGGTGCCGCTGTTCGAGAAGGGCGATTTCTCGACGGCAAGACTGATATACACCCAGGAGATAATCCCACTCCAGAACAGTGCATCAGAGATGCTGACGGCTGCCATGGAGATACGCTCTCGCAACGCTGAGGAGAGCGTACACCAGAATGCGGTGGCGCACGGCCTCGGACTGCTGATACTCCTCACCTTCTTCGTCCTCGGTGAGCTCGCCATCCTCTATGCCTACAGAAGAGCACAGGACAGCTCACAGGAGATAAAGCAGAACAAATACAAGCTCGCTGCTGCCGACAGAAAGCTCGAGCATTCCAAGCAGAAGGTACATGACATCGCAATGAGGAACATCCTCACCCGCATGAAGAACCGCTATGCTCTGGAATCCGACCTTGCGGACAGCCTCGAAACAGATGTATTCAGCATCGCTGTATTCGATACCGACAAGTTCCACCGCATCAACGATGCATACGGCTACAGCTTCGGCGATGAATACCTCGCTGCTGTGGCAGACAGACTCATATCGGAATTCGGCGACCACGGGACCCTCTACAATATCACGGGAAGCGAATTCTGCATCATTTTCAACAAGGATATCCCCGAGCCGCAGGCTGAGGAGCTTGCAGAGGCCATAAGGATGGCGATGTGCGATGACTACACTGTCTCCGGCATCAATATCCATATGAAGGCCTCCGGCAGCATACTCCACTACAGGCCTGACGAATGCCCGGATGTCAGCGCGCTCCTCATGAAGCTCGATACAGCCATGAGGCAGATAAAGAAAAACGGAGGCGGAAGCCTCTGCATAGTGACGCAGCCATAAAACATAGATAAACAGTGACGGAAAGAAAACATTCACTATAGAAGGATGAAAGGAATAGAATCATGAAAGTATACAAGTCATTTTTAGCAGCAGCTCTTGCGCTTACTGCAGCAGTCCCGCTTACAGGCTGCGCAATAGTTGACAAGCTCTGGCCCCAGGACCCGATGTACGAATACGTAGCGCCGGATCCCACAGAGCCGGCAGACTCCGTCGTATCATCCGACCCGGAAGAAGTCTACAGCGAAGTAGACTACATTCCCGAGATGTTCTACGGTTCTTACGTTGTTGACGGGGTACTGGACAACGACCCCAAGTCTCTTGCTGACCCGCTGGCATTCTCCAAGGGCAAGGAGAAGAAATACTCCCCGAACAACGACGGCGCAATGCTTACAGCCCTCCCCTACCGCATCGAAGCCGGCCCCCATACCAACGTGACCGACCTTGCAGTATTCAAAGACTATAACTGGATGACTATGTACGTTGTCTCCAAGGAGGGCGAGATGCGGGCAGTCGAGGCTGCCTATACCATTGACAAGAACAGCCTTGTCATCAGTCAGCTGGTTTCAAAGAACATAGATCCGGCGAACAATATCTACAGCTATCAGCTTGCATCTAATCCCATAAGACTGTCATTCAAATTCAACGGAACCGAGCTCACCCTTTCCCACGGACTCGGTGAGTCTGTCACTCTCCATGCAGAGGGCGTAAAGAAGGACGGCGAGACAGGCCGCATGACAGGCATATCAGTTACAGACAGCAACCTTGTGCCCGGCTCGGACAGCGTTCAGAACATCACCTCACTCAGCCTGAAGAACGATTCCGGCGCTATCCTCGAAGAGGACTCCGCATACCCTGCACAGGTAAAATTCGGTGAGGACGGCTTCTGCGAGCTTGAATGGAACAACAAGAAGAGCAAGCTCCTTTACTTCTACGGCGGCGCTGACGGCCTTGTATTCAGCGACGGCGAGAAGAATTACAACTACACCGCCCGCTCCTATGACCTCTATGCTTCCGCTATTACCGGTAACGTTGCAAATGCAGAGGAGCTCAGCAACCTCAGTCAGGAAGAGATCCGGAACATCGCAGAGCTCTCCCAGCAGCTCAATGAAGAGCTCAAGCAGGCCTTCGCTGCTGCTGAGGCAGAAACAGGCCTCAAGGTTGATTTCAACGAGGCGGCAAGTACCATCACCCTGAATTCCGTCAAGAGCTTTGAATTCTCACATTCAGAACTCAACTCCGACGGACAAAAACTTGTGGACGGATTCCTTTCCGTATTTGCTCCTATAATATGCAACGATAAGTATTATGATATCATCTCAAAGATAGTTATCGAGGGACATACCGATCCCAAAGGCTCACCCGGCTACAACATGACACTCTCTCAGAACCGTGCAGCCTATGTTCTTGAACATACCCTGAGTCCCGAGTCCGGTCTCTCACAGGAGTATATTGACAAGCTCGCACCCATCCTCTCCTCTATCGGTCAGGGTTCAGGATTACCGATATATAATCCGGACAACTCTGTCAACTATGATCTCAGCAGACGAGTTGTTTACCATTTCTATATCGGTGCAAAGGAAAACGTCCAGGAAGAGAACGCTCAGGAAGAGAACGTTCCGGACGAGAACGTTCAGGAAGAGAATGTTCAGTAAAGCGAATAATAAAAATAACGGAGACCTTTTTAAGGTCTCCGTTCAGTCTGTCAAAAAAACTTACATTCACAAATAAGCGGGGCGATGTAGGCATCGCCCCCTACATTTTGCTATGGAGGAATCGGCGTTTGTAGGGGCGGATGCCCACATCCGCCCGCTTGACTTCTGCCATAACTGACTTATTTGACAAGTTGAACGGAGACCTTTTAAGGTCTCCGTTTTCTTTACTTTATTATCTTGGGTATGCGGCTCAGCACGAGCTCGTATACTGCTGTGGCAAGCGCTGCGCCGATGGCACCCTGTACCAGGTTTGCCGGTATGCCGACTGCGGCTGCCGCAAAGGAACGGCTGAGCAGAGCTTCAAAGAGGAAGTAGCCGAGAGACATGATGACCTCTGCTGCCACTGCAGCGAGTATCCTTGACGGGAAGGTGCGGAACTTCTGTACGGCTGCGCGGTATACCGCCCAGGAGACAGCTGCCATAAGAGCCTTTATTACAAGCGTTGCAGGCGCATACAGCGTATAGCCGCTGAGGACATCGGCCATTGCTGAGCCTATTCCCGCCGCTGCAGCTCCGAAGGCCGGTCCGAGCAGCCATGCGGATATATTTACAAGACAGTCACCTAAGTTGACATAGCCCTTCGTCGGTGTGGGTATCTGTATCAGCATAGTCGCTACGCAGGTGAATGCTGCAAAGAGCGCTGCAAGGGTGAGCTTTCTGACCTGTGAATTTCTGTTGTTTTCCATGATTAATCATCTCCGGTAAATATAATATCACTCTACGGCGGTTTTGTCAAGCCTTTCCGGCAGAGCTGCATCCATTTGGTTCAATAAATTGTTTTCTGCCTTCTGAATGTACATTCCCCCGCCATTTCTGACGGGGGAATATACAAATACTACTGTGCTATGTAATGGCATACCTCAGCGCACTGCTGCAAAGCCGTGCTCGAGGTCTGCGATGATGTCATCGATGTGCTCTGTGCCGATAGAGAGTCTGATAGTATTAGGCCTGATACCGGCAGCAAGGAGTTCCTCCTCGGTGAGCTGGGAGTGTGTGGTGGACGCAGGGTGGATAACAAGAGACTTTACGTCTGCTACATTGGCAAGGAGTGAGAAGAGCTCAAGGCTCTCTGTGAACTTCTTTGCTTTCTCGGCGTTGCCCTTTATCTCGAATGTGAATATGGATGCTGCTCCGTTCGGGAAGTAGCGGTCATAGACCTCCTTCTCCCTTCCCTCTGCAAGTGAGGGGTGGTTTACTCTTTCTACGTCGGGGTGGCTGTTAAGGTATTCAACTACCTTGAGCGCATTCTCAGTGTGGCGCTCAAGACGGAGGGAGAGAGTCTCCAGTCCCTGAAGCAGGAGGAAGGAGTTGAAAGGAGATATTGCTGCGCCCTGATCTCTCAGGAGAGTTGTACGGATCTTCAGTATATATGCTATGTCTCCGCAGGCCTGTGTGAATACTACTCCGTGATAGGAGGGGTTAGGCTGTGAGAGGCCCGGGAACTTGTCGTTCTGCGCCCAGTCAAAATTACCGCCGTCAACGATGACGCCGCCCATTACTGTGCCGTGGCCGCCGATAAACTTCGTTGCGGAATGTACAACGATGTCAGCGCCGTGCTCGATGGGACGCAGAAGGAAAGGAGTTGCAAAGGTATTGTCAACGATGAGCGGGATGCCGTGCTTGTGGGCAACAGCCGCTATCGCTTCGATATCGATAACGTTGGAGTTGGGGTTGCCGAGTGTCTCAGCATAGAGGAGCTTTGTGTTCTCCTTGATAGCCTTCTCGAAGTTCCCGGGATCGGAGGGATCAACGAATGTTGTATCAAGTCCCTGATCCTTCAGAGTATGTGAAAGAAGATTGAAGGATCCGCCATAGAGGTTTGCGGAGGATACGATATGATCTCCTGCACGGGCGATATTCTGTATAGCATAGGTGATGGCAGCTGAGCCGGAAGCAACTGCGAGAGCTGCCTTACCGCCCTCAAGAGCTGCGATCCTCTCCTCGAATACGCTTGAGGTGGGGTTCATCAGTCTTGTATAGATATTTCCGGGAACTGAAAGTCCGAAGCGTCCGGCTGCTGTAGCTGAATCCTTGAATACGTAGGAGGTGGTGGCGTATATCGGGACTGCTCTTGAATCTGTTGCGGGATCGGGCTGCTCCTGGCCTGCGTGTACCTGTAAGGTTTCAAATCTGTAATTGCTCATGATAGACATCCTTTCATCTTTTTCAATTCTTACTTTTTATATTCGTTTGGTAGGAATACATTCTTTGTAAATTCGCATCTCTGAGGATGCGTTTTCGTTGAGGTGTTGACCTCTGTTCCATGATTGTATTATAGCATATAGAAATCAATTTGTAAAATACGTGGTTTTTATTGCAGGTTATAGACGCAGACTATAGCGGACAGTATGCATTGAGTGACCTGATTATTATCACACCGTACAAACATTTTTCCTTTTCCTATTTACTTTTTCGGAATAATGTGGTAAAATATAGATATAATTTATGACTTTACAGCTTTCATGCTTTTGTGGAATAAATCAGAGCGTGAAAAGAAAGGACGTTAATCATGCCTATTACTGAACTTCTTGAAAGAAATGCACAGCTATACGGGAACGATGTTGCTCTTGTCGAGGTAAATCCCGATGTTACCGAGGTTCGCCGTATCACATGGAAGGAGTATGAGCTCATCGAACCGGATCCGATGTGCCATTACCGCCGCGAGATCACATGGAAGGTATTCGACGAGAAGGCTAACCGCTTTGCAAATATGCTCCTTGAGAGAGGCGTAAAGAAGGGCGACAAGGTCGGCATCCTCCTTATGAACTGCCTCGAGTGGCTGCCCATATACTTCGGCATCCTCAAGACCGGCGCTCTTGCCGTACCGCTGAACTTCCGCTATACCTCCGATGAGATAAAGTACTGCCTTGACCTTGCAGAGGTGGATGTACTCATGTTCGGCCCCGAGTTCATCGGAAGAGTCGAGGAGATCGCCGAGGAGATCAGCAAGAACCGTCTTATGTTCTACGTGGGCGAGGGATGTCCCACATTCGCTGAGCACTATGACAGCAATGTTGCAAACTATCCCAGTGCTGCACCCGATGTGAAGATAACCGACGATGACTATGCCGCTATCTACTTCTCCTCCGGTACAACAGGCTTCCCGAAGGCTATCCTCCATAAGCACCAGAGCCTTGTACACTCCGCAAAGTGTGAGCAGAACCACCACGGCCAGACACGTGATGACGTGTTCCTCTGCATCCCGCCCCTCTATCATACAGGCGCAAAGATGCACTGGTTCGGCAGTCTCCAGTCCGGCAGCAAGGCTGTTCTCCTCAAGGGTGTAAAGCCCAAGGCTATCCTTGAGACAGTATCCAACGAGGGCTGCACTATAGTATGGCTTCTCGTTCCGTGGGCACAGGATATCCTCGATGCCATAGACAGGGGCGATATAAATATGGATGAGTATGAGCTCTCACAGTGGAGACTTATGCACATCGGCGCACAGCCTGTACCTCCTTCACTTATTGCACGCTGGAAGGAGCATTTCCCGAATCACCAGTACGATACCAACTACGGCCTCAGCGAGAGCATCGGCCCCGGCTGCGTACACCTTGGCGTGGAGAATATCCACAAGGTTGGCGCTATCGGCAAGGCTGGCTACGGCTGGGAGGTAAAGATAACAGACGAGAATTTCAATACAGTCGAGCGCGGTCAGGTCGGCGAGCTCTGCGTAAAGGGTCCGGGCGTAATGACCTGCTACTACCGTGACGAAAAGGCAACAGCCGAGACTCTCCGTGACGGCTGGCTCCTTACAGGAGACATGGCACAGGAGGACGAGGACGGCTTCATCTACCTCGTTGACCGCAAGAAGGATGTTATCATCTCAGGCGGCGAGAACCTCTACCCCGTACAGATTGAGGACTTCCTCCGTGCTCATCCGGCAGTAAAGGACGTTGCAGTAATCGGTCTCCCCGACAAGAGACTCGGCGAGATAGCAGCAGCCATCATCTCCGTAAAGGAGGGCATGACCTGTACAGAGGATGATATCAACGCCTTCTGTCAGAAGATGCCCAGATACAAGAGACCCCACAAGATAATCTTTGCCGATGTTCCGAGAAATCCCACCGGCAAGATAGAGAAGCCCAAGCTCCGCAAGATGTACTGCGGAGAGAGCCTTGTAGCTACACAGATAAGGAACTGACCATGTACGAAAACGAACTTGAAAGAGTAAGGGAGTTTTTCTCCGGCGACCGCTATGCCACAGAGAACGGCATGGTCATCGACGAAATAGGCGACCACTACGCAAAATGCAGCGTGGAGATAAAGAGCCGCCATCTGAATGCAATGGGCGGAGTCATGGGCGGAGTACACTATACTCTTGCAGACTTTGCTTTCGCAGTCGCCTCCAACTGGCAGGAGCCGGGAACCGTAGGTCTCAGCAATACCATATCCTATGTAGGACCCGTGAAGGGCACAAAGCTTATCGCAGAGGCAAGGCTTGTAAAGAACGGCAGGAGCACCTGCTGCTACAATGTCGAGATACGCGACGACCTCGGCAATATCACAGCCACAGTCCAGTGTGTGGGCTTTCATAAGAGATAATATCAAAGGGCAGCTTTCCGGAGCTGCCCTTTGTATATCCTATAAGCATCCGGGCGCAGAGAATGCGCCGGATTTAATTCGGAATTCGGAATGCGGAATTAATGATATCGCCTACGGCGATGCATTAAAAAGCAGAAGTGCTCATCCACGATGCCCGTGCGATATCCCACTCTGGCAAATAACCGTTATGTAATGATTGAACGATCGTAGTTTGGCGGTCCCTCAGTCTGTCAATAAACCTAATATTCACAAATAAGCGGGGCGATGTAGGCATCGCCCCCTACATTTTGCTATGGAAGAATCGGCGTTTGTAGGGGCGGATGCCCACATCCGCCCGCTTGACTTCTGCCATAACTGACTCTTTTGACAAGCTGAGGGACCGCCTTTGGCGGTCCCTACAGTTTGTATGTTTACGATGGAATTCCTGATTTCTTCAGATCTTCACCATCAGCGCAACTGCATGAGCCGACATACCAAGCTTCTCACCGGTGAAGCCGAGATGCTCCTCAGTCGTTGCCTTGACGCTTATCTGTGAAACGTCGCATCCGCATACCTTTGCGATATTTTCACGCATGGTGATAATATGTGGGGCGAGCTTCGGCGCCTGCGCTATGACAGTAGCATCGATATTGCCGATGCGGTAGCCATTCTCCCTGCATACCCTTACAACCTCCGCCATGAGCTTCATGCTGTCAGCGCCTGCAAATCTCTCGTCCGTATCCGGGAAGAGGTGCCCGATATCGCCGAGAGCGAGAGCGCCGAGCATGGCATCCATTATGGCATGGACGAGAACATCTGCATCCGAGTGGCCGAGAAGGCCGGTGGTATGCGGTATCTCAACTCCTCCGAGTATGAGCTTCCTGCCCTCAACGAGCTTGTGTACATCGTAACCGTGTCCGATCCTGAACATGATAATACTCCTTTCATATACTGTTATACCTGTATAACCATTCTATCACATTTTTCCGTCCTTGTCCATACCCCGCAGCTGTCATATACCGATATGACAAATGTCATATCAGAAACTGACTGCGCACACTACAAAACTCCCGGCAGCTGAGGTATAATTATTACAGTAAGAAAAACAACAGCCACTCAGGAGGTAAGGACATGGAAAAGACAGTAGTAAAAACACAGAACCTTGTAAAGCGCTACGGCGATCTCATAGCTCTCGATCATCTTGAGCTTGATATAAAGGAGGGGGAGATCTTCGGACTCCTCGGCCCAAACGGCTCCGGCAAGACCACAGCCATCAACTGCATACTCTCTCTGCTCGCCTTCAACAAGGGAACGATAGAGATATTCGGTAAGAATATGACTCCCGCCAGCTATGACATCAAGAAGGAGATAGGTGTCATAATGCAGAACGTAGCCGTATTCGAGGAACTCACGGTACAGGAGAATATCGATTACTTCTGCGGCCTTTACATCCGTGACAAGGCACAGCGGAAACAGTATGTGGAGGAGGCAATTAAGTTCGTCGGACTTGAGGACTTCCGCAAGTTCTACCCCAAGAAGCTCTCCGGCGGCCTTCTCCGCCGCCTGAATATAGCCTGCGGCATAGCACACAAGCCGAAGCTTATCATCCTCGACGAGCCTACGGTAGCTGTGGATCCTCAGAGCAGAAACCGCATACTCGAAGGCATTCAGGAGCTCAACCGTGCAGGCGCTACAGTAATATATACCTCCCACTACATGGAGGAGGTGGAGCAGATATGCACCCGCATCGCCATCCTTGACAAGGGGCATAAGATAGCCGAGGGCACGAAGGACGAGCTGAAGAGCATGATCTTCAACACCGAGACCGTGAATATCGAGGTGCTCGATCTTCCGGAGGAGGTCAGAAAGGAGATCGCCGCTCTCCCGCATATCAGCGGCACGGATTACGAGGACGGCCGCCTGACGGTGAAATGCTCCGGCGGCAGCCATAACCTAATACGCATCCTCGATGTACTACGCGGCCATGATACCGCCTTCGGACGCGTGACCTCAGAGCTCCCCACCCTCAACGACGTATTCCTTGAGATAACCGGCAAGGCTCTCAGGGACAAGGAGGAATGATCATGTTTCTTCACTGCTTCAGATATGAACTTACAACGGCGCTCCGTGAAAGATCAGTGCTCATCTGGCTTATAATATTTCCGGCAGTCCTCGCCATGCTCATGAATGCGGCTTTCAGCAGCATCTACGAAAAGACCAGCAGGTTTTCCACCATCCCCGTGGCAGTAGTTGAAAACTCCCCTGATCCCGTCTTCCGTTCAGTGATGGATGCCCTTGAGGACGAGGAGGAGCCGCTGCTGAAAGTGGATTATATGACTGAGGAGGAAGCACTCGGGCTGCTTGAAAAAGGAGAGGTAAGAGGTATCATTCATACCGGCGATGATATATCTCTCACACTCTCCGACACAGGCGTTGAGGAGACCGTACTCCGCACCTTTACCGATCAGTACGTGGTATCGAGCGCGATAATCGGCGATGTGATCAGACAGGATCCCGCAATGGCAATGAAGGCCGGTGAGGCAATGTCGGCAGAGCTGAGCCCCTGCATCGAAAAATCGCTTACAAATGGCATTACCGATCCCTTCATACAGTATATCTACAACCTCATCGCCATGGTGGCGCTCTACGGCTCCATACTCGGGCTCCAGATAAGCGTCAACAATCAGGCGGATCTTTCACCTCTCGCCGCCAGAAAAACCTGTTCCCCCATAAGCAAGACGGTAGGTGTCGCAGCCTCCCTTGCAGCTGCATGGCTGGTGGAGACGATATGTATAGTGATCTTTGTCACCTTCGTCCGCTTCGTGCTCGGAGTTGATTACGGCGGCAGTCTCGGTCTCGTCTATCTGACCTCAGTTCTCGGCGGAATGGCAGGAGTCTCCATAGGCTTCTTCGCAGGCGCCTCCAACAGGTTCAGCTATGAGGTAAAGCTCGGCGTTTCAATGGCGTTCAATATGACGCTCTGCTTTTTCAGCGGACTTATGGCAGGCAATATAAAGCTGATAATAGAGGAAAAGATCCCGTGGTTCAACAGGATCAACCCTCCGGCAGTCATTTCCAACGGTCTTTACTACCTGAACGTGGACAGCGACCTGCACCGCTATATCCCGGCAATGGCAGTGCTCATAGGAATGACATTACTGTTCTCCGTGCTCGGAGCAATATTATCAAGGAGGAAGAAATATGCAAGTTTATAAGGCTTTCATCAGGATCGCAATGAAGAAGAGCAGGTCCATTATCATATATATAGTAGTCTTCTTTGCGATCTCTGTTGTGTATGCGCTTTCGGATACGCCCGACAGCATATTCACCGATACCAGTCTGAAGGTATGCGTCTATGACGATGACGACACGGCGGAGAGCCGTGCGCTCACTGATTTCGTATACTCCCGCCATATCCGCAGTGATGTCAGCAGGGATCACGATTCCATAACCGATGCCCTCTACTACGGCGCCATCAGCGGGACCGACTGCGTATTCATCATAAACAAGGGCTATTCAGAGGCACTTGCCGCAGGCAGGACCGATGATCTCTTCACTTTCTATACAATGCACGGCAGCTATCAGGAGACAATGATGCAGGCTCAGCTCGGCGAGTACGTCCGTTCCGTTGCCGCTTATACAGCAGCAGGTGAGGATCTTCCGGATGCTATCGCCCATACAGAGAAGGCAGTCACAAAGCGCACAGATGTCAGACTGACCGCACCTGATACCGGTGATCCCGAATATCCGAAGATGTTCTCTGTATACTTCCTCTTCATGGTATATATACTCCTTGCAGTTATGATGAACAGCCTCTGTCCGGTGCTCACCACAATGAACCGCAGGGATATCCGGTTCCGCACGAACTGCTCGAGCATACGGCCTCTGTCCGGTTCGCTTCAGATATTCGCCGGCTCGGTGACTCTCGTTGTGTCGATATGGCTCGTCTTTATGGTAGGAGGTGCTGTTATGAACGGCGGCTTCCACGGCAAATGCTGGATAGCAGTCCTCAACAGCTTTGTGTTCGCCCTTGTGGCAGCCTCCATATCCCTCGTTGCCTCCTGCTTCTCACTCAATCCCAATCTTATGAATCTCGCCGCACAGATAATCAGCCTCGGTCTCAGCTTCCTCAGCGGCGTGTTCGTGGAACAGAGCCTGCTCGGCGACGGAGTGCTCTCCGTAGCACGCCTCTTCCCGGCTTACTGGTACGTAAGAGCGAACAATATGCTCTCAGGTCTTGACGGCGCAGTTTATGACGGCGCTGAGATCGCCCGCTGCATAATGATCGAAGCGGCATACGCACTTGCACTCTTTGTGCTGACGCTCCTTATCCGCAGGATAAGATACAGCGAGACAGCCCTCGTCTCCGGCAGGAACAGTGAACCGGCCGCACAGAACTGAACAAAGGAAAAAGCTCCCGATACGATAACGTATACGGGAGCTTGTTATTTATTCACCTGAAAGATCCTTCACAACAGCGTCAAATACGGGAAGATCCCTGTCGTGGGTCTCCTGCATCGCCTTTTCTGAGGTATACATCAGCTTCTTGGGCGTCCTGATAGCCATGAACCAGCCTTCCGGCAGTGCGTTGAAGCCGAGTCCGACCTTCGCTGAAAATTCGGTGCCGGAGAGCATGAAGGCGTAGTCCCTGACATAGTTATTGTCAGGATAACGCTTGCTGAGATCATCGAAAACATCGGTGGTCTTCATAAGCTCAGGCACATCCGGTCCGCAGATGATGATGACCGATTCAGAGGACTGCATATGCGCGGTCAGCTTCGTGTCGACGCCGTTTGCGTAGTTGGTCTGATAGTTGTCGGTATAGGGGATGTAGTGTATCTCTACCTCCACCTTGCCGTTGCCGTTGAAATCATCCGCAAAGGAAGTGAAGTATTCCCTGACTGTTGATTCCTCGCCGAGAGCATAGCTATCGCCAACGATGGTAACGATCATATCGGGATGGGATCGGCCGAGCAGACTGGCAGTCAGCCATATCACAGTCACAGCACCGATAACGCCCATACCGAGCCACCATTTGTTATGGTAGAAGAAGTTGGATATCTTCTTCAGGAAGGAGAGCTTCACCTCTTCCTCCTTCTCCTCGTGTATGGTCTCGCTCTCTTCGATGAGCCCCTGTTTGAGGCGCATCAGTTCGATCCTTTCCTCGCGGAGACGGCGTTCGTGCTCCTCGCGTTCAAGGCGCTCAGCCTCCTCATGCTGTTTCAGAAGCTCCGCCTGCTTTTCCTCCATCAGGCGCTGCGCTGCCTCCTGCTGTTCGCGGACGACCTGCAAGGCGCTTTTCGCGGCATGGAGCTTTTCTTCGCCGGTATTATCCGCCGTATTCTTCTTTTCCTTCATCGGGCAGGGATCACTTGGAGATCTCAAGCACCTCGAAGCGGCGTTCACCTGAGGGAGCCTCAACAATGAACTCGTCGCCGACCTTCTTCTTCATGGCAGCCTTGCCGATGGGAGACTCGTCTGAGATATTACCGCTCATTACATCAACGTGATTGGTGTCAACGATGCAGTATGAAGCGGACTTGCCTGTAGCCTTGTCCTTGATCTTGAACTTGGAGCCTACACCTATCTCGTCAACGGAGATATCATCCTCCTCAACGATCTCTGCGTTGTCTATATCGTACTGGAGGGCTGCGATCTGAGCCTCAAGGATAGCCTGTTCGTTCTTGGCTTCATCGTACTCAGCGTTCTCGGAGAGGTCTCCGTAGGAACGGGCGACCTTCAGTCTTTCTGCAACTTCCTTACGTTTATTGATCTTCAGATCATCGAGCTCAGCGACCAGCTTGTCGTAGCTCACTCTTGACATCTGCTTACCCATTATGATACAACTCCTTTTATAATCCGTAATAGCTCCTTGCATGGAGCATTCAGTCTGACATAAATATTATTATAGTATATTTTGGAGCGCTTGTCAATATGCGGAGGATAAATGCTGAGAAAAAAGGGGACAGAGGGCGTCATACGCTTAACGCCCTATATGACATTGCGGGCAATGATTTTCCAGGGTGAAAAAAATCTTCCTCCCCCTCTTTTCTTTTCTTAAAGAATATGTTATAATAAAAAGTATACTACGCTGATACTCCAGCAGACACAGGAGGTTAACATGGATTCAGAAAAAAAAGCTCTCCGCAAGCTGCCACACTATTCCCGGGAAAAGTATCTAACTGCCTTTCTCCTCGGATTCCTTACGTTCATATTGTGCGTCGGCCCGATACTCTTCTTTGAGGAAGGCTATTTCATATACTACGGCGACTACAACCTTCAGCAGATACCCTTCTACAACCTTGTGAACGATGCGGTGCGAGGCGGCCAGTTCGGCTGGAACTGGTTCACAGACCTCGGAAGCGACCTTATGACTTCCTACTCGTTCTATCTGTTCGGAAGCCCCTTCTTCTGGCTTACAGTCCTTCTGCCGAGGGCATGGGTATCCTATTCCCTCCCCTTCCTGCTGGCGCTTAAGCACGGCATCGCATCACTTACCGCCTATGTCTACATACGCAGGTTCGTGAAGAACAAGAACGCTTCACTGATAGGCGCTATGCTCTATACCTTCTCGGGCTTCCAGCTTTTCAACATTTTCTTCAACCACTTCCATGATGTTACGGCTTTCTTCCCCCTCATGCTCATTGCCATGGAAGAGAATATCAACAACCGCCGCAGGGGCTGGTTCGCCCTTATTGTCGGCCTGATGGCAACGATAAACTACTACTTCTTCGCAGGACAGGCAGTTTTCCTGGTGCTCTACTTCCTTATCAGACTGCCTTCAAAGGATTTCCACGTTACCTGGAAAAAATTCTTCCTGCTGCTTATTGAAGCTGTTGTCGGCACCGGACTTGCAGCATTCATTCTCCTGCCATCTGCTCTCGGTCTCCTCGGAAACTACCGTATCTCAGAGCACCACTACGGTCAGACCTTTGTTATCTACGATGACAACACTACTATCTGGCGTGTTATACAGACCTTCTTCATGCCCTCCGATCCTCCCGCATACCCTATCCTCTTCGATTCGGATTACTGCAAATGGGCTTCCATCGGCGGCTATTTCCCGCTGTTCGGCATGGTAGGCGTTATCACCTATATACGAACAATGAAAAAGCACTGGGCGACACGGCTTTTTGTACTGTCTGTCATTTTCGCTCTCATTCCCTTCTTTAACGGCCTCTTCCAGATGGCAAACTCCTTCTATTACGCCCGCTGGTTCTATATGCCGATACTCATCATGGCTATGATGACCGCAAGAAGCCTCGACATGGAAGATATCGACTTTATGCCCGCCATAAAGATATCCGCTCTTATGCTTCTGTTCTTCGGCGCTGTATCCCTTCTTCCGGATAAACTTGCAGACGGCACGTATATCTGGTTCACTATGACCACATACACCACATACTTCTACATCACTCTTGCGATCGCAGGTGTCAGCCTCCTTGTCACCGGATATATATTTGACGCCAAGAAAAGGAGTATCCGCATTGGTACTCCTGCGGTCATAACAACTATGCTCTTTTGTGCAGGCTGTCTCTGTACAATGATATTTTTCGGTGCTTTGACACCTCAGAGTGCCAAATTCTATATTGAAAACACCGCAGGCTATTCGGATAAGGTATATGAAAAAGTCACTGAGGATAATTACTTCCGCATAGACTGCTCCGACGACGCGGAAAACTATAATATGTTCTGGAAGCTGCCATGCATCAGGACATTCCAGAGCGTGGTATCTCCCTCTATTATGGAGTTCTATGATAATGTCAATATCGAGCGTAATGTCGCTTCACGCCCCGATGTCTCACATTACACTCTCAGAAGTCTCTTCTCTGTCAAATACTATTACCGCGAGGCAACAGACGAGTACAGCTATCAGGCTCTTCAGGAAAAAAAGGAATCTTCTGATCAATCGCTTTCCGGAGCAAATAATCTGAAGAACAAGCTGTTCGGATCTGATCCTGCGGTCGATCTGCACGGCGCAGTAATCGACATCACTGATTATCTTCCCGGATTTGAATACCTTGAGACCCGCGACGGATTTGAGATATACGAGAACAAGCTCTATGTTCCGATGGGATTTGCTTATGATACCTATATCACTGATCAGACCCGTGAGAGTATATCAAAGGCGGACTACGAAAGACTGCTGATGAAGGCTGTTCTTCTTGAGGACAGCGATGTTGAGAAGTACCACAAGCTGCTCACTGAGTACACCACTGACGATTTCAAGTCCCCGACAAAGGAAGACTACACTGAATGGTGCAAGGAGAAGCAGGCTGTATCCTGCAGCAGCTTCAGCTACAATTCTCACGGCTTCAAGGCCTCCATCACCCTTGACAAGCCCTCACTTGTATTCTTCAGCGTTCCCTACAGCGACGGCTGGTCGGCTAAGGTGAACAATGCTGATACCGAGATAGCCAAGGTATCTCACGGTATGATGGCTGTAATGTGCGGAAAGGGAACAAGCAGCATAGTGTTCAGCTACAAGACACCCGGACTGAAGGCAGGAGTCATCATCTCACTGGTATCCTTCTTCATCCTCCTGCTCTATATAGCTGTCAGCCGTGCAGGAACATCCGAGAAGGATAACTATCCCTTCGGACACAGCTATGACTACGATTCAACATACAAGATTGCAGGCTCGCTCTACTATTGCAGCGCACCGGCACGCAAAAAGAAGAAGAAAAAGAAACAGGACGCAGAGCCTGAAGAGAACAGACCGAAATGGAGGGCATACTGATGCACCTTGAAGAAAAACAGCTCTCAAGTGAGCTTATCTACGAAGGACCTATCTTCACTATCACCCACGATACCGTTGAGCTTGAAAACGGAAAGACAGCCATACGCGATGTGCTCCATCACAATGGTGGTGTATGCGTCATACCGGTTACTGATGACAACGAGATTTTCCTCGTAAAGCAGCTCAGATATCCCTTTCAGCTGGTCACTGTCGAAGTACCGGCAGGCAAGCTGGAAAAGGGCGAAGACCATGCAGAATGCGGCAGACGCGAGCTGCTCGAGGAGACAGGCTGCACCTGCAGCGAATACATATATCTCGGCGAGATGCTCCCCACACCCGCATACAACACGGAAATAACCTATATGTACCTTGCGCGCGGGCTCTCCTTCGACAAGCAGTCCCTTGACGAAGACGAATTCCTCGACGTTGTACGTATGCCCCTTTCAGAGGCGGTCGGGAAGGTCATGGACGGCACCTTCACTGACGGAAAGACTCAGATAGCGATACTCAAAGCCGCACGCATACTCGGGATATAACCAAAAAACCACAGCCTGCGGGCTGTGGTTTTTTCAGCTTTGACAACCTTCTGATCCTGAATGCAGAATGCAGAATTATGGGTATCGGCTGCGGCGATATATCTGAAAGAACAAAACCGGGAATATACTCCCGGATATGAAAAAGCCTGCCCTCCCGGCAGGCTTTTTCACTGTTCTCTTTTTTCTTTTTATTCAGCAACTGCCTCTGCGGCGGCTTCACTGTCTGCCTCTGCTTCAGTTATTGCAAGCTGTCTTTCATAAGCATCAAGGATCGTTTCCTCGAACTGCTTTCTGGCGGAAGAGGAAATAGGATGAACTATATCACGGAAAACTCCGTTCTCGTCCTTCCTGCTGGGCATAGCTACAAAGACCCTCTCATCGCCCTGTACTACCTTGATGTCGTGAACTGCAAGCATGTCATCGACCGTAACAGATACTACAGCTCTCAGTCTGCCTTCTGTCATGATCTTTCTGATTTTTACGTCTGTGATTACCATTTTCTTAAACCTCCTTTTTCATCACCGGGTGTTTGTGACGATCAAAAACTCACAGTAAGATATCTGCGTCTAATCCACACCATACGGTTAATCTTTCACGCATACTCTTCCGTACAATGATAATTATAATACATTATAACGAAAATTGCAAGGTTTTTCTAAAAAGATTTGAAAAATCATCTTTTAAACAAATTTCATCCCTTAATTAAGGAAAAATTTATCGGGACTTATATTCAATTTCTCAAAATTTCTCTTGAAAAAATACACATAATATAGTATAATTAGAATGATACGTAAAAATGGGGGCCTTTTTGGCCCGATAATTGCCTATTGTGTCACGAATAGTAATCAATTGACATGGATACGTCAAGATGTTCCCCTGTAGTTCGGGAAGGTGACCTGGCATTTGTCACAGCGATTTGTCAAGCTGTGACTTTTCGTGATCTTAATTCTGGAAGGATTGATAGTATTGGATAATATCCTGCATGGCAAGAAGCACATTCATTTCATCGGCATCGGCGGCTCGGGTATGTACCCCCTCGCTCAGATACTCCACTCTCAGGGCTACTACCTCACCGGTTCTGACAACAACGAGACCGAGACTCTTGACGCTGTCAGAAAGATGGGCATACCCGTCTTCATCGGTCAGGCTGCTGAGAATATCAGGGGTGCGGACCTTATCGTACACACTGCCGCTATCATGGAGGATAACCCGGAGCTCATGGCTGCAAGACAGAGCGGTGTTCCGGTGCTTGAAAGAGCCGACCTGCTGGGCATAGTCACACAGTGGTTCAGCGATGCAGTATGCGTTTCCGGTACACACGGAAAGACCTCCACTACCTCGATGATCACTCAGATACTCTGGACTGCCGGCATCGACCTCTCTGCCTATATCGGAGGAAAGCTTCCCTGCATCGGCGGAAGCGGCATCGCAGGAAAGAGCGATATCTTTGTTTGCGAGTCCTGCGAATTCCAGGATCACTACCTGAAGCTCTCACCGGATATATCCGTTATACTCAACATTGATGCCGATCACCTTGACTACTTCGGCACACTTGAAAACGTCATCGCTTCATTCCGGAAATTCGCCGGAAATACCTCCAGGCTGCTCGTTGTCAACGGCTCGGATGAGAACACAATGAAGGCGATAGAAGGCCTTGACAAGGAGGTCATTACCTTCGGCAAGGACAGCTCCTGCGACTACTACCCGGAGAACGTGGTACACAGCGGTATGCTGACCACCTACGATGCCGTATACCGCGGCGAGAAGCTGGGACAGATAACTCTCCATGTTGCAGGCATCCACAACGTGCTCAATTCACTGGCCGCTGTTGCTGTCTGCCGCTATCTCGGCACAGACTTCAGCTTCATACAGAAGGGTCTTGAGGAATTCGGCGGTGCAAAGCGCCGCTTCGAGAAGATGGGATTCGAGAAGGGCATAACCGTTGTTGACGACTACGCCCACCACCCAACGGAGCTTGAAGCTACTCTCAGGGCTGCCATGGAGATGAACTACCGCAAGGTATGGGCAGTATTCCAGCCCTTCACATTCAGCCGCACAAGCCTTCTCCTTGATGATTTCGCAAGAGTTCTCCAGATACCCGATCATGCAGTTCTCACAGATATCATGGGAAGCCGCGAGAAGAACACCTACGGCATATTCACCCGCCATCTTGCTGAAAAGATACCCGGCTGCATCTGGTTCCCACAGGACGAAACCGCTGAGTGGGACGACGAGAGAAAGTACTTCAACTTCGGTCAGGTATGCGACTACATCTGCGAGCACGCTCAGGAGGGAGATCTCGTTATCACCCTCGGCTGCGGAGATGCTTACAAGATCGCAAAGATGGTGCTGAAGAAGCTGGCTGAGGAGGAGTAAGTATGTCCAGAGAGAAAAGGGATAAGGAGCTTGAAGTCTTCAACTTCATAAAGAGCCGTCTCAGTGAGGGCATATCCCCTTCTGTCCGTGAGATCATGGACGCCGCAGACTTCCGCTCCACCTCCACTGCTCACAGATACATCAACGCCCTTATCGACAAGGGGCTCATAGAAAAGACCGGAAACCTCAACCGCTCCCTCAGGCTGCCTAACAGCTCTGCCGCTACCATCCCTGTCATGGGTACGGTAACTGCCGGCCAGCCAATTACGGCGATAGAGGATATCACCGGCTACATAAGCTTTGAATCCCCCGGCAATTCACCGGATGAGCTGTTCGCTCTCACGGTAAAGGGCGAGAGCATGATAAATGCAGGTATCCTCAGCGGGGATATCGTAATAGTCAAGCGCACGGGCTACGCGGAGGACGGCGAGATAGTCGTTGCTCTCGTGGACGGCGAAGAGGCTACCGTAAAGCGTTTCTACAAGGAGGACGGACACTACCGCCTCCAGCCCGAAAATGATACCATGGATCCTATCATTGCCGATAAGGTGGATATCCTCGGCAAGGTCATAGGACTTAAGAGATACTATTAAAGGAAGGTAAACCGATATGCTTAACGAAGTTAAAGTTGTGATCTGCGGAAAGGAGTACAAGCTCAGGACTGCTGAATCCCCCAACTATGTCTTCTCGCTGGCAAGAGCTCTCGAGGGAAAGATCACTGCACAGATGAGCGGCAACAGCAGCACATCCCCCTATACCGCTTCCATCATGATCGCTCTGAGCCTTCTCGATGACCTCAACAAGGCTAATCAGAAGCTCGACAATATCCGCACACAGACCAAGGAGTACGTCAACGAGGCAGGCAAGACACGCATTGAGCGTGATGCCGCCCTCAAGGAGATAGAGGTACTCAAATCCAAGATAGAACAGCTTGAGAATACTGTCAAGCTCAAAAAACTCAAGGACAGCATCTGATGAAGCGTCCGGAGCTTCTTGCTCCCGCCGGAAGCATGGAGACACTGACCGCTGCACTGCGGTCGGGAGCTGACGCTGTATACGCCGGAGGAAAGCTCTTCTCCGCCCGCAGCAGCGCCGCAAACTTCACTGACGAGGAGCTTGGAGAGGCTGTACGTCTTTGCCATACCTACGGTGCAAGGATATACTTAGCCGTGAATACAATTATTTCCGACAGCGAGGCCTGTGCCTTCCGGGACTTCATCGTCATGACATCGAAGCTCGGTTGCGACGGCTATATCGTGCAGGACTGGGGCGCTGCTTCCATTATACGCTCCGCCGTGCCTGATGCCGTTATCCATGCCTCCACACAGATGTCGGTGCATACCGCCGCCGGATCACGTCTGCTCAGGTCGCTGGGGTATGCAAGGGTCGTCCCCGCCCGTGAGCTGGACAGAAAGGCCATAGAGCGTATCTCCGCTGAGGATATAGAGGTCGAGATATTCGTACACGGTGCGCTGTGTATGTCAGTATCGGGACAGTGTTATATGTCAGCTATGATGGGCTCACGCTCAGCCAACAGGGGCTGCTGCGGACAGGCCTGCCGTCTGCCCTTCTCGGCGGCGGAAAAGAAGGACTATACCGCCCTCTCACTGAAGGACCTTTCCCTCCTGCCGCTTATTTCCAAAGTGGAAGCGGCAGGTGCGGATTCGCTGAAGATAGAGGGACGTATGAAGCGTCCGGAATACGTCGCCTCCGCTGTCAATGAGCTGGGAAAGGCTCTTGACGGACAGGCGCCGGATATGAGGCTGCTCAGGGGCATCTTCTCCCGCAGCGGATTCACGGACGGCTATTTCACCGGAGAACGCAGGGATATGTTCGGAAGACGCGAGAAGGAAGACGTCACCTCCGCCCGTGAGCTTATCCCGCAGATACATGAGCTTTACCGCAGCCCCCGTCAGGTATACACCATGGACGTGAGATGCGTTATGAAAGCAGGAGAACCTGTCAGAGCGGAGGCTGTATGCCGTGAGATACCGGAGGCAGCTGTATCCGCAGAGGGCGCTGTACCTCAGGCGGCTCAGAACCGTCCGGTCACAGCAGAAGACATCGTAAAGCAGCTCTCAAAGCTGGGCGGCACGGTATTCAGAGCCGGAGAAATAACGGCAGAGGCGGAGGACGGTCTGTTCATCCCCGCCGGAGCGCTCAATGAGCTGCGAAGGAGCCTTGCCGAGGAACTGACAGAGTCTGTTACATGGGAGAATACTCCGGTATACAAAGTAAAGGGAGAGCTTCCCGTACTGCCCGATGTTAAGGCAAAGAACCTGCCGGAAAGACTTCCGCTGCGTGTGCTGTGCAGAAATGCCGCACAGGCAAGGGCTGCTGCCGGCTGCAATAACACTGAATACATAATCGTCTCCCCGGATATACTTCCGGAGCTTGACGGTATACCAAAGGAACGCATTATACTCTCCCCTCCCCGGTTCATAACTGACGAGGAAAGGCTAATAGAGCAGCTCAGGAGACTGAGAGAAGAGGGATATGAGAGACTTTTCTGCCATACACCGGATACCATCGGTATCGGCAGGGAGCTCGGCTACAGGCTGCACGGCAGCTTCACGCTCAATGTGTTCAACTCCTACAGCGCGAAGTACCTGAAAGGACTCGGGCTTGAGGACTGTCTCTTCTCCATAGAGGCAGAGCTTGAACAGTTTGCCGGAGTGAGGACGGAGCTCCCCCTGGGAGCTGTCATTGCAGGAAGACTGCCGCTCATGCTCACAAGGAACTGCCCCATAAGGAACGAGGTGGGCTGCAAAAACTGCACAGGTCATCTTACCGACCGCACAGGAAGGATTCTGCCCGTTGCGTGCAGCAGGGACTACGTGGAGATACTCAACTCCGACACCCTCTTCATGGCGGACAGGATAAAGGAGTTTTCAAATATCAGCTTCGGCTGCGTACTGCTCCATGACGAGACGCCTGAGCAGACCGTCGCCCTTATATCGGGTGTGAAGCCGGAGACTACAGTGACCAGAGGCCTTTACTACAGAGGCGTCAGGAGGTAATATGAAGCTGACTTTCAAGAAGCTCGATGAACGGGCTGTCATTCCCTCCCGTGCGACTGCCGGGAGCGCAGGCATGGACCTTTGCGCCTGCCTTGACGGACCCGTCATACTCGCGCCGGGTGAGATTCGCCTGATACCCACAGGGCTCACCGCTCAGACAGATGAGACGGATGTCGCCCTCCTGATATATCCCCGCTCGGGACTTTCCACAAGATACGGCATATCTCTTGCCAACTGCGTGGGAGTCGTAGACAGCGACTACCGGGGAGCATGGTTCGTACCGCTGATAAATCACGGAAAGGAGCCATTTACCGTTGAACACGGTATGCGTATCGCCCAGCTTGTACCCACAAGGATACTTATCCCTGAGGTGGAGGTAGCAGAAGAGCTTACCGGTACTGAACGAGGAGAGGGCGGATTCGGCTCCTCCGGTATCTGATTTATCATACATAGCTATATAATAAACGCCTTTAGGCAGAAGGAGATAACAATGAGAAAAAACGTCTATTTCTTCATCATCATGGCCGGCGCACTGCTCATCGGTGCTGTACTTACACACGCTATCCAGGGTGCCGTTGGTCTCGGCTGGCTGGCTTACACCATCCATTTCGGTCTTCCGACTGATGTTCATCTTGACCTCAGCGTGCTGACCCTGACATTCGGATTCACTGTTGACATCAGCCTGATACAGGTATTCATGCTTGTTATAGGTTTTATAGTATACTTCAATACAGTTAAAAAGGTAACTGAGGGCAAGTAATAAAACCTCAGTAAAAGACACATAATAATTAAGGAGCTTCAGAATGTTTACAAAGGATATCGGTATCGACCTCGGTACCGCAAACACTCTTGTGTATATGCGCGGCAAGGGCATTATAATCAGAGAGCCCTCAGTCGTTGCTGTCAACACCAAGACCGACAAGGCCCGCTGGGTAGGCAAGGATGCAAAGGAGATAATCGGAAGGACTCCCGGTACCATCGTTGCTGTAAGACCGCTGAAGGACGGTGTTATCGCCGACTTCGACATCGCCACCACCATGCTGCGTGAGTTCATCCGCAAGGCACTCAAGGGAAGGCTCTTCACCAAGGCCAATGTTATTATATGCATCCCCTCCGGTGTTACTCCCGTTGAGAGACGTGCGGTAAGAGAGGCCTGCAAGAATGCGGGTGCAAACAACGTACTCATCATCGAGGAGCCTATGGCTGCCGCTATCGGCGCAGGTCTCCCGACAAACGACCCCGCAGGAAGCATGATTGTTGATATCGGCGGCGGTACCAGCGAGGTAGCCGTTATCTCTCTAGGCGGCATCGTTGCATCCCGTTCACTGCGCTGTGCAGGAGATGAGTTCGACAACTCCATAATCAACTATATAAAGAAAAAGTACAACCTCCTCATCGGTGAGAGAACTGCCGAGAGCGTAAAGCTCGAGATAGGCTCCGCCTTCCCGGGAAGCGATGAGAGCTCTGTTGATATCAAGGGCAGGAACCTCCTCAGCGGTCTCCCGGAGAATATCCGTGTTACCTCTGCGGAGATACGTGATGCTCTCGTTGAGCCCCTCGCCCGTGTCATAGACGCTATCAAGTCCACTCTCGAGGAGACTCCTCCGGAGCTTTCCGCAGATATCATCGACCACGGCATCACTCTCTCCGGCGGCGGCGCTCTGCTGAGAGGCCTCGACAGGCTCATCAACCGTGAGACAGGTATGCCGGTATATATCGCAGAGTATCCCCTCGACTGCGTTGCTGAGGGCTGCGGAAGGATACTGGAGAATATAAACGACTATCAGGACGCACTCACAGATAACGTAAAGTACTACTGATACCGCCCTGACTGTTAGGAGACTGCTCAATGCGTGAATTTCTTAAAAGCGCCAGGTTCAAGGTGATACTCGCCTTTCTCGCCTTTCTGGTGGGACTGATGATATACGCCGTTACCAAGGGCGGCTATTCCGTTTCCGGCGCTTCCATCATAAATACGGTCACAAAGCCCTTCCGCACCTTTTCAAACGGCATTGCGGACAGGCTGGAGACTGAGACGGACAAGCTGAAGAACGCTGATGAATACTACCGTGAGAATCAGGAGCTTCGTGCTCAGGTTAGCGAGCTCAACAAGCAGCTTGCCGACTACGAGGAGCTTGCGGCAGAGGTCGAGGAACTGAGAAAATTCGTTGTCATCAAGGAAGAGCATCCGGATTTCCAGTACACCGAGCCGGCCAAGGTCATCGGCTACACAGCCAACGATCCATTCAAATCCTTCACTATCGACAAGGGCGAGGAGAACGGCATAGTCCCCTACCTCCCTGTCGCTACGGCGGAGGGACTTGTGGGTATAGTCGTTGAGGTATCAAAAAACACCTCGACTGTAAGGACGATACTCTCCCCTGATCTCTCCATAGCCGCAGTATGCCGCGATACCAATGCGGATCACGGCATAATCGAGGGAACTGTCCTCACTGCTGAGAAGAACTGCACCAAGCTGATACACCTCAGCACGGACAATCAGCTCAAACCCGGATACGTCATGGCGACCTCCGGCAACAGCGGACTCTTCCCGAGAGATTACCCCATAGGTACTGTAAAGACCATAGGCTTTGAGACAAACGGTCTCTCTGCCTGTGCTGAGATAGAGCCCTGTGTTGATATCGGAAGGCTCAGCTCGGTAGTTGTCATCACCGACTTCACCGGAAAGAAGGAGGCCGAAGATGCGGATAAAGACCTCCCGTGAGAAGCGTATCAGCTATATCAAGTCAGGCATCCGCTGGACTCTTTACTATCTGCTGATACTCCTCGGATTCTGCATCATGACGGCAGGCTCATGGCTAAAGCCCGTGATACTCGTCCCCATAGCCCTTGCGGTCGCAGTGGATAACAATATCCTCGGCTCCGTATTCACAGGAGGCTTCTGCGGACTGCTGATCGATATCGCCTGCGGACGGCTCTTTGGCTTCAATGCCGTGATACTCGCCGTTCTATGTGCCGTATTCTCACTGGTATACCAGCTCTGGCTGAGAAGCAGGATGCTCAACTACCTGTGGACTGCCGCACTCGCTTCCTATATCCACTGCAGGCTCGACTACGAGTTCTACTACAGGATATGGGGCTATGCAGACGTTGAGAACATCTTCGTCCATACCACTCTGAGGGTATGGGCTTATACCGTTATATCAGCCGTGTTCGTATGGCTGGTCATAAGACTTATAAACCGCTTCTTCATGCCGAAGGTCCATATCACGGTCGGAGAGGCGATCAGAGCCGGAGCGTGATCCGCTGTCATAGTACGGCGTTCATTCTCCGGCCTGAGCATTATCTTTAAAAGGAGTGATTGTTATCAGATCCCTTTCAGAAGCCCTGCGTTCAGTGCTGGTCGTTACGCTCGTTGTAGTGCTGACTGTGCTGAGCGGAATGCGGCTTATGCGTATACAGATAGTCGGCGACGAGACGATCGCCTCCGCTGTCGCTGACCCGGATGCCTTCACCTTCACCCGTGAGGTGCCTTCCACCAGAGGTGAGATCAAGGACTACCGGGGCAATATACTCGTTGCCAACGATTCACGCTGTGACCTCGTTCTTCAGAAGGCCTTCTTCCCCGAGGACCTTGCCGAGGGAAACGAGGTACTTCTTGCCATACACAATGCCCTCGAGGAGCACGGATATACTTTTGAAGAGCATATTCCTGTTTCCCTCGAACAGCCCTATGTCTTCACTCAGTCAAAGAAGCACGCGCCTGACCTGACTGAGGCAGCGACCGAGCCGGCAACTGTGCCTGTAACTACTGCTGTTACTGGTACGGCAACTGCTCCGGCAGCTACTACTACCGCAACGGCCTTCGTACCGCCCCCGCCGGAATATGACGAGGAGGCTGTGAACCAGATGATAGGCCTGCTGAAGCTCAATGTCTACGCTACCCCGGATAACTGCATAGACAAGCTCATTGCCGACTATGAGATATCGGACAGCTATACTCCCATGGAGCAGAGGATCATTGCGGGTATGCGGTATGAGATGATAATATCCGACTTCTCCTACAGCAACGCTCTCACCCTTGCAAAGGACGTTGACCCGGAGACTGTCGTTGATATGAAGGAGCTCAGCAACTTCTACAAGGGCATCAATGCGGTCAATACCGCTGAGAGACGCATCATCAGGGGCGATATCATCCCCCATGAGATAGGCACAGTCGGCCCCATATACGCCGAGGAATTCGCTGCCCTCAAGGAACAGGGCTACGCTCTCAGCGACGAGGTCGGCAAGAGCGGTATAGAGCAGGCTCTCGAAAGAGAGCTGAGAGGACAGAGCGGCAAGGAGGAGGTAACGCTGGTAAACGGTGCTATCACCAATATACGAACCTCTCAGGAGGTTGTGCCCGGTCAGACGGTTCAGCTCACTGTTGACGGCAGCTTCCAGCTGAAGCTCCAGAACATACTTGAAAGCTTCCTGCGCACCTATTCAAGAGGCGGTCTTGCCAAGGCCGGTGCTCTCGTAGTTCTCGATGCAAAGACGGGAGCAGTAAGAGGTATGGCTACAGCGCCTACCTTCAACCTGAAGGACTATGCGGAGGATTATGAATCCCTGCTGAATACAGCCAACAATCCCCTCTTCGACCGCTGCACCTACGGTCAGTACCTCCCCGGTTCGACATTCAAGACCATAACGGCTACGGCAGGTCTCAACGAGGGCATCATCGACGGATATACCTCCTTCCCCTGCAACCAGACCTTCTACTACCACGGAGGCAAGTTCTCCTGTACCGGCAATCACGGATACATCTCCGTAAGACACGCCATACAGGTATCCTGCAACTCCTTCTTCTATCAGCTTTCCGACTCTCTCGGAATCGACAATATCACCAAGTACGCAAATCTCTACGGTCTCGGCTACCATACAGGCATAGAGACGGGCGATGCAGCGGGCTTCCTCTGTAATCCGGAGACCTTTGCGGAGAGAGGTCAGGAATGGTACATCGGTTACGTTATCCAGGCGGGTATCGGAAACCAGGACTGCGGATTCACCCCCCTGCAGCTTGCAAACGTGGCCTGCACCATAGCCAACAGAGGTACAAGATACCAGCCCTACCTTGTGGACAGTCTCTACAACTACGGCTCAAACGAGCTGACAAGAAAGACTCAGCCCACAGTCGCCGGCGAGATCCCCCTCAACTACTCCTACGTCTATGACTACATCATAGGCGGTATGATGGATGCGGCTACCAATATGCCCTATGAGTACTCTCTCTCCAATCTCGGCTACAGCGTGGCTATAAAGACAGGTACTCCCCAGACGGACTACTACGACAAGAGCAAGCAGAACTCCCTCTTCATCGGCTTTGCACCGGCATACGAGCCGGAGGTCGCATTCGCCGGAGTCATAGAGGGCGGTGAGTACTCCAAGTACATGATACGCGGAATACTCGATGCTTATGCAGAATGCTACGGTATCAACGGTTCAGAGCCTACCGCAAGTCTTCCCCCCGAGGTTAGGGGCGGCACAACTGCGGCTTACACCGGCCCCACAACTACAGGCACCGGCACTGAGACAGATACCAACGGCTCTGTTATCACAGCCACAGTTTCTACCGTGACAACCGCTGTAACGACTGCACAGTAAACAGAACGCTCCCTGAGACTTATTCTCCGGGAGCGTTTTTTCAGCAAACCATAGTTTAATCAGGGGACGCCTTCACTTGCAAGGCGTCCCCTCTTCCAAAACAGTCCCCTGGACTGTTTTGGAATTCACCCCTTGCGAAGCGCCCTGCGGATAAATGAGGGACTCTGTCCCTCACCCTGCCAGAGGCGCTGCCTCTGGACTCCGCTAAAGGGGCGAGCCCCTTTAGAATCCCAATGCTATTAAGCTTATCGTTTTCAACTTTCTGAAACGAATTGTTGAAAAACCGTCCTGCATGAATAACACTTCATTTTCCGGCAACAATATGACCGGAGGTGTTATACGTGAATAAAAAATCATTAAAGGATAACAGAAAAGGCACCAAGGGATTCTATACAGCTCTCTGCCTGAGCGCAGTCATGGTAGGCTCAGCCTGCTGGTTCGCTTACGACCAGGGAGAAAAGATGACACGGGAACTCACCGGACAGAGTACGGTGCGTGAGGAGCGTGCTGTAGACAAGCACGTCAGGAACGTACCTAAGAGCACTACAGTGTACACGGCGCCTGCGGTAACGCGCCCCCCTGTACCCGCCGTAACTGAGGCAGCGGTATTTGCGGAGGAGGAGCCTGCGGAGGAGGTCATGGATACCATCGACCCTGAAGAGCTGCCACTGATCCCGAATGTTCTCAACACCGGCATCACAAAACTCGAGAACCCGAAGGCTCCTCTCGCGGATATGTCCGTGATCCTGGAGGGATTCAGCAACGGCGAGCTCGTAAGGAGCAGCACAACAGGGACATGGCAGACACACAACGGCACGGATATCGCTGCGGCTGAGGGTGCGGAGGTATATGCAGTTTCCAACGGCGAGGTAAAGAATGTTGAAAACAATGCCCTCTGGGGAACAACTGTCGTACTTGACCATCACAACGGCTTTATGACGAGGTACTGCGGACTTGCACCTGATCTTAACGTACAGGAGGGGCAGATGATCGTCAGCGGCGAGACTATAGGCACAGTCGGAAGCATAGATATAGAAAGCTCACTGCCGCCGCATCTGCATATCGAGATGAAGCATCACGGGAAGTATGCAGACCCGGTGGAATATCTGCCTGTGCAGGATAATGAATAAGGAAACAGCCCGGAGCAGCATAACTGCCGCTCCGGGCTGTACTGTTCCTGCTCAGTTTCATCCTTTCCGGACAAAATAGCGCATCACTGCATCCTCTATCAGCGGATAGACAGGTTCGAGACTTTCCGGAATGAAAATATCCGCCTTAGTCCCAAGGTCAAAGGTAAATATTATCGGTTTATCCTTGTAGAGCAGCAGAGTACCGTCTTCCTTTCCAAGCCTGCCGGTAACAAGGCTGCCCTTATAATCAAGGGATCCGGGTATCACAAACAGCTGCATAGCAGTCCTCCTTATCCGATATAATATAATGCCATAGTACCTCTGACAGGTCAGAAATACTATGGCATGAACTTCTTAGAGTGAAGCGAGCTTTGCGTACTGTGCCTTCAGTGCAGGGTATATCTCCCTGTAGAGCTGGTAGTACTTCTCGTACTCGGGTACGTTTGCAGGGTCGGGTGACTGCACCTTGTCAGTCTTTACGATAGCGCCTGCTGCCTCCTGTACGCTGCTGTAGATGCCTGCGCCTACGCTTGCGAGGATAGCAACGCCGAGAGCCGGACCTTCCTTGCTTGCTGCGGTCTTTACATCACAGTTATACAGGTCAGCCAGCATACTTCTCCAGAGCGGTGAGCTTCCGCCGCCACCGCAGGCCATCATGTCGCTTACGTTTACATTCATCTCACGGAATACCTCTACGCAGTCACGGAGAGAGTAAGTAACGCCCTCGAGTACTGCACGGAGCATATCCCTGCGGGTATGTATAGCGGAAAGGCCGAAGAATACGCCTCTTGCATCGGGGTCGAGGTGAGGTGTTCTCTCACCCATAAGGTAAGGCAGATACAGCAGACGGTTTGCGCCTACGGGTACCTTCTCAGCCTGCTTGTCCATGAGGTAGTACTCGTCAACGCCCATGAGCTTTGCAGTCTCCTTCTCGGTCATGCAGAAGTTGTCTCTGAACCACTTGAGTGAGAGGCCTGCGCCCTGTGTAACGCCCATAACGTGCCATGCACCTGGTACGGCAGCACAGCAGGTATGTACTCTGCCCTTCTTGTCAATGGAGATACCGGAGGTGTGTGCGAATACAACGCCGGATGTACCGATGGTTGTGAAGGCCTTTCCGTCCTCGACTACGCCTGTACCTACAGCAGCTGCTGCATTGTCGCCGGCGCCGCCGACTACGATAGTGCCCTCGCAGAGGCCGAGTGACTCAGCCATAGCCTTTGTTACCTTGCCGGTCACCTCGCAGGACTCGTATACCTTGCCCAGCCAGCTCTTGTCGATGCCGAAGGCTGTGAGCAGCTCATCAGACCACTTTCTGTTAGGTACATCGAGAAGCTGCATACCGGAGGCATCAGATACCTCAGTTGCATACTCCCCTGTAAGGATGAAGCGGAGGTAGTCCTTCGGGAGAAGTATATGTGCTACCTTGCTGTATATCTCGGGTTCGTTGTTCTTGACCCAGAGGATCTTTGCAGCAGTCCAGCCTGTGAGTGCAGGGTTTGCTGTGATCTCGACCAGCTTGTCACGGCCGACGATGCGGTTCATCTCCTCAACCTCAGCTGCGGTACGCTGATCGCACCAGATGATGGAGGGACGGAGCACCTTGTTATCCTTGTCCAGCATAACAAGACCGTGCATCTGACCGGAGATACCGATACCCTTTACGTCTTCCTTCTTAACGCCGCTCTGAGCCATAACAGCCTTGATGGTCTCGGTCATGGCATTTGCCCAGTCAGCGGGATCCTGCTCTGCATAGCCGTTCTTCGGCTGGTACATGGGGTATTCTATCGTCTTGGAGGCGATAACTGTACCCTTTTCGTCAAAGAGGACTGTCTTGGTACCGCTGGTACCGCAGTCCACGCCTATAATATATGACATAGTATTCACTCCTTGTTGTTTTTTCTTGCTTCTGAAAGTTCCTTTATCCCTCCGATGATATCGCAGAGGGCTGTCTGAGAATTGATTCCGCTTTCAGCTTTTCTTTAGTAATCATGCGAGAACCTTTCCGGAACAAATGAAAAGGGGCGCTCCGGAGCCGCCCGAAGGCAGCGTCGGAACGTCCCTCAATGTCGATATGATTGATCTGCTTTACTTCTTTTTCAGCAGCTTTCCGATGCGTTCGATCACTGCGAACATTATTATAGCGCAGGCAGCCATAACAAGCGCAGCGACAAGGTGGTATCCTCCGTAAACCAGGGAAGTCCAATGAGAAACCTCGCCGAGACTCATCTTCTTGAATACCGGGAACATACACAGAAGTCCGACATTCTGTATCAGCACGCTGATAACTACCATGACGATGGTCTTGAACCACTTCGTCAGGACAGTTCTTCCGTAGATGAATGTCATCAGAAGGAAGGAGAAGATGAATAAGCTCGTCTTATCATCCTCCAACAGCATGAAATTGCCGAAATGCCAGAAAACGTATGCTACCGAAAGGATCAGAGTCTTGATATGAGACGGTAGTTTGCTCTTTGGTCTGAGAGCATCTCTGCGGGCGATACCCGTTCGTTTGTCGGTGAGAGGTGTATTGTCTCTCTCCCCCCCGGGCAGCCCCTCCAGAACCGGAGTCATTACCTCCGGATCAGAACTGACTGAATATGCTTCCATGGATCAAGTCCACCCTTTCTTTAATGTTGGATCCTACGCATTTTTGCTGCTTTTCGCAGTTATCTATCTAAATCAGAGGCTGAACATTATGTTGTTTACGATAGCCTCGAGCATCTCCTGTCTGCCGCTGCCGAGAGAGTCTGTAACCTCACCCTTCTCAAGAGCGTACTTCTCAAGATCTGCCATTGTTGCCTTGCCGTCGATGATATCCTTACCGATACCTGTGCTCCATGAGGAGTATCTGTCGTCAACGAACTTGTCGATGCGGCCGTCCTCGATGAGCTTAGCTGCGATACGGAGACCGAGAGCAAATGTATCCATACCAGCGATGTAGCTGTGGAAGATGTCCTCGGGAGTGAAGGAGCCTCTGCGAGCCTTGGAGTCGAAGTTCAGACCGCCGTTTATGAAGCCGCCTGCCTTGAGTACCTCGTACATACAGAATGCTGCATCATAGATGTTTGTCGGGAACTGGTCTGTATCCCATCCGAGGAGGGGATCGCCCTGGTTAGCATCGATTGAACCGAATGCGCCGTTGTCTCTTGCAACTCTCAGCTCGTGCTGGAAGGTGTGCTGAGCAAGTGTAGCGTGGTTAGCTTCGATGTTCATCTTGAAATCCTTGTCGAGACCGTACTTTCTCAGGAAGCCGAGAACTGTAGCGGTATCGAAGTCATACTGGTGCTTTGTGGGCTCCTTGGGCTTGGGCTCGATGTAGAAATCGCCCTTGTAGCCGATGGAACGAGCATAGTCAACGGACATCTTCATAAGACGTGCCATATTGTCGAGCTCGAGGCCCATGTTTGTGTTGAGGAGAGTCTCATAGCCCTCACGGCCGCCCCAGAATACATATCCGTTACCGCCGAGCTTGACTGTGGACTCGATAGCCTTCTTGATCTGAGCAGCAGCGTATGCAAATACATCAGCAGAGGGGGATGTTCCTGCACCGTGCATATATCTCGGATGGTCGAAGCACTTGGCTGTGCCCCAGAGGCACTTGAAGCCTGTCTTAGCCTGCTTCTCCTTGATGTAGTCTGTGATCTCATCAAGCTTTGCGTTTGTCTCTGCCAGTGAACCGTATTCAGGTGAGAGGTCACGGTCATGGAAGCAGAAGTACTCGATGGAAAGCTTGTCCATAATCTCAAAAGCTGCGTCTACCTTAGCCTTTGCTCTTGCTGTGGGATCTGTCTGTCCCCAGCTCTTGTCAGCGGTGCCTACTCCGAACATATCTGTGCCGTCGCCGCCCATGGTGTGCCACCATGAAAGGGCAAACTTCAGCTGCTCCTTCATTGTCTTACCGCCGATTACCTCATCGGGATTGTAATACTTGAACGCCAGCGGATTTGTGGAGTCCTTTCCCTCGTAAGGGATCTTTCCGATTCCTGCAAAAAATTCGCTCATTTTTGGTTCCTCCTGTTATATAATATAATCTGTGCAACAGATCTTGCTGCCTGAGTTTATATTATCCCCGATGGTCCACGGACCATATCGTTTGCCTAATTTTTCCCGTTCGGCCCCTAAATCAGCCGAAAAGATCCAGAGAAAGCTTTCTTGACTCTGTATCAAAATAATTATCCAGTTCCGCAACGTAGTAGCGGAAACATACCTTGCCATTGAAGGTCATAACGTCGCCTTCTTCGGAAACTCCGAGAGCTTCCAGCTTTTCATTGTCCAGATCCCTGAGAAGCATCTTTGTGTTCAGCTGGAGGATGCAGTATTCATACTTCCTGTTGAACAGTGTGAGGGACTTGGGATCAAGGTCTGTGATATAGATGTTCTCTTCCCCTGTGGACTCAAGACGCTCAAGAAGGTCTGCGGGCGGATCGATGATATAGTATCTGCCGTCTGCGTCTCTTCTGAGGTTGAAGTACTCAAGCTGCTCGTCTGTGAGCTTGTCAAGTCTTACAGGTGACACATCATGTGCAGTGAGACCGAGCATGAACTTCTCGTCTATACTGAGATCGTCAAGTTCAAGCCTGCTCTCGAGTGACTCGCCGAATGCTTCGATATCGGAGCGGTCGAGGGTTATGGATATGGTTCTGGAGATATCATCGAGCTCCTTGGTTATCTCGTCGCGTGTCTCGGTCTTCCACTCCACCTCGGTCTGCTCGTTTATCGGGCGCTCGAGGTATACAACGTGCTCCATGCTCTTGAGGGTGAAGACAACGTTGCTGTAGGTGACATCTGCGTCATTGGGCTCGATATATACCGCAGTACTTCCGTTTGAGGAATCCTCGGTATTCTCAACATAGTAGCGGTATTTTCCGGTAGGCGAAACGCCCTTGTCCACAATGGTGGACTTGGCTGAAGAAACGAAGAACGAGGTGAAGAGGAAGTAGCCAAGTGCACCGAAGATATAGAGCAGAAGGATTATTGTGCCCATGGCCGTCTTTATTCCCTCTCCGGCACCGGAAAGGAGCAGTATGACGACTCCGGTTATAATTATAGGTATAATGACTTCCCACTCGCCGAAATAGAGAAGAACTACCGGCAGCATAGCCGGAAGGATCACAAAGCTGGCGATCCTTGTAACGATCTGCTTTCTTGAATAGAGCATCAGCAGAAGGGCGATGATCGATATAAGAGAGCAGGATATAAGAGCGGTCGTCTTTGATCCGACATGCATATCATAGAAGATAGAAAAATAGCAGAGGCGGCATACGCATACCGCATACAGTGCACCTATCAGGGATATTACCCTTTTAGTCCATATATTAGAAAAAACTTTCTTCATTTTTACCTCCGGACAATATAATCCATATAAAAACATTATATCATTGTCACCAAAAAAAAACAAGTCATTTTCAGAATAAATAGTTACTAAATGGTTACAATTTTCACCCCTTTACAAGAAGCTGAAAAAAATGTATAATAGAACTTGGCTTATTTGTACATTATTAATGGAGGCACCCGTCTATGAACAGCAGAAAAAGCATATTTACGCCCGTCAGATGCGTGTTTATATTACTCACGATCGCAGTTATGGTCATCATTTTCATGTTCTCCTGTGAGGATTCTGAGGAATCCTCTGAGCGCAGCGGATTTGTTACCTCAATCGTCATAAACCTCATAGAACCGCACTTTGATGAACTTCCGGAGGCTGAACAGGAGGCAGTCCTCGACAGGGCTGAGCGCATCATCCGCAAGGTCGCACACTTTACCGTCTTTGCCGCTCTCGGATTCTGTGCCTCCTGCGCAGTTGGAAAAAGGCCTCTTCTGAGCCCTCTTTCCGGCGCTGTTTTAGGCTTCTGTTTCCTCTATGCCTGCTCGGATGAGCTGCATCAGAGGTTCGTTTCAGGGCGCTCCGGAGAGTTCAGGGATGTGCTTATCGACTCCTCCGGCAGCCTGACCGGTATACTCTTATCAATTATTGCGATTGGTATCGTCTCAAATTTGGTCAGTCGTCACCATTCCGTAAAAACTTCCGGCTGATACTAATGTAAAAAAGCGTCATCGTTCTCCACGGGCGATGACGCTTTTTTACACTTATGTTGGCTGATATGATAAAAAAAGTCATGAACTCGATATAATATTGTATAGACTTTCTGACAAAGCTGTGATATAATTAAATCAAAGATAAAAAGTACGTCCATATACGTATAAATTTTTTCACAGGAGGAATTAACATGAGATCAGGAAAGATCATCAGTGCTGTTACCTCCGCTGCTCTCGCATTTTCAACCCTTGTATTCCCGTCTGCTCCCATGACTGCGGGCGCGGCTCAGGGGAACTGGAAATTCGATCTCGGCGGCAACGGCGTGGCAGGGGGATTCACCGGCGTATCCGCTTCTGACGGCTATAATGCCTCACGCGGCTACGGCTTCGCCAACACCGGCGGAGTACAGAACGTAAACTCAAGCGGACAGGGTGCCAACAGCGATGCTGTAAAGTTCAACTCGACAGACGGCAGGAACACCTTCAACGTTGATCTTCCAAAGGGACTCTACCGCGTAAAGGTGACCATCGGCGACACCTTCCGTACCAGCATCAGGATGGAGGGTATGCTCCAGATGATAAACCTCACCGGCAACAACGCCGTTGAGACCATCGAGCTGCCTGTTACTGACGGTCAGCTCAATATCCAGGCCGGCCCCGGAAAGGACAACACCAACTTCTCCATCAGCGCCATTGAGATCACACAGCTCAATGATACCGGCGTCACCAATCCCACGGTATGGATATGCGGCGACTCCACCGTTGCCAACTACTACAATACCGCTGATACCGCCCAGCACGGCTGGGGCCAGTTCTTCGGCAGCCAGATAGCAGATTCCGGCTACATCGTCCGCAATATGGCGGCGAGCGGCCAGTACGCAAAGGGCTTCGTGGATGCAGGTCAGTTCGATCCTATCGAGACCTACGGCAAGTCCGGCGACTACTACATAATCTCTATCGGCATCAATGATATCAATTATTCCAATAAGGACGAATACTACAATGTAGTCACCGATATGGTCAAGCGCTCCAAGGCAAAGGGTATGGAGGTAGTACTCGTCAAGCAGCAGGGCAGACGCGGAGACCTTCAGCGCACCTCAAGACTTCCCGGACGCTGGTTCGGCGACAAGCTGGATCAGATAGGTCAGGAGCAGAGCGTGCAGGTAGTCGATCTGTTCACGAAATGGCAGGATTTCGGCTTCTCCGTCGGATATGACGGCATGGAGAGCTACTACGCCGCAGACGACGACCTCCACCAGTCCAAGAAGGGCGCCCAGAAGCTTGCTGAGATGATGGCAGAGCTCGTAACTATCGGCACTCCCCGTGAGCCCGCCGAGATGGATACCTCTAAGGCTTACCGGTTCAAAAACGTTAACAGCGGTCTCTATATGAGCGTAAAGAACGGCGAGGCTGCTGCCGGTGCCAATATCGAACAGAGCAGCGGCAGTATATCCGACGGCAGCGTATGGAGACTCAAGCACAAGGGCTATAACTACTACGAGATATGGACATACCTCGGCGGCGGTGAGACCTACGTGGTGGATGTGGACGGAGGAAAGGCCGACAACGGCACCAACCTCGCCCTCTATACCAATAACAACAACGGCGCACAGTGGTTCCGCTTCTTCGAGAACGAGGGCGGCAGCTACACCATCGTATCACGCTGCTCCGGCGACAAGGGCGCGGTTGAGGTAACGAGCGCTCTCACTTCGGAAGGCGCAAACATCCAGCAGTGGGAGATAAACGGCCATGACTGCCAGAAATGGGTGCTCGAGGCTGTTGAATGGCCTGTACAGCAGGCTACGGAGCCTCCCACAGATGCTCCTGCAACCGAGCCGCCCACACAGTACGTTCCCGCTGATGCAGGGAAGTACATGAAGGGCGATGTAAACTGCGACCAGAGGATAAATGTTGCTGACGCAGTTGCTATTCTCCAGTATATCGCAAATCAGTCCAAATATCCCCTTGACGAATACGGCATCTGGAATGCAGATGTGGACGGTCAGGAAGGTATCACTGGCGGCGATGCTATCTTCATCCAGCGTATCGATGCAGGTCTGGAGACTCCTCCGCAGGTCGCTCCTCCCGTACAGGCGCAGACAGACCCCCCCGTTACCGAGCCGCCTGTAACTGAACCGCCTGCACCTCAGTCTCTGCGCTATTTTGCAGTTGACCAGATCTGGGATCAGGGCATAAAGGAGGATACCAACACAGGCTTTACACGCTCTGACGGATATATCAACCTTGATAACACAACCGGCAGCAGCATCACATTCAGCGTATCAGTTCCCTCAGCCGGAAACTACATGACACATATACGCTTCGCCAACGGCAGCACCAGTGACCGCAAGATGAAGGTCACCGTAGGCGGAAATGACCTCGTATGGATGCAGTCATTCCCCGGCACAGGCGCATGGACAGACTGGACGGAATACGGCATCGTACTTCCCCTCAGGGCAGGCGACAACACCATCAAGTTTGAATCCGCAATGTCCGAGGGCGGCCCGAACCTCGATTACATCGAGCTTATAGCCACAGACGAGCCTATCGCTGAGGTATATGACCCGAATCAGGGACAGCAGCAGTACACCAGCGACAAGCCCACTATATTCCTTGCAGGCGATTCCACCTGTATGTACTACGATGCCCGCAAGAAGCAGCAGAACGGCACTGATGACATCCAGGGCTGGGGCGCATACCTCCAGAACTACTTCACAGACAATGTGAGCGTATCCAACCACGCTATGGCAGGAAGAAGCTCCAAGAAGTTCTATGACGAGGGCAGATGGCAGACCATAATCGACAACATCAAGCAGGGCGACTACGTTATGATACAGTTCGCTATCAACGACGCAGGCGCTTCCAACGCTGACAGATATGCTCCGGTTTGCGGAAACGTAAATTCTCCTTCATCCGGCAGCTATGAGTGGTACATGACCGAGTTCATAAGGACAGCCAAGGAAAAGGGTGCAACTCCCATACTCGTTACCACCACTCTCCGATTCAAGGATTACTCCGGCGGAAAGTTCGTGGCCAGCTATACCAACTACTGCAACGCCTGCAAGAGCCTTGCACAGAAGCACAGCATCCCCTGCATCGACCTCAACACCATAATGGTGAATGAATACAACACTGTAGGCTATAACACCGTAAGCACCTATCACGTTCCCGACGGAACACATTTCAGCGAAAAGGGTGCTGACATCGTTGCACGTCTTGTATCAAAGGCAGTAGCCGACCAGAACATTCCAGGGCTCTCAGCATTCGTAAAGTAAATACCATAAATGAAGGCTCCCCGAAATGGGGAGCCTTTCCTGTTATTCCGTTTCCTTCTGTATGCCGAATATCATCCTGAGTATCCCTGAAAGGAATCTCGGGCTCCTGATGACTACTACCTTCACGGCTATCCCTCCTTTGCTGAACAGTACATTATATTCAGCCGGAAGGGTATTTGTTACCTGTCGGTCATAACTATCAGAACAAGGCCGGATGAGAGCCGCAGCTCTGCGGTCTCCGCTGTTATCTCGTTGCTCACGCCTATGGGGAAGCCTGCTGTCATGGTGTAGCCTTCGAGGGGGTACTTCACACCGCGCATATACTCTATCCCCGCTGTGTCTGTCAGGGCAAATACGGAGAAGTAGCCGCTCCTACGGGGATAGCTGACTGTCCCCTCCTCCGGACCCTGTATCATCAGCATCTCGCCGCCGCATATCTGCATACGGCAGCCCTGCTCACGGGCAAAGCGGAGTGTCTGTATATTCGCTATGGTGTGGTCTGTCCGGCCGCCGAGAGCACCGTAAAGGTCTATCTCACCGCAGCCCCGCTCTATGGCGATACGTACCGCAAGCATGGTGTCTGTATCGTCCTTTTCCGGTACGCTGCGGTGTATCTCCGCCCCGCACTCCGGGAGCTCTCCGGTATAGGAATCGAAGTCACCGACTATGATATCGGGTACTATACCGAGGGCGGTGAGGTGTTCGAGGCCTCTGTCCGCTGCTATTACTATATCCCCGCGGCTGCGTATCTCCTCAGCGTTTATATCACAGCCAAGCTCTCCGGCTGCGAATATTACTGCCTTCCTGCTCATTTCAGCTCCCACTCCTTCAGCTGCTTTGCCTCCTCATACATGGCCACATAGCTTTCGTGACGGGTACGGGGTATAAGGCCTTTCTCCACCGCTTCAACTATGGTGCAGCCCTTCTCGCAGAGGTGGGCACAGTCGCGGAAGCGGCAGCCGCCTATATAGGGGGCGAACTCCCGGAAGCAGTCCGCAAGCTCCTCCTTGCGTATGATATCGTACCTGTTGGTATCAAAGGTGGAAAAGCCCGGGGTATCGGCTATGTAGCCGCCGCCCTCAAGACGGAAGAGCTCCGCATGGCGGGTGGTATGCCTTCCTCTGCCGAGCTTCCGGCTTATCTCTCCGGTGGCCAGCTTCAGCTCCGGATAGGCCGCGTTGAGAAGGGTGGATTTGCCTGCGCCGGAATTGCCGGTGAATGCACTCACCTTTCCTTTCAGCAGTTCACGCACCGCCTCAACAGTCTCAGTGCGGCTGTAGTCCACCTCAACCACCTTTATTCCTATGCCGGAATAGGTCTCACGCAGGAAGGTGCTGTCTGCAAGGTCGGTCTTGGTGATGGCAACAACAGGCTCTATCCCCTTGTACTCCGCCACTGCTATGAACTTGTCGAGCAGCAGGAGATTGGGCGCAGGGTCTGTCACTGAGGTTATGAATATAAGCCGGTCAAGATTGGCAAGAGGCGGACGGATTATATGATTCTTCCGGTCGGCAACGGCGGTTATAACTCCGTCTCCGAACTCCACTCTGTCTCCTGCACAGGGCGATATGCCTTTATTGCGGAATACTCCTCTCGCCCTGCACTCATATATGCCGTCAGGGGACTCTACTGTGTAGAGTCCCCCTAAGCATTTCGTTATTATTCCGCTGTATACGGAGCTTACCATGACTGGCCGTCGTTGAACTGCCATACGCCGTCTACCCACTGGCCGTTCACGCCGTTCTCGTACCACTGCCATGAACCGTCATTCATCCACTGGCCGTTCTGACCCGGGTTGTACCACTCCCATGCACCGTTGTGCTGGTTGCCGTTAGAGCCGGGAACATAATCTGTCCATACGCCGTTGCGGAAGTCACCGTTCACGCCGGGCTGCTGTGCCGGAGGATCAGTTACCTGTTCCTGAGGCTGCTCGGGCTGATCCTGAGGTGCCTCTGTAGCCTCTGTAGGTGCCTCGCCGAAGCCGCCTACTGCGTTGAATGCGTTCCATATATCTTCAGATGATGCTGTATAGGATGATGTTGCAAAGTTGAATACATAGGTTCCGAGTACTGTTCTCATCTGGTTATTGAGGTTTGTAAGAGATACAGTTACATCAACGTGCTCGCCTGAACCCTTGATAGGAACATCTGTAGAACTCATCTCAGGGCAGAGAATAGTTGTTGAGCTGGTTGTAGTCATCTTGCCTTCTGCATCCTTGAGCATGAAGTCAAGAACGAAACGTCCCTTGGCATCACCGGGGAATCTTGCGGTGTAGGTGATCTCGCCGTCAGGATTCTTACCGTTGCTGACAGAGAAGAGGATCTCTGTGCCTGCGTCTACCTTATCGCCCTTGTTCAGGCTCTGCTTTACTACCTTGCCCTCGGGCTCGTAGGAAGCAACTGACTCTGTCTTGGGCTTGAGATTTCTGTACTCAGCAAGGGTAACTGCATCCTCAGCTGTAAGGCCTACATAGTCCTCAACGCTTACCTGTCCGGCATCTACGCCCATACTGACATAGAGTATGACAGTCAGACCTTTATGGACCTCCTGTCCGCCCTCAGGGTCTGTCTTGATGACATCGCCCTTCTTTACATCTGCGCTGGAGGAGTTCTTGATCTCGACCTCGAGGCCTCTTGCACGCACCTGATCCTTGGCGATCTCTGCGTTCATACCGGCAACTCTCGGAACTTCAACAGTCTCCATTCCCTTGCTGATCTTTACTTTTAAAACATCGCCTTTACGGAATTCCGTCTCGGGGGGGATATCCTGCCAGAAGATCTTTCCTGCGTCAAGCTCGTTCCACTCGGAGCCTGCTTCCTGAAAGTTGATGCTGTTGCTGTACTGGTTCTTTGCATCGTTGTAGTCCATGCCGTAGAAGTCGGGCATTGTGAAGTCGTTCTTCTGGCTGCTCTCCTTCAGGAGGCTGCTGAGCATGGTAACGATGAATATAACTGCTACAAGAATAACTACTACCACGATAGCGGTGAGCACCGGTACTACCAGTGAAGGACGATCGTCCTCGTCATCATCATCATCGTCATCATCGTCGTAGTAATCATTGCCTGCTCTTACGCCTGCATACTGCGGCTGGGGCTGCATCTGCTGATAGCCCTGAGGCTGACCGGCATACTGCTGTACAGCTGCGTACTGCTGGGGCTGCTGTCCCTGTGCAAGTGCCTGAGCGGCATTGATATCTGCCTGTGTATTGAAGAAGCGGGTGCTCTCAGCATTATCGTCCTCTTCCTGATAATAACCGAACTTCATGGAAGGATCAGCCTTGAACTTTTCAAGGTCTGCGATCATCTCATCGGCATTCTGGTATCTGTCGGAAGGATCCTTCTCCATTGCCCTGAGTACGATCTCCTCAAGGCCGTCCGGGATGTCAGGGTTGACAGCTCTCGGTCTTTCGGGGATATCGCGGGTGTGCATGAGTGCTATAGCTACAGGACTGTCGCTGTCGAAGGGCTTCTTGCCTGTGAGCATCTCGTACATCATTACACCTACTGAGTAGATATCGCTCTTGGCGTCTGTTGTGGCGCCGCTTGCCTGCTCGGGGCTGATGTAGTGAACACTGCCGATAGCCTGATCTGTGGCTGTCTTGCCCTCGTCACGGGCGAACTTGGCAATACCGAAATCCATGACCTTTACAGTACCGTCATTGAATACCATGATGTTCTGGGGCTTTATGTCGCGGTGAACAACGCCCTTGTCATGTGCGTGCTGGAGTGCGCGGAGTATCTGTACCACGAAGTGGATGGTATCCTTCCAGGAGACCTTGTCCTCCTTTGTGATGTACTCCTTGAGAGTCTCTCCGTCGATGTACTCCATGATGATGTACTGAATGGAGTCAGTGAATCCTACATCGTAGATCTTTACGATGTTGGGGTGGTTGAGCACGGCGATAGCCTTGGACTCGTTTCTGAAACGGCGCAGGAACTCCTCGTTCTCGGAATACTCATTCTTGAGTATCTTGACTGCTACCGCCTTGTTCTCAACGACATCCATGCCCTTATAGACATCGGCCATACCGCCGCTGCCTATAAGCTCGGTGATCTCATACCGGCCGTCGAGCTTCTTGCCAATAATCTTGTCCATTGTTTTCCTTCCTTCCTGAATTTATTCGGATAATACCGCAACTGTTACATTGTCACGGCCGCCCTTTGAAAGAGCGAGATTAATCAGCTCACTTGCGACATCATCGAAATCGGTATCGGCGATGACGCTGTATATTTCATCGTCGCTGCAGTAGCCGGACAATCCGTCCGAGCAAAGCAGCAGACTGATATTGTCTTCATATTCGAGAATGAAGGTATCAGCTGCAACAGTCTTGTCTACTCCCACAGCTCTTATGAGCACGTGTTTCTGAGGATGGTTGTGATATTCCTCCTCGGTGATCTTGCCCTGCTCGAACAGCAGGGATGCTACGTTATGATCGTTGGTTATCTGGTGAAGGCCTGCCTCTGTTATAAGGTATGCACGGCTGTCGCCCACATTCACGATGAACGCCCTGTCGGACGTCACGAATGCCGCAACGCAGGTAGTGCCCATACCGAAATTGTTGAAATCGAGCCTTGCCTTGGTATAGATAACTGTATTCGCCGCCGAAACCGAGGAAAGAAGGAGCTTCTGTACTGCTTCCTCGCTCAGTCCCTCGCTGTAGCCCTCTGCGAAGTGGTGGAAGAATTCCTCGACAGCAAGACTGCTTGCCTCCCTACCGGAGACCTCGCCGCCCATTCCGTCACAGACGACCGCAAGGATATTATGCCCGAAATATTCACACCGGACAGCATCCTGATTCTCGTCACGTCTCAGACCAATATTCGTATCGTATCTGAATCTCAATCCTTCCCACCTCCGATCGTATCATTCTTAGCTGCGTCACGCCTCAGCTGGCCGCACGCCGCTTCTATATCGCTGCCGAGAGTCCTTCTCACGGTAGCGTTTATCCCACGCTTCCCGAGCATAGCCGCAAAGGCCGCTGCACCGTTCCTCGTGGTGCGGAAATCTCTTTCCTTAACCTTGTTGACGGGTATAAGGTTCACATGGCAGTTGATACCTCTGAGGAGGTCTGCAAGCTTCCCGGCGTCTTCAGGCGATGAGTTAACGCCGTCGATAACGGCATACTCAAAGGTGATGCGCCTTCCCGTCTTACTTATATAATAACGGCAGGCCTCTATCAGTCTGTCTATATTATATGTCCTGTTGACCGGCATTATTTCACTCCGGCGCTCGTTGTCCGGACTGTGCAGGGAAATGCAGAGCGTGAGCTGGAGCTCCATGTCTGCAAGTTCGTATATCCTCGGAACAAGTCCGCAGGTAGAGAGCGAAACGTGTCTCAGGCTCAGGTTGTTGCCCTCCTTATGGGAGAGAAGTTCAAGGAACCGCATGACGTTGTCAAAGTTGTCAAGCGGCTCACCTATGCCCATCAGCACTATACCGGCAGCTCTTTCGCCGGCATCCGCTTCTGTCTGGTATATCTGCATCAGCATCTCCGACGGCGTGAGATCCCTCACATAGCCGGCAATTGCGGAGGCACAGAACCTGCACCCCATCTTGCAGCCGACCTGGGTGGAGATACATATACTTCTTCCGTAGCTGTACTCCATAAGGACAGTCTCGACATAGTTCCCGTCAGAAAGCCTATAAAGATATTTTACCGTATTATCTATATTAGATTCAAGCCTTTTCTGCACAAATAGTCCATTTATACAAAAATTTTCTTTCAGAACCGACCGCAATTGGACAGATATGTCAGTCATTTTGTCGAAATCAAAGACACGCTTGATATGCAGCCACTGAAAGATCTGTTTTGCCCGGAATTTTTTCTCCCCGAGTGCCGTCAGGGCCTCCTGGAGCTCCTCAAGACTCAGGCTGAGGATATCGGTCTTATCCATCTGTTCACCTGCCTGATGATATGTTTTCGGATCAGCGCTTCAGCCGCAGTTTTGCGATAAAGAAGCCGTCGCTGCCGAAATGTGAAGGGAATATGGCCGCACTGCTGCCGAAGCGGCTCCCAAGCGGCTCAGGAAGCTCCGCCGGTTCAAGACCGGGGCAGCTTTCAAGCAGCCGCTGCACCACCTGCTCGTTTTCCTCTCTGCGGAGGGTGCAGGTGGAATAGACCAGCTCTCCGCCGGGGGCAAGATACCTCACGGCATTGAGGGCTATCCTGTACTGTATATCCGGCAGACCGGCAAAGTCTGCGGGATCCTTGTACTTTATCTCCGGCTTGCGCCTTATGGCTCCGACTCCGGAGCAAGGCACATCGCAGAGTATCTTTGTGAACTGCGGCAGACCTTCGTTGAATATCGTGGCATCCCCTGCCGCCGCTGTGATGTTTTCAAGTCCGAGGCGCTCTGCCCCGTCGCGTATTAGCTTCACGCGCTTTTCGTGAAGGTCGAAGGCGTATATCCTTCCCTTGCCGTTCATATGCTCCGCCATGGTGAAGGTCTTCCCTCCGGGGGCGGCGCATATGTCAAGAACGGTATCCTCCTCCGAAGGCGCTACTGCCTGTGCGCACAGCTGCGAGGCAATATCCTGCACATGGAAATAACCCTTGCGGAAGCCTTCCGTCGCTGTGATGTCACCGGCACCCGAAAGCTTGTATCCGAGCGGGAGAACGTCCACACGCTCAGCCTCACAGCCGAGGGAGGAGAGGAATTCCTCTTCCGTGCATCTCAGGGGGTTGCGCCTTACACATACCGGGGGGCTGCCGAGTGAATCCGAAAGCAGGTCCCCGGCATTCTCCATTCCGTAATCACGGATAAGCCCCTCTATGAGCCAGGCCGGTGCGGAGTACTTTACCTCCATGTCCTTCATGGGCTCACCGGGAAGACGGATATCCTTTCCGCTCCTGATGAAGCTGCGGAGTATGGCATTGACCATGCCTGCTGCGCTCGTCTTTCCCATAGCCTTCGTGAGAGCGACGCTCTCGTTGACTGCGGCGCTGTCCGGCACGTTATCCATGAAGAGTATCTGATAGATGCCGGCTCGGAGTATGTTCAGCACGGTATCGTCGAGCTTGCCGAGTGGCCTTGATGAAAGGCCGGAAATAATGTGGTCGAGTGTGAGCCTGCGCTCTGTCACTCCGTAGTATATCGCCGAGCAGAGGCGTTTCCCCCTCTCGTCGAGAGATGAGTTACCGAGTCCGCTGCCAAGCTGGATGTTGGAATAGCTGCCGCTCCTGAAGGTCTTTATCAGGAGGCGGACAGCCACGTATCTTGCGTCGTTTTCCTTTGTCATCTTCTGTTGCCTCTGACCATTGACAGAAGCCTGAAGAGCTGAATCAGTGATACCACCAGTGATGCTACATAGGTCAGAGCTGCTGCTGTGAGTACCTTCCTTGCGTGAGGTATCTCAGCTGTATCGAGTATCGCATCGCCCTCGAGAGTTTTCAGAGCCCTGCTGCTCGCATTGAACTCTGTGGGCAGGGTAACGAGCTGGAATACTACAACTGCTGCGAACATGATGATGGATGCATATATAAGGGGTGAGAATCTTGCAGTAAAGCTCGTGATGAGTATTCCGGCAAGGAGAACGAAATACCAGAGCCTTGAGCATACTGATACAGCGGGAACTATCTTGCTTCTGATAACGATGGGAGCATAGTTCTCTGCGTGCTGGCATACGTGTCCGCACTCGTGAGCTGCTACGCCGAGGGCTGCAACGGAGGTGCTGCCGTATACTGTATCGGAAAGGCGAACCGTGTTGTCTCTCGGGTCATAGTGGTCTGTGAGGTTTCCGGGAGTATGCTCTATCTTGACCTCATGAAGACCGTTGGCATCAAGGATGCGTCTTGCGACTTCAGCGCCTGTAAGACCTCTTGAGTTGCTTATCTTGTTGTACTTCTTGTATGTCGAGGTAACGTTGATCTGCGCGATGATCGGCAGAGCAAACATTATTATTATAAGCAGCCAGTCCATAGTATCCTCCTTATCCGAGCTTTTCGCCCTTTGTGAGCTTCTTTCCCCTGAGGAAATCAGCAATCTTCATACGTTTGCTGCCCTCGAGCTGTACCTCGAGGAACCTTATGCCGTTCCCGTCGCCGCAGGCAACTGTGAAATCAGCGGGATCGGCTATCTCGCCCGGTGCGCCGGATACCTTTCCGGCAAGCTCCGAGGCAAATACCTTGAGTCTCTTGCCGCCGAGCATGGTAAAGCCCGTAACGCCCCTTATCCTGTTGTGGACTGCGGCAGCCGTCTCCGTGAAGTCGAGGGCGCTCATCTCCTTGCGTATCATAGGTGAATAGCAGCTGAGGGAGTCGTCCTGCTTCTCTGGTGCGAGAGTACCCTTCTCTACTGCTTCAAGAGTTTCAAGGAGAACCTCACCGCCCATATCTGCAAGGCGGCTGTAGAGCTCCTCATAGGTCTCATTCCCGCCTATCTCCGTGGAGCGCTTTATGAGCATATCTCCGGTATCAAGTCCGATATCCATCTGCATGGAGGTAACGCCGGTCTCGGTCTCGCCGTTGAGGAGCACCCAGTTTATGGGAGCCGCACCTCTGTAGCGGGGAAGGAGGGAAGCGTGTATATTGATGCAGCCGTGGGACGGCAGCTCCAGCACCTCCTGCGGAAGTATCTGTCCGTAGGCGGTCACTACTATCAGGTCGGGGGCGATGCCCCTGAGGATGCTCATGGCCTCCTCTGCGTCCTCTCCCTTGCGGAGAGAAAGTGGCTGATATACCGGTATGCCGTATTCGAGTGCGGCTGCCTTTACCGGTGTCGGTATCAGCTTATAGCCTCTGCCCTTAGGCTTATCCGGCTGGGTGAACACTGCTGCGACCTCGTGGCTGCTCTCCGCCAGAGCGCGGAGACACGGCACAGCAAAGTCAGGAGTGCCCATGAATACTATCTTCATTTACTTGTCCTCTCCGGGAGTAAAGAATTCCTCCACGATCTCTGTGAATACATGGCCCTCAAGGTGGTCGTACTCATGGCATACGCACTGTGCGCCGAGACCCTCAAAATCCGCCTCAAACCATTCGCCGTTCCTGTCCTGTGCCTTCAGGTGGCATCTCTCGGGACGTGTTACGTAGCCCCATACGTTCGGGCATGAGAGACAGCCCTCCTGTACGTACTGCTTTCCCTCCCTTGCGGAGACCTCAGGGTTGATGCATTCGTATCTCTTGTCATCAAGGTGCATGATGAACAGCCTGCGGCAGATGCCTACCTGTGGGCCGGCAAGGCCTACGCCCTCCGCCTTGTTGAGTGTATCGTGCATATCGTCGAGCAGGGTTGCGAGCCTTGAATCGAACTTGTCGACAGGTCTGCATACCTTGTGGAGCATTTCGTCCTTATCTGTAAGGATCCTTCTGAGTGCCATTCTATCATCCTTTCATATTCCCGTATCGCCGTTCATATCGGCGTACATAGTGACCTTTGCCATTTCCTTCAGTGCAGCGCCCTCTGTGAGGATGCTGCCTATGAATCCACGCATCTCTGCGTTATTCTTGCATTTCATGATTATACGGTAGCGGAACTTTCCCGCTATCCTGCCGTAGGAGCATTTCACCGGACCGAGAACTCTCACAGGAGTCTTAGGTCTGAGCTCTCTCAGCTTTCTGTCCATAAGTGCAAGGACTGCATCTGCGCCTGTGCGGACGTTGTACTCCTCGGCGCCCGAGAAGCCGAACACACACATATCGCATACCGGCGGGAAGATGAGCATACGGCGTATGGCTATCTCCTCGTTGTAGAAGCCCTTGTAGTCCTGGGCTGCCGCAAGGTTCATGACGTAGTGCTCCGGCATGAAGGTCTGGAGCACTGCCCTGCCCGCACGCTCTCCCCTGCCGCTGCGCCCTACCACCTGTGTTATCAGGGAGAAGGTACGTTCGTAGCTCCGGAAATCTCCGGCGTAGAGCGCCTTGTCGACCGACAGGACGCCTACAAGGGTGACGTTCGGGAAATCAAGCCCTTTGCCTATCATCTGAGTGCCCACCATGATATCGTATTCGCCCCTGCGGAAGGCATCGAAGTTCTTCTCGTAGGAATAGCGGGAGAAGGTGGTGTCTGCATCCATGCGGAGTATGCGGGCATCCGGAAAGAGCTGCGAGAGTTCCTCCTCCATGCGCTGCGTACCGAAGCCTATGCTCTTCATCCTGGTGCAGCCGCACTCGGGACATACCGTCACAGGCTCGCTGGCATAGCCGCAGTAGTGGCACATCAGCTTGTTGTTCTTCTTGTGATAGGTCAGAGCAACTGAGCACTTCGGGCACATGAGCGGCTTGTTGCAGTCGCAGCAGCTTATGACCGTATGGAAGCCCCTTCGGTTGAGGAGCAGTATGGACTGCTCACCTCTTGCGAGGTTGCTCCTTACCTCCTCGGTGAGGAGCCGGCTGAACTCTGTGGGGTTTCCGTCCATGCGCTCGGTGTTCATATCCACCACAGTGACCTCCGGCAGGGGAGAGCTGCTGTAGCGGTGCTTCATCTCTATCAGTTCGTATACGCCCTTCTCAGCGAGGTAGTAGCTCTCGATGGAAGGTGTTGCAGATGCGAGCACAAGGCTCGCTCCGTGGTACGCACAGCGGCGCTTGGCAGCGTCGTGGGCGTAGTATCTCGGGGAGCTGTCGCTCTTGTAGGAGCGCTCGCCCTCCTCGTCTATGATGATGATGCCGATATTGTCAAGGGGGGCGAATACTGCGCTCCGGGTACCTATGACGATATCCGCAAGCCCCTGCTGTATCCTCCTGTGCTCGTCAAGGCGCTGTCCGAGGGAAAGGCCGCTGTGTATCACTGCGACTCTCTCGCCGAAGAGCATCCTGAACCTTCTGAGCACCTGAGGAGTAAGACCTATCTCAGGTATCAGCAGCAGTGCCTGCCTTCCCATGCTCACGGTATCATATATCAGCTTTTCAAAAACCGAGGTCTTACCGCTTCCGGTGACACCGTGCAGCAGAAAGACCTTAGGGATACGCTTCCGGAGCTGTGCATATATCCGGTCGTGAGCCGCCTGCTGCTCCTCAGAGAGCAAGGTCGTGGCCGGGCCCGCCTTTTCCTCCGGCATATCGGTATCTACCGGACGGAAGGTCTCCATGTCGTATTCCTCCGCCGCGCCGGATGCGGCAAGGCGTTTTATAACGGTGTCTGTCACACCGCACATATAAGCAGCCTCCTTCACAGAGGCTGTACCGTATTCCGCAAGGAACTGTGCCGCCTTCTTCTGCTTCGGAGTGAGACTGAAGCTCTCCGGTGATTCCAGGAACTTATCGCTCAGTCTTACCATCCTGACAGAGGCATTGCCTACGTTCTGACGGAACACATTGTTCGATTCAAGTGCACCCTCCTCACAGAGCTCGTCGATGAGGCGCCTGCCGTTATCGGTGATATAGTTTTCCACCAGTTCGGTGAGCTCACGGCTGCCGGCTGAGCAGCGCAGTACATCGTACAGCTCTGCCGCTTCCTCAGTGAGTGCGGCTTCTCCGGTAAAATCATGCGCAAGGGAGAATTTCTCCTCCGCCTTCACGCCCATACCGGGAGGGAGCATGGTCTTTACAGCGTCGAAATAGGTACAGAAGGTCTGCTCACGGATATATACCGCAAGCTGAAGCAGTTCCTCAGAGACCACAGGCTCGCTGTCGATGACAGCGGCAAGGGACTTCAGCCGGGCTGTATCGTCCGGTGCGGAGACCGCCATGACCACACCTATGCGGCGCTTGTTTCCCCTTCCGAAGGGCACGAGCACCCTGCATCCGGGGGAGACAGTCATGCCGTCCGGTATCAGATAACCGAACAGCCTGTCGAAGGAATAATTCGCTCCGCTGACTGCCGTTTCAGCTACAAGGGGCATATTACTCCTCGTCAGTGCTTACTATCTTGCACTTGCCGCTTGCGAGCTCTTCAACAGCTGTCTTTACGGGCTTCTCCTCGAGGGTCTCGCCGTTCTCGTAGAGTTCCTCCGAGATCTCTCTTGCACGCTTTGCAACGGCGATAACAAGAGAATAGCAGCTCTCATTCTTGGATATGATCTGGTTTACTGCTGGTCTAAGCATTCTTTCTCACCTCATCTATATGATCGCTCCTGAAGGGCGCACGAAGCTGCTCCGCACGGATAACCGTGAAGAAATCAGCAACAGCATCCTCAAGGGCGTCGTTGACTATGATGTAGTCGTAGTCCTGTGCGTAGCCAAGCTCCATGGTAGCCTGTGCTATCCTCTTCTCTATGACATCCTCAGTCTCGGTGCCGCGCTTGAGAAGTCTTCTGCGTATCTCTGCCATGCTCGGGGGAGCAATGAAGACGAACATCGCATCGGGATACTTCTCACGCATCTGCATAGCGCCCTTGACCTCGATCTCAAGGATGACGTTCTTTCCCTCTTCGATAAAGGGGATTACCTCACTGCGGAGAGTGCCGTAGAGGTTGTCGCAGTATTCAGCGTGCTCAAGGAATTCTCCGTTGTCCACACGCTTCATGAAATCCTCACGGGTGATGAAGTGGTAGTTCACTCCGTCCTTCTCGCCCTCACGGGGAGCTCGTGTGGTAGCGGATACCGAAAGATGAAAGCGCTCATCCTTCAGGATCTCTCCGAGCATCGTGCCCTTGCCGCAGCCTGACGGTGCGGAGAATACGATGATCCTGCCCTTATTCATTGTCATTCTCTCCTTCATTTATTCTTGCGGAAAGAGTCTCGGTTATCAGCGAGGAGAGGACAACGTGGCCGCTGTCCATGATTATCACTGCCCTTGTCTTTCTTCCGCAGGTGGCGTCTATAGCCCTTCCGCTGTCCTTTGCCTCCTGAACGAGGCGCTTGACGGGAGCAGCATCGGGATTGACTATCGAAATGATACGGCCTTCGGCTATCATATTGCCATAGCCTATATTGAGCATCTTCATGATTATTCTATGTTCTGGATCTGCTCACGGATCTTCTCGATCTCTGCCTTCATATCGACAACGAGCTTCGTGATGCTGAGATCCTGAGCCTTTGAACCGATGGTATTTACCTCGCGGTTCATCTCCTGTACTATAAAATCGAGCTTTCTGCCGACAGCCTCACCGCAGTCGAGCATCTCGTGGAGCTGATCGATATGGCTGCGGAGCCTTACGGTCTCCTCGTCAACAGCTATCTTCTCAGCAAATACAGCAGCCTCTGTGAGTATCCTCTGCTGGTCTATGTCCTTGTTTTCAAGTATCTCAGAGAGTTTCTGGTAAAGGCGCTTGCGGTAAGCCTCAACAGTCTTCGGGGACTGCTCCTCTACCTTTGAAACGAGCGAAAGGATGAATGCAGCCTTCTCAAGCACATCAGTACGCAGCTTTGCGCCCTCTGTCGCACGCATCTCAACGAATCTGTCGAGAGCCTCCTTTGCGACCTCAGATACATCGCTCCATACCTGTTCCTCGTCATCGGGAGTCTTCTGTACGGTGAATATATCCGGAAGCTTCATCAGCTTTGAAAGTGAAAGATCATCTGTAAGTCCGAGCTCTGACGCAACTCCTCTGAGAGCATCTACATATCCCTCAGCAACACCCTTGTTGACAGCTATCTCAGTATCCTTGCCTTCGATGGAATTGATGCTTACAGATATCTCGACCTTTCCTCTTGAGATGCCGTTCTTGAGCATCGTCTTGAGCTTTTCGTCGATATAGCTGTAGGTCCTCGGTATCCTTGATGAGTATTCATAGTATCTGTGATTGACTGAACGTATCTCAACGAGGATGTCCCTGCCGTTGAGGATCTTCTGAGCCCTGCCGTAGCCGGTCATGCTTTTTAACACTTGATCGCCTTCTTTGCTTATGTTATAGTTGTAATACCGCCCGTTAGAGCGGCTTTCCGGCACGGTCCGCCGGAATGATGTAATCCAGTGATAGTCAGCTGTTTCAGGGGTATGATAATCTCCGATACTGCACAGCTATACTATTATATTATTATATCACGAAGCCATAAGAAATGCAAGCCTTTTTAAGGCAGCGGCAATAATTTTTCTTCAGAAAATTGCAGAGCGTATAAAAAAGGAGACCTTACGGTCTCCTTGTGTTTTATCAGTCGCTGATGTAAGGCAGAAGAGCGATGTGTCTTGCCTTCTTGATAGCGCTTGTGAGCTCACGCTGGTGGAACGCACAGGTTCCTGTAACACGTCTGGGAAGAATCTTAGCTCTCTCAGTCATGCACTTTCTGAGCTTAGCGAGATCCTTGTAATCAATTCTCTCGATTCTGTCAGCACAGAACATACATACCTTCTTACGGGGCTTCTTCGCAGGACGGGCAGATCTTTCCTTTTCCATATCAAATGCCCACACCCGTTACGGATGTGATACTCTCCTTTCGTAAAAAATAATAGTTGCCGTTGGTGACGCCGTTATCAGAACGGAACGTCGCCGTCGCTGAGGATCTCCTCAAACTCGCCTGAATTGCCGTATGACATACCATCGTTTGACGGTGCAGGCTGCTGATACTGAGCCTGCGGGGGAGGAGCCTGGAAGCTGTTATTGTAGCCGTTGCCCTGGGGAGCACCATAACCGTTGTTCTGGTAGCCGCCGCCATTGCCGCTTCCGCCGCTCTCGCCTTTACCTCCGACGAACTCTACATTGTCTACCATGACTTCCATGGTATAGTGAGTAACATCAGGGTGATTGCGGTCCTGGTAGTTATTGTTCCTGAGTGAGCCTTCAACTGCAATGAGCTTTCCCTTGGTGAAATAACGGGAAACGAATTCTGCAGTCTGTCTCCATGCCGAGCAGGTGATAAAATCAGCCTGTCTCTCACCGGTGCTCTTATCTGCGAAACGCCTGTCAACTGCGACAGTGAATCTGCATGATGAGATACCGCTCTGAGTCTGTCTCAGTTCAGGATCAGCCGTAAGTCTTCCAACTAAAATAACCTTGTTCATCTGACCGCCTCCTTAGTCTTTATACAGCCTGGATTATTCGATAACAGTAACGAGTGAGCGAAGAATGCCGTCAGTAATGTTGAGACGTCTTGAAAGCTCAGCAGGATACTCGGGTGCTGATGTGAATGTGTAGATCACATAGTAACCCTCTGTCTCGTCCTCGATAGGATAAGCGAGCTTGCGCTTGCCCCAATCCTCGTTGACCTCAACAGCTTCAGCATGACGCTCGATTCTCTCCTTGAACTTCTGAACGAGAGCCTTCATGGGCTCCTCGCCGTTCTTCATGCTGAAGACAACCATTACTTCGTACTTAGCGGATACCTTTGCCATTAATGTACACCTCCTTCTGGATTCCGCCTGCCTCTCAGGTGCAGGCAAGGATAATATTATACCGTTTTTACACGATACCTAAAGATTATAACATATTGCAGGAGCTTTGTCAAGACCTGCGGGAAATATTTTTTCCTGCGGATGCCCGCCATTCAATATGGCCGTTCGACAGCCGCATTTACTCCGCTGTTCTAAGAAAGCAGCCCTCATCTCCATACTGCCTGTGCGATAAATTAATTCCGCATTCTGCATTCTGAATTCCGAATTAAAAATGCGGTCTCCTCCATATCGGAAAAGACCGCTTTCACTGCGATTATTCGAACTCGTACTCGCCCTGATAGTTCTTCTTGAACTCGGCGTATACCTCCTCAAGAAGTGCTTCGTCTTCAACCGCTACAAAGTCGTCAAAATCCGGATCCTCGCTCGGAAGAAGCTCAAGTATAACTATACCGTCATCCTCTTCATCAAAGGGAAGCAGTACAGCGAATACCCTTTCCTTGTACTCCACTGTGTCGAGTACCTCGAAGGAAACATCGTTGCCCTCTTCGTCGGTCAGTGTTACGTAGTTCTCATTCTCATCGCCGTCCTCATCAGGGAGAACGTTCTCAATATCCTTATTATCAGCCATCATGGGTACCTCCTTAGTGTTGATACCCTATTGTACCATATCCCGGAAAGAAAATCAATAGCTTTTCTGTGTACACTCCCGCCTGCCTGTATACGGTGCTTCCGACGAATCCATATCGGGGGCGCTGCCCCCGTACCCCTGCCAAAGAGGCTACGCCTCTCTGGACTCTCATTTCAAAATGCCCCCTCCCCATTCATGGGGAGGGGGCATTTTGCAGTGGGATTCCAAAGGGACGCGTCCCTTTGGCGGGAGTTTGAGGGCGGAGCCCTCAACATCGATCTGTCAGAGACACCTTACACAGGCAGGCGGGTATGTACGCTCCTGCGGCATCATACTGCACCATACAATTACGGTACATCAGGAGCGTTTCCGGTCTTACCGGTGATCGGCCGTATCGAAAGCCAGTTCGTCGTCACGCCGGAACAGCAGAGTGGTGCACCATACTGCGGAAATCGCAACAAGGATGTATACGATACGTGATATGATGCTGCCTGCGTCTCCGAAGGTCCATGCGACGAGGTCGAGCTCAAATATGCCTACCAATCCCCAGTTTATACCTCCCACGATAAGGAGGATAAGAGCCAGCTTGTCCCACATACTGAGAACACCTCTATTCGGGATTATTGAGACACGTCCGATGAAGGACTGCTGTCTGACATAATTATTGCCGCTTATTTCTGTTTTATTCTGTAAAAAAGCGGAAAAAGGACGGTCATGCGGCCGTCCCGGTATCAGTCCTTTTTGATGTTCCTTACAGAGACCGAAAAGCTCGACTCTGTACTCTTATAATACTTGCGCTCCCCCTTTGCAAGGGTATCACGGTCAACAGCGTTGTCTTTTACATCTTTAATGGCACCCTGGATCGGCCTGAAGGTCACACTGCCCTTCCAGTCTATCTTCACTACCTCAAGCACCACATCTCCGGCGGTTATATGTCCGCCTCTCTGACATTCGCTCTGTCCCTCAAAGGAATCGTAAGTTTCGCCGTTTCTTTCTCCCTGTACGAAGATAACGGCAGTGTAATGCTGTGAGGCATATCTGTCCGCTATGAATATATATAAGCCTGCCAACACTGCAAGCACAGCCGCAATGACTGCTATGGCTATAAGAGTTTCCTTTTCCTTTTTATTATCCATGCCATAAATCCCCTTTTCTGTATGCTACATATATTATACATCCTGGCTGCCATTGTGTCAATAAAAAAATGCCCCGGGTCAGAGACACGGGGCATCCGGTTTATCAGTCCTTGCGGAAGAGCTCCTTGAGCATCATTCCGCCGCCGGCCACTGTGAGACCGAACATGAGAATGAATACATACATATTAGTAGTCCTCCAGGTGATGTGTACGCTGGAAATAATGGCCGCAAGTATGATGATTATGCCGATGCCGACCACTATCCATCCGAATATCTTTCTGTCCATAAGGAACAGCATTGCGATGCCGATTATCAGCGGCACCATGATAAGACCGTTAGGCAGATTGAACGAGCCGAAGTGCAGGAAGCCGTATCCTCCGATACCGTACCCGGATGATACCAGTGTATTCTGGAAAATGAGGAAAAGTCCGGCAGCGAACATCAGAAGTCCGCAGAAGAAGGTGAGCAGTTCGTTGCGTGCCTTGTGCGAATCTTTCTCAAATGCCTTGAGTTCTTTGTAAGCCTTCTCAAGCTCATCGTCATGCTTTGTTTTTCCCATAGTTGTTCCCTCCATCATATAAACTTCATCAGGCTCACAGGTTCACAGGTTCACATGAACCTCACCTTTTCAGCCTGTGATATTATTATACATCATTTTGACACGTTTGTCAAGTATTTTTATTCGTCAAAAATGAAAAATTATTCAGAATCCAAACGGGAATTTATTTAACAGTGCATGAATATACTGTAACACCAATTACCGGAGGCGATATTATGAAAGAACATGACAAAACAGAACGCTACAGACAGGAAATGCTGCGGCTCTATGGCAAACGCCGCGCGGAGGGAATGCCCGCCGCGGAGATCCCCTCCTCCGCAGAAGAGACGGAAGAAGAAAAGGACGGTCATTTCAGCGTTGACGGCGATGCGCCCGGCCATGCGGACGGCGAGGATTTCAACACACGCTTCCCCGAGCCCGACCTCTCGGATATCAACACTGATACAGGCAGCGCAGGCACGGAGGATTCAGTTCCGCCGGAATACGAAGCAAAAGAGGAGCTCGGTGACTCGACCGGCTATATACAGGTGTACGTCCGGACCGGGGACTCCTCCTCGGCAGTGGAGGGCGCCTCAGTCATGGTAACGGCCATTGTCGGCGGACAGAGGCTGCTTATAGCCTCAGGGGTGACTGATATCAGCGGTGCTGCCCCGAGATTCTCCGTGCCTGTGCCCTCCTCCGGCCTGTCGCAGTCCCCCGCACCATCCGCAAGGCCATACAGTCTCTACGACATCTCCGTCACCGCAGCAGGCTACTTCAACGCCCGCAGCGTGGATGTTCCGGTATTCGAGGGGATAACCTCGGTGCAGGATTTCAGCATGATACCGGTCCCGTCCATGATGAACGGCAGAGACGAGACCCTTACCTATTTCAATCAGGAACCGTTCTGAAGGGAGATATTCCATGCTTACAGGTACCCCGTACATACCAGAGACCATAACCGTACACCTTGGCGCTCCGGATTCTCCGGCGCCTGATGTGACTCTCGGCTTCGCTTCTTATATAAAAAACGTCGCCTCGAGCGAGATATACCCCACCTGGCCGGAGGCTGCACTCAGAGCGAATATATATGCGATAGTCTCCTTCGCCCTCAACCGTATATATACCGAATGGTACAGGTCCAGAGGCTATAACTTCGATATAACCTCCACCACGCAGTATGACCAGAAATTCATCAACGGCCGTGAGTACTTCGAAAACATCAGCTACCTCGTGGATGAGCTCTTCAACGACTACGTAAGGAGGCAGGGCAGCATCGAACCGCTGTTCACCGCCTTCTGCAACGGCACTACCTCCACCTGCTCAGGGCTCTCGCAGTGGGGCACGGTCACTCTTGCAGAGCAGGGGCTCACTCCTTATGAGATACTTCAGTACTACTACGGAAATGATATCGATATCGTGAAGGATGCTCCCGTCCGCTCGGCGATGCCCTCCTATCCCGGTATAGAGCTCTCCCTCGGCTCTGCCGGAAATGACGTGCGCTCCCTCCAGATATACCTCAACCGTATCTCCGGCAGCTACCCCGCCATTCCGAAGATACCTGCAGCGGACGGGATCTTCGATGCGGCCACGGAAAACGCTGTGCGATGCTTCCAGAGAGTATTCGGCCTCGAGGAAGACGGCATAGTCGGTCAGGCCACATGGTATAAGATAACCTATATCTACACCAGCGTCAAGCACATAGCGGAGCTTGATTCGGAGGGTGTGCGCCTTGAAGAGGTGGCTCCGGTATTCACCGAGGACCTCAGCATAGGTATGCAGAGCGACGAGGTGAGTATGCTGCAGTACTACCTCGCTGTGATAGGTGCCTACTACGAGGCGGTGACGCCGGTAGAGATAACCGGCTACTTCGGCGAGCAGACCGAGCGCTCGCTGAAATCCTTCCAGAGAGTGTTCGGCCTTCCGCAGACAGGCGTTGCCGACCGTGCCACAAGGAACGACCTCTACCGTGCCTACAGGGGTATAGCGGATACGGTGAAGCCGGGATATACCGCAGTCGCCCTCTACCCCGGCACCGTCCTCAAGGAGGGGGATTCCGGCGAGAGCGTGCGTATCATACAGGAATACCTCACCCTGATACACGGCACCTACAGCAATATCCCCGCAGTCAACAACACGGGCTATTTCGGCCCTGTGACGAAGCAGTCCGTCACGGAATTCCAGCGCACCTTCGGGATAACGCCCTCAGGCCTCATAGGCGCCATAACATGGGACAGGATAGCGGGGGTCTATTCCGACCTTAAATACGGCTTTGACAAACGACCCTACCAGGAGCCCGGCTACACCATAACCGGCTGACGAAAGGAGAAAACTATGGCTTACACCAGCGCACAGAAACGACAGCATATATACGAGCTCCAGACCTACCTCCACGCCCTGTCCCTCATGGACAGCGACATCCCGCCGGTGATACCGAGCGGCATCTACGACCCCGCCACAATCATAGCTGTGAGAGCATTCCAGAGGAAGTACGGCCTGCCGGACACCGGAAACACCGATGCGGCAACATGGAACAGGATAGTGAGCGTCTACCGGAGCAGTCTTTCGGCCGCTCCCCTTCCCTATGCAGTATTCCCATCCGCAAAGTATACCGCCGCACAGGGCGACAGCGGACAGCTCGTCTACGTCATACAGGCCATGCTGCATGACGTTGGCGCAAGATACGACAATGCGCCGGAGGTGCCGGTCTGCGGGGAGTTTGACGATATAACAGCCGCAGCTGTCAGGCGTTTCCAGCAGTGGAGCGGCATACCGCAGAACGGCAGAGTGGACAGCGGGACCTGGAATATGCTTGTTCACTGCTGCGAACATATCAACCAGACTCTCATGAACTGAAGAAGTATCCATGATCATTGAGCCGTCAGCGTATCAATACAGAAGCGAAGGGATAAAACAGAGGCTGACGGCTTCATCGCCAACATTTACGAATTTTTAAATATGCTATTGAAATGTCGGGAAATATAGTGTATAATAATGGTATGAGAATAGAAAAGGACGGCTTTTCTGTTTAAGGCAGGTCAAGCCGTCACCATACCGGGAGGGAAAAGAATGAAAAAGAAACTTACTGCATCGGCCCTCGCCGCTGCAACCGCCCTTGCCGTTACCGCACAGACTGCCTTTGCCGCAGTCAGCTTTAACGCCGGAGAACTTGAGTCCCTGAGCAGCTTCCTGCTCGGCGCTCCCGACTCTGTCAGCACTGATGTTAACGGCGACGGAGTATGCGACGCTTTCGACCTCGTGTTTCTCCGCAGGGGCTTCCAGTCAACAGGCGAATTCACCGAACAGACCATACCCGCCACAGAGGAAAACGTAAAATACACCGGACGTGTGCTCTACAGGAACGACACCGCATGGCTCATCCACAGCGGCTGCGCGACGGAGTTCACCGTTACCGGCAAGTCAGCCTCCGTTACTATAGCCGGAGACGGCTCACAGAACAACGGTGAGAACTCAAGGCCGAGATATGCTGTCATAGTTGACGGCGAGATAATCCTCGATGAGCTTCTTTCCGTCAAGGAAAAGACCGTCGAGCTCTTCTCGGGAGAAACAAGCAGGACAGCCACCGTTAAGGTGATACACCTCTCAGAGGCCAATAACGGTGCCATAGGAGTCAGCGGCATCACCGTAAACTCGGACAAGGCCGCACCTGCCGCACCTCTGCCGAAAAAGGATCTCACCATTGAATTCATCGGCGATTCCATCACCTGCGCCTACGGTGTTGAGGGCAAGGATCAGTATGAGAACTTCAAGACCTCGACAGAGAACTTCATGAAGTCCTACGCCTACCTTACAGCTGAGCTGCTTGACGCCGACTACAGCGCTGTATGCTTCAGCGGCTACGGCACTACCTCGGGCTATACATCCAGCGGTTCCAAGAACGCTTCCAGCCTTGTACCGCCGCTCTACGATTCATACGGCAGCAGCGCCGCCGCCCTTCAGGCTGAATGGGACCATGCTGCACATCCTGTTGATGCCGTGTTCATCAATCTCGGCACCAACGACAGCGGCTATGTCTCCAAGGATGCAGCTACACGTTCGGCCGAGTACATAAGCGAGTACGCCGCCTTCCTGAGAGATGTGCGTGCGGACAACCCTGATGCACCTATCATATGCACCGTCGGCATCATGGGCTGCGAGGATATGTACCCCTACATCGTGGAGGCTGCGAAGACGGCAAAGGAGAAGTATCAGGTGGAGAATGTCTACACCTACCTCTCCCCCACTCATGACTACACCAACGACGGTATCGGCTCCGACTGGCATCCATCTGTTACTACCCAGAAGAAGAATGCCGCACTTGCAGCATCTGAGATATGCAAGGCCCTCGGCATCGAGTACAACGATATGTCCCTCAATGTGGCAAAGGAAGCATCTTTCAGGACGGTGACGGATGCAAGTGCCAATATGAGTGAATATCTCAACGACTGGGACAAGTCATACCATGTGACCACAGTCGCCGGAGGAAGCTCACAGGATTCCATAGTCACCATGCTCTCTCCTGTAAGGCTCAGAAAGGATGCCACCTACCGCATCAGCTTCTCGGCTTCCGCAAATGCCGGAACGGAGATACCATTCAGGCTCATGTCGGATGACGGGAAGGAGTATTTCAGCGATACCCTGACCGGCACGGGTGACAAGGCACCCTTCTCTGCGGAGTTCACAATGACAGACAACGACCCGGAGGCCGTACTCAGCTTCATGCTTGGCGGCACGGACAGTCTCAGATTCAGTATCTACAGTATGGAAATAACAAGGATCAAATAAAGGAAGAAAATAATGGAAAACAAAAGACCTGTTGCGATGCTGCTCGGACTTGCAGCGGCGTTGCTCGTCATCATGGCAGGCAAGGCCTGCACCAGCACTCTTGAAAATCCGAAATCAGGCGGCACAAAGCCGGCAGCAACCGGCAGTGCGGCGCAGAAGAGCACAAGTTCTCTCGGGCTCCTTCCGGATCCCGGCTTCACTCCCCAGGCTCCCCCGCCGGAACTGCTCACCGAAGCCGCCTCCGATGCACCCCTGATGATACAGGAGGTCACGGACGAGAACGGTGAGGTCATCGGCACTATCGCAGTTGAGCCCCCGACGGAGGAAGTATCCCTCTCCATGGCAGAGCAGTACGAACAGCGCCGTGAGGAGAACAAGAAGAACAAGATAAGCGGCTACTACCACGAGTCCGAGGACGCTACCGCAGCGCCATATGCAGACGACAGAATCCCTGAGAAATACCAGAACGCAACGCTCCCCTCAGATTTCGTCATTTACATAAACTGACAAATAATAGTTAAAAACCGGATGTACCGGTAAAATATGGAGGTTATTACAATGGTTATCATCGAACTTGAAAACGGAAAAAAGATCAAGATAGAGCTCTACCCCGATATTGCGCCTATCTCCTGTGAGAACTTCGAGAAGCTCGTAAAGAGCGGCTTCTATGACGGTCTCACATTCCACCGTGTCATCCCCGGATTCATGATCCAGGGCGGATGCCCCGAGGGTACCGGCACAGGCGGCCCCGGCTGGACGATCAAGGGCGAATTCTCTGCCAACGGCGTCAAGAACGATCTCAAGCACACAAGAGGCGTTCTCTCCATGGCACGCTCCATGATGCCCAATTCCGCAGGCTCACAGTTCTTCATCATGCACCAGGATGCTCCCCACCTTGACGGCCAGTACGCTGCTTTCGGCAAGGTAGTAGAGGGTATGGAGGCAGTTGACGAGATCGCAGAGACTGCCACAGATTTCAGGGACAAGCCCCTCGAGCCGCAGATCATGAAGCGTGTTACCATCGAGTAAGGAGGTCTGCTGAATGGGACTCAATTTCAGAAAAAGTTTCAAGCTGAACAAGTTCATCAGGATCAACAAGACCAAGAAGGGCTACAGCGTTACTTTATGCGGAAAGAAGCTCCACCTCACACTCAACAGCAAGAAAAAACTCACCGCTTCCATCCCCGGCACAGGTATTTCCTATGATACCACCATCGGCGGAAAAAAGAAGACGGACAAGAAGTAATTACGCAGCATATACCAGAGTATATTTCCCGCATACACTGCGGGTAAAGATCAAGGCACCTTTGCTATTGAAGCAGAGGTGCCTTTTTACGTTCAGCGCATTATGTATACACGCCTTTTTCAGTCACTTATGAACATTGATTCAGCCGGGAATTTATCGATGACTCCCGCATCATATTTCTGTATAGCGATGGCGTCGCCGCCTGTGATGCCTTCTTCACCGTCGCAGTCAGCATTTTCATAACCGTAATACGTCAGAGGATATTTGTAATTGTCTGCGATATACTGTAGAACTGCTACTGCATCCGATACGGTAACTTTCCCGTCCTCATTGGCATCGCCGTACATTGGATAATGTTCCCAGGCGGAGAAATAGTTGTAGCCGATATCGGCATCCCTGAACAGGAATTCGTTTCCCGTCATATCGCTTTTCTTTTTCAGTTCCTCCCACTGCCTGCTCGTTCCGCCGTATCTTACATCACGCAGGCTTTCACAGCCTTCAAAGGCATTCTTGCTGATATGCTCCACACTTTCCGGTATGTAAACAGTACTCATTCTGTAGCACATTGAGAATACGCCCTCGCCGATGCTCTTTACCCCGTCAGGTATGTCGAGCCTCTCCAGACTGCGGCAGTGTCCGAATGCACCGTCGCCGATGGTGCGTACTGACGAGGGGATATCGATGCCCGATATATTCGAACATCCGTAGAAGGCCTGACTTCCGATGCTTTTTACTCCTTCCGGGATATACACGGATTCAAGCGAGCTGCAGCCCATGAGTACCCTGTCGCATATACTATCAGTACCTTGATCGAAATCCACTAAGGTCAGTTCATCACATCTGCTGAACACTTCGCTGCCCATAGTTTTTATGCTGCCGGGCAGGTTCACAGTCGAAAGCCTTGTTCCTCTGAAAGCCCTGTCACCTATCTCAGTGACCGTGTCCGGTATAGTGATGTAGGAAAGCGACTTGCATCCTTCAAATGCGTAGTCTCCGATCTTTGTAACTGTTTTGGGAATGTCTACAGTGTATGATGCGTTTTTTCCGTCAACAAGGACGCCGTTTATGATGATGCAGGGGTTCTCCCTTCCCCATTCAGTCCATGCAAATGCATCTTCGCCGATATGCTCTATGGTAGACGGCAGCTCTACTCTGCCAAGATTGCTGCACCAGCCAAAGGCACGGTCTCCGATATATGTCACGCCCTCCGGTATTTCTACAGCACACAAAGTGTCATTGTATGCGAATGCCTCGGCCTTTACAGCTGTAACAGGAACGCCCTCTATCCTGGACGGTATCCTGACTTCTTCCGGCTCAGCCCATTCATCATAGCCCTTTACCTCGGCATGGTCACTATAGAGCTCATAGTACAGATCGCCGTTTTTTACAGTTACCGATGAGCCTTCGGAAAGATCGAGCTCACCGAGATGGAGCTCTGCATTTTTAAGCAGCGCGTCATTGCCTGTATCGGGAATGGTTATTGCATCCCACTGAGCCTTTATACCGTCAAAATACACATCCTTCAGGCCTGTACAGCCTTCAAATGCGTTCCAGCCGACAGCTTCAAGACTGATAGGGAAATGTATGGACGTCATATCTGTACAGTCCTTGAAAGCCTCATCCTCGATGATACGTACACCCTCAGGTATGACAAGCTCACCATTGACATTCTTTGCATCCAGCAGGATACCGGAGACAACAGCGATATTATCCTTGCTGAGCATATCTTCCAGCCAGGGAGTGCCTTCAAAAGCACGGACCTGCACATTGCTCAGAACATCCGGCAGTTTTACTTTTGCAAGTGAGGTACAGCCTTCAAATGCACCTTCATATATGCGGTCAAGGCTGTCGGGGGGCTCTATCTCTTCAAGACTCGTACAGCCCTCAAAAGCGTTGTTGGAGATGACCTCCATCCTCTCCGGCCATACGATGTTCTTCAGGGATGTACAGCCCGAACACAGATTGTTTGCGATACTGAACTCATCGACAGGCATCTTTAATGACACAAGGGAGGTGCATCCCGCTAAGGCGCATTCGTCTACCGTTACGACACTGTCAGGGAAGCTGATCTCAGTAAGCGAGGTGCAGTTGCGGAATGCATAGGAACCTACAGCTGTAAGACTGCCGTCATGCAGACCTATTTCTTTAAGGCTCCTGCAGCCGTCAAAGGCATACCTCTTTATGTAATACACCGAAGACGGGATATCTATGCCTGTCAGCTTCTCACAGTTCCGGAATGCACCTTCTATGATTTCTGTCACCGTAGAAGGTATAGTGACGGAAGTGAGTTCAGCGCAGTCCCTGAAAGCCTCAGTGGATACAAGATCCAGGCCGGAGGACAGTGTAACTTTTTTCAGTCCGGAGCGTGCAAAGGCCTCAGCACCGAATTCCTTCAGCCTGCCCGGTACAGTTATCTCTTCAAGAGAGGTACAGCTGTCAAAGGCATTCGAACAGAGATATTCCAGTCCCTTGGGCAGCTCTATATCTGCAAGCTTATCGCAGCAGGAAAAGGCGCTGGCACCTATCGTCTTTACGCCGCTGTGCAGTGTGACCTTCGTGATATCCTTGCAGCCCATGAATGCTTCGTCACATATTACCGTGACGTTCTCAGGAATGACTACCTCCCCCTTGCACTCCTTTCCGTCAAGAAGCAAAGCGCCGATTATCAGCATTGAGTCCGTCCTCTCATGATTCTCAAGCCAGGGAGTGCCTTCGAAAGCATCCTTGTCCATTTCCGCTAATCGTTCCGGAACATTCACCTCTTCCAGGGAAGTACAGCCGCTGAAGGCACCGGAGTATATTGTCGTCACACTGTCCGGTATGTCAACAGATGTTACCTTGTTGCAGTCCCGGAAGGCGCTGTAGCTTATTGATGTGACAGGTACTCCGTTGACTTCCGCCGGTATGGCTATTTCGCCTTCTGCGTCTTTGCTGCAGCCGACAAGTGAAGCATAATCTTCGTATACAGTAAAGGTAAGGTCCCCTAAAACAGCGTCCTCGTCCGCAGCCGATGCAGTTATTGCCGGTACAGCGGGTATCCCGCCGTATGCTGCCGGGACTGATGAGACTGCTGCGATACAGGCCGCCGCCATAGCAGCGATTATTTTATTTGTTTTCATGGTTATCCCTCCGATCAGATCATGATGTCATTTCCGCAAAGCGGTATCCCACGAAGAAATCCGATCCCTTCTGCGTCTGCGTGAGAATACTCTGCCATAATATGATATTACCATTATATCACACTATACAGGCAATTTCAAGCCCTTTGAACATTCCCCCTCCCACCTGCACAGTATGATGACGGAGCATTGCTATTTCTTCATAAATATGATACAATATAGTAAGAGCCTGCGCTGGCGGCGCAGGTCCATGACGAAGCATACAAAACTGCCGTATAAACAGTAAAGGAGAAAAATCATGAAGGTACTTATAATCAACGGAAGTCCCCGTACAGACGGAAACACTTCTGTAGCCGTAAACGAGATAGCAAAAACCCTTGACGAAGAAGGCATCACAGCAGAGGTCTGTCAGATAGGAAACAGTAACATAAGAGGATGTATCGCCTGCAACAGATGCGCAGAGCTCGGACGCTGCATATTCGATGACGGGGTGAACGAGATCGCAGAGGCATTCAGGGAGGCTGACGGCCTTATCGTAGCTTCTCCCGTATACTATGCCTCAGCGAATGCTACCCTTATCGCCTGCCTTGACAGACTTTTCTACAGCACCCATTTTGACAAGAGGATGAAGGTGGGCGCAAGCGTAGCAGTAGCAAGAAGAGGCGGCTGCTCCTCGACCTTCGATGAGCTGAACAAGTATTTCACCATCTGCGGTATGCCGGTAGTTTCAAGCACCTACTGGAACAGCGTACACGGCAGACTGAAGGGTGAGGCTGCCTTTGATGCGGAGGGTATGCAGACCATGCGCAATCTTGCACACAACATGAGCTTTCTTATCAAGGCTGTCGCACTCGGCCGTGAGAAATACGGTATGCCCGAGATAGAGTCCGGCGCACCTACGAATTTCATCAGAGACGACCTTACCGACTAAGAAAGACTATAAGCATAACAGTGGCCCTCACGGTATCAGATGTACTGTGAGGGCTGTTCATATATCATATCTCCTCCGTCCTGACGCTGTATACCTTCTTCCCGCCGTGTCCGCCGAATATCTGCCATGTGCCCGCGCCAAGGCGCTGGAAAACAGCCTTTCTCTCGGCGGCGCAAAGCTCTCTGTCGGTATCAACGGAAGTCATGAGTATAGGTGCGTAACGGTTGTACTCTGCCTGCCGGGCGGTCATATCCCTGATATTCACGAAAATATCACCGGTAAAAGCTATACGGTGTTCAAAATCGATAAGCACGGATTCTCCAGCAAGGTGACCTCCCCTTCCTTCGTAGAGCTCAAAATGCAGCTCTCCGACATCAAGAGAACCAGTCTGTTCTATAAGCTGCTCCGTTTTCCTGCGGCTTCCGACAGACACAGTCTTTTCCGGCGGAACCGGCGCATAGGAGGTCAGCACCTTGCATATGCGTACGTAGGGCTTGTGCAGCGGATTTCTCTCCCGGAAACCATCTCCGCCGCTGCTTTCGAGCCTGAGGCATTCCGCACTTTCACAGCTGGCATACACCTTATCAAAGAGCGGCAGGAGACCGCAGTGGTCAACATCCGCATGGGTTATGAAGCATTTCTTTTCCCTGCTGTCAAAACCGGGGACTATGCTCCTGAAGAGCGGCAGCATCTCCTCCCTGTAGCAGGCGTAGCCCGTGTCTACGAAGAGACATTCCCCGCAGCTCTGTATTATCGCTGTATTGCTGCCGCAGGGAGGTTCTATCAGCGTTACGGAGGTATTATCCGTTATCTTGTGGGAGGTCATCCTCGGCGAGAAATCACGGCCTCTCGAAGCAGCAAGAAGCTCTGCGAAACGGCTTATACTGTCGAAGGTGCGGTAGGGGGATACCCCCGATTCGTCAAGGGTCTGCATGGCAAGATTGGTATTGACTATGAGCTCATCCCTTTCCTCCGGAGATATCTCCATAGCAGAGGAAAGTTCGCTGACAAAGGTACTGTAGAAGAAGCTGTTGTCATATATCCTGTCGGCATGGTTATAATCTATCACACGAACGCTGCACAGCTTCTTTGCCTCACTGATAAAATCATCCATCCTGCCGGAACTGTCAGCAGTGAGCCCCATCTTGAAAAGCTGATATCCGCTTCCGTTCTCCTGAGAGCTTATATAGGAGATATTGAAGCTGTGGTCGCTGATCAGCCCGAGTACCGGAGTAACGCTGCCGGGTTCGTCTTTAAGACAGAACTCGAGCAGCACGACACTGCGGCTGTCACCTCCGCACTGAAGATACCCTATAGAAGCAAGCTCCTCAGCCGCTCTTTCAAGCTGCTGAGGAGTTCCTTCTGCGTCGATGAACAGCATATGCGTATCGACAGCCTTATTATAGCTTACTCTTGTGATATTGATACCGAGGGAGGCAAAGCATCTGCTTGCTTTCAGGAATGCTCCTATATGGTCCGGCATTTTAGTCACAAATGTCCTGTTCATTTTACTTCTGATACTTTGCCTTGTCCATCTCACGGATAGCTGCACGGCGGATCTTGCCGCTGCCTACGGTCTTGGGCAGCTCAGGAACGAACTCTACCACTCTCGGGTACTTGTAAGGTGCTGTGCGCTCCTTTACGTAATCCTTTATCTCCTTGACAAGCTCCTCAGAGCCGGTCTTATCCTTGGTGAGTACGATGGTAGCCTTTACGACCTGTCCTCTGATCTCATCGGGAACGCCTGTGACTGCACATTCGAGTACATAGGGGAGCTCCATGAGAACGCTCTCGATCTCGAAGGGTCCTATGCGGTAGCCGGAGGACTTGATAACATCATCTACTCTGCCCACATACCAGAAGTAACCGTCCTCGTCAACCCATGCGGTATCGCCTGTATGATAGAAGCCGTCACGCCATGTATCGGCGGTGTTCTCCTCGTCTCCGAAGTAGCAGAGAGCAAGGCCGGGAACGCCGTATCCGGGGGCGGTGTTGTCCTTGAGCTTTATGCAGATCTCGCCGGTCTCGCCGACACCTGCGGGAGTGCCGTCGGGGAGGAGTACCTGTACATCATACTGCGGGTTGGGCTTGCCCATGCTGCCGGGCTTGGGCTCCATGCCCACAACGTTTGCGATGGAGAGTGTGGTCTCGGTCTGACCGAAGCCCTCCATGAGCTTGATGCCTGTTGCCTTGTAGAACTGGTAGAATACCTCGGGGTTGAGGGCTTCACCGGCGATGCAGGCATACTTGAGTGAGGAGAGATCGTACTTGGAGAGATCCTCCTTGATGAAGAAGCGGTACATTGTTGGAGGTGCGCAGAAGGAAGTGATATTGTACTTCCTGAACATGGGGAGTATATCATCTGCGTGGAAGCGGTCGAAGTCGTATACGAATACGGCAGCCTCGCACATCCACTGGCCGTAGAGCTTGCCCCAGAGTGCCTTGCCCCAGCCGGTATCGGAGATAGTGAAGTGCAGTCCGTTAGGATCGGCGTTCTGCCAGTAGCGTGCTGTCACGTAGTGGCCAAGGGGGTACTGATAGCTGTGGAGAACGAGCTTCGGATTGCCTGAGGTACCGGAGCTGAAGAAGATCAGCATAGGATCGGTGCCGCAGGGAGTCTCAGCAGTGCGCTCGAAGTGAGTGCTGTAAGAGGAGAGCTCTGCATTGAAATCACGCCAGCCCTCACGCTGACCGTTCACCATGACCTTTGTCTTTAATGTAGGAGAGGAAGCGCAGGCCTTATCTACCTCGTCAGCCACATCGCCGTCTGCGGTACAGACAATAGCGGAGACCTCGGCAGAATTGAAGCGGTATACAAGATCATGCTCCTTGAGCATATTCGATGCGGGGATAACGAGAGCGCCTATGCGGTGAAGTGCGATTATGGAGAACCAGAACTGATAGTGGCGCTTGAGTATCAGCATGACACGGTCGCCCTTCTTGATGCCGAGAGATCTGAAGTAGTTCGCTGTCTGACATGAATACTTCTTGATGTCCTTGAAGGTGAAGCGGCGCTCGTTCTTGTTGACATCAACGTAGATCATAGCGGTCTTGTCAGGACATTTCTCTGCCATGGCGTCAACGATATCGTAGGCAAAGTTGAACTTGTCCTGATCGGTGAAGTGTACTGCGCTGAGCACGCCCTCCTCGTTGGTCTCGCACTTTACGAACTTCTCTGATACGGGATCCATAAGGCCGGCCTTATCCACATTTGTAAGATGATGAACGGCGGTATGCTCGCGGTATTCAGCCATTCCTGCCTTGCCGTGGGGAGCCATTACGAAGGCGTAGATCTCGCAGTCCTCGCCGCCGAGTGCGACCTCATCGTGGGGAAGGGAGCTGTCATAGTAGATAGAGTCACCCTCGTGGAGTATCTCGGTATGTGAGCCGACTGTCATACGCAGTGTGCCCTTGAGGACGATATCCATTTCCTGACCGGCGTGGCTCGCCATGTGCTGGGGCTGTGTGAAAGCCTCCTCGGAATAGGGGATTACTACGTGGAAGGGCTCAAGTGTCTTGTTCTTGAACTTTGATGCAAGGCGGTTGTAGGTGAAGCCCTGTCTGCGGACTATCGGCACGCCCTCGCCCTTGCGGGTAACTGTATAGCCTCTGAGCTCAGGGCTGCTGCCCTCCAGGAGCTCTGTGATATCAACATTGAATTTGGTGGCGCACTTGTAGATGAAGGTGAAGCTGAAATCCTGTTCGCCGGCTTCGAGCTTCCTGTAATCCTCTGCGGAATAGCCGGTGATATCTGCCATTTCCTCAGCAGTGATACCCAGGTCCTCGCGCAGACGTACTATTCTCTCTGCGACCTCCTTCATTTTTACCTCTGCATTCTGTGATTTCGTCATTTCGCTCATAGTGATCTTCTCCTTTTAAAAAATGATTTTTGTACTGGAAAATGAAACGGGCGTCTGAGAAATACTGCCGATGATTCCGGGAAAAACAAAAAGCTCGTCTCAAAGAAGTTTTCTTTGAGACGAGCATCATTTACTGATTACCCGCGGTACCACTCAAATTGTGCCGCTATTGCGTAACACCACCTTCAGACTCCAGCAAGTCCTATTCATTAACGCAGAATCACGGGAACGCTTACTGTCGTTTCGGCATTCCGGCTCAGAAGGGATACACAGCATTGCTTATCACCGGCTCACACCATCCGCCGGCTCTCTGTAGACATTGGCGATACTCTGCTTGTCTTCCTCACAGCTTATGTCTGGATTATATCACATAGTTTTTCGTTTGTCAAGACCTTTTTGAAAATTTTATATGATAAATATTTCTGACCATCGATAAAACTTACAGCTTACAGGTCCTGATGAACTGAGAAACATTAACGCCGCTTTCCATATACCTCAGCAGGATCTCCGCACAGGCACGGCTGTCGCTGTCGGCCTGATGGTGGTCAAGAGCGATGCCGTAATGGTCGCACATTATATTGAGGTTGTGCTTCATGCCGGGCAGTACGCGCCTGCCTATCTGAACAGTACAGAGGTAGTCTGCCGTCTCCTTCCAGTCTATGCCGTAGCTGCGGAGACATTGTCTCAGGACGCCCATATCGAATACGGCGTTATGCGCAACAAGTATGCCGCTGTTCATTATGGGCTCTATCTTCTCCCACAGCTGCGCAAAATTCGGAGCACCTGCGACCTTGCGGCTGTCGATGCCGGTGAGCTGAGTGTTGAACCAGTCAAAATGCGTCTCCGGGTCAACGAGAGAGAAAAAGCTGTCCGCTATCCTGCCGTCTCTTACCACGGATATGCCTATGGCACTCATGCGGTCATTGGCACGGTTGGGGGTTTCAACATCGAATACTATGTAGTCAGCCATATAATGATTGCTCCGTTATTCAGTAATAATGATCACTGTTTCTTCTTAAGGAAGGCAGCTATAGCGAATAAGACAACTGCCGCCACGACAATAAATACAACAGGCATGAAATAAGTTATGATGAAAAGTCCTCCGGTATCCACTCCGGATTCTCTGATCGCGCCCATTGAGCCGATACGCTGAAAGGCAGTAAGCCCCGCAACGACCAGCAGTATGAATCCGAGTATCCTGAAAAGCAGGATGCCTGCACCGATATGTCTCATGATTATGTCCTCCTATATAACAAAATATACTTGCAGAATAATTATAGCACCTCCGGCGGGAAATGTCAATTACCGGAACCGCCGGAAGTCCGCAAGAAATGATACCCTGAGCGCGTTGACTTTTCCGGCAGAGTATGCTATAATTTTAACGAAGTTTGAGACAGGAGATGTGTCAATGGAAAAGATAAACGAGATAATCAGTCAGATAGACAACTATGTATGGGGACTGCCGCTTATAATCCTCATAATGGCCTGCGGAATACTGCTGACGGTAAGGCTCAGGCTGCTTCAGGTCAGCAGGCTCGGCAAGGCACTTAAATACATGGTCAGGAACGAGGAGGACGGAAGCGGCGAGGTATCGAGCTTTGCGGCTCTGTGTACAGCTCTTTCGGCAACGGTCGGCACCGGAAATATAGTCGGAGTTGCAACGGCCATAGCTGCCGGAGGTCCGGGAGCCCTGTTCTGGATGGAGCTTGCCGCTTTTCTCGGCATGGCCACTAAATACGCAGAAGGCCTTCTTGCCGTAAAGTACCGCATCAGGGACGAGAACGGGAATATCCTCGGCGGCCCCTTCTACTACATCGAGAACGGCCTCGGAAAGAACTGGAGATGGCTCGGAAAGATGTTCGCCCTCTTCGGCCTTCTTGCGGGTATCATGGGCATCGGTACTATAACGCAGATAAACGGCATCACCTCGGCGGCCAACAATTTCTTTGACCCGGACAGGAAGCATACAGTAGCCTTATTCGGCATGGAGTACACCTGGACGACTGTCATAGCAGGTGCTCTCATAACCCTGCTTACCGCACTCATCGTCATAGGCGGAATAAAGCGCATAGCTACAGTATCAGAGGTAGTCGTGCCTGTGATGATAGTGGCATACACGGGATGCTGCCTTACGATAATCTTCTGTCACATCACGGAGATACCCTCAGCCATCTCTTCCATACTCAGAGGGGCATTCAGCCTTAAAGCGGCAGCCGGCGGCGCATCCGGCACTGTCATGATGTATGCGATGAAGAGCGGCGTGGCAAGAGGAATATTCTCCAATGAAGCCGGTCTCGGCTCCGCACCTATCGCAGCAGCTGCCGCAAAGACCAATGAGCCTGTGCGTCAGGGCCTTGTGACCATGACAGGCACCTTCATCGACACCATCATCGTCTGCACCATGACGGGACTGGCGATAATCATGTCCGGCAGCCATAACACCGCTGAGCTCAAGGGCGTCATGATAACTATGGATGCCTTTGACTACGGCCTGCCATTCAGCGAAAGGGTATCATCCTTCATACTCATGGCCTGCCTTGCGGTATTCGCATTCACTACCATACTCGGCTGGAACTATTATTCGGAGCGCTGCCTTTCATATCTGACCGGCGCACGCAGAAAAGTTACCGCCGTATACAGGTGGATATATATCGCAGCAGTATTCATAGGCCCCTACCTTGCAGTTGAAGCGGTGTGGAACCTCGCGGATATATTCAACGGCCTCATGGCTGTTCCGAATGTCATTGCCATAATACTCCTCTCAGGAGTGGTATCGGCAGAGACAAAGGACTACCTGAAAAGGCTTGACGAAGGAAAGATAAAGGAATGACAAAATGCCCTCACAGTATACTGTGGGGGCATTCAGCTTGTCAAAAAGTCAGCTATCGCAGAAGTCAAGCGGGCGGATGTGGGCATCCGCCCCTGCATCCGCCCATCCGTTACATCTCCCCTCCTTATCAGTGATACGTGATTGCACAATTATCGCATACTTGATACAAAACTGTTATTTTTTGAGACAAAAGATCCTTTTACTGAGCTGCCTTGTGCTGTATAATTAAAGCAGAAGAAAACGAGAACGGGGATGACCCGGCAATAACCAGGGAGGGTAGATCACAATGAAAAAAATACTGTCAGTGATTCTTTCATCTGCGATAGCAGCAAGTTCAGCTGCTGCAATAATGCCGCTCGGTGCGGATGCAGCAGGGAGCCAGTACGAATTCGAGAACGGCGTTATCGGCGGCAGCGGCGAGAACCCTGCGGCCGTAAGCACGGTAACCGGTGCGAGCGGCGGTCAGGCTGTGGATCTTCAGGACGGCGGAAACACCGTGACCCTGAAGGTAAATGCAGCCGAGGCAGGCGCACACCGGCTGACTATACGCTTCTCACAGCCCTATGACGAGGACGGCAAATACCAGAACGTAATCGTCAACGGGAAAAACGCAGGCGAGATATTCTGCGAATACACCGGCGAAGGAAAATTCAGCACGGTCAGCGTCAATGCAGATCTTATGAAGGGTGAAAATGAAATAACGGTGGAGGCCTCCTGGGGATGGACTTTTATGGATGCTCTCCTTGTAGAAAAGGGCAGCTTCTCCAATTACTCCGGCGGAGGAAAGCTCTCCAACCCCAAGGCCTCTGCACAGGCTCAGTCGCTTTATAACTTCCTCTGCGACACCTACGGAAAGAACGTCATCTCAGGTCAGCAGGAATCCACCTGGATGGGCAGCGACAACTATGAATTCGATATCATAAAGAATGCGAGCGGCAGGTATCCGGCGCTCAGAGGTCTCGACTACATGGGCGATGACTTCTCCGGCTGCAACCGCCGCGCACAGAACTGGTACAAGCAGGGCGGCATCGTTACGATATGCTGGCACTGCGGAAGCAATTTCAGCGGCAGCCACACCGAGGCCATGAACTCGGATCTCAACTGGAGCGCTGCTCTTACAGAGGGTACGGCAGAGTACAATACCCTCATCGCAGGCATGGACAAGGGCGCAAAGGCGCTCCAGGAGCTGCAGAAGGCGGGCGTACCCGTTATCTGGAGGCCCTTCCACGAGTTCGACGGAAAGTGGTTCTGGTGGGGCAAGGGCGGAGCTGAGAACTTCAAGAAGCTCTGGAGGATAATGTATGACCGCTACACCAACTACTGGGGACTTGACAACCTGATATGGAGCCTCGGTTACTGCGGCGATGTAAACAGCGGATGGTATCCGGGAGATGAGTATGTTGACATCATCGGCGCTGATACCTATGTCAACCATACTGGTGCCCTCACTCCTATGTACAACAAGACTGCACAGGTGGCAAACAAGCCTGTATGTCTCCATGAGAACGGTCCTATCCCGGATCCTGAGAAGATGAAGGCTGAGGGTGCAAAGTGGCTCTGGTTCATGACATGGCATACCTCCTTCATAGACAGCGATCCCGTAAACACGGCCTCCTATCTGAAGCAGGTCTACAACAGCGATTATATGCTCACACTCGATGAGCTGCCGGATATATACCACTACGGCAGCAGCGCTCCCTCCGGCGAGAGCGGGGACCCTGTATTTGAGGTAGCTCCCGCAAAGGCCGTCAGAGGAGATGTGAACGGAGACGGAAAGGTCAATACCGCGGATCTTGTATCCCTTGAGAAGTGGCTCCTCGGAATGCCCGGCGCAGGTATCGCTGACTGGAAGGCAGCAGATATGGACGGCAGCGGCGCAGTTGATACCTTCGATATGATATTCCTCCGCAATGCTGTTACAGCAGCTGCTTCTGCTCCCGAGCCGCAGCAGCCTCAGCAGCCCGAGCAGCCTCAGCAGCCCCAGACACCTGTCTCCTCCTACAATTACGATCCTGCGAAGAAATACACTGAGTACGGTCAGAATTACAAGAACCCCTGCTCTCAGGCAGGAACGATCATCAAGGAGAGCTATAACGGCATAAACGGCATGAATGCCCTGAACGTATACCTCCCCTACGGCTATGACGAGAACAAGAAGTACAACATATTCTACTTCATGCACGGCATGGGCGACAGTGAGAATTCACTGTTCTACAATGACAACGGAGAGGCTGTGCGCCTTATCGACAACATGATAAAGAACGGCGATATAGAGCCTATGATAATCGTCACCCCCTCTTTCAACAAGGTCAGCTCCGACACCTTCTTCAATGCAGATAACTTCTGGAAGGAGTTCCGTGAGAGCGTTGTGCCCTTCGTTGAAGGCAAATACTCCACCTATGCTGCTTCGACCTCAAAGGAGGATATAGCAGCCTCAAGAATGCACAGAGCCTACGGCGGCTTCTCTATGGGAAGCGTTTCCACATGGGCGGTATTCGAGAACTGCGTGGATATCGTAGGATACTTCATGCCCATGAGCGGCGCTCATCACTGGGGCATCCGCGGCGCAGACCCCGGCGCACTTGCACAGGCTGTTGACAAGGCAGGCCTGAAGAAGAACGAATACTTCATCATGTCGGCAACAGGTACATCTGACTTTGCATATACCGAGCTTGCACCGCAGATAGAGAATATGAAGAAGCTCAGTCAGTTTGAGTACACATCGGATTTCTCAAAGGGCAATCTCTGGTTCATAGTTGCAAACGGCGGAGAGCACGGCTGGTACTACGTAAGACAGTATATCTACAACTGCCTGCCAAACTTCTTCCGTCAGTAATATAAGCGGATAAGTCTTTATACGAACACAGACCATTTGTCACACTTCGGTGACCTTATTCTCAATATTCCCTTAAATATGGCCGGCCTCTCCCTTGGGTGCGGTCAGCAGGAACTCCGCAGCGATCATGCGGAGTTTTTGCTTGTTGACGGGAAAGATATATGGTTGTATAATTATATCAAAGGGGTGATAGTATGGATGCAAAGGGCAGGATAGCTGTGATACTGCCGCAGGTGAGCAGCAATACAGAGACCGGCTTTATTGATACGATACACAGGGAGGCCTGCAGATACGGCTATGATACAATAGTCATCACAGGAGCCATAAACTACGTAGATCAGCACCTTGAAGGCACATACAGCAAGGGGCAGAGGAATATCTATGACCTGATACTGCAGGGGGATTTTGACGGATTCATATATGAGGCGAATCTCTTCTGCAGCGTGACTCAGCGGGAGCTCCTGCTTGATATACTCAGGGAAAAGGACAGGCCTTGTGTCACGGTGAATTACGAGCAGCCTTACTTCCCTTCTGTCTCGGCGGATGAGAGACTGCCTTTGTATCTCTCTGCCCGGCATCTGATAAAGGAACACGGATGCCGGAAGCTTTACTGCATCGGCGGCAACAAGGGACACAAGCCTTCGGAGGAGCGTATTGAAGGCTTCCGGAGGGCTATGGATGAAGCGGGGCTTGAGTATGATGAAAGCTGCATATTCTACGGGGATTACTGGCGTGATATACCTCACAGGATAGCCCTTGACATCGCGGAGGGCAGACTTGAGAGACCGGACGGCATTGTCTGCGGCAGCGATATCATGGCGGTGGAACTCTGCCGTACGCTTCTGGATAACGGCGTGAGAGTGCCGGAGGATATAAAGATAACGGGCTGCGACGGAAGCGTCATATCACAGAGCGAGCGCGTCACGATTACGACTGTTGCAGGTCAGGAACGTATAAACGGCGTTCTGGCAGTAAATAAACTGATGGAGCTTATGGGAGAGAAGACGGACAGCAGCGATATGCAGCCGGAGCTCATTATCGGCGAGAGCTGCGGATGCGGTGCGGAGAAAGGCAAGGCAGTCAATGAGAGCCTTTCCGATATAAGGGAGTATACCGGCACCATATTCGAGCTCCTTGAACACCGCAAGACCAACAGCCACGGTGAGATAATCAGAAGGATGTCGGAATGCAAGGATATCTATGATGTCATCGGTGTCTTCATGGGCTGCTGTTATATGATACCTACGGGCATCAGGGCGGAGCTGTGCCTGTGTGAGGACTGGTGCAGGGATATGAACGACCCTTCAGTATTCAGGACAAAGGAGCTGCCGGACAGGATGATTCTCGGGATAGAGGCCTGTCCTGAGGGCGGAGACAAGATGAAGGAGTTCATGACAAGGGATGTGTTCCCCTCTCTGAAGAAGCGCCATGAGCCCCGTCTTACCGTTGTGACCTCCCTGCACTACAAAGGGCAGATATTCGGCTATGTCGGCTTCACATACAGGAAGGCTGTACACATCGTTCTCGATGAGTTCTATATGAGCTGGTGTGATGCGGTAAGCAGCGGACTGAACACCGTTCAGAACCGGATGTACAAGGACTATGTGAACAAGCGGATAGAATCCCTTTCAGAGTTCGCTCCTGTGCTCGGTATCTACAACAAGCGCGGACTTATCAGCAAGCTGATGAATATGATAGCGGAGAACAGCAATTCTGTGCTGAACCTGACTCTGCTCTCCTATGTCAGGGAGGACAGGGTGCGCTACAGCGTGCCGCCGATAAATACAATAGTCAACGCCATCCGTCTCAGCGACCCGCAGGCCGTCCTTGCAAGTGTGGGAGAGGACATGATAGCTGTTGTGAAGCAGGGCGAAACAGCAGCCGGCGACCCTTCGGAAAAAGTCGTACAGGCTGTTACGGAGTCCTATCGCGGTGCTGTTGAGATAAAGCGGGACAGAATAGTTTTCCACACGGAAAGGGTATCGGCTGTTGATATATTCAGCATAGAGAAGCTCATAAGCGGCATGGAGGACAGGCTCAAGGGAAGGATGATAAGTTTCGGTTCAGGCACATTCAGCTACAGGGACAGCTTTACTTCTCTGAGAGATGAGATATTCAGGCATCCGGAAAAGGAATGGAACATCGAACAGATAACACGCAGCATAGGCCTCAGCAAGAGCCATTTCCACAGGATATACAAGGAGCTTTTTGATACGAACTGCAAGGACGATATCATCAGCTCGAGGATGGAAAAGGCAAAATGGCTGCTGGAGAACACCTCCCTTTCCGTATCGCAGATATCGGAGCAGTGCGGATATTCCAACAACAGCCATTTCATACGGCAGTTCAGCAGCAGGATGGGTATGACGCCCTCTGCCTACAGGAAGAGAAACGGACAAAAAAAGCAAATAAAATGAGATAAAAGAATATTTACTGTCAGCCCTCAGTGGTGTATCATTATAACAGGGGAACACGCAGGCACATCTGCACAATAATGCCGGACGTGTAACAGCTTCGGAATAACGATTCCTTTTGCTCCGGAGCTTTCCTTGAAGGGCGGACAGATCAGAAAGACCGTATCATGCATGGTGCATGATACGGTCTTTTGTTATGGGATAAAAATGCAGTATTATGGCAGATTACACTATTTAACCGGCCTTCTTTATGTTGTATAATCAGGGTAAAGGAGGATGATCCGTATGAAAAAGATCATTACAGCAATTCTTGCAGCGGCAGTCACAGCGGGTACATTCAGCACAGTACCCTTTGCATCAGCTGCCGGCAGCAGCACATACGAATTTGAAGACGGTATTATCACATCAGAGGGAGAAGACAGGACCTCTGTCATTGAGCTTGCCGGAGCAGACGGCGGAAAGGCTGTCGATCTTAAAGGCAGCGGCGACAGCGTGACCATTGAAGCCCAGTCAGAGAACGCCGGCACTCAGACGCTTTCCATCCGCTACAGTCAGCCCTACGATGAAGGCGGCAAGTATCAGAACATCATTGTCAACGGCAGCAGCGCGGGAGAGCTTTTCTTCGACTACACGGGAGACGGAAAATTCAAAACAGCGGCTGTCAGTGTACCCCTGAAAAAGGGCAGCAATACCATTACAGTAGAAGCTTCATGGGGCTGGACTATACTTGACAGCCTTGCTTTCGGAGCAGCACAGTCCCCGGCAGCATCTTCATCAGGCAGGGCAAATCCTGTCATAAGCCGAGGAGTACCGGCATATTCGGGGAAGTCCGGCAGTGCCGCCTCAGCAAACGATGACAAGTATTATACCTCATGGACTTCCTCAGCGGAGGACTACCTCGCCTATGACCTGTCCGGAGTACCGGAGAAGCAGAGAAAGCAGGTGCTTGCGGTATGGTACAACAACGGCACCTATGATAATATAGGCGCATATGTCAGCAAGGCTGATGAACCCGTTGATTATGTCATAGAGGTAAACAAAGCTCCCGGAGGCAGCTATCCCTCTTCGGGCTGGCAGAAAGCCGCTGAGGTCAGCGGTAACAGCCTCAGCTCACGGCAGCATCTTATCGACATGGAGGGCTGCAGCTGGATAAGAATGAGGGTGACAAAAGCATCCGGCGGAAAGGTGAACCTTAATCTCGATATCCATGATGCTTCCGGCGGTGTAAATGACAGCTGGGTATTCTTCGGCGATTCCATTACAGCCGGCGGCATGGGCAACGCCTACGGAACCGGCTTTGCGACCTACATAAACCAGACAGACAGCAACTTCTTTCCCGCACAGCAGAACGGCGGCATCGGCGGTATAACCAGCCGCGACGGCAAAGCAAACATAGACAGATGGCTCAGCGGCAGTCCGGTAAAGTACGTGAGCATTGCCTACGGAACCAATGACTGCTGGGGCAATCCCAACAACACCTCCGCTTATTATTCCAACACCAAATATATGATAGACGCAGTACTCAAGGCAGGAAAGGTCCCTGTACTTCCCAAGATACCCTATTCCACCAATCCCGATGTGGGATCGAATGTGGGCTACTATAACGCAGTGATAGACAAGCTCTACAGCGAATACGGCGACAGCCTTGTCCACGGCCCGGACTTCGATGAATACTTCCGCAATAACACCTGGGGCCTCGGTCCGGACGGCGTTCACCCGAATTCCGAAGGATATGACGGTATGCGCAAGCTGTGGGCAAAGACCATGTACGACAACGTTTACAGCAGACTTCCGGCAGAGGAAATAACCGTGGAGCCAACAACAGCTGCGCCTTCCTCACCGGCACAGTCCTCCGGCTCGGGCTTCCATGTATCCGGTCAGAAGATAATCGATGCCAACGGGAATGAGCTCATCATGCGCGGCGTAAATGTACCTCATGCATGGTTCCAGAGCAATACGGAGCAGACACTCAAAGCAGTTGCTGCAAAGGGCTGCAATACCGTAAGAGTGGTATGCGAAGACGGCGGAAGCGGACGAAGCACATCAGCAGATGAACTCAGAAAGATAATCGGCTGGTGCAAGGAGAACAAGCTGGTCTGCGTACTGGAGGTACATGACGCAACGGGCAAGGACAGCATATCCGATATCCTTGCTGCGGCAAAGTACTGGAGCGGAGTGAAGGATATCCTCAACGAGAATACGGAATACGTTATAGTCAATATAGCGAATGAATGGGTAGGCAAATGGGACAGCAACACATGGGCGCAGGGCTATCAGCAGGCTATAAAGATAATGCGTGATGCAGGCATCAGGAATATGCTGATGGTGGACGCAGCAGGCTGGGGACAGTACGGCACTTCCATCAAGGAAAAGGGCGCGGAGGTATTCAGCTCCGACCCCGACAGGAACGTCGTATTCTCCATACATTTCTACGGTACTGCGGGTAAGGATGCGCAGACCATTAAGAACAACATTGACGGTGCGCTGTCAGCCGGTGCTCCTGTGCTTGCGGGAGAATTCGGATACTATCACAGCGACGGCGATGTTGATGAGGCCTATCTGATGAGCTACTGCGACGAGAAGGGCCTCGGCTACCTTGCCTGGTCATGGAAGGGCAACGGCGGCGGAGTTGAATATCTCGACCTGGTAAACGACTGGGACGGCCGCAGCCTTACAGAATGGGGAGAGATATACTTCGGTTCCATGAAGGGCTCTGAGATCTCGTCCGTATTCACAGGAGAAAAGGCTGAGCCTGTAACGGAGGCTCCGGCACCGACAACTGAAACACCTCCTGCTGAAACATCGGCACAGAAAGCCTCAAAGCCCGGTGACGCTAACTGCGATGATACCATAAATATAGCAGATGCTGTTGCTATCCTCCAGTTCGTAGCCAACCAGGCAAAGTACCAGCTCGGTGATATGGGCGAGCTCAACGCAGACTGCGACGGTGTCAGGGGCATAACCGGAAATGATGCTATCACTGTACAGAAGTTCGACGCAGGTGTCATCACTTCATTCAGCTGAGGATATTTCAGTCTGTCGTATCCTGAACCATTAAGACAGGCCGGAGACAGGATGGCTTTGCTCTTTATACCGTCTCAGGGAATAATGCGGTCAATATCAGTAACATCACGTTATCGCCTGTCCCTGAATTCTGAGGGTGACATTCCTGTCTTCGCCCTGAACTGACGCATGAAATGTGTAGCGTTCTGATATCCGCAGGAAGCGGCGACCTCGCTGATACGCAGATCCGTCGTTAACAGCAGCTTCTTTGCCATATCTGTACGTGCTTCGATCAGGTCATCGATATAACTTATCCCGAAATTCTCCTTATACAGCTTCTGAACATAGCTTTTACTGATGTTCAGCCGTTCTGCGAGTACAGAGAGATTCCAGTCAAGCTCGGGGGCCTTGTGTATCTCCCGTCTGAGCTTTTTGAGCTGGCTGATGCCTGTAAATCCCTTTCCCGCCGGCACACTGCTGCCCAGAAGCTCCCAGAGCTCAGATATACATTTCTCAGCCGGATACGAGACTTCTCCGCAGACATAGTAAGGCTCGGGAAGAAATGCAGCAGCTGAACCCTCCTGCATCTTGCGTATGAGCACTTCAAGCTGTATCATCAGTTCTTCTGCACAGTGCTCCGGCGTTTCCTCCTCAAGCGAAAAAACGATGGAAAAAGTTCTCTTGTCGAGCCTTGCCGTCTGATACTTACGACCTGATATCAGACGTATTGCATTTGCAAGCAGAAGCTCCGACTGAAGCACATTATCGGTCATTATACTGCTGCTCCTGTTGTTCGGTGAAGCTGTCAGCATGGCGATTGTAACGAGCATGATGCCGTTTCTTCTGCCTGTCTGCTCCTGCTCTCCGAGATACAGGAGCAGCCCTTTTTTACTCAGCATATCCGTCATTTTATCGTAAAGAGAGGCTTCCTCCACCTTCTTCTGCAGATACTCCGCATACAGCCTGTGCCGCAGGGTACGCAGACCGTTAGCCACAGCACTCAGGAAGTTGAAAAGCATGACAGATGCATTGAAGTCGTCTGCTTTTCCATAGACAAAACCACAATACCCGAAAACCTGTGCTGCCGCATGAAGCGGGAGTACTATCATCAGCACAGGTCCATGGGGCTGCGAAAGCATCGGCACTATCTGTGATGTCGGGAAGAGGGGGCCGTTTCTGCCGTCCTTCCATGCCTCCTTTGTAACAGCACAGAGCATCTGCCGGGGATAAGGCTTTGTACGGCATATATCCGGCTGCATCGGTTCACTGTCCCAGTCGGGCAGGATGCACAGATGCAGCGAGCGGCAGCTTTGGATAATATGTGCTGTCTGGTCAACGATAGCAGTCAGCTCAGAGAGAGACTCAACGCCTGAAGCCCTTGTTATAACATCCGCATTGATACGCATTTCAAGCATATCGCTGACCTCGGTGTCACGGCGTATCTGCTCACGCACCTTCAGTGCCGCTGCCTGATAATCTTTCATCCTCTCCACACATCCGCAGCTTGCACCATAGATCATGTGTATACCGCTCCCTGTATCCGGAACAGACACACCTCCGATCATTCTGAGCAGTTTAAGCGCTCCTGCCCTGCCGGTCTCTGATATGATGCCGCTTATGGTGGTAACGGACGGGAAATTTGATATGGCACAGATGTGACCGTCAAATCCGGTCACGATAACATCACCGGGCACATTTATGCCGCCCTTGTCCAGCACATCACATAGGGTCACTGCCATTATATCGTTTGCACATACAACAGCATCGGGGAGCTTTCTTCTGTGCTGTATGAATTCGTTTCCAAGCTCCTCAGCACGCATTTTCCAGAAGTCACCGTAGAATATCTCACGGGTGCAGCCGTGCTCATCCGCTGCCCGGAGGAAGCCCGACATACGCTGCTCCGAATCGGGATTGCCCTCAGGTCCTGCAAGGAACATCAGCTCCCTGCAGCCGTGTTTTTCGATAAGGTGGGTTGTCAGCCCGTATACAGCTTCATCCTGAGGTACAGAGACAGTTTCAAAACCAAGGGCACTGCCCCCGAGGTCAATACACGGTATCCCGGCACGCCTTATCTTTTCCGATATCATCCGCCGGACGCTTTCCTTGACGAAATACTGTGAAGCAAGCAGCACCCCGTCCAGTGCGGCGCGGTCAAGGAGACAGTAGATACTCTCCTCCCCCTCCATTATCTCGCTCTGAATATGGAAGTCCAGTCCGTTTGTCACGGTCGTAAGTACTATCACATCACAGCCCGCAGCCGAGGCGGTTCTGAATATGCCGTCAAGAAGCTGTGTCTGAAGGTCATCAGTTATCGATGGTATCACTACGCCTATCCTTTTCATGATATCTCCCCCTTTTTCACTCATTATACATTACCGTGCGGCTTCCTGTCAACAAGTATTCCACATTATGTCAGTCAGAGTGTTTAAAATGTTATTGAACCGGCAGAGATGTCATGCTATCATATATGTGACAGGAAAAGTTTATGCAGGGGTGAAGCCCCCGTCCTCCGGGACTTCTCTCCCCTGCCCTTCTGAAAAACGGTAATGGGCATACCGTAACAATAACGGAGTGATGATTTATGTTCGGATCAGCAAGAAAAGCGACAGTGTCCGTATTGGCGGCGGCGTTTTCATTCAGTACAGTTCCCCTGTCCTCCTGCATCGAAACTGCCTGGGCAGCAGATTCACTGATGACACGGGACGTATGGTGCGCAAACGAGGATGTCAACCGCTGGGAATCAGAGCATTTCCAGTTCATCTGGGGCAAAAGCGGCGCAGACTCAGCGAAGATAACCACGCAGTTCCTTGAGGAGAACGCTAAGAACCTTGAAGCCTGCTGGGATGTCTATATGAACGGCCTTTCCATGGAAGCACCGACTCAGTCGGTAAACAAGGCTCTCCGTGACGGCAACAGGTACAAGGTAAATTTCTACATATCCGGCACAGGGCTGAAGCCCTTTGCAGATGACTGGGCGTATATGGGCTATGACAGTCAGGGATATGCTTTCATGTTCTGCTGCGTGGGTGCTATGCAGAATTCTCCCAATCCGTCATGGGTTCTCCCCCATGAGTTCGGACACGTAGTTACGGCTCATCAGCTTGGCTGGAACGAGAACAAGTATGTTCAGTCCTGGTGGGAGGCTATAGCCAACTGGTACCGTGAGCAGTTCCTCTACTCCGACTACTACAGCAGCCAGTGGGGAAAAGTAAACGGCATTACCGACTACTTCGAGACCTATATGAAGAACCTCTGCTTCACACCGATACTCGGCCGTGATAACTACGCATCCTGGGCGTTTCTGCAGTACATCACCGAGAACCCCGACGGCCTTCCCGGCTACGGCAGCAGCTTCGTAAGAGATCTTATGCAGCAGGGAAAGCGTGACGAATATCCCTATGACGAGATCGCGCGCATATCCGGCGCTGACATGAAGGACACTCTCGGACATTATGCGAAGAGACTGGCAACTCTCGATCTCGCCCACAAAAAGGATTATCAGGCACGCCAGAACGAGCTTCTTGCCCGCGGAGAGTGGAACTGGGGAGAGATCTTCACGCTCCTGGAAAATACCACCGGCAGGGAGAACTACTATACAGTACCGACCGAGCGGGCACCTCAGCAGTTCGGCGTGAACATAGTCCCGCTCGAGGTGACGGGCAGCACTGTCTCCGTCACACTTGAGGGCCTGACAAAGGCAGAGGGCGCAGACTGGAGAGCCTGTATCGCAGTCGAGCAGAAGGACGGCACCACCCGCTATTCCGATCTTTTCAAAGCCGGAGAGACTATGGAGATGGCTTTCGGCAGCAATGACTCAGCGGCATATCTTACCGTCACAGCCACGCCGGACAGCTCTGTGTGGCAGAAGACAGGCGTTCCGTGGGCATACGGAACAGGTGAATTTGACGAGACTCATGCTCCCTTCCTCGGCAAGACCCGTTACCCGTGGGGAGCAGTTATCACCGGTGCAGGCATCAGGCAGACACAGACAGATACTGCTGCCGCACACGGTTCACGTCATTCCAACGGCGGCGGCTTCGTAGCCTCAACGGCGAAGGTCGATCCCTCAGTTTACGTAGGTCCTGACGCCAAGGTGCTCGGATATGCAGTCGTCAGCGGGAACGCGGTCATAGACGGCCATGCAGTAGTGAGCGGAAGCGCCAAGGTCTCGGGAAATGCGGTCGTGAAGGGTCACGCCGTTGTAGCTGAAAATGCGGTAGTAAAGGATAATGCCATAATAGCTGACAATGCCGGCGTAATGGGAGAGGCAGTCATCTCTGATAACGCAAGAGTACTCGAAAGCGGCCTTGTCTTCAACAAGTATACAGTCAGCGGGAATGCGACTGTCAAGGGCGTGGCTTACTGTCTGAGCAGCGGTTCAGCAAAAGGACAGGCCATGCCGGACGGCGATTACTATGATGATTCCGGCAGAACAGTACAGCAGGGCTCCATGTACGGTTGGACGAGCTACAATGAATACGCACAGAACCGTCCCTTTACTGACGGACAGACGGCAGCTCTGGAATTTGCAGCCGACAGCACAGACATAGCAGCGGATGAGTATACCTCCACCTTCGGCATCACTATGGGCTCTCCGGTATGGAACGAGACACTGACATCCGGAAAAGGCGTACTGACCTTTGACGGTTCAGCCGGGCAGTACCTTCTCGCAGACAGCTCCTATGCCGCGCTCCATACAGCCGAATACCAGACAGCAGTTCTCCTGCGTGACAGCAGCAGCTGTGAGATATTCCGCTTCGGATCAGCTGATAACAGCATATCACTTTCGGCTGAAAACGGCGCTGTTGCACTGAACGGCGCAGAGCAGAGCGTAAAGGTGGATAAGGCATACGAACCGGGAGAGTGGATAACCGTAAGCGTGCTCATCACGGACGGCAAAGCGACTCTCAATGTCAATAACGGCAGCAGTCTGAAAACAGAGACCGGCGTATTCACGGCCGAGCCTGTTGATGTCATAGGCAAAGACGATGTATACCTTGTCGGATCAGGAATGAACGGCTCTATGGACTATTTCCGTGTATATAACAAAGACGTCCCCGAGGCTGAGTATTACTACACCGGAAAGGAGGAGATATCCGGCAGTACCGTGACCGGTTATGTCGGCGACCTCAACAGCGACGGAAGCGTTGATGCGTTTGACCTTGTATATATGCGAAAGGCAGTGACTGAACGTGAAGGCATCAGCGGGAAAAAGGAGCTTGCAGCAGCCGATGTGAACGGTGACAATGATATCAGCGTTGCAGATCTCGTTGTACTTGAGAGCTATCTCCTCGGCAGAGACAAGGGCTTTCCTGCAGGCGGTACATATACCGTCTGAAATATGACCATAATGCAAACATTCATCTCCCATATAAAAAAGAGCCATCACAGCTATACGCTGTGATGACTCTTTTTTCAGTATCAAACAAGTATAATGATAAGGAATGCTCGTTGTGCTCAGTCACCTATAGTTTCGGAATAGTACCTGATCAGCTCATCAGCACAGGCCGTTCTTGACATAGGTGCGGACTGCCATACAAGCTCTTCCTCACATTCAAGGCTCAGTACATAGCCGTCACACTGCTCCCATCCGTACAGCAGGAAGTCCCTGCCCTTGTTCGAGAAGCTCACCTCTTCGCCGGAGAGGACTGCCTGACGTAATTCATTCTGACTCATAATCTACCTCATATATACATTGCATCCATGGCTGTGATATACTCAAGCGGCGGTACGAATGTGCCCTTGTGCCTGTCGCCCCTGTAGACCTCGTGTCCGTGCTTATAGGCTATAACCTGTGCCATGGGGAATGGTATCCATACCCCGTCATCAAGCGGTTTTGTCGAGAAGAGAAGACCGCCGTCAAGGCGCTTGAAGCAGAGAGTGTTTTTCAGGTTTTTATGTACATAGAGCAGCTCGCCGTCATATATCATCAGGTTCAGCTTGTTCCGCGGTGCGTTCTCCACGATGAAGCTGTTGATTATCTCAAACCGCTCACGCTCATTGGGTATACTGTGTGATATATGCTCATTCATGGTATCAAGCAGAGAAAGAAAGAATCGCTCTGAATCAGTGTCTCCGGACTGAACGGAGGCATAGCGGTGATTATGCCGGCCGTTGAATATAGTGCCGTTGTGTATCAGAGTCCATTCCCTGCCGGAGTTATCCGTGCCTGTGAATGGATGGCAGTTCTTCTCGTTTATCGAACCGACGGTGGCGAATCTGATATGTGCGAGGAGAGTTTTCTGCGGCGGGAGGCAGTCAGTCATATCCCTCAGTATACTGCTCTCACTGGCGCAGACAGGCTCCTTGAGTATCACTCTGCTGCCGCTTTCATACATCATCCCCCATCCGTGGGGATTATTCCTGCTGTGGGCAAAGAATGCACGCAGATAGTCTGTTATATCCGTTTCTTTATCTGAAGTGAAGCCTAAAAGCTCACACATTTATTTCACCGCCGTTTCAATCAGAGACTAAGAGCGCATGATCCATGACTGCGCTGCTGTGGTAAGTATTACCCGTTATCTTTCCTTTTTCAAATGATATGATCTCAAGTGCCTTTTCATTTCCTGAAAAATGCCTTTCCATTTCCTCAGTCACTTCAGCCGCACGCATAAGCAGCTTTGCATCAGGTTCAAACAGTGCGGCCTCCTTGTGGTCGCGGACTGCCTTTTCCTGCAGTTCCGGAGTGAGATCGAAGTCCGGCAGAGAGAGGAGATAGAGTATAAGCAGATGCGCAAACTCAAGATCCCTGCTGTCGATGCCGAGAGGCGCTGAAGGATTCAGATCGAACATCCTCAGCTCGATATGATCTACCCCGTTAGCGGCAAGGTTCTCAAGGCTGTTCACTCCCTTAGGCTTCAGACGTATCGGCAGATACAGCTCGCTTGCAGAATACAGCGAGCCGGTAACGATATGCTTCTTGATGCTGCCTGTGAATGTTTTCAGGTCTCTGTGATCGAGAATAGGCAGGAACTTGTTCCAGTAGCCGCGTCTGCTGTTCCTCAGGGAGGAATATTCGCTCAGGATTATACCGCTTTTTCCGTCCTTGTCAAGTGAAGAATCATAATAAGGACTTGCCGCAGTGAACAGTACAATCAGCCAGCTATGGGTCATGAGCTGCTTGTAAAGCCTGAGATAGAGCCTGTCACGGAATATGCGGAAGTCTTCGTTCCCGGTATTGAGCTCCCGCAGATATTCCTCCGCAAAGGAGAAGTTGAAGTGTATACCGGAATACAGCATAAGCTTCTTGCCGTATTTCCTCTGCAGCACTTCACGGTAGGAGCGCTTTGAAGAGTGATCCCCTGTGAAGTCGGCGATCGGTATCTCGTCCTCGCTGTCTATGTGCGGAGGATTGCTGTAGAGCCACAGGCTCTCGCCGTTTTTTTCAAGAACGCTCCGGGCTCTCCTGTCGAGCTCAGCAAGCGCTTCTACAGCTTCATCTATGCTGTTACATACCGGAGTTACAAGCTCGATCTGATTCTCGCAGAAATCACGGGTTATGTGCTCTTCATGGCCGAAGGGATGAGGGGTCTGTGCCAGTCTCCCCTGACCGTCAACACGGAGAGTCTCCCGCTCAATGCCGAACCTTCCGCTGTAATAGTATTTGCTTGTGGCCATATATTTCACCTCATATAGCAGCGTACTGCTCAATGTAGTTTACCATTGGGATACCGTTTCTTATACCGTCAAGCATAACTCTTGCAGGATTCGTATGTCTGTGTGCTCTTTCATACAGAGGCGCGAGGAGCTCTTCCTCGCCGAGGCCTCTCTTTCTGAGTCCCTCCGATGACAGATCGAGTATGCGTACAAGCTGTTTCTCAATGAGGCCTTCGTCTATGAAATACGGCTGTTCCTGCTTTGAAAGCAGCTTCTGCAGTTCAAGTGCATTGAAGCCATGAGAATAGATAACATTATCGTTCTCGAGTATTTCCTTCAGCTCATAGAGCTTCTCCTTCAGGCCTGTGTGGAAGGCGGCAACTGTCATCGCCTCCGAGAGAGGCTGACAGCAGGAGCTCCTGTATTCTATAGTTCCTCTGAACGTGAGATCCTCGAACTTGAAGGTGCGCAGGTACTCAAGATCGGAAATATCCGGAACAAAGCTTATCTTCCGGTATCCTTCCCCGTCAAAATATTCTCCCTCCACAGAATCACGGGAGAAGAACTCCTCTATGGTCAGCGGCGTGAAATCTATGTATTTCCCGTCACGCATCGTGCAGTATATCGACTGAGTTCCTATATAATCGATAAGCTCGTCTATACCTGATACCTTTTTGCCGAACATACCCACATTATGCGGATTGTAGCCCTGCATACTGTGCTCCCAGAGCATATTCCTCACGCAGAGGAAATCAGGATAATCCGGCAGATATGAGTTTGCAAACAGGAGAGCCTTGTACGGTTCGAGCAGCCCGAATACGTTTATCACATCAGTGAGCTCTTCATACCTTACATCGAGCTGTACCTGTGAGGCGCTGGTGAAGGTACCGAAATCAGGGCGCTTATGGAACCGGATATCCACCTCATCGCTGTGCTGCGGATAGGAGTGCAGATAGTGGTAGAGCATACGGTAGCGCTCGTTCGGGATAGGTCTGTTATGGTTGACGTCTTCATTCGGATTTACGCCCATGCCTGTGAGGGTATAGCCATGCTTTGAAAACTCCGCATTGAGGAAACGGACATAGTTTTCAAATCGCTCCTTTATCTCAAACAGTCCGACCGCCTTGCCGAAGGATAATTCAAGATTGGAGTAGCAGCAGTCAAAGGAGAGTATATCCCCTGTCTGCTCATCCTTTGCAGAGGTGAGGTTTCCGTCTGCATCAGTGCCTGACCTGATAAAACCAAAGTGCTCTATGAAACTCTCTGCTGTTTCTATTGATACAGCTTCATCTACTGCCTGTCCGCTGAGATTCACAACAGGCATCTCTATCTCAACTCCGATGTAGTCAGGACGTTCTCTTCTTGTGGGGGCTATGTATTTATCGTATATTGCTTTTCTTATTACTTCATTCATCCTTATCACCTCATACATCCGATATTCTTACCTGTCTCACATTTTTCAGTCTGTGCAGCCTTTTTAAGAGAACTGTATCATCCGAAGCGGTCTCAAAGCGGATATCCGCCCTGAAATGTGAGATCGGAGTATTTCCGTGTGTCACTACATTTGCTGTATGAGAGATTATGTCACCGTTAAGACGTCTTATAACGTTTGATATTTCTCCTATCAGACCGACCCGGTCAAGGGAGATTACCTCTATTCTTTTCATTCTATCACTCCTGCAGGTTCAGTATACATTCTCCGCAGTATACTGCCGGCAGGCCTGACAGCCTATGGAGCAGTTACAGCGGAGATGGTTGTTATATCAGTATATGTTTTACACATACATATAGGCATACAGACCACCTCCTCGAATACATAGTGTTTTGGTATGTTTATATTATACTATTACAAACATACTTTGTCAATATGATTTCTGTGATTTAGTTATTGACAAATACTCTACTCAGATATATAATCATATTATAACTATATACATACTGGGGTATAAGGATGTGTTACAGGCTATGTTGAACCAGTTTTCAAGAACACAGCTTCTTTACGGTGAAGAAGCAATAAAAAAGCTCTCCGGATCGAGGGTCGCAGTATTCGGTATAGGCGGTGTGGGCGGATATGTCTGCGAAGCTCTGGTACGCAGCGGCGTGGGGCATTTCGCTCTTATCGACGACGATAAGGTCTGTCTTACCAATCTTAACCGTCAGATACTTGCTACAAGAAAGACAGTAGGCAAATACAAGGCTGAGGTCATGGCAGAGAGGATGAGAGAGATAAACCCGGATGTGGATATCCGCATACACAAATGCTTTTTTCTTCCTGAAAATGCTGATGATTTCAAGTTTGACGAGTATGATTACGTTGTTGACGCAGTAGATACGGTTACAGCCAAGCTTGAACTGATAATGCGGTCAAAGAGCCTTGGAGTACCCATAATCAGCGCAATGGGCGCAGGCAACAAGGTAGATGCCGGAAGGCTGAAAATAGCTGATATATATGATACAAGCGTCTGTCCCCTTGCCCGTGTCATGCGCCATGAGCTCAGAAAAAGAGGAGTAAGGAAGCTGAAGGTCGTATACTCAGATGAGCAGCCCATAAGACCTTTGGAAGATATGTCCATCAGCTGCCGTACCCATTGCATCTGCCCGCCCGGAGCACAGCACAAATGCACTGAGAGACGTGATATCCCCGGCAGTACAGCCTTTGTTCCTGCTGTTGCGGGCCTGCTGATAGCCGGTGAAATAGTCAACGACCTTACCGCAGTTATTTAAGCAGACAAGATCGTTGTTCTTCATCATACAGCTCTGTTATGACGGGAGAGTCTCCGCATACAGGACAGGTGCGTGTATTTTCTGGCAGCTTCACTTTGCGCCATTCCATTTTCAGTCCGTCAAAAACAAGCATACTGCCTGTGAGCAGCTCGCCCTGACCTGTGATGTACTTTATTGCTTCAAGCGCCTGCATGGAGCCTATGATACCTGCCATTGCACCGATGACTCCGGCTTCACGGCAGCTCGGAACAGCGTCCTTCGGAGGCGGTGCCTCAAAAATACAGCGGTAGCAGGGCCCCTGCTCCGGCACATAGGTCATGAGCTGCCCTTCAAAGCGGAGTATGCCCGCATGACAGAAAGGTTTGTGTCCGAGAACACAGGCATCATTTATCAGAAATTTAGTGGGAAAATTGTCTGCTCCGTCTATAATGAAGTCATAATCCGCTATCATATCTGCGATGTTTTTGCTGTTTACGTATTCGTGGTACGTGATGACTTCAACATCAGGATTGAGAGATTTTATGGTATCAGCAGCCGAAAGCACCTTAGTCCTGCCGATATCGTTTGTTGTGTGGATGATCTGCCTTTGCAGGTTTGAAAGCTCTACTTTGTCACAATCCGCGATGCCGATAGTCCCCACACCTGCGGCCGCCAGGTACATGGCTGCGGGTGCACCGAGTCCTCCTGCACCTATTATAAGGACTTTTGCGGCAAGGAGCTTCTTCTGTCCCTTCACACCTATTTCTTTAAGTGTTATATGTCTCGAATAACGTTCGAGCTGTTTGTCTGTCAAAGCCATTTTTGCCTCCCGAAAGGAATAAGATATGAAAAGAATTAATGCAGCTGAATTATGCAGCCTTGATACCGGGAAAGTACTTCTCCTTGATATACGAAGCAGGGATGAGTTTGAAATGAAAGGTATCAGCGGTTCAGTAAATGTACCGTTTGACGAGATATCCACGGGGCTCTCACAGCTGCCTGATGATAAGCCTGTCTATGTCCTCTGCAGGACCGGAGACCTCAGCGAGGAGGTCGCTGAAATACTTGAAGACCGCGGGTATGACGTTTACAATATTGAAGGCGGTTATGCTGCATATGTGGTCTTCCTCGCCGGATCTCAGATATAATACATCGGTTCGGAAGGACCGCTGCTCAGCTCCACGAACTTGTCAGCAAGCTTTTTCAGAGTCAGTTCGTTTGATATCCTGCACAGGAATGAAGTGACAGGATCCCACAGACATTCCTCAATTGCTGTTATAGCCAAAGGTTCGTATTTTTCAGCAAATGTGGAGGAAGAGAGGATGGAATTGTCGAGGGCATTGACGATCTCACCGAGAGTTATCTCAGAAGCGTCACGGGCGAGCACATATCCACCGCTCGCACCCTTTATACTCCTGATGATGCTCGCCTGCTTCAGCAGCGGGAATATCTGTTCAAGATACTTGGCCGAGATGTTGTTCCTCTTGGATATAGCGTTGATCTTTACAACGGGTTCGATCTCTGATTTTACTGCAATGTCGATAAGCGCGATTATTCCACACTCAACCTTCGTAGATATTTTCATTATGATCACCTCTGTACTTTTATAAATCCTATCTGATAACTAAGTTTAACATAATTCCGGGTGTATTGCAAGTGTTTGGGGTATAGCATTTATCTATACTTGGTTACAGGCAGCCTGTGAAACGCCCACAGCAACAGGTATGAATGATCATATTTACTTTTGAATAGACAGAAAGTCCTCACAGCCCGAAAGCCGTGAGGACTCGTTGTTTTAAAGTTCAGGGAGCATGATCAGTATGTACGACTTTATACACGCCGTCATATACCTCGCCAAAAATAGCCTCGTTGTAGAAGAGCTTGTAATAACCCGGGTTCCGGATACTCCTTGTTTGCTTGTCACTGGCTATGAATTCGAGACATTCCTCGTAGCTGTCCGCATAGAAAGTGTCCGATTCTGCTCCGCCAAAAAAATACTCCACCTCGAAGGTGACCATACTGTAGTTGCGTTCATTGCCTGATACGGAATTATGAGCATAGTTTGCCAGAATCTCCGAAGCATCAACGGCATCTATGATTTCGTTATTATCGTAGTCGGCAATAAATCTGAAAGTCCCTGAGAAGCTGCTTTCATGATTTTCGTTTTTCCCCGGTGTAATTTGCACCGGAAAAATGAAAAAAGCACCAGGTATAACCCTTGATGCTTGAATAGTATTTATAATGCTTTTTCCAGTTTCAGCAGCTCTGCCTTTCTGTCAAGACCGCCTGCATACCCGGTCAGATTTCCGTCTGCTCCGACTACTCTGTGGCACGGGATAATGATCGAGACAGGATTATGCCCCACAGCTCCACCCACAGCCTGTGCGGACATGCGCTCAATTCCTTTCTGCTCTGCGATGATATCTGCGATCTCACCATAGGTCATTGTCTGGCCGTAAGGTATTGTCAGCATGATGTCACATACTGCCTTTCGGAACGGTGTTGTGTTCAAGTATATAGACGGTGTGAAGTCGGGATTTCTTCCGCTGAAATAAATATCGAGCCAGTTGACAGTTTCCGTAAATATGGGCAGACTGCATTCTGTAAATACTTTACCAAGCGTGTCACCATAATATTTCTGCCCGTCGAACCATAAGCCTGTCAGTGATTCTCCGTTGCCGGCGAGGGTGATACCGCCGAGAGGAGAAGTGTAATGATAGGTGTAAATCATATTCAATTTAATTTAGCGGTTATCGCTTCTCGGGATATAAAGATAGCTGTAGATATAATCCCATATCTCTTTCGTTTTTTCTCCCATTAATTTCATAGCACGCTCATACGTTATAGCTTCGTCCCAAAGAATTTCTAACAAAGTCACTTGAAGAAGATTCTGTGTTTCAGTATCACCTGATGCAAAATCTTCATACATATCAAACACTTGCAGCAATTGCTTGCTTTTAGAGTAATCATCTCTTTTTAGAAGGCGAATTACGATCGGGTTTAATACATTCCCGAAAATAATATTAGAAAGAAATTCATTCAAGCCATCTAATGCCGAATATCTCATCCTGGATAAAGTCCCAAACTATTCTTCATCGACTCCGAGCATTTCTGCCAGTATCTCTGCCGCCGTCCTTACCATTTCGGGGCAGAGCGATCTGAAAAGTCCGTTTGACCTTGCGAAATCCCTGCCTTCGTCTGTTCTGAGGTCACAGCCAAGAATGTCACGGCAGATATATGAGCCCTTGCGCTTCTCAAACTCGTCAAGGAACTTAACTGCCATAGCACGGCCTTTGGCGCGGCTCGCTGTGTCATTGAGGTCGAACTGTCCGTATTTCATTCCGAGCACCATCAGCGCACCCGTACACGCACCGCAGACCTCGCCCTTGCACATTCCTCCGCCGAAGCAGGCGCCTATCTGAAAAGCCTGTTTTTCTGTTATACCGAACTGCTCTGCAAACGCCGCTATTACTGCCTGCGAACACATATAGCCGTTCTCATAATACTGTACTGCTTTTAAAATGTTATCCATTTTCATTTCCTCCGATAGTCGTATTTAGATGTATCCATTTGACGATATTATTTTAAGCCGTATGGAATACGGCTTCAGACTGTCAAAAAACCTGTATCAATTCAGGGGACGCCCTCTCTTGCAGGGCGTCCCCTCTTCAAAAACAGTCCACCGGACTGTTTTTGAATTCACCCCTTGCCGGGCGCTTTGCGGCTATATGCGGGGCTTTGCCCCACACCCCACAAGGGCTTTCAGCCCTTGACCTGACCAAAGGGGCGCGCCCCTTTGGAATCCCAAACGTTTGGTTTTATCGCTGAAACTACCTTTTTTGACAAGCTGAAGCCGTATGGAAAACAGCTTATTTACTACAGCAATTACAATCGTTTTCATTTACTGCCGTTATCTCTTTCAGGCAGTCCATGGCGACTTTAGCACCTTCCTGCGAAATAGAGTAGTGCATCCACTTGCCCTCTTTTCTTCCGACCACAAGTCCGCTGTCACAGAGTACCTTCATATGGTGAGAGAGCGTTGGCTGACTCAGATGCAGATCCTCCAGAAGATGACAGGCACATAGCTCGCCGCCTTGCAGAAGTCTGAATATCTGCACTCTGTTTTCATCGCATAGAGCTTTGAATATTACTGTGATCTGCTTGTTTGATAACTCCACGTTCTCACCTCACATCGAAGTTTTTCTATATTATATCGCACATATAGAATTTTGTCAATACGTTTTGAGAAATTAATGAAAAATCAAAACCGCTATTGACAAATTATAAAATATGTAGTATACTGCATATAATAGGTAGTATACTACATATATTCGAAAGAGGTTTGCTATGTACGATTTTGAACACATGGATCCGAGAATTATTGCCTTTGTGAACATCTTTATCTGTTCCAACAGGCTTCAGGCTATAATGGATAACGGACTTGTGGATATTACCGCCAAACAATGGCTTGCTATTGCAATGATAGAGGCGTTTCCCGAGCCACCAACGCTCAAGCAGATGTCCGAGCTTTCCGGCGTTACGCATCAGAGTATGAGACAGATAGTTGATCGCCTTGTAGATAAGGGCTTTCTGGAGGTCGTTCCCGACAAAAAAGACAAGCGTGCAATAAGGCTTGTCAAGACTGAAGCGGCTAATCATATCCGGACAAAAAAAACAGATCAGAACATTCAATTCGTGTATAAGCTGTTCGATTGCCTGACAGAAGAGGAGCAGCGAGTTTACTGCACGGCACTTGAAAAACTCTGCAACAGGCTGAATGAGCTGAAAGGGGAAAATGATGCGTAAATTCCAAATGATGCACATTTTGTCCACTGCCGCTATTGTGCTCCTTATCATGATAACTCTGTGCGGTATGCTTTCGTGGGATACTTCCAAAACGTATGAAACAGTGAATCAGTACGGCGAAACTATAAAGATGTGGGGCAGCGGTATATATGCCCGTGACAGCTATCTTAAAGCGACGATTTTTATCGGAAGCGATATGTGTATGCTTTTTGTTGGTATTCCACTGACTGCAATATTAGTGATATATGATGTGAAGAAGAAGGATAAACTCAGCTTTCTGCTGCTTGTCTCGGTACTTGCGTGGCTGTTGTATTATGCAGCGAGCCTGTGCTTCGGAGTAACATACAATATGTTATTTCTGGCGTATACCGCTCTTTTTGTATGCACTTTTTTTGCCTTCATCATCGGCATATACAGAATATCAGGTGAACACTTTGATGTACCCGATATACTTTCAGGAAAACCATATACAGTCTTTCTGGTGCTTTCGGGAATATCAACTTTTATTGCCTGGCTTCCGGATATCGTTTCTTCGTTCGGAAGCGGAAGGCTGCAGCTCATAGAGGTCTATACAACAGAGATCACATATATCCTCGATATGGGGATAATAAGTCCCACAGCTTTCATATGCCTTTATCTGCTGAAGAAAAGGAACTCATTCGGTGTGGTGCTGCTTTCCGTTCTTCTGATTGGAATAATTGTAGTAGGGATATTGATGATTTTTCAGACAGCCGTACAACTCGTTTCGGGAGTTGATCTTCCGATACCGGCTATCATTACAAAATCTGCAATATTCACCCTGCTGGGGATATACGCGGCAATACTCGCCGGAAAGCTATATAAAGCAATCGTAGAAGGAGAATAATATGAAAACGATAGTTGCTTATAAGTCAAAATCTGGTTACACCAAAACATACGCTGAGTGGTTAGCACAGGAGCTTGGCTGCGACATTAAAGAAAACGCTGAGCTTTCCGATATTATCGGTTATGATACGATAATATACGGAGGCGGAATGTATGCAGGCGGATTCAACGGCGTAAAGCTTATCACAAAAAATCTTGACAAGCTGTCAGGTAAGAAGATAGTCCTGTTTGCGGTAGGATCAAATCCCGGCAGAGAGCATGAGATGCAGCCGTTCTGGGAAAAGGTGCTGACCGCTGAACAGCAAAAACAAATAGGACATTTTTATCTCAGAGGCGGTTTTGATTTCAGCAAGTTGACTGCCGGAGATAAGATACTTATGAAAATGCTTAAAGTGCGTTTGCAGAAGCTTAAAGAGCGCACCGAAGATGAGCAGGGAATGCTCGATGCTTATGACACGCCCGTTGATTTCAGAGATAAGGATAATATCAAACCTCTGATAGATTTTGTTTTACAGTGATCTTTAACGACGGAATTAAAATGAGGGTACTGTTATTTCTTGCAAAAGGCTTTGAAACAATGGAAGCAAGTGTTTTTGTTGATATTATGGGCTGGGCTGGTGTCGAAGTCTTTACCTGTGCTCTGCAAAAGACTATCACAAGCACTTTCGGAGTATCAGTCAATCCTGATGAATGATGTTTGCATCGACGATTATGGCGCACTGGCTATCCCCGGAGGTTTTGAAGAGTATGGCTTCTATGAGGACGCATTTTCGGATCAGGCTGTCGAACTGATCAAAGAATTCAACGACAGGGACAAGATGATAGCCACGATTTGCGTTGCTGCACTGGCACTCGGAAACAACGGCATACTGAAAGGCAAGAGAGCAACAACATATCATCTGAACAACGGGCATCGCCAGAAGCAGCTCGCTGAGTACGGTGCAATAGTTGTGAACGAGCCTGTTGTCAGGAGCGATAATATCATAACCTCATACTGTCCGCAAACAGGACCTGCTGTGGCATTCATGCTTCTGGAAGAACTGCTGGGAACAGATAAAATGCAGGAAACAAAGACTGCTATGGGATTCTTACAGATGTATGCTTTGATAGCAAGAATACCCTATGCGGCAACAGTTGCGTTCCTGCTGCTGTTAATAAAGGGAATAATGCTTTTCAAAGTCCCGAAAAGCTGAAAACTGAAAACGCTTATTCTGAAGACGCCGAAGGATACTTGGCTGCAAAAGAGGAGAAATTCAAAAAGATAGCCAAGTACAATGAAACTAATCATAAAAATAAAGACGAACAAAAAATCAGAAAAAGACCGTAGGAATAAACTTCGGTCATTTTTATAACAAAAAAGTCCTCACAGCCGAAGCTATGAGGACTCTGTTTGTTTATTCAGATAAGCACCGGAGTGCTTTTCCATGTGATACTATCGTATCTCAGATCACTTCTTGTCAGCGATTGCAGCCTGTACTGCGGATAGGTTGGCAATCACAATTTAATCGATAAACGGCTATATTTAGCCGTAAATATGATGCTGTAAAAGTCCTCCATTGTCAGCTGTTATAATTGCATAGAACAAAATCAGGAACGTAAAAGAGGCAGCCGTAATGGCTGCCTTTTACATTATATTTCGTACTCTTCAAGTTTCAGCAGAGCTATCTTTTTATCCAGTCCGCCTGCATATCCTGTAAGCCTTCCGTCTGTCCCCACTACTCTGTGGCATGGAATTATAATTCCGATTGGATTATGTCCAACGGCACCGCCGACTGCCTGCGCTGACATACGCTCAACTCCTTGTCGTTCTGCAAGGATACGTGCGACTCCACCATAGGTTATAGTCTGTCCATAAGGTATAGTCAGAAGAATGTCGTACACAGCTTTTCGGAACGGTGTTGTGCGTCGACTTATAAGCGGAGTGAAGCTCGGCTCTTTTCCGCTGAAATAAATATCAAGCCAATTGCAGGTCTGCGTGAATATCGGCAGCTCCGCCTCGGTACTTTCATCAACTAATTTATTTGGAAAGTATTTCTGCCCATCGAACCATAAGCCTGTCAGTGCTTCTCCGTCACTGGCGAGGGTTATACCGCCAATAGGCGAGGTATAGTGAAATATGTTATTCATTATATCTTACTTCTATCATGTGTTTTTTAGTGTATATCTCGGACCTTCTTCGCCGATTGTTCCGTTAGGAACAAATCCGCACTTATCAAGCACTCTTTTTGAAGATATATTATCTTCATTTGTTTCGGCTTCCAGAGATGTAACGATTGGCTGTCTAAGAGCCCATTCAGATACTGCTTTCACGGCTTCGGTTGCATAGCCGTATCCCTGATAATCATCGTTGATACCATATCCTATCTCAGCGATACCATCAGGAGAAAGGCCTTTGAAGCACAATTCACCTATATGCGTTCCGTCTTTCAGCTCGATCATCCATATCGCATACCAATCCCACTGTTCGGAATGATCAAGGCAACCGTTCAGCATTTCGATGTACGCAGCTTTAAGGACATCAACTGTTTGTGATTCTATAAATACTTCCATCTGCTCTTTTGAGGCAGGGTATAATTTCAATCGTTCTGTTTCGATCATAGTAGTCTCCTTATATCGGAATATGTTTTTAAATACATTCGTGCATTTGATTTATCTGCTTTTTCGACCAATTAAAGATAAGGTCTGACAGTCTTTCAAAATCTGATACGCCGCTGTTTTTTATCTGTATATAAGCAGAGATTATATCCTTTTCGATGCCTTCCGCTTTGCTGACAAGTTCCTGTAAACGTGCGATATATTCTCCTGATCGCAGGTACAAAAGTGCCTGTATCACAAATGATGCGGCTTTATACAATCCTTTCAGTATTGCGGGATTTTTTTCATATATCAGATTATGAACGCAGGAGTGATAAATATTGCAGACTCCTATCCTGACTGACCGCCTGATATCATCAACAGTTATTTGCGGAATAATATCATCAAGAGTTCCGATTATCGGCTTCGTATCATTATAGAACTGAAACAGATCAGATACCTCCCAGTTCCTGAGGTCATCAGCATCAGAAAGAAATCCACAGAATAATTCTCTGTGCGGAAGGGCGTCAAGCATAGTTCGGTAACGTCTGACATCATCACCTGAAAGATGATCGAGAATAACGACGAAATCAATATCGCTGCTTTCTGTTGCTTCTCCGCGTGCATAGCTTCCCTGTAAGCCAACGAAACATACCTTGTCGGGAAACGTATTTTTCAAGGCTGAGATAAATTTATCTATAAAAGAAGCTGTATCTATCATGTTTTTCTCCTGAACCATATATTTTTATTATTAATGATTGGATAAAAAGTCCTGACAGCCGATACTATCAGGACTTTTTTCGCAGGAAGCTGTCAATGACCTTTATGCTTATCCCTGCGCTTTTGCTGTTTAAGCTCAAACTGACGCTGCTTTTCGGCTTCACGCTGCTCTTTTGTGAGCTGCTTGCGTTCGGTCTTCATTTGCTCCTGCATTAGCTTCAGCGCTTGCTGCGACTTTGTGCCGATACCTGCGATACTGAGCTGCTTTCGTGCATTGCGCTGCCGCCGTTTGGGATTATCAGCAGTCTGCTTTGTTTTGGCCTTAACAGCAGGACTGAACTTCAACTTGTAGTAATGCCTCAGCACGTAATCCCAGACTTCACTGTCCTTGGGTTCTGCTCCGAATGTGACCTTAGCCGCTGAGAGTTTATCATCTTCAGAGCGTTCAAATACTCCCACCCAGAAAGGCTCATCGAAAAAAACTGTCAGCATACCGTTCGTTTTGTCCATATCTTTCCCTCCTAAAAAATTGCTATGGACAAAGAACGGACAACCCGGAGGGGCAGGTTACTTACCCTGTATTCACAGGACGGCCGGGCTACCTACCGGCTCTAGCATACCCGAAGGTATACGTTGCGTTTTTATCTTTGTCATTTGATTGCACAGTTGTGCTGTTTATATCATAACATATCTGCATGGCTTGGTCAAGACTATGGGTTGACGGAATTTCACCTTTCGGTTATAATATAATCAGGCTCAAGTCATAAAAAAGTCGTGGCGGCAGATGTGCTGCAAATGGCGAAATATCGCATATGTTACGATTCGTGTCATGGGTGTGACCGTACGGTTCTTTACTTTTTTCAGTCCCCGTGTTACCATGAGATTAGCCGAAAGGAAATCATCTGAAAGGAACACGGAATTATGAAAAAGAATGAAAAGAACATATTGATCACAGGCATGATAATGCTGGTACTGTTTGCAGTCTGGACTGTATTGATACAGACAGTTGATGTTCAGGCAGTGGGACAGGACGGAACGGACATCGGGTTTGCAGGTCTGAACGTGTGGTTCCATAAAATGACAGGCGTTCATATGTGGGTGTATACTGTCACCGACTGGCTTGGACTTGTGCCGATCTTTATCTGTATGATATTCGGAGTTGTCGGTCTGGTTCAGCTCATAAAGCGGAGAAGTCTTCTTAAAGTTGATAAGGATATTATCCTGCTTGGTATTTACTATATCCTTGTGATATTCGGTTATCTCATATTTGAGATGATACCTATAAACTACCGACCGATACTTATAGAAGGACGTATGGAGGCTTCTTACCCGTCTTCAACAACGCTTCTTGTTATGAGCGTAATGCCTACGCTAGCTTTTCAGGTGCATCGCAGGATAAGGAATACTAAAGTCAAATACGGTATTTATGCGTTTACGGTCTTATTCACAGCATTTATGGTGGTGGGACGCACTGTTGCGGGAGTACACTGGCTGACAGATATAGCAGGCTCTGTTCTGCTGAGCTCTGGACTGTACTTAATATATCATGGTGCTGTCCACCTCACTGACAAAACTAACTAACGGAGAAAAGAAAATGGAATTTCACGAGAAATTGCAGGAATTAAGGAAGAAAAAAGGCTTAACTCAGGAGGAACTTGCAAAGGAACTCTACGTTTCCCGTACAGCTATCTCTAAGTGGGAGTCGGGAAAGGGATATCCGAATATTGATTCGCTGAAAGAGATATCAAAGTTCTTTTCTGTGACCATAGATGAGCTTCTGTCGTCGGAGGAACTCATTACTGCGGCAAAAGACGAGAACCGTTCAAATATTGGTAAAATGATCGACCTGCTGATAGGTGTAGTCGATATAATGAGCATTATGCTTATTCTTCTGCCGCTTTATCCTAAAAAGGTAGGAGAAACAGTCTCGGCAGTTGCACTGTTTGATTACACGCATATATCGTTCGGGATAAGCTGTGTATGCTGGGGACTGTTTTCAATACTTATAATCATCGGTGCAGTGAAGTTGTTTATGAATTACAGGAACATAGAAAAGGGCAGAAGCACAGTTACTGGCACATCGCTTGTACTTAGCATTATCGCGGTATTGTTCCTGACTATGGCAAGAATACCCTATGCGGCAACAGTAGCGTTCTTGCTGCTGTTGATAAAGGGAATAATGCTTTTCAAAGTCCCGAAAAGCTGAAAACTGAAAACGCTTATTCTGAAGACGCCGAAGGATACTTGGCTGCAAAAGAGGAGAAATTCAAAAAGATAGCCAAGTACAATGAAACTAATCATAAAAATAAAGACGAACAAAAAATCAGAAAAAGACCGTAGGAATAAACTTCGGTCATTTTTATAACAAAAAAGTCCTCACAGCCGAAGCTATGAGGACTCTGTTTGTTTATTCAGATAAGCACCGGAGTGCTTTTCCATGTGATACTATCGTATCTCAGATCACTTCTTGTCAGCGATTGCAGCCTGAGCAGCAGCCAGACGAGCGATCGGAACACGGAAAGGTGAGCAGGATACATAGTCAAGGCCGATCTTGTGGCAGAACTCTACGGATGTAGGATCGCCGCCGTGCTCGCCGCAGATACCGCAGTGGAGCTTCGGGTTCTCAGGCTTACCGAGCTTGATAGCCATCTCCATGAGCTTGCCTACGCCTGTCTGATCGAGCTTAGCGAAGGGATCGTTCTCGAAGATCTTCTTATCATAGTAAGCGCCGAGGAACTTGCCTGCGTCGTCACGTGAGAAGCCGTATGTCATCTGTGTAAGATCGTTTGTACCGAAGCAGAAGAAGTCTGCGTTCTTTGCGATCTCGTCAGCTGTAAGAGCAGCTCTCGGGATCTCGATCATTGTACCTACCTCGTACTCAAGGTTAGCGCCGGCCGCCTTGATTACTTCGTCAGCTGTCTCTACTACTACCTTCTTAACGAACTTGAGCTCCTTGACGTCGCCTACCAGCGGGATCATGATCTCAGGCTTTACGTTCCAGTCGGGGTGGTTCTTCTTAACGTTGATTGCAGCCTTGATAACAGCCCTTGTCTGCATTGCAGCGATCTCAGGATATGTTACAGCAAGACGGCATCCACGGTGACCCATCATGGGGTTGAACTCGTGGAGTGAAGCGATGATATTCTTGATATCAGCAACTGACTTGCCCTGTGCCTTAGCAAGAGCCTCGATGTCAGCTTCCTCAGTAGGAACGAACTCGTGGAGAGGAGGATCCAGGAATCTGATAGTTACAGGGCAGCCCTCAAGTGCCTCGTAGAGTGCCTCGAAGTCGCTCTGCTGCATAGGCTCGATCTTTGCGAGTGCAGCCTCACGGCCCTCAACTGTATCGGAGCAGATCATCTCACGGAAAGCAGCGATTCTGTCTGCCTCGAAGAACATATGCTCTGTACGGCAGAGACCGATACCCTCAGCGCCGAGCTCTCTTGCCTTCTTAGCGTCAGCAGGAGTATCAGCGTTTGTACGAACCTTGAGAGTTCTGTACTTGTCAGCCCAAGCCATGATACGGCCGAACTCACCAGCGATCTGAGCATCAACAGTGTCGATGATACCATCGTAGATGTTACCTGTTGTACCGTCGATAGAGATGAAGTCGCCCTCAACGAATGTCTTGCCGCCGAGCTCAAACTTCTTGTTTGCCTCGTCCATCTTGATGTCGCCGCATCCGGAAACGCAGCACTCACCCATACCACGGGCAACAACAGCAGCGTGAGAAGTCATACCGCCGCGAACTGTCAGGATACCCTGAGCAGCCTTCATACCTGTGATATCCTCAGGAGAAGTCTCAAGACGTACAAGAACTACCTTCTCGCCCTTTGCAGCCCACTCTACAGCGTCATCAGCTGTGAATACGATCTTACCGCAAGCAGCTCCGGGTGAAGCACCGAGACCCTTGCCGATAGGAGTAGCAGCCTTGAGAGCCTTAGCATCGAACTGGGGGTGGAGAAGTGTATCAAGGTTTCTGGGGTCGATCATTGCAACAGCTTCCTGCTCTGTCTTCATGCCCTCATCAACGAGGTCGCAAGCGATCTTGAGAGCAGCCTGTGCAGTTCTCTTACCGTTTCTTGTCTGGAGCATATAGAGCTTCTTGTTCTCAACAGTGAACTCCATATCCTGCATATCGTGGTAGTGATTCTCGAGAGTCTGGCAAACTTCCTTGAACTGAGCGAAAGCCTCAGGGAATGTCTCAGCCATCTGCTGGATAGGCATAGGAGTACGAACGCCTGCAACAACGTCCTCGCCCTGTGCGTTTGTGAGGAACTCACCCATGAGCTTCTTCTCGCCTGTAGCAGGATCACGTGTGAACGCAACACCTGTACCGCAGTCATCACCCATGTTACCGAATGCCATTGACTGTACGTTAACAGCAGTACCCCATGAGAACGGGATATCGTTGTCACGTCTGTAAACGTTAGCTCTGGGGTTGTCCCATGAACGGAATACAGCCTTGATAGCGCCCATCAGCTGCTCCTTGGGATCGTCCGGGAAATCTGTACCGATCTTGCTCTTGTACTCAGCCTTGAACTGTGAAGCAAGCTCCTTGAGGTCATCAGCGTTGAGCTCTACGTCCTGAGTAACGCCCTTCTTAGCCTTCATCTCATCGATAAGCTCTTCGAAGTACTTCTTACCAACTTCCATAACTACGTCAGAATACATCTGGATGAATCTTCTGTAGCAGTCCCAAGCCCATCTGGGGTTGTTGGACTTCTCTGCGATGGTGTTAACAACTGTCTCGTTGAGACCGAGGTTAAGGATAGTATCCATCATACCGGGCATTGAAGCACGGGCACCGGAACGAACAGAAACCAGGAGCGGATTCTCCTTGTCGCCGAACTTCTTGCCTGTGATAGCTTCCATCTTTGTGATGTACTCGTTGATCTCAGCCATGATCTCGTCAGAGATACCGCCGTCCTCATAGTACTGAGTACAAGCCTCTGTTGTGATGGTGAAGCCCTGGGGAACAGGGAGACCGATGTTGGTCATCTCAGCGAGGTTAGCGCCCTTACCGCCGAGAAGCTCTCTCATGTTGGCGTTTCCTTCTGAGAAAAGGTAGCAATACTTTGTTGCCATTGGTATATACCTCCAGATTTTAAACTTACCGGACAAAGGAAAACCGTTCTGCTCCGGACGCTGTATTACAGTGTATGGATGCAGGCTGTCAGCCTTTTCCGACTTATAACTATTATACCATAGTTACACAGAAATTACAATATATAATTCACTGAGATTTAAAAGGCCCGTTTTGTGCAAAACAGCCAAATATCTCCGAAATCTGATTATTGCAGACAAAAAGGCTTGCTTTTTTTGTTAAAGTATGTAAAAATAAAAGAGAGCATCTGTTTTCGCCGGAGAGATAAGGTGAGCAGGCTGCATATTTATATGTAAGATACTTTTTATTGATCGGAGGGCATGAACTGTATGAGAAAAAGAACCACAGCTCTGATTCTGTCCTGTCTCGTATGCCTTACAGCGGCAGTCTCATGCGGAGATCAAGCGGGAAAAGACTCTGCTGCATCGGAGCTCCCGGCTGAGATAATGCCTCTGCTCGAGAACTACTATATGTGCAATATCATGTATGACCTTCCAGGCATCCAGAGAAGCTATTATCCTCAGGATCTGGAGGAACTGATGGAGAAGGCCGGCGTCTTTGAGGGGATGGACAATATATTCTCGCCTCCGAAGCAGGGCGAGCTGAAGCCCGGCGATCTCAGATTAAAGATAACGGGAGTCGGAGAGCTCAGCCAGTCGGCACTTGACGCCGCGAACAGCATATATGATCCGGCTTATGAGCGCTACGGATCGGCTTTGCACACCATAACGGACAGCTATCGTCTTGAGCTGACCTACTACGACCGCAATATCGAAAGCGAATGCAGCGGTGTAACGGGCGTTGCTCTGATGGACGGCACGGAATGGGTGATTCTCCCGCTCAACGATACAGACCTTGACTCACAAAAGGAATAATACTGCCGTTAAAGGCAGCAGCAATAAATCTCAGGAGGACTATTGACATATGAACAAGGCAGTAATACTGGCCGGCGGCCAGGGAAAAAGGATGAAAGCTGAGATACCCAAGCCGCTTTTCAGAGTGCTCGGTGAGCCCATGCTCGAATGGGTAATCTCTGCGTGCGAGAATGCAGGTATCGATGATATCTGCGTGGTAAAGGGCTACAAGGCCGAGCTTCTCGAGGAATACCTGGGCGGAAGATATACAACGGTACTGCAGGCAGAGCGTCTCGGCACAGGTCACGCTGTAATGCAGGCTGTCCCCTTCCTTGAGGACGGGCTGAAGGATGATCCCGACGGGAACACTCTCGTGCTCTGCGGCGATGCACCCTTCATAGATCCGGAGACCATAAGCGAGTCCCTTATGCTCCACAGGCAGAACGGAAACGCTGTAACAGTCATAACCGCAGAACTGCCGGATCCTACAGGATACGGACGCATACTCCGCACAAGCGGCGGCGGTATCAGCGGCATCGTGGAGCAGAAGGATGCAACGGATGAGCAGAGGGCCATAAATGAGGTAAACTCCGGTACCTACTGGTTCAGGACGGCCGACCTTATCAGTCTGCTCGGCAAGATAACCAATAATAACGTACAGAAGGAATACTACCTTACAGATACAATAGCCATTGCTATCAGCGAGGGCAAGAGTGCAGGCGCATACAAGTCGGAGAACGCTGAGATCATACGCGGTGCCAACAACCGTCTGGATCTGTTCGGGCTCAACGACTATGCCCGCCGCGAGGTTATAAAGAAGCATCTCGACAACGGCGTTGAGTTCGTATGTCTTGACGGGATAATCATAGACAGGAGCGTTGAGATAGGTCAGGGTACACAGATACTCCCCGGCACTATCCTCCGCCGCGGGACATCCATCGGAAAGGACTGCGTCATCGGACCTAATACCACCATCGACGGCTGTGTTGTCGGAAACAATGTTGAGGTCAACACTGCTCAGGCCTTTGATTCAGTGATCGAGGACAACGTAGTCATAGGGCCCTATGTACATATCCGCCCGGAGAGCCGCATCAAGTCAGGCGCAAGGATCGGAGACTTCGTTGAGATCAAGAACTCCGTCATCGGCGAGGATACCGCTGCTGCTCACCTTATCTATATAGGAGACAGCGACGTGGGAAGGAAGGTCAATGTGGGCGCAGGAACTGTGACAGTCAACTTCAACGGCATCGCCAAGAGCCGCTGTGAGATCGGAGATTACAGCTTCATCGGAAGCAATACCAGCCTTATCGCTCCGGTACGTCTGGGCAAGGGTGTATACACCGCCGCAGGCACAACCGTTACAAGAGATCTCCCCGACTACGCTCTCGCGATCGACCGCGGCGAGCTCAAGGTCAAGGAAGGCTACACACTCAGAAAGCTTAATACCAAAAAGTAAACACTATATCCGGAGGACTATGCGGCTTTGGCTGCATGGCCCTCCCTTTTTTGTTTAATGCAGAATCCGGAATGCGGAATTAATGTATCGCCTGCGGCTATGGATTTAAAAATAAAAGTGCTCATCCATGCTGCCTGTGCGATAGCCTACTTTAGCCCGCTGGTCTTAAACAAAA
>CAMKMD010000003.1 GCA_946413815.1 uncultured Ruminococcus sp.
CGTGTAAACCCTTACCGGTGTGTAAGGTTTTACACGTCAATTATATTGTAACAGACAGGAGGAGACGATGATAAACGCTATAATGGATGTTCTCAACAGGATCGATGATGTGATGTACTACCCGGTGCTTATAATCATACTTGCTCTGGCCGGACTTTACTTCTCGCTGCGCACGCGTTTTGTGCAGCTTCGTCTTTTCGGCGAGGCCTGCCGGCTCATCGTGGAAAAGCCGAAGGGAGAGCAGAAGGTATCTTCCTTCCAGGCACTCATAGTATCCACAGCCTCCCGTGTAGGTACGGGAAATATCGTGGGCGTATCCACAGCTATATGTATCGGCGGTCCCGGTGCCTGCTTCTGGATGTGGCTGATGTGCATCATCGGTGCGGCCTCTGCCTTCGTAGAGAGTACTCTTGCGCAGATATACAAACGCAGAAACAAGGACGGCAGCTGTTACGGCGGCCCTGCCTACTACATAGAGGAGGCTCTCAGGCTGCCTGTGGTGTCGGTGCTCTTCTGCATCTTCCTCATAGCCACCTATGCGGTGGGCTTCAACCTGCTCTGTTCCTTCAATCTTCAATCCTCCTTCGAGGTCTACAGCTTCTATGACGGCACTCTCACGCCCGTCATCGTCGGACTGATACTTGCAGTGACTGTAGGCTACTGTGTGATGGGCGGCGGCAAGCGCATCATAAAGCTGACAGAGAAGGTAGTACCCTTCATGGGAATAGCCTATGTGCTCATATCTCTTGTCATAATCATTGCCAATATCAGAAACGTGCCCCATATGTTCGCACTGATATTCAGGGATGCCTTTGATTTCCGTTCTATATTCGGCGGACTTGCAGGAAGCTGTATGGTAATGGGCATCAAGCGCGGCCTCTATTCAAACGAAGCCGGCGTAGGCTCCGCACCCAATGCCTCGGCCTCCGCAGATGTTACTCATCCGGTAAAGCAGGGGCTTGTGCAGACGGTATCCGTATACATCGACACTATACTCCTCTGCACAGCGACAGCATTCATGTGCCTCAGCTCCGGCACTGCCTATAACAAAGAGGTATCCGGTGCCATGTACGTGCAGAACGCCATCTCCACGGTTTTCGGCAAGGCGGGACCGGTGTTCATCACCGCCGCAATGGTGCTTTTCGCCTTTACTACCCTCCTCGGCAACCTCTACTACGTTGACAACGCACTTATCTATCTCAACGGCAAGAAGGAGCCCTCAAAGCGCTTTATGACGGGCTTTTACATCGTCTGTATCATAGTGATATTCGCCGGAGCACTAATGGAAATGAGCTTCGCATGGACTATCGCAGACATCACCATGGGCTTTATGACCCTTATCAATATCCCCTGCTGCTTCGTGCTCTCAAAGCAGGTATTCGCAGCCCTCAGGGACTACGAGAAGCAGAAGAAGGAGGGCAAGGACCCGCATTTCCGCGCGGCCGATATCGGACTTGATACAAGCGTCCTGAGCTTCTGGAAATAACACCGTAAAAATAACTCACAGGAAGGGAGGAAGGCCTGATGGACAAGCTGACAGTACTTCGTGAATTCTTCGGCCACAGGGCATTCCGCAAGGGTCAGGAGGAGCTGATAGACCATATACTCAGCGGCTGTGATGTTCTCGGGATAATGCCTACAGGCGCCGGAAAATCCCTCTGCTATCAGGTGCCTGCCCTCATGCTCAGAGGTGCGACCATAGTCATATCCCCTCTGATATCACTTATGAAGGACCAGGTCAGCGCTCTCCTTTCCGCAGGCGTCAGCGCCGCCTGCATAAACAGCTCCCTCACGCCGGAGGAATACTCCGATACCATGTACCGCGCCTGCCACGGGGAATACCGGCTGATATACGTAGCTCCCGAGCGCCTCGGCACTCCGGAGATGAGCCGGCTCACATCCTCTCTGCGTATATCCATGGTCACCATAGACGAGGCGCACTGCGTCTCCCAGTGGGGACAGGATTTCCGCCCGAGCTACCTGCATATCGCAGAGTTCATCGGCAGTCTTCCTCAGCGGCCTGTGATAAGTGCATTCACGGCGACTGCCACTGATACGGTAAAGGAGGATATAATCCGTCTTCTCGGTCTGCGTGAGCCCTTCTCACTGACTACGGGCTTCGACCGCCCGAACCTTTACTTCTCAGTCCTCAGGCCGGATAACAAGTACGCAGAGCTACGCAGGCTCATGGCCGGCTTCGGAGACAAATGCGGGATAGTCTACTGTCTCTCCCGCAAGAGCGTGGAGGAGGTTTGTGACAGGCTCTGCGCCGACGGCTTCCCTGCCACGAGATATCATGCCGGACTGCCGGATGAAGAGAGAAGAGCCAATCAGGAGGACTTCATCTATGACCGCAGGCGCATAATGGTGGCTACAAATGCCTTCGGAATGGGTATCGACAAATCCGATGTCTCCTTTGTGGTACACTACAATATGCCCAAGAATATAGAAAGCTACTATCAGGAGGCCGGCCGTGCGGGACGTGACGGAAGCCCGGCTCAGTGTATACTGCTCTACAGCGGAAAGGATGTCCGCACGAATGAGTTCATGATAGAAAAGAGCCGCGAGGAGAACACCGAGCTCTCTGAGGAAGAGAAGGATATCATGCTCGAGCGTGACAGGCAGCGTCTTAAAGAAATGACCTTCTATTCCACCACCTCCGGCTGTTTGCGTGAGGCTATGCTCCGGTACTTCGGCGAGAAGGCTCCCTCCTACTGCGGCAACTGCTCCTCCTGTGTGAACGGCTTCGAGGAGGTGGATATCTCTGTCGATGCACAGAAGATAGTCTCCTGTGTGTACCGCATAAAGCAGAAGGGCAGATACTATGGCAAGAGCATGGTCGTCGATGTGCTTCACGGCAGCGAAAACGAAAGGGTAATGTCCCTCGGCTTCGACAAGCTCTCGACCTACGGCCTTATGAAGGATGTACCGGTGCAGCGTATACGCACCGAGCTTGATCACCTCATCATGGAGGGCTATCTCAGCTTCTCCGGCGGTGAGTATCCGGTGGTGGAGCTGACTGCACAGTCCGCAAGGATAGTAAAGGACAGGATAAGCCTGCGCATGAACCTGCCGAAGGAGAAGACAGCTCAGGGAAAGAAACGTGCAGCGGACAGCTTCTATGCAAAGGACGAGCTTTTCGAGAAGCTCAGAAAGCTGCGTGCGCAGTTTGCGGCAGAGGAAAAGGTTCCGGCTTATATCGTATTCTCGGATGCTGCCCTCAGGGATATGTGCAGGGTGCGGCCGACACGCATGGAGGTATTCCTGACAGTATCGGGAGTAGGAAAAAAGAAGGCGGAGAAGTACGGCGGGGAATTCTGCCGCCTTATCAGCGAGCATATCAGCACACATCCCGATGACGAGATGCCGCCGGAGGAAGAGACAGACCCCATGCAGAAGCAGCTCGACAGCTTCCGTGATATGGCCGTCGGCAGGCGTGAGAATCCTGCCGGAAGGCCCTGGACGGAGGAAGAGGAGCAGCAGCTCAGGGAGGAATACAAGGACGGAATAACAGTCGCCGGAATGGCGGCAAAGCACAGACGCACAAACGGCGCCATAACGGCACGTCTTAAAAAACTTGGCATAATAAGCTGATGCCTTCCGGAAGAAGCACAGGAAATTATACGGTATATCTGTGCCTGAGCACGAAAAGCCCTTGACTTTTCGTGCTTTTTATATTACAATGATAAACATAGGCAGTATGCTTCCGGCGCATATCGCCGCGGGAAAATATCTCAGGGATATCAGGAGGGACGGGAAACCCTTCTGAACACACAGCCACGGGCTGAATAAACTATGAGAGGGTAATAAGGAATGATGAACATCGCTGTTGCACAGTCGGGCGGCCCGACCTGTGCGATCAACGCCTCACTTGTGGGCGTATTCAAGGAAGCGCTGAAGTTTTCGGAGATAGATGCTATCTTCGGATCCATCAACGGCATCGAGGGTATCATCGAGAACCACCTTGTGGATCTCAAGACCACGATACTCAGCAACAACGACATGGAGCTGCTCAGGCAGACTCCCTCCACCGTTCTCGGCTCATGCAGATACAAGCTGCCGGACTGGCATGAGGACGAGGCCACCTACAGAAAGATAATCGATACGCTCAAGCAGCGCAATATCGGTGCTTTCTTCTACATCGGCGGAAATGACTCGATGGATACCGTCAATAAGCTCTCGGAGTATTTCGGGACTATCGGCCTTGATATCAAGGTCATCGGCATCCCAAAGACCATCGACAATGACCTCTGCATCACCGATCATACTCCCGGCTTCGGCTCGGCGGCAAAGTATGTAGCTACAACAATGCACGAGATCACCCGTGACAGTATCGTATACAGTATACCCTCTGTCACCATCGTGGAGATCATGGGACGTCATGCAGGCTGGCTCACAGCTTCAAGCGCAGTCCTCCATGCAATGGGCGAGACTGCTCCCCATCTGGTGTACGTACCGGAGGTGGAATTCAGCCTTGAATCCTTCCTCAAGGATGTACGTCAGCAGCTTTCAAAGCACAAGGCAGTTATCGTTGCGGTATCTGAGGGTATAGAAGTGCCTGAGGGAGTGCAGTCCGGCGTAGTTGACAACTTCGGCCACAAGTACCTCTCCGGCATAGGCAAGTACCTTGAGGATGTTGTACGCAGCGAGATAGGCTGCAAGGTGCGCTCCATCGAGCTCAATGTTATGCAGCGCTGCTCCTCTCATCTGGGCTCACGCACTGACATCGACGAGGCAGAAGCTATCGGCTCTGCAGGCGTGCGAACTGCCCTCCGCGGAGAAACGGGCAAGGTAATGGTATTCCGCCGCATAGCGGATATGCCCTACACAGTCACGATAGATGTGGCAGATGCTTCCGATATCGCCAACAAGGAGAAATTCCTTCCGAAGAAGTATATCAACACAGCAGGCAACAATATCCGTGATTTTGCGCTCAGCTACTTCCTCCCGCTGATACAGGGCGACCTGAATCTCATTACCGAGCAGGGAATACCGAAGCACTTTGCGCTTCACGAATCAGTACTCAAATAAACGGAAACGCCGCAGCGATATATGCTGCGGCGTATTTTTATGCCCTGAGGCGGTATATCGGCTCACCGGGCTCCTCGTCCTCGACTATCACCTTCTCGTCAAGGAGCTGTGCAAGTATGGGGCGGAGCGCCTTCGGATCCCTGTCAAGGAGACGAGAGAGCTCGCTCAGGGATACGGATACATTTTCCGTCAGGCAGTCTATTATGCCGTCCGGCCCTGCGTGGTAGTGCGGGTCTGAGGAAGCTCCCCGGAGCATGGCCTGTACGTCCTCCGCGCTGCACCGGTAATCGCCCTCACCGTTGCGGAAGTATGATCCCGAGTAAGGATCACCGCCGATATATACCGGTTTCTGACTGCGCTTTGCACGCGGGACTGTTATGGCGATGATACGCTTCCCCTCTACGGTAAGCACCTGTATATCATCCTCTGAGAGTATATTTGTGCTCACAACAGCCGGATCGCTCAGGCCGTCCATAAGGTCCTTCAGCATCCAGTCGGTATCTGCAAGATCAACAGGATGAAGCGACTTGTCACGGTATTCCTCAACGCCGAGAAGTATCACTCCCCCGAGAGTGTTCGCAAATGCGGAGTAGGTCTCCCATATGCTTTTCGGCAGGCCGCCTGTAGCCTTCTTGGCTTCGATGCGGTTGTTCTCCTTGTATTTTTCAATGTTGGAAAGATCTATCATGGTTTTTCCCTCGATTCATGGCTTTATGTATTGATTATATCACGATATCCCGCCGGGGTCAAGCTCTTCATGGAGCAGTCCCTTGATGCGGGCGGTCGTGAAGATGTCAAGGTCGTAGAAGGCATCGCAGAGGGCTTCTACATTCTCCTCGCAGTACTCAGCCTCCTTGGAGTAGTTCTTCGCCGTCAGCAGCATATCACTGCCCCGCCTGCGGAGACGGGCTATGATGTATACGCTCACCGCCGCCAGCTTCACACGGGAGAGTATCTCGCCGTCATGGGCGCCCTTCATGAAATAACGGTAGATGAAGTATACTGCGATACGCTTCAGCATTGCCGTATCGTCAGCTGTCAGCTCTCCGGCCGGCAGCTCACCGGAAGCCCTGAGTGCCGGTGCCCAGTCCGGACTTATCTGCTCAAGGGAGGTATAGAACCATATAACTCCGGCGCTGTCGGCAGCAGCGGGAGCGGAGGTCTCTGTCCATTCCGGAAGGGTATACTCACAGCTGTCAAGAGCCTGCTGGAGAGCCTCAGCGAAGTCAAGGGCGGTACAGAGCGCAGTGAGAAGACTGTCGCTGTCAAGGTGTGAGAATATGACCTCACGGGCGGAGAGAAGGAGGGAGTACAGCCCGCCGTCACATTCGCCGAAGTCATCCTCCTGTATCTCTTCTTCGGTCAGTGTCATATCCTCTGAGAGTATCAGAGCAGCGGCAGCCTCACAGGAAAGGCCGAGACCGCCCTCCTTCACATCGCCGAACCACTCATAGAAGCGCGGATGGTCCGAGCATATCTGACAGAGATGCTCTTCACCGAGTTCGGTATATATGTCGCACAGGTTTTGCTGATTGAGGAAGGGGCAGCGTTCGTCCCTGCCGAGCACGAAGCAGCCGCCGGAAATATTGTCATGCAGTCTTCTGCCGAATTCGCCTTCCACGCTGGCGTAGTATGCGGCAGTGTCATCGTCTATATCTATCTCCCAGCCGATGCAGCAGCTGTCGCGGCAGTCACCGGCGATGCAGCGGAAACGGCTGTAGTATGAAGGTGTGCGGAATATCATTTTTTCAGCCCCTTTCTTTCTATGACTATTCTATCAGATGAGCGGCATAAAGTCAAATGTAAGCGTGGTGTCAGCCGGCGGTCCCTACACATATAATCTTCTATCTTCTGTATTATAAACACCGATAGTTGTACTGTTTAATACCAAAGAGGAACACCTCCGGGGGCACGAGGAACGGTACACTGATTGTGAATTGTATTGCGGGTTTGATGTATCTTATTCTATGTGCTATAATAAGGTATCATGCTGTTTTGAAAAGTGACAGAAATGTCACCTGAAAATTCATTGCAATGTCACTTTACAGGAATATAATATAAACATAAACCAAGAACACCACGAAGGGAGCAATCATCATGGAAATTTTAAGATGCGAAAATATAACAAAGGAATACGGTTCAGGTGATACACTTGTAAAGGCACTTGATAATATCTCGTTCTCAGTTGAGAAAGGCGAATTCGTTTCAGTCATCGGCCCCTCCGGCAGCGGCAAGTCCACCCTCCTCCACATCCTCGGCGGAGTTGACAAGCCCACCTCCGGAAAGGTCTTCATCGACGGCACTGATATGCACAGCCTCAGGGAAGACCAGCTCGCGGTCTTCCGCCGCAGACAGGTAGGACTTGTGTACCAGTTCTACAACCTCATGCCGGTGCTCAACGTGGACGAGAATATCGCTCTTCCTCACCTCCTCGACGGCAGAGAGCTGGACCGTGAGAGACTTGACAGGATAGTCGAGCACCTCGGTCTCACCGACAGAAGAGGCAACCTCCCCAGCCAGCTTTCCGGCGGCCAGCAGCAGAGAGTATCAATAGGCCGTGCACTTTACAGCCATCCGGCTATACTCCTTGCGGACGAGCCCACCGGCAACCTTGACAGAAAGACAGGCAACGAGATAGTAGAACTGCTCAAGCGCTCCAACCGCGAGCAGAAGCAGACATTGATACTCATCACACATGACGAGTCACTTGCCATGCAGGCAGACCGCGTTATATACCTCGAGGACGGTAAGGTCGTCCGCAATGAAACAGTAGCAGGCAGATAAGGAGGCAGGGGAAATGAATACCCGCAAGATAGTACATAAAGTAACAAGGAAATATATGAAGCTCAATCCCCGCCGTACAGCAGTCACATTTACAGGCATCGTCTTCATGGTCATGCTCATGACCTGCGTCTTCGCCGGAAAGAGCACAGTCACCGGCTATATGGAGGAGATAGCCGCCCTCGACAAGGGTTCATGGGAGGTCATGTCCTACGGCCTTACAAAGGAGGAGACCGACAGGATAGAAGCCACCGGCAAGGTTAGGACTATGGCAAGAACAGCCGCTCTGGGCTGCTCCGAATTCGCAAGGTCCGCCAATGAGGAACGCCCCTATATCTACATAAAGGGCTATGAGCCTGAGGCCTTCGGTATGGTAAATATGAGCGCCGTAGAGGGTCGCCTTCCTGAGAACGATTCAGAGATAGTCCTCTCGAAAAGCGTTCTCGACGACGGCTCGGATATCGCTGTGGGCGATAAGATAACCGCCGCCTGCTTCGACCGTTTCTACACTGCAAAGCAGAAGGGACACCACCCCACCTTCCCCTTCTACAGGATAGAGCTCAGATACGGCGAGAATACTCCTGTCGGCGAGAATTTCCCCTTCTTCTATGATAACGACCAGTTCTGTGAGGTAAGGGAATACACAGGCGAGGAAAAGGAGTATACAGTTGTCGGCTTCATCGGCATCCCCTACTACGAGAACCGGGGCTCAGCCGCATACCCTGCCTTCACCATACTCAGCGGCAGCTATGAAAACTGCAACGCCATCATGCAGCTCGACCGTAAGAAATGCGAATCTGCATACAGCTTCAGGAAAGAGGTATCGGAGATAGCAGGCCGCGATATAGAGAGCGATTCCAACGATATGGTGCTTGCATTCTCCGCCAAGGGCAGCGACAGCGTTATCAACGGCATCGTCATCTTCCTCGAGGCATTCTTCATCATACTCATCATGGCTGCATCCATGGTGCTTATCTACAACGTGTTCAATATGTCCTTCGCAGAGCGCACGAAATACCTCGGTATGCTCTCCTCAGTGGGCGCAACACGCAGACAGAAGCGTGCAAGCGTATACTACGAAGCACTCAGCCTTCTCGTACCCGCCATCCCCCTCGGTATAATCCTCGGCCTGGGCGTGGTAAAGGGCGCCATGATGCTTCTGAAGCCCCAGCTCGACCTTGTTCTCGGCGCTATGGAAGTAGTATCGGACAAGAGCGTAGATGCAGCACTCAGATTCTCAGTAAAGGATATCCTCCTTGTGGCACTGTTCTGCTTCATCACAGTAATTCTCTCCGCACTCGTCCCTGCTGCAAAGGCAGCACGCACCGCTCCCATAGAGAGCATCCGCAGCTCCGGCAGAGCCGACAAGAAGCATTTCAGGACTAAGTTCAGCCTTATGAAGAAGAACAAGGCTGAGGCTCTCCTTGCAGTAACAGGCACCACAAGATGCCGCTACCTCACAAAGGGCATCGTCCGCAGCATAGCAGCATTTGCAGTACTCGTCATGGTAACGGGTTACGGTGCATCAGCCATCAACAGGATGGTGAGCACCAAGCTCGAGGATTTCGAAGGCATCTCTTATGTATGCGATGATGCGGATTATGTGTTCTACGCATACGACAATGGAGATATCCTCAGATACGAGAAGGCAAGAGAGCTTATAGAAACCGATCCGGCTGTAACAAAGCATAAGGAGATACAGAGCTCCTGCTCCGCAGTACAGTTCGACCGTTCCGTTCTCACCGATGAATACAACGCCGCCTATAACGAGATACTCCGAGCATATATAACAGACGAGAGTGAATATCAGACCTACAAGTACAGATACGGCAATTATCCCATTTTGTCCGGATGTGCAGTACTCGAGGACGAGGATTATGCACATATCGCGGAAAAAGCAGGCCTGGAGTACGATCTCTCCGTTCCGGCAGCTATTATCTGCAATACCAGCATACTCAGCACTGACACTATGCAGTTCGGTGAGGGCACAGCTGAACACAGATACATCAGAGTTGACAACTCAATAAATGCAGAGGCCGGAAAGGATATCGAGCTTTTAATCAATTCGAGCGAGGAGTATTATTCATCCGTTACAGAAAGATGTGACGGCACTGTCACCTACGAGGACGCAGCGGACATTATGAAGATCAACAGCTCCGTCCCTCAGGTATTATTCAACAGGGCAGGAGCAGAGCTTTATTTCAATAAGATGACAGAGAAATACGACTCAACAGGTCTTGACTGTATGATCTACTTCTCATTGGACGAGAACAGCGGCAGCAGCCTTCTCTCACAGCTCAAGGCACTTAATGACGGCGATGATTCTTCCGGGAGACTGGTGCCCGCAGCTGCACTGACAGGAATGACGATCAGGCTGGCTATCGTGAAGATAGTTAATATCCTTGCAGTATGCTTCACAGCCCTTGTTTCACTGGTATGTCTCCTTAACATCTACAACTCCGTGAACGGCAGAGCCATTGAGCGCCGCAGGGAGACAGCAGTCCTCAGATCAGTGGGCATGACCGGAAAGCAGCTTGCAAAGATGCTCCGCATCGAGAACCTCATCGTCATCGCAAGAGGACTTCTCATCGCAGCTGTCATATCCGCAGCCTTCATGGTATTCATCAATAAGTTCATCACATCAAGATTCGGTAATATACCGCTCCCGATGCCCTGGATGCTCTGCATCGCTGTAATAACAGCAGTATGCATCGCAGCAGCGCTCCTCACAAAGCTCTGCTACCGCAGGAGCAGCACAAGCATCGTTGAGACAGTACGCAGCGAGAATGCGTGAATATATGTGAAAAAGGGGCTGTGCGGCCGGGTGCTGCACAGCCCCTTCAGTTATAAATAAATCTTATTGGTGATAATAATCCTTTCGTATTGGACAATTTCCTATAGGTATGGTATGATTAGTTCATCGAAGAGAACAGGAGTGATAAATATGAAAAACAGAAGACACATCACCAATTCTGAGCGAATGCGATGTTGCCGCTGAAGCATTCACACAGAAGTAAATTTCCAAAATGATAAATTGTATTTGAAAGGTGATAATTAACATGAATAACAAGGTAAAGATCTTATCCGTACTCACAGTTGCATCTCTCCTCACAGGATGCGGTGCATTCAATAACACAAACGCTGCTGCTCCCGCTTCCGAGACACCTGCACAGGTGACTGAGGCTCCCGCAGAAGAAGCTGCTTCAGAAGAGGCTACCGCTGAGGATGCTGCTGAGTCAACTGAGGACTGCTGCAAGGACAAGGAAAAGGATTGCTGCAAGGACGAACCCGCTGACTGCTGCGGCGACAGCGCAGAGGTCGTACTCGGCAAGCCCGAGAAGGAAAGCATCAGCATCGGCTACCTCAACTCCACAGCACACCTCCTCGCTTTCGTTGCACAGGAGGAAGGCTACTTCAAGGAGGAAGGCCTCAAGGTAACACTTACACAGTTCTCCAGCGCAGCAGAGCTTGTAAACGGTCTTGAATCCGACAAGCTGGATGTTGCATTCATCGGCTCAGTACCCACTCTTACATTCCAGAGCCAGGGACACGAGGTATCCATCTTCGGCGGTGCAATGACAAACGGCCACGGCTACGTGATCAAGCCTGAGTTCGCAGACAAGGACGAGGCAGGCGTAGAGATCCTCAAGGGCAGGAACGTTGCTTCCGTTAAGAACAGTGTACAGGACGCTGAGCTCCAGATACTCCTCAAGGATGCAGGCATTGAGATCGGCGAGGGCGATGACAAGGTAAACATCGTATACTTCGACAGCCAGAAGGATGCATACGCTGCACTTCTCAACGACACTATCGACGCCGCATCAGCTTACTCACCCTACACTTCACTTGCCAAGTCACAGGGCTACAAGGTAGTTTACTACTGCGCTCACGAAAAGGCTCTCGAGAACCAGCCCTGCTGCCGTCAGGTCGCAAAGACCTCCGCTCTCAGCGACAACCCCAACACCTTCACAGCTCTTGAGCGTGCCTTCATCAAGGCTTACCACTTCACACAGACAGACCACGAGAAGACTGTCAAGGATGTAAAGCAGTACATCGACATCGATGAAGAGTTCATCGACACAGAGGTATACGGCGGATTCAGCGTATCAAGCCCCGATCCCGACAAGAAGGGAACACTCACACTCAAGGATACTATCATAGAGCTCGGCTACACAGAGGACTTTGATATCGAACCGCACTACAATACCGACATCTACAAGAACGCACTCAACAGCATCATTGCTGAGGGTACCGATGACATCTACGATTCATTAAAGGAGCATTTTGATGACTACGAATAAGATCGAGATAAAGGATCTCACTGTAAATTATACAGAAAACAGGCGCAGCTTCAACGCCCTGCATAACGTCTCCTTCGGAGTTGCCGACGGAGAGTTCGTAAGCGTTATCGGAGCCAGCGGCTGCGGCAAATCGACTCTTCTGAGCGTCCTTGAAGGTCTGTACGCACCGGCAGGCGGAAGTGTACAGATCAGCGGCAAGGAGCTCCACGGTACAGGCACAGAGAGAGGAGTAGTGTTCCAGCACTACTCACTCTTTCCGTGGATGACCACAAAGAAGAACATCGAGTTCGGCATCAAGCAGGCCCGCCGTGATATCAGACGCAGCGAGCGTGCGAAGATAGCCGATGAGTACCTCAATAAGGTCGGCCTTTCCGGATTCGGCGGAAAGTATCCCTCACAGCTCTCCGGCGGTATGCAGCAGAGAGCAGCCATCGCAAGAGCACTTGCAATGGATACTGAGATACTCCTTATGGACGAGCCCTTCAGTGCGATCGACCCGAAGAACAGAGTAATACTCCAGGATCTTCTCCTGAAGCTCTGGGAGGGCGACGGCACAGAGCCCCGCAAGACTGTGGTATTCGTTACACATGATATAGATGAAGCTATACTGCTCTCAGATAAGATAGTTGTTCTTACAGCACATCCGGGAACAGTAAACGAGGTAGTGAACGTACCCTTCGACCGTCCCCGCAGACGGGATGACCTGGTAAAGACAGAGGAATATACACGTTTCCGCAACAGACTCCTCTCTCTCCTCTATAATGATATAGCCGAGAGGATCGGCGGAGATGAGGTGGTATTATGACATTTGCAAAAAGATATCTCCGTGTCACACACCTCCTCTTTGTCATACTCCTTCTGATACAGCTCCTTCCGGACAGATCAACGAAGGAGGTATTCACAGGCTCTCTGCTGACATTTGCTGTCGCAGCAGAGGTAGTAGTACTTGCAGTATCAGCCTTTATAAAGAACGAGAAGTCGCTTGCACTTCTGCTTGATATAGCCGGATTCGTATACGTGGTCCTTTCGGTCTGGTCGCTTGCTACAGCAAAATTCAACGTACTCAACGACCTGCTCTTCCCCGCACCCGGAAAGGTGATACACCAGTTTGTGGATGACAGGGATAAGATACTCGTAAACGTGGTAAGCTCACTTGGTACTACACTCAAGGGCTTCCTGCTTGCAGTAGTGATAGCAGTCCCCCTCGGACTGTTCATCGGCTGGAGCGCAAGAGTAGGCGGAGCAGCAACATATATCACAAAGTTTTTCAGCTCCATACCGCCCATAGTATATATCCCCTACGGCATCGCACTTCTCCCCACATTCAAGTCGGTATCAGTATTCGTCATCTTCCTTGCAACCTTCTGGCCTGTATTCGCCGGCACCATGAGCGGTGTTCTCGGAGTTGACAAGAAGATAATCGACTCGGCAAAGGTGCTGAACGTAGGAAAGGCAGAGATGCTCTTCAGAGTAATACTTCCCGCATCTCTTCAGCAGATCTTCCTCGGCTGCAATCAGGGACTTTCCGTATCCTTCATTCTTCTTACATCAGCAGAGATGATCGGCGCAAGAGACGGCATGGGCTACTACGTGAAATACTATTCAGACTTCGGCGATTACACACGCACCATAACAGGACTTCTCGTCATAGGCTTCGTAGTAATAGGCGTGACCTTCCTGTTCAACAAGCTACAGAACCGTCTTTTACGGTGGAAGGCATAAAAATGAAATATAAGATGTTAAAGCCAAAGAGCGATCGGTGTTCGTTCTTTGGCTTTTTTGATACAGAAACATCCCCCTCAGCTCTGAGGGGGATGTTTCTGTATCATTTGTTCTTTTTCGTTCAGGACGAATCTGCTGTCGCTCCGATTGTCCGGTTTGAACATCATGTCTTCATCGTAACGGTACAGCACGCCTATCTTCTCCTTCGGGACCGTTTCAACATCGGTAAAGCTGCCGTTTGTGGAGATCTCTGCCCTGTACACCTCTATCGTCTTACCGTCGCTGCCGAGCATAAAGGTCATATCATTCTCCCAGAACGTAATATCGCAGACGCTTACGGTTTTAGTCTTTGGATCAAATCTGCCTATCTGCGAGCGGTGCATTCCCGAACCACAGGAGAAGGTAAAATACAGTTCAAATAATTTGTCGTTGTTAAGATCTGCCATGGCAAAGGAAACAGTGCCCGCTCCTCCGAAGCCTGTGCCGAGCTGATATACCTTACCCATGTATTCAAGATAGGTCTCACAGCTCTGAGCATACTTGAATATCCTCCAGCCAAAGCCGTCTGATATCTCCTCCGGTGTAACGTTCCAGAGTTCGTCGTCGGGATAATACTGCTTCTCCGGGGCATCCTCTCTTGCAAGGAACTCGTCCACTCCGTTCCTGGATGGGGTAAGAGAGAATACTCTGTTTCCTAACATATCACCGAACTGATCATAGGTCTTGGCTGTTATCCAGAAACACGCACCGTCCTCGACAGCTCCATATCTGAATCCGTCGGAACCCTCCGCAACATATACAAGAAAGTTGTTCTCAATTCTGATCCGGTTCACCTCTCCATACTTATACTCGGTCATTATGATCGTGTCGCCGTCTGTCACCCATGTGCCATGGCCGACATTGCTGAGGTAACGTCCCGGATCGTATGAGTAGGTGCCGTCTTCACCAAAATAGAACTCTCTGTAATCGCCGTGGGTTTCATCTTCAACAACGAAATACCTTCCGGCAACTGAAAGTTGACCGGAGGGCCGGGACGTAACAGGATCCGTTGGATCAGGCGGCGTTTCGGCCAGAAGAGCTTTCTTCATAAGCGTCAGGTCAAAGACGTCAAGATTATCGTCGGTGCAGAAATCAGCCTGCTTCCAGTCAGAGAGCTCAGTTCCTGGAACGCCGAGCAGCCATTTCTGGAACAGCACCGCATCTGCTATGCTGAATGAACCGTCACCGTTCACATCGCCACATACAATTGAGGAGCCCGTCATTCCCGGCATCAATACACTGCCGGCACAGATAACTGCAAGCGATAAAGCAGCTAACCTTTTCAGCATTATGATCACCCTTTCTGAATAATCCGTTTTCCGGAGATAAGTGGGTTTCCTCTGCCTTTATTATACACTGCAGATCGATTCCTGTCAATAGTCCGGCAACCTCTCCGACTGTATTATCGACAAATAATGCAAAAACTATATGATATTTATGTATCTATTGCTGAATATATACTTTACCTATTGACATAATATGAATGGCGTGGTATAATACATACATATCCGATAGGAATATAGAGTTTTGAAGAAAGGAGTGCTGAACATGAGAGCTATGAATATGATGTGTTGTTGTATGTGTACAGTGAACAGCAAACGTATTCTGCCGGCTTGTGCTCAGCGATGTTACGCCTTTTTCTGAACGTCATGAGTATAGTTCTGTGCGCGGGATGCGTTAAGTGTCCTGCGCATTTTTTGTTATATGGAGGAAATTATGGTAGATGAAAGAGAAAGCGTCACCGCTAAGATATGCGCCTTTGTAAGAGCATGGCACTCGAATAAGGCAAGGCAGAAGATATACGACGATTACCTTGCCTATGATATGCTCGGCAAGGAAGAATACGACAGCATATATGAAATGATAAGCACAGGCCTTGACGGCACAGGCAGGCTCTCCCGTGAGGATACCGAACAGGTGATCAGCGAATACTTCGCCCCGATTCCTCTTTCAAGGATACACTTCAACGAGAGCCGCCTTGCAGAGTTTGCCGCAGAGAACGGAAAGATACAGTATGTCATCTGCGGCGCGGGCTCCGATACCTTCGCATTCCGCAACGATAACGAGGATATCGAGGTGTTCGAGATAGACCATCCCGACACCCAGCGCTACAAGCTGGAGAAGATAAGGGAGCTGGAATGGATCCCCCGCAGGAATGTCCGCTATGTGCCTGTTGACTTTGAACGTGAGCGAATGTGCGACAAGCTCCTTGAAGCCGGCTTCGATCCGGAGAAGAAGACATTCTTCAGCATACTCGGAGTTACCTACTACCTCACGCTCGATGTATTCACCGATACTCTCAGACAGATGGCTGAGCTTTCCGCACTCGGCAGTGAGCTCGTCTTTGATTATCCCATAAAGACTGGCACCTTCCCCCGCAGAGTTGAAAGGCTCGAGCAGATAACGGAATCCCTTGGAGAGGTCATGCGCGGCGGCTATGACTACAGCGAAGTCTCCCGTGCGCTCTATTCCCTCGGCTTCCAGATAGATACCTATATGCCGCCGGAGAAGGTACAGAAGGAGTACTTTGAAGGCAGAGCAGACGGACTTAAAGCATTTGAAAACGTGAGCCTGATATCGGCATCATATACCGCAGGCTATGACTATGAATAAGGAGAATTATCATGAGTAAGTATACAAACACAGAAACAGCACTTATACACGGAGGCATCTCCATTGACGAGCGCACAGGCGCTGTGAATATCCCGATCTACCAGACATCCACCTATAAGCAGGACGGCCTCGGAAAGATGCGCGGATATGAATACTCCCGCACAGGCAACCCCACCCGTGAGGCTCTTGAAGCTCTTATCAGAGATCTTGAAGGCGGCGCTGCAGGCTTTGCCTTCGGCTCCGGCATGGCAGCTATCACAGCAGTGCTCAGCCTCCTCCACAGCGGCGACAGAGTGCTGATATCAAGCAATGTCTACGGCGGAACCTTCCGTGTCCTCGACAAGGTGTTCAACCATTTCAGCATCACATACACCATAGCTGATACAGAGCATCCCGATGTTTTCGAGACACAGATAACCCCCGATGTAAAGGCAGTCATCATAGAGAGCCCCGCAAACCCCCTCATGACCATAACTGATATCAGAGCAGTTGCAGAGGCCGCTCACAGACACGGTCTCCTGGTCATCGTGGATAACACCTTCATGACACCCTACCTTCAGAAGCCCCTTGAGCTGGGCGCAGATATCGTTGTGCACAGCGCAACGAAGTATCTCGGCGGCCACAGCGATGTAGTTTCCGGCCTCGTAGTCGTAAGCACAAAGGAACTTGCTGAGAAGATAGCCTTTATACAGAACTCCACAGGCGGAGTCCTCGGCCCCTTTGATTCCTTCCTTCTGATGCGTGGCATCAAGACCCTTGCAGTACGTATGGACAGACACGTTGAGAACGCAGAGAAGGCAGCGAAGTTCCTCGTATCACACAAGGCAGTGAAGAATGTATACTACCCCGGCCTTGAAAGCGACAAGGGCTATGCAGTGAACAGCCGTCAGGCAAAGAACGGCGGAGCAATGATATCCTTCGAGCTCCATGAGAACTATGACATACGCAGATTCTTCGAGAGCCTTGAGCTTGTATCCCTTGCAGAGAGCCTCGGCGGTGTCGAGTCACTTGTATGCCATCCCGCTTCCATGACACACGCCTCCATACCCGCCGATATTCGTAAGAAGGTAGGCATAACCGACGGCCTTATCCGTCTCTCCATTGGTATCGAGAGCATTGATGACATACTTGCAGACCTTGAGCAGGCAATAGAGAAGGCGGAGGTAAAGTAATGAACTACTATGATTCCATGCAGGCGCTCATCGGCAAAACTCCACTGGTGAGACTGGGCAATATCGTTCAAAAGGAAGGCGTTAATGTCTTTGCAAAGCTGGAGCTCTGGAACCCTTCCGGCAGCGTCAAGGACAGAACAGGCCTTTACATGGTAAATGATGCGGAGAAGAAGGGACTGCTGAAGCCGGGCGGCACCATCGTAGAGGCCACAGCCGGCAACACCGGTCTTGGTATAGCCTTCGTGGCCCTCAACAGGGGCTACAGGATAATATTCGTGGTACCCACCAAGTTCTCCGCAGAGAAGCAGTCCCTTATGCGCGCGCTCGGTGCAGAGGTAGTGAATACTCCCCGTGAAAAGGGAATGCTCGGCGCAGTGGCAAAGGCAGAGGAGATAAAGGCACAGATACCCGGTTCCATATCCCTGGAGCAGTTCAAAAACCAGAGCAACCCCCTCGCACACTACGAGACTACCGGACGGGAGATATACGAGGCTCTTGACGGAAAGATAGACTACGTTGTTGCCGGCGCAGGCAGCGGCGGCACCTATACCGGCATACTCCGCTATATCAAGGAGAGGGTGCCCTCCGCGAAGGGTATACTCGCCGATCCCCTGGGCTCTACCATGGGCGGCGGAGAGCACGCCGACTACAACATCGAGGGAATCGGAAATGATTTCATCGCCGAGACGATGGATATGTCCCTTGTGGACGGAGTTATCAAGATGAACGACGAGGAGGCCTTCAGTACCGCACGTCTCCTTGCAAAGACAGAGGGCATAATCGCAGGCTCCTCCTCCGGCGCGGCTATGGCGGCAGTGCTGAAGCTCATCGAGAGCGGAGCAAAGGGCAATATAGTCACAGTATTCCCCGACAGAGGAGACCGCTATTTCAGCACAGGGTTATATGACTGATTTTTGAAATGTTAGCCGATGGGGTCAATTTGGCATTAATGGTATCGCCTTGTGTGACGCTCTGAATAGCAGGGGGCGATGCCTAATCGCCCCGCCGTTACAACCACAGCGGCTGTAGGGACCGCCTTTGGCGGTCCGGTTGTCCTGTGATGCGGGTATACCGACCGTAGGAGTTTATTGGGTGCGCCCATCGGACAGATGCGGTTATCGTCCGGCTACAGCCGGGAGGTAAATATACCGCAGGGGTGGATCTTTACAGGAAAGTAATACCTCCTGCGATAGTCTGAATCTATAACCTGGCATCGGTCTTTGGTATTGGACGGACTTGCCAAAGAAGCGTATAATTAAAGCATACCAAAATGATAGGAGAAAAACTATGAAAGAGATCATCTGGCTCGGCAGGGGCGGTCAGGGCGCATTCACCGCTGCAAAGCTCCTCGGAGCAGCCTACACCATAGATTCAGACGGGAAATATGCGCTCGCCTTTCCGTCATTCGGACCGGAGCGCAGAGGAGCACCCGTAAGAGCCTTCACGAAGCTTGATACGAAGCCTGTTGCTGACAGGAGTCAGACTGAGAAGGCCGATTATATCGTCATCCTCGATGATACGCTCTACAGCCCGCAGCTCCGTGAACTCCTGAAAGAGGAGGGCAGCATCATAGTCAATTCAAAGAACGCCATCGACGGCGTGCGTGTGTTCGATGCAGAGGGTATAGCGACGCAGTTCAGGCTCCCTACGGTCAACACCGTCATGTTCGGACTTCTCATCGGACTTTCGGGCGTTGTCACACAGGATAATGCGGAGGAAGCCATAAAGGGCTATATGCCGGAGAAGATACAGGAGAGAAACGTGAACGCACTTCTCAGAGCCGTGCAGGAGGTGGCAGAGTGAGACCATACGTAAGAGAGAAGAAGAGCTTCTCATTTGATGAAGTACCGGAGAATACCTCTTTCGAGGCAGGCTATCTCACCACAGTCAACAGCGGCTGGAGGAGCATCAGACCGGTGACAGACACAGCCAAATGTGTGGGCTGTGAGCAGTGTTACCTCTACTGTCCCGACGGAGTCATCTCCATAAAGGACGGAAAGGCAGCCATAGACTATGATTTCTGCAAGGGCTGCGGTATCTGCGCAAGGATATGCAGGATCGGAGCTATTGAAATGGAGGCGGAGCGCAAATGAGCAAGAAATTCTTATCAGGCAACGAGGCCTTTGCAGAGGGTATACGCCTTGCACGTCCGCAGGTAATATCCGCCTACCCTATCACTCCGCAGACCATCGTAGTCGAGCGTCTTTCGGAAATGGTGGAGGACGGCAGCCTGAAGGCAGAGTACGTACACGTTGAATCCGAGCATTCTGCCATGTCATGTGCCATCGGTGCAAGCGCCGCAGGTGCAAGAGCATTCACAGCCACATCCTCACAGGGACTTCTCTATATGGCGGAATGTCTCTACTACGCCTCAGGCGGACGCTTCCCCATAGTTATGATGAACGCCGACCGTTCCACAGCTCTCCCCTGGAATATCTACGGTGACCAGAGAGACAGCCTTTCACAGCTCGACAGCGGCTGGATACAGTCCTACGCAGAGAATGCCCAGGAGGCGCTCGACCTCGCACTTATGAGCTACCGCATAGCAGAGGACAAGAGGGTATCCACACCGTATATGGCGAACCTTGACGGCTTCATCCTCACCCATACCTACGAGACAGTCGATATCCCGGAGCGTGAGCAGGCAGACAGGTTCCTGCCTCCCTATGAGACAGATAACCGCATCGACCTGGAGAACCCGAAGAATATGGCATTCTCCGCAGGCCCCGATACGAACTACATATTCAAGTACAAGGAGCACGAGGGGATACTTGCCTCCCGTGAGGTAATAAAGGAGACCGAAAAGGCATTTGCCGGGATCTTCGGCAGGGAGTACACAGGCCTCACGGAGAACTACCGCACGGAGGATGCAGAGTATATCATAGTGACTCTCGGAAGCATTGCAGGCCTCTGCCGTGAGACAGCCGACAAGCTGCGTGAGAGCGGCATAAAGGTGGGCGTTGTCCGCATCCGCTATATGCGCCCATTCCCGAATGAAGAGATCGCAGAGGCACTGAAGAATGCAAAGGCCTATGCGGTACTCGAGAAGGATATCAGCTTCGGCAACGAGGGCACGGTCTTCACAAATGTCAACTCCGCACTGAAAAAGGCGGGCGTTGATGTAAAGGGATATAACTTCATCGGCGGACTCGGCGGAAGGAACATCTCCGCCGGCGATATCGAGAAGATATACAGCGATATTGCAGAGGGCACGGACAGTGTCAATTTCATCGGCATAGGAGGTACAGGCAATGGCAAATAAGACAGCGGAAAGCATATCCCGTGAAGAATTTTTCTACGGACACAAAGCCTGTGCAGGCTGCGGCGGAAGTCTTGCAGTACGCGCGGCACTTAAAGTCCTCGGACAGAATGCGGTATCAGTGCTTCCCGCCGGATGTATGTCGGCGGTAGGCTTCAACTTCCCGCAGCTGTGCTTCTCCAACAACTCCATAATATCCACCTTTGCAGGTACAGCCTCCATGCTCACCGGAGTTGAGGCAGGTCTCCGTGCAAGAGGCATAAAGGACTTCACGGCAGTAGGCTTCGCAGGTGACGGCGGTACTGCTGATATCGGCATACAGGCACTTTCCGGCGCTATCGACCGCAATGATAACATCATATATATCTGCTACGACAACGAAGCGTACATGAATACCGGCATACAGAAGAGCGGCCTTACACCCTACGGTGCAAAGACCACTACTACTCCTGCCGGAGAGAACATCCACGGCAATATCCGTCCGAAGAAGAATATGTTCGAGATAGCGGCAGCACACGATATCCCCTATGCAGCTACAGCAAGCGTGGGATACCTGCCGGACTTCATCGCCAAGGTGCAGAAGGCAGCACAGATAAAGGGCACGAAGTATATACACGTCATAGCACCCTGTCCCACAGGCTGGGGAGTTGCCCCAGATGCCACTGTCGATATCGCAAGAGAGGTAGTTGACTGCGGTCTCTGGTATCTTGCCGAATACGAGAACGGTGAGTTCCGGCTCAACCACAAGCCTAAGGCATTCACAAGCATTGAGGACTACCTGAAGAAGCAGGGACGCTTCAGACACCTCACAGAAGAGGATATAAAGATAATAACCGGTTCCCGCGACAAGAAGTGGGAGTATATTGACAGGAACTTCAAGCTGTAATGAGTGCATAGAAAAACTTATCATTCAGTTATAGCCTTTTCTTATAGCTTATGATAAAACTATGGTATTGGACAAATGAAGAAGGCTGAGGTATAATATAATCATACCAAACAAATATGAAAACTATGAATATGGAGGACCAAAACAATGAGCAGAGATATAAACAATAAATTCTGGAATGAAGAGCTTGAGACTCTTCCCCGTGAGGAGCTGCAGAAGAGACAGCTTGAGGATCTCAAGGAGATCGTAAAGTTCGCATACGACAACGCTCCCTACTACAAGCGTTCGTTCGATGAGGCAGGTGTAAAGCCCGAGGATATCAAGACCCTCAAGGACATCGAGAAGTTCCCCTTCATCAACAAGAAGACTCAGCGTGATACCCAGGGCGTAGGCTCCTTCCTCGGAGAGCTTGCAGCAGTACCGGAGGAGGATGTAGTATTCATCTCCACATCATCCGGTTCCACAGGTGTACCTACAATGAGCCCCTTCACCAAGAAGGATTTCGACGAGTTCCAGGATACAGAGAGCCGCTGGTTCTGGCAGATCGGTATGAGACCCAATGACCGCTACGTACACGCACTCAACTTCTCACTCTACGTTGGCGGACCTGATGTAATCGGTGCTCAGAACCTTGGCGCATTATGTATCTGGGGCGGTACTCTCCCGAGTGAGAGACTTCTCTTCATCCTGAAGACATATCAGCCGACAGTTATCTGGACTTCTCCCTCCTACGCATGGCAGCTCGGTGAGAAGGCTCTGAAGGCTGGCTATGACCCGAAGAAGGATTTCAATATCAAGAAGATCATCGTTGCCGGCGAGCTCGGCGGTTCCATCGATGCTACACGTAAGGCTATCGAGGATATCTGGGGCGCAGAGGTATTCGATTTCTACGGCCTCTCCGATATATTCGGCGCCTGCGCTGCACAGTGCGAATACCACGACGGTCTCCACATCGCAGAGAATCACATCCTCGTTGAGACAGTGGATATCCACACAGGCGAGGTTCTCGAGCCCGGCCAGACAGGTGAGCTCGTATTCACAACTCTCCGCAAGCACGCTCGTCCCCTTATCCGTTTCAAGACAGGCGATATCGGCCGCATAGACACCACAAAGTGCAAGTGCGGACGTACACACGGAAGAATCAGCATCCTCGGCAGAAAGGACGATATGTTCATCGTTTCCGCAGTAAACGTATTCCCGAGTGATATCGAGGCTGTTATCCGTGAGCAGAGCTACCTCACAGGTGAGTATCTCATCCGTATCTTCGAGAAGGACTTCACAAGCAAGTATGCTGTTGAGGTTGAGAAGTCAACAGGCGTTGACAAGGACGATGAGACAGTTGCAGCTGAGGTATCGGCAGCACTCAAGGCACGTATCGGTGTTAAGCCCGCAAAGGTCATCGTTCATCCCGACGGCGGACTCAATACACGTTCCGAGCACAAGTCCAAGAGAGTTATCGACGAGAGAAATATTGACTACAACATCTGATGATGATATAATAATAATTCGGAATTCGGAATTAGGAGTTCGGAATTGTGGAGTTGGCTTCGCCAATGGATCAAAGTTTTCTGATTCTTCCGCTGTAAGGCGGACTCCGTGATTCCGCATTCCGCATTCCGAATTCCTAATTTTTAAACCGGAGGTTTTTATATGCCAGAGCTTTCAAACCGCACAGCCACCTTTACAGATTCCGTCATAAGACGTATGACGAGAGTTTCGAATAAATACGGTGCAGTCAATCTCTCTCAGGGCTTTCCGGATTTCGAGCCGCCCAGAGAGATACTCGACCGCCTTGCACAGGTAACCAAAGAGGATTTCCACCAATACTCCATAACCTGGGGCGCACAGAATTTCCGTGAGGCCCTTGCCGAGAAGCAGTCACGCCTTATGGGAAGGAAGATAGACCCCAATGGTGAGATAGTTGTCACCTGCGGCAGTACGGAGGCTATGATGGCTGCGATGATGTCCGTCACCAATCCCGGGGACAAGGTCATCGTGTTCTCGCCCTTCTATGAGAACTACGGCGCAGATACCATACTCTCAGGAGCAGAGCCTATCTATGTACCGCTCATCCCCCCTGCCTTCACCTTCGATGCAGACGTTCTCGAGGCAGCCTTTAAACAGCACCCCAAGGCTCTCATACTCTGCAACCCCTCCAATCCCTGCGGAAAGGTATTCACACTGGAGGAGCTTCAGATCATCGCAGACCTTGCAAAGAAATACGATACCTTCGTTATCACTGACGAGGTGTATGAGCATATCGTTTACGCTCCCCATAAGCACGTCTACCTTGCAAGCCTGCCGGGTATGTGGGAAAGGACCATCTCCTGCTCATCCCTCTCAAAGACCTATTCCATAACCGGCTGGAGACTCGGCTACGTTATAGCACCGCCGGAGATCATCGACACAGTCAAGAAGGTACATGACTTCCTTACTGTCGGCGCAGCAGCTCCCCTCCAGGAGGCAGCCGTAACAGGTCTGCGCTTCGGTGATGATTACTATAAGTGGCTGCAGGACAAGTACACCGAGAAGCGCGATCTCTTCCTCAGGGGACTTGACGATATCGGCATACAGCATACGGTACCGGAGGGCGCATACTACATACTTCTCGACATCTCCGAATTCGGCTACAAGAGCGATCTCGTGTTCTGTGAGAAGCTGGCTGAGTATGTGGGAGTGGGAGCAGTACCCGGTTCCAGCTTCTTCAGGGAGCCTGAAAACCGCTATATAAGACTGCACTACGCAAAGAAGAACGAGACCCTCGAGGGAGCTCTCGGGCGTCTTAACGATATCAGGAAGAAAATGCCTAAGGAGTGAGGATATGAAAACTATCGCAAGCTTTACAGTTGACCACGACAAGCTGGAGAAGGGAATGTATATCTCCCGTATCGACGGCGATGCCGTGACCTATGATATACGCATGAAAAAGCCTAACGGCGGCGACTATCTCAACAACGGCGCACTGCATACCTTCGAGCACCTGTTTGCGACCTATGCCCGCAACAGCGAGTATACAGACAGCGTGATCTACGTAGGCCCTATGGGCTGCCGCACGGGCTTCTATCTCATTCTGAGGGATACGGTATCACATAAGGATGCCATAAAGCTGGTGCAGGACAGCTTCCGCTTCGTGGCGAACTTCACCGGCAGGATACCGGGCTCCGAGAGAAAGGAGTGCGGCAACTACCTCGAGCACGACCTCACCGGCGCAAAGGCAGTCGCAGAGGATATGCTTGAAGTGCTCCGTGGGTATACAGAGGAGAGACTTGAATACTGATAAAGCAAGGGCGCACAGTTATCTGTGCGCCTTAGCTTGTCGAAAAAGACTGATATATGTTCAAACTCAATCGCTGGGATTCTAAAGGGGCTTTCGCCCCTTTAGCGGAGTCCAGAGGCAGAGCCTCTGGTGGGGTGTGGGGCAAAGCCCCGCATACAGCCTTCAGGCGGAGCTTCGCATAGTATTATCCTCCTTACTTGTCCGTGCTTCTCCTGAGATATATCACAGAGCCTGCCCAGCGGACTATCTTCACGGTTAAGCCGGAATAAAGCTGATCCGCATCTGCAACGAATCTGCCTTCTTTCAGATAGTATACATAATAAGGCTTTGTCTCGGTGCTGTGCTTGTAGCGTATGGTAACGTTGTAGGTCTCTTCTATGGGTATCTCGGCAATGCGCGCAGAGCCGTCCACGTTCTCCCACTTGCCGGCGGTAAGTGCGGTGATGACAGTGTGGGAGAGACATACAGCGAGGGCGATGCCCTCGATGATAACGAATACCAACGGACCGTTGCCTGCTGCAATGATGGCTGATATGATCAGTATGGGTATCTGTGCATAGAGGAAGTACTTCAAAGCCGGGCTCGATTTGACCTGCTGTGCAAGGAGCTCATCGTACTCATACGGCTCAAGCTCCCGCCAGTCCGGCGATTCAGCGCTATAGACCTTCCCGCGCACATCCGGCATGAAGTTCTGAAACATGAACACAACAATCCCGGGTGCTGTTAAACCGCAGAAGAGCGCAACGAATAAATCGAGAGCGGAGTCGCTTCCGATAGCCATCATCAGACAGAGCATTATCGAACCCAGAGTTGCAAGACCGACATAATATCCGTATCCCCCGAACAGATGGGCCAGTTTTAGTCTCCACATAATAATCCCTCCTTGATATATTATTATATCATTTTCCGTGAGAGTTTGCAAGTATCTGTACCGCCTTCATATTCCGTTGACTTATACACATAAATATTGTATAATATACTTAACAACAAATCAAACGGGGAGATGATAGCATGAGAAACAGAGACAGGTTCCGGGGCTGCCTTGTTGCAGGCGCCGCCGGAGACGCACTCGGCTACGCTGTTGAATTCAGCAGCGAGGAGAAGATAGCGGAGGAATACGGCAGCGGCGGTATAACCGGATACAGCCTTACAGACGGCCTTGCACGTATCTCCGATGACACGCAGATGACGCTCTTTACCGCCGCAGGTCTCCTCCTCGGCACTACTGTCACCCGCACAAAGGGCATAGTCGGCAGCTTCCCGAGGTATATAGCAATGTGCTACCGTGACTGGCTCGCAACACAGAACGGCAGCTATCCGGCAGCAGGCGTTACAAAGCACAGCTGGCTGCTGAACGTGCCTGAGCTTTTCAGCAGGAGAGCGCCGGGCAATACCTGCCTTTCCGCTCTTATGGGCGGTACTGCGGGTACGGTCAACAAGCCCGTTAATAACAGCAAGGGCTGCGGCGGAGTCATGCGTGTAGCGCCGGTGGGACTTTACTTCTGCGACAGGGATACGGATATACTGCATTCGGATATGATAGCCGCAGAGGCGGCAGCCATAACTCACGGCCATGACCTGGGCTGGCTCCCGGCGGCGGCTCTGGCGCATATCATAAGGCGGATATGCGAGGACGATATGACTGTTGACGAGGCCGTGACGGATTCCCTGAGGGCTATGGGAGAGCTTTTCCCCCGGTCGAGACACCTCTACTTCTTCTCTTCCCTCATGAAGAGGGCTATGGACCTTGCCGGAAAGGATACCGAGCCTCTCCGTGCCATACACAAGCTGGGCGAGGGCTGGGTAGCGGAGGAGACACTTGCAATAGCGGTATACTGTGCGCTTAAATACCCGGAGGATATGGACAGGGCGCTCATCACCTCAGTCAACCACAAGGGCGACAGCGATTCCACGGGAGCAGTCACAGGAAATATACTCGGGGCAAAGCTGGGATTCAGCAGGATACCGGACAAGTACCGGAAGGACCTTGAGCTGCACGACCTGATAGTGGATATAGCTGACGACCTCTGGAAGGACTGCCCGCTGAACGGCCGGAACAGTGACGAGATGTGGGAGCGGAAGTATGTCCGCATGACCTATACAGGAAAGGGAAAGAGGACTGACATTGATAAGGATAATACCGATAACTGACAGTAAGGCAAGACAGACCATATCACGGGCGATACTGGAACAGCTCAGAGAATGGTTCGAGGTCGATGAGAGCCGTGAGCAGTATATAGAGGAATCGGCGGAACAGGTATTCTTTGCTGCCTTTGACGGGGCAAAGCCCGTCGGCTTCATAACCATGAAGGAGACCGGACGTGACACGGCAGAGCTTGCGGTCATGGGCGTGCTGAAGGACTACCACCGTCAGGGTGTAGGCCGTCAGCTTTTCAAGGAACTGAAAAATGCCGCACAGGAGCACGGCTACAGCTTCATGCAGGTAAAGACGGTGAAGATGGGCGTATATGAGGACTACGACATAACCAACCGCTTCTACCTCAGCCTCGGCTTCAAAGAGCTGGAGGTGCTTCCCCTCTGGGACGAGGCCAATCCCTGTCAGATATATGTGATGTATATAGGAGCGTGACTGAGCGCATAACCATGAAAGGCAGGCGTCATCGTGAAGAAGATAAAATACGTTCTTGCGGGACTGGTGCTTGCCGCAGCAGCCGTCACAGCCGCCGCAACGGAGATTCAGCAGTCGGACAGGCGCCTGCTGAGTGCTCCGGAGGAAGAGGTATACGCTGCCGTCAGGGGCTGGAGCACGGAAAGGCTCATACGCAGGATAAACCGTATTGAGAAAAAGCTGCCGGAAATGCCGGACAAGACTGCCCTCCTGCCCCTCCTCAGTGTGCTCTGCGAACGTGCAGACGAGTTTACTGCGGAGAGGCTGATAGAGCAGATAAAGCGTAAGGAGACCCTTGCTGGCATAGAAGAGGCCTTCGTGCAGATGTATGCGGCGGGGGATTATGACAACGCTGAAATGCTCGGACTGCTCAGTGATGCTGATATCTGTGAGGATACAAAGGAGTACATCACTTCACAATGCGATTTTACGGCTGAGGAACTGGCAGAGATATTCAGAAGCACTGACGGCAGGACTGCGGCAATTGCCATCAAGCGCATCTCAGCAGAGGATTCTGAGACTGCCATGCAGCTCGTCAGGGAGTTTACAGAGGCCGGCAGCGGCAGCATATCCGATGAGAAGTATGCGGCCATATGCCTCGGAATAGCTCAGTACTACGAGAAGCACAAGGAGCCTGAGGATGTGGCAGCCATGAAGGACATCTACATTCCCATGATGAAGAAGATACTTGAAGAGGGGCAGTCACAGACCGTCAGGGACCAGGCTGTATATGCCATGGGAAGGATATGCGATTATGAGCTTTTTGCGTGGCTAATAGATAACGACAGCATCGACAAGTCCCTGAAGATTTCAGTTGCAGAGCGCAATTACAGGCCTATGAAACGGTGGATAGAAGCGGCTGAGTCGGAGAAGGATATCCGCGCAGTCATGGAGGCCATGGAGATATATCCGATACTTGAGATAGCCGATGCACTGGAGAAATCCATAGAGCAGGGCACTCTGGAGGATACGGAAAGACTTCGCTCCGTTATCGGTCACATCAGGGAAAAGGGCATCCCCGCGGTGGATAAGTATGATAACTGACCGCCGGAGGGGTGCTGAATAAACACAACCATCAAAAGGAGGTAAACTATGGACAAGAAAGCAATGTACAAAATAAGCTACGGACTCTTTGTGGTGACGGCCGCCCTCGACGGCAGGGACAACGGCTGCATCACCAACACCCTCGCACAGGTGACCTCCGAGCCCAACAGGGTATCGGTAACGGTAAACAAGTCGAACTACACACATGATATGATAGTAAAAAGCGGCAGCTTTACCGCATCTGTCATCAGCACGGGAGCAGACTTTGAGCTCTTTAAGCACTTCGGCTTCCAGTCGGGCAGGGATGTGGACAAGTTTGCAGGCTATACCTCATGCCGGCGCGGAGGTAACGGCGAGATGATAGTTACCGCAGGCACCAATGCCTTCATCTCGGCAAAGGTCTGTCAGACCGTTGACCTTGGCACACATACCATGTTCATAGCTGATGTTACGGATATGGAAGTGCTCAGCAGCGAGCCATCTGCCACCTATGAGTACTACCAGAGCAATATCAAGCCGAAGCCGGAGGCAGTTGGAAAGACGGAGGACGGCCAGACTGTATGGCGCTGCGTGATATGCGGCTATGAGTACGTGGGCGAGGAGCTCCCCGAGGACTTCATCTGCCCCATATGCAAGCACCCTGCATCCGACTTCGAGAAGGTCACAGGTGCAAAGGAGGAGGCAGTGCCCGTAGGAAAGACTGAGGACGGCCAGACTGTATGGCGCTGCACAGTATGCGGATATGAGTATATCGGCGACGAACTGCCGGAGGATTTTGAATGTCCTCTCTGCGGAGTTCCGGCATCCGAGTTTGAAAAGGTAACATGATAAAAACGAGGGCGCACAGTTTTCTGTGCGCCCTTTTTATCAGAGTCTGAAATACCCCTTTCCGTCAGTGCTGCGGAGGATACCCGCCGACGGCGCATTCCTGCCGTTGAGCACGGGCTTGATCATCCTCTTTGCCGAATCCGGATGCTTTTTGATGTAACTGTCAAGATAGTCATAATTCTCCCACAGGTGCATGGGGAAAAAGACATCGATATCCGCAGTTTCAAGGTATATCTCCATACTTTCCTCTCCGTTGGAGCCGAATCTCGGGTCCAGCGGGAGCATTGCAAAATCGATATGCCTGCCTCTCAGCGGAGCGATAAACTTCCTGAATGCCTCTCTTGATGCCTGTTCAGCCTGTGCGTATTCCGGAGATGCCTTTATCTCCTTCAGTGCCTCAGGCGGAGGAGCCTGTCCGTCCGGTCCTTCGATATGCAGCGGCTGTATCCAAAGGTCGCCGGCGTGGTAGACAGTCATATCTCCGGCAGTCACGAGAAAAGCCGTACCTATATCCGTGGAGCGCAGAGCCTCGGCCTTAACGCCGATGCTGCCGAAATCGAGAGTCTCTCCCGCCTTTACAGTGAAGCACCTGTCATCGAGCCCGGGCAGCTGCCTTTCAAGCTGCTCTGCCATCTTTGTGAACAGCACCTCAGTTTCCTGATCAAGCCCCACGACAAAGGAGATATTTTCAAAGCGCTCCATCAGGTGGAAGATGTATCTGTTGAAATGGTCACCGTGAAGATGCGAGATAAATACGATAAGCGGCTTGTCCTTCCTTGTGGGAGGCAGCTTGCCGATATAGCAGTCAAACAGGAGGGTGACCTCCGGCAGCTGCAGCCAGAAGCCGCTCTGTCCGAGAAATTTGCCCCTCAGCGAGGTATCCGTGACCTCTCTCTCAGCCGGTGCCAGGTCGAGATAATCGCCCTTGTCGATGTCGTGCTCGAACCAGTGCATATAGGGGATACCGCCTATCCAGCGGTAGGCAGCTCCCTCGAGCTTGCCCTTGACCCAGAAGCCGTTGATACGCTCTGTCAGGTCATATCTGCCGTTGTCGAACTTAACACCCTTCGGTTCGCTTCCGGCGATACGCAGCTCACCTCTGCCGTCCTGCAGTTCATCCTTCCACTGGCCCTTGTAGGTATTGCCGTTGGTGTAGAAGAGGGTGCCGGAGCCGTTTATCCTGTCGTCAAGGAATTCCCCGACGTACCTCTGTCCGCTGCTCCAGGTGTATTCACCCCTGCCGCTGCGCTTTGCATCGATAGTTTCACCCTTGTAACTGTCGCCGTTTTCGTACTTGCATTCTGTAAATTCCTTGCGCATAGATTTCACCCTTTCTGAGGCATTGATTTTATAGTCAGCCTACATTTATTATAACATTTTATAATTTATAAGTCAACTAAAAACGCAAAATAATATTACAGTTAAGGTTAATTCTGTAAATATCGCTAATGGGAGGAAAGCGGGTTTGTGCAATTCGGGGAAAAGTTAATTCTGCCAATTTAGCGGCAAAAAACGGAGGTAAAAGTATTACGGCAGAGCGGGCCGGGCAGGTCAAAACAGTTATCAAAAGCTTCCCGCACCCTCCCTTCAATGCGATAGCCGTCTTTACTCTGCGATTCTAAAAAGTCCCCCGTACTTCCATGCAGCTCGTGCGATAGCCCACTTTAGCCTGCTGGTCTGAAATAAAAGCAAAAGCTGACAGGTGGTGGAGGATGTCAGCTTTTACTGCGGTTTTCTGTTCCTCCCCCTCCCATGGTTTCCCCCTTTGGCCATCAAGCGTACAAGTTGGAATCAATGAAACACAAGGGAGAGAAGAAATTGTGTAGGGACCGCCTCTGGCGGTCCGCAGGTTGACGAATCGCTTAATAGATGCGGGCTGCCGAAGGCAGCCCCTACAATGCGGACATGACTGTAGGGGCGGGGCGATGTGGGCATCGCCCCCTACATTCAAATTACCGGCAATTTTCAGAAGCGGACCGCCAAAGGCGGTCCCTACACATATAATCTTCTTTCCTCTGTATTTTGAACAGTGTCAGTTGTACCGTTGAATACCAAAGAGGAACACCTCCGGGGGCAAGGGGGAGGGAAAAAGAAAACCGCAGCAAAAACCGGCATTTCCCTCCCCCTCGCCTGACAGGCGCCCGTCCCCTCTGTCAGCTGCGCTGACATCTCCCCGCCCCGCGGGGAGTCACCCCCTTTTGGTTTTCCTCTCTGGACTCTCTTTTCCCTCGCCCCCTTTCCTCCACCCTTTGCCGGTTTTTGCTTTTTTTAAGACCAGCAGGCTAAAGTGGGCTATCGCAAGGGCGGCATGGAATGTGCTGCCTCTTTTAAATCCATCGCCGCAGGCGATACAACTAATTATGAATTAAGAATTATGAATTGACAACCCCCCGCTGTAATGATATAATAGTAACATCGAACGGACAGCTATCTGTCCGGTGTACAGGAGGAAAGTATAATGCGTGTACGTTTCCATCTGCCGGATATGGCCCGGCACTTTTTACTGAATGTTACCTTTTCCGAGATGCTCAGGCACTGTCCGGAGCTTTTCCGTGAAGGGGTCGAGATAGCCTCCGTCTACGGTGCCTTCCCGCCCTCCATGTGGAACGGCGGCAGATTCCAGCAGGGTGTCTGTGACGAGGGCTTTGTAAAACACGTCATAAAGGCCTTCAATGACCGCGGTATACCGCTCCGTTTTACCTTCACCAATCCCGCACTGAAGGAGGAGCATCTCAGTGACAGATTCTGCAATATGGTCATGCGCCTTGCGGACAACGGCCTCAACGAAGTTATAGTGGTATCGCCGCTCCTTGAGGACTACATACGCAGGAACTACCCTTCCTACAAGCTGACGAGCTCCACCTGCAAGCGTATAACCGATGCAGCAGCTCTTCGCTCCGAGGTAGAGAAGGATTATCATATCGTGGTCATCGACTACGACCTCAATCACGACTTTGAGACTCTTGAAGCCCTGCCGGACAAACAGAAGTGTGAGCTGCTCGTGAATGCCTGCTGCAATCCCGGCTGTGTACACCGCACTGCTCACTACAGGAGTATAGGCGAGGAGCAGATACTCTATGCACAGCACGTTGAAGCGCACCCCGGAGTGCCCTACGATTTCCGCAGATTCGCCGCAGAGCATCCCGAGTACAAGGCGGCTGACGAATGCCGCTGCATGGAGCGCACTCTCTTTGAGATAAAGGGGCTCAGGAACCATATCTCCCCTGAGGAGATATGGGAGAAGTACGTCCCCATGGGCTTTGAGCAGTTCAAGATAGAGGGACGCTCCATAAATATGTTCAATCTCATCGAACACTATATGTACTACATGATAAAGCCGGAGAAGCGCGATGAGGCAAGACTCATGCTGCTCCGTCAGCTTGAAAAGAACGGCGCCATAAAGGTGAACTGAGCGCCATACCATTAGGAGGATAAGATATGAAAAAGATACTGCCGCTGATACTTCTGCTCTCTCTCGTTTCCTGTACGAACGGAGTTTCTGAAAGCTCCGGCGGAAGCGTTCCCGCAACGGAGGCCGCCACCGCAGCAGAGACAACAGCAGAGGAGACAGCCGCTGAGACTGAAGCCGCTGAGACTGAAGCCGCAAAGACAGAAGCCGCAAAGGAAACAAAGACCACAGCCGCTGAGACCGTGACAACTGCCGTATCAGACAGCAAGGCCGGAACCAAGACCACAGCAGCATCAGAGAAGAACAACTCCGACCGCAGCAATACCACAGCCGCACAGAGCGGCGGCAGCAATGCTGCTCCGGCGCCCGGCAACGATGACGGCATTGTTATCGAGCGTCCGGACGAGGAAACGGTTACTGCCGCCCCCGATGACGGCTCCGGCATTATCTTCGATGACGAGGACGGAGTAATAGAGCTCCCGGAGATACCTCTGACGGCCTGATGCTGAAAAAAACTCTTGCATTCCCCTTTGTCTCATGATATAATAGTAAGGTACTTTATCATACGCCGCCAAGCGGCAGAAGGAGATTTATTTATGAAGAAAAGAATATTCAGGTTCCTTGCCGTTATCGCAGGCGCAGCAGCGGCCGCAACAGTTACAGGCATGACCGCATTCGCCGAGGAGAGCGCTGCCTCTGACCAGCAGCAGGCCGCTGCCCCCAACTCCATGTTAACGCTCGTTATCTCACTTGTATTCATGTTCGGTATCCTCTACTTCATGGCCATCAGACCGCAGAAGAAGCAGGAGCAGCAGCTCAAGGAGATGCAGGAGAGCATCGAGGTAGGCGACGAGATCGTAACAAGCGGCGGCATCATCGGAATCGTAGTCCGCAAGGCTGATGACAATATCGTCATCGAGACAGGCGGCGAGCGCAACAAGATCCGCATCAAGAGCTGGGCTATCGCAGAGAATATCTCTGCCAAGGAGCGCAAGGAGGAGGCTTCCGGCAAGAAGGCCGATACCTCTGTAGCAGCTGCCGGACTTGCAGATGAGGACGAAGAGGACGGAAAGAAGTCAAAGAAGAAGTAAGTAATAATAATGTATACCTCCGCATAAGCTGGTAATGAACAACTTATGCGGAGGTATTTTTATGTATGTATCAGGGCGGCACACAGGAGAGCTGCTGCGTGGGCGGCTTATTCTTCCGGCTGTTGCGGGAGCAGTATGGGGCGGTGTCTGCACAGTCGCAGCGGCGGCGCTCACATCGGCAGCGGTGTACTATGCCATAGGCTCTGTAGTACTCGAGGGACTGAGCGCTGCCCTTGACCTCCTTGCGGGAGGCTTCTTCGGCGGAAGAGCTGCCGGTGCTCTCTCCCGCAGGCGGGGGCTTCTGTGCGGAGCCCTGACGGGAGCGCTGATGTATGCCGTGCTTGCGGCAGCGGGCATAGCTTCGGCTGGTATGCTCCCGGGCATAAGAAAACTCCTCCTGCTCGTCCTTTCAGGGACTGCGGGAGGAGTATGCGGAGTCAACAGGGATACAAGGGGGATAGGTTAGAAATCGCCTGAGGTATCCTCCATGAGCTTGAACTCGATATCGTAGTATTCTACACTGCCGTCCTTTTCAAGGTGGGCGCATTTCGCCTTGACGGTATCACCGGGGCCGTAGGAAGCGGTGACCACCTCGTTGAACTGGTCGTAGTTGCGTATGTTCTCATCGTCTATGGAGTAGATGAAATCGCCGATCTTCAGGCCTGAGTTGTAGATATCACATTCCTCACTGAGGTCCGTGATGTAGAGACCTCCGAAGTCATCCGGCATCTCGAAGCCGAGCATTTCATTTACCTGCTCTCTTCTTGCATCTGTGGAGGTCTCGATGAAGGTGATGCCTACACGGAACCTGCCCGGGATGAAGCCGTTCTTGATAAGGTCTTCGATTATGGGCCGCGCCTCGTTGATGGTTATGGCAAAGCCGAGACCCTCATAGCTGGAGCTTACGTACTTCGAGGAGGTTATGCCTATCACCTGACCGTACATATTGACCAGCGCACCGCCGGAGTTTCCGGGGCTGATAGCAGCGTTGGTCTGTATGCAGTCCATCTGGAAGCCTGTGGAATCGCTGCGTATCTTACGGTTGACTGCTGATACTATGCCGTCGGTAACAGTACTTGAAAGACCGGCCGGATTTCCGATGGCTATGACCGGCTCGCCGACTATCATCTCATCTGAGTCGCCGAGCACTGCGGGAGTGAGGTCATCGGTATTGACCTTGATAACCGCGATATCCGTCTTGGCGTCTCTGCCGACTATTCGTGCTGAGTAGGAGTGGCCGTCGATGGTGTTGACGGTGTGGAAGCCGTTCACAAGGAGCACATGAGCGTTGGTCACGATGTAGCCGTCATCGGAAATTACAACGCCGGAGCCCGTTCCCTCAAGGCTGGTCTTGGCCGCATTGGTGTAGGTGTATATCTCCACGATGGAGGGCTTTACCGCCGCTGCGGCACCCTCGGTGGTATATCTTCCGAATTCATCCTTCAGGGTGGCGCTGTCATTGGCACCCTCGGGCTTTGAATTCTGATAGAGTATGACCCGGTTGCCCGTGCCTGTACGGAAGCCCTTTCCGCTGCGGAGAATATCGGCGATTATGCCGTATACCGCAAGAGCTATGGCACAGAGCGCAAGAATGAAGAAGGTAACGACTATGGAGCGCTCACGCCTTGCACGCAGCTTTTTTTCACGGACTGCGTTCTCAGCGGCCAATCTTTCAGCGGCTGCTCTGTCCTGACGGTCGAAGCCTATGGGTTCATACATGAAGGAATCGTATACGACACCCGATGAAGCGGATGTGCTGCTGCCTGAGGGGGCAGCCTCGGGCTGTGCGGGGCGTGCTGTCTCCCCGCTGATGATTTTCTCCCGTACTGCGGCTGCATCTGAAGGTGCATCATCCCCGAGTATGGGGGTATAGGGCTCCTCCGGCAGGTCTATGCCGTAGTCGTCCGCAGGGCTTTCCTCTGCGGGGGAGCTGTTGTCTGTGAGGGGAGGATAAGGCTTCTCAATGTGTACATTATCCTCCGGTATGGGCTCGTCGGGGAGGTCGCTCACCGGGAAGCTGAGCCCGTGGTCATAAATGTCATCAGCGGCCGGCTCTTCACCGGTCAGCTCAGTGACCTCATATTCAGACTCCTCCTGGTCCCTGAAGGTTCCGGGGAGCATATCTTTTTCGTCCATATTATTTCCTTTCGGACGAAGCCCGCATCAGACCATGATATTAAGGCGGGGATCGTCGGGGATACGTATCTGGAATTCGGTATATTCGCCGTAGACGCTCTTTACAACGATATGGCCGTTATGAAGATGTACTATCTTACGGGATATGGAAAGACCGAGACCGAGTCCTGTGGTGTCCTTTCCGCGGGAGGAATCAGTCTTGTAGAATCTGTCAAATACCTGCTGTATCTCATTGCTCTGCAGGCCTTCGCCGGTGTTGCGTATGGCGATGATGCGGGTGAGGTCCTCCTGCTCGAAGCGGAAGGAGAGAGTGCCGCCCTTGTTGATGAACTTTACTGCGTTCTCAACAAGGTTGTAGATTACCTGCTGCATAAGGTCTGCGTCTACCGTAGCTATGAGCTTATCGCTGTCAAGGCCCTCTACCTCCAGTTCCTTGGCCTCTATCTTCTTCTCGAACATAAGGACCGTCTGGATGACCAGGTCGGTGAGGTTGGTCTCACGGAAGTTCGGAGAAAGAGTACCGGACTCAAAGCGGGTCATATTCAGCATGGAGCTGATTAGTATCCTGAGTCGCTTTATCTCCTTGGAGACGAGTACAAGATATTCATTCTGCTGGGATTTCTTGATGGTGCCGTCGAGTATGCCGTCCACGAAGCCTCCTATGGTAGTCATAGGGGTACGCAGCTCGTGGGATACGTTGGCAATGAAGGTCTTGCTGGTATCGTCGCTTGATTCAACGTTGGAAGCAACTACATTTATGTAAGTGGCGATGTCCTTCAGGTTTCCGGGCATCTCCGTAGAGAGCTTCTCCGAGAAATTGCTCTTGGAGTACTGCTCACATATACGCAGGAGCTCACCCTCATAGTTCATATCCGTGCGGATGCGGCGGTACTGCATTACGGTCAGGGCTGCAAGTCCGAGGAAGGAGAAGAGTATATAGAGCAGTGTGAGTCTCAGCGTAAAGGATGTGATATCGTTGGTATGGGCGTAGAGCCTTGTATAGGCCTTTACGGGGATAAAGGAATTCACGCTCGTGCTGTAGGGGTCCTTCTCCTTCAGTGTGAACTGCGTCGCGTAGAGCAGCGCAGGCTCGCTGCTGGAATTCGGGAAGACATCGATATCAAGGAAATCTCCCTTGTCGAGCTGCTTCATCTGGTTCGGCGTGAGCTTGTCATCCGCATTTACCGAAGGGTTGTCCTTCAGCGCATCGATGCCCTCTGCATTGTAGACATATATCTCTATGAAGTATTCGTCCTTGAAGCGGTTGCGCAGCTTTGTGGCCGAATTTGTGAAACGGTGTCCGGAGTTGTCGTAATCATCCTTCAGGCAGGCAACGAACAGCTCGCCTGTCTCCCTGAGGCTCTGCAGCTTTTCCTTCTTGTATATAGCCGAGCATATGCTCACCATGATAACGCCGATGATTATCAGCACGCTCAGGGCAAGCATGATGGAATACCGGAACAGGCTGTAATACGAACTCTTTTTATTGTCAGGCATAAGCTACCTCCAATAAAACAGGGGACTTGCCGTCCCCCGGGATACTATTATGCAAGGGCTCATTCCTCTTCCTCTGCTTCAAACTTATAGCCGACGCCCCAGACAGTCTTGAGCGCCCACTTGTCAGAAACACCCTCGAGCTTTTCTCTCAGACGCTTGATATGAACGTCAATAGTACGGGAATCTCCGTAGTACTCAAATCCCCATACCTCATCGAGAAGCTGGTCTCTGGTGTATACTCTGTTGGGATTGGATGCAAGGTAGAACAGGAGTTCAAGCTCCTTGGGCGGGGTATCTATGGTCTTTCCGTTGACCTTCAGCTCATAGCGGGTCATATTGACAGAGAGCTTGTCATAGCGTACCTCCTTGACCTCCGGTTCAACGTTGATATTGCCCACACGTCTTGTGACTGCGTTGATACGGGCGATGACCTCCTTGGCGTCGAAGGGCTTTACTATGTAGTCATCAGCGCCGAGCTCAAGACCGATTACCTTGTCGATAGTCTCTCCCTTGGCGGTGATCATGATGATCGGAACATTTGATTTCTTTCTTATCTCTCGGCATACAGCCCAGCCGTCAAGACCGGGGAGCATGATATCGAGGAGGACCATATCGGGCTTGAGGGCGTTGAACTTTACAACAGCCTCCTCACCGTCATTGGAAATAATAACGCTGTAACCGTCCTTTTCGAGGTAGAGGCGCAGCAGATCGCATATATTTTTATCGTCATCAACAATGAGGACTTTCAGACTTTTCTCCATAGCCATGGCTATTTCCATCCTTTCCGGGTGCTATTCACAGCAGCCTGAAAAAGACAAGCTGCTCATAACTTATTATACCCTGTTTAAAGGCATTTGTCAAGGAATTTTATGAACTTTGCCGTACCTGTTCCGGCTCGTTCCCGGGGCACCCGGCGAGGATGAAAAAACGGACGCACCACCCGGTGCGTCCGCAGCATTTTATTCCTCTGTCTCGCTGTTGATGGTCTGAGTGATGCCGGATCTGTCTCCCATCACCGGATCATCTCCCTCGTAGCTGAGGATGATCTTCTTGAGATCCTCGTTGAGCGTGAGGTTGTATACGATCTTCATCGCATTCACGGCATCGGGGATATTATTGTGTCTGAGGTTGAACTCGGCAAGGTTTGAAGCAAGCTCGATAACTGTGGGGTCTGCGCCGAATGCTATGTCATACTTCTCCATTACCTCGATGGTCTTCTCGATGGAAGGACGTGTAATGATGCTGCCCTTGAGGTCTGCAAGGTGCTGCATTTCCAGCGGTATAGCAGGGGTGGGAGCGAATCTCACGCTTGCAACATAGAAGGCAGCGGCATCCTCGTATTCACGCAGGTCTGTGAGTGCATAGCCCATATTTGCATAGCAGCGTGCAATTGCGACAGGGGAGGAGCAGATCTTCAGAGTCTCTCTTGTGACCTCGAACAGCTTCTTGAAGTTCTTGGTCAGCTTGTATATCTCCGCCATCTCGAATCTCGGAGAAACATCCACAGGATTGTAGGCAATAGCCTTTTCCAGTACCGGCAGAGCGTCGATAGTGCCGCCTGTCTCAAGGAGGATGAAGGCGTAGGTCGTCAGGTATGTTGAGAAGTCGAAGGGAGTACGGTTAAGTGTCTTCTCGCTCGGGAAGAGATGCTGGCAGAGCTCGTCCTCGAAGGGATTCCTGAGGGAGACGAACTTGGTGGTATCAGTCTCGGCGTATTCAACGGTGATCTTCTTGTAGAGTTTCTCTGCAAGGGGCTTTGCACTCAGAAGATCATGCTCGCGTATCAGCTTGTTGATGCGGTCATAGATCTCGTCGAGGCGCTCGCCGTCGATCATTGTGAGACGCTCGATCTCCTTCCTTCTTGCCTCGGGGAGGTTCTCAAGCATGAGCTGCTCAACAGCCCTGAAGCCGTCCACATTTCTTTCCTTTGCGAAGCGCTCTCCCTCTGCACGGAGTATCTTCTCGTTTTCTTCGCGTGAATCGCCGAGCTTTGCTCTCAGCTCAGCAAGTATATCATTGTTTGCCATACAGTTTTCCTCTTTTCTTTGCAGAAGCGCTGAACACTTTCATGTTCAGCGCTTCGTTGTACTATCAGATTTTTATGGATCAGAGACCTCTCTTAGCCATGTCCTTCTTGAACTTGGCATCGATCTTATCCTGCTTCTTTCTTGCCTTCAGCTCAGACTTTGTGAGGAATCTGTCATCCTCCGGCTGACGCATGGGCGGTCTTGAAGAAGCTGATACAGGGCGTCTTGAAGACGGCTTGTATTCGTCAACGTGGAAATTGGATCCGCCGGCAGCGCCCTGCTGTCTTGCAGCAGCCTCAGCGGCCTTCTGCTTGTAGCTGGAATCGCCCATTACAGCGAGTACGTCCTCAACTGAGCCGAGAACTCTTGTATGCTGCTGGAGACCCTGAGTATCGGTAAGGCTCTGGTTTGCATAAGCCTTTGCACCGGAAATAGCGTTGATGAAGGACTGTGAAGCGCCCTTGTTGTGCTGGTGAACAGCGATCTTGGAAACGTTCTGAACATCGGCAACGTTGGCGTTTGCAGCGGCGATCTTCTGGCCTATGGTGAGGTTTGAAGGATCAGTAGGCTCGTTGAGGATCTGATTGATAAGAGCTGCGTTCTGGCCTGTGCCGAGTGATGTGGCGCCGATAGTGGACTGCATACCTGAGAATGCGGGAGCTGCAGGCGGGATAGGCATCTGCTGACCGGGCATGGGAGCGTAGATCGGCTGGCCGTTCTGATCGTAGCCTGTGAGCTGCATCTGGATGTATGTATATATGGGCTGATTTGCAGCGTCATAGCCTGCAAACTGGGGTACTGTAACAACGGGCTGTGCAGCGCCTGCGGGAGGAACTGCGCCTGCGGGCATTACCGGAGCGGGAGCAACGGGCTTAGCAGCCTGAGGTGCAGCGGGAGCCTTGGGAGCAGCCGGTGCCTGGGGAGCTGCGGGAGCCTGCGGTGCAGCGGGAGCAATGGGCTGAGGCTTTACCTGAGCGGCAGCTGCTGAAACGATATCCTCTATAACAGCTGTATCGTCATCAGTATCGAGGAGCTCGGAGTCATCAACATCATCCTCCATGAAGTCCTCATCAGAGAGACCGCTGTTAAGGTCATCGGAAACTGCCTCGGGGATAACGATCTCGCCGGGAGCAGATATATCATCGAGTATGGGAGCTGAAATGTCATCAAGTACCGGAGCGGCAGCGGGCTGGATAGGAGCAGCTGTCTGTCCGGGAGCGGGGAAGCTCAGATCGTCCATGCCCAGAGGAGCGGGTGCTGCGGGCTGAGCAGGCTGTGCGGGAGCTGCCTGAGGAGCCTCCTGGCCGCCGAAGCCGAAGAGCTGGTTTGCAAGGCGATCCCACTCGGAGTTGCCGGAGTTGCCGGGCTGTGCATCTGAGGGTGCGCCTGCGGGAGTGAGAGCATCAGCTGCAGTGTCTATAGCATCGGAGCCGCTGCCGTAAGCGTTCTGAGGAGCAGGAGCATTATTGAAGATGTCGAGCTCAGTTGTGGGCTTGGCACCGATGGAGAACATATTCATTATATCGTCGCCGGTATTTATGGCAGGAGCGGGCTGCTGAGCCTGAGGCTGCTGTACAGCGGGCTCGGGCTGTGCCGGAGCGGGAGCGGGGATGGCGAACTGAGCGAGGAAGTCATCCTCGGGAACAGCTGCCTGCTGCGGAGCGGGAGCATCGGGCTTCGGGATAGCGAACTGAGCGAGGTAATCATCGCTGCCTGCGGGTGAAGCTGCGGGAGCAACGGGCTCATTCTGAGGCACCTGCTGAGCCTGAGGCTGGGGATTTCTGGGCTTGGGCTGAGCAGCGAGGAATGCGCTGAACTCATCCATGGGCTTATCCTCTCTCTCCTGAGCAGCGGGTCTCGGACGCTCTGCGGGAGCGTTGTCGTTGTAGCTGCTGCCCTTGTACTCAGTACCGCCGCCGTAGTTGTTGCTGCTGCCTGTGTACTCAGTGCCGCCGCCATAGTTGTTGCTGCCTGTGTACTCAGTGCCGCCGCCGTAGTTGTTGCTGCTGCCTGTATACTCAGTGCCGCCGCCGTAGTTGTTGCTGCTGCCTGTATACTCAGTACCGCCGCCGTAGTTATTGCTGCTGCCTGCGCTGCTGCCCTTGTACTCGGTACCGCCGCCGTAATCGCGTCTGTCGCGTCTGTCATCGTTACGGCGGTTGCCGCCTGTGATCTTGGCTGTAGTATTGCCGAGGGGAACGATGCCCTCGTCCTCAATGCCTCTCTTGGCACGGAGCTTCTCCTCCTTGAGGAGCACCTTCATTTCTTTCTGGTCGGCCTTGATCATTTCCTTTGCGATCCTTGCCTTGCACTTCTCGCAGGTGATCTCGCCCAGGTCGGTCATAAGATGTGTTCTGCGGAACTTGGTAGCATTCTCGGACTTCTGAAGGTTGATCTTGCAGCCTGTGAATTTTCCGTTGAAGGTACCATGGACCGTGTCATTGAAGGAAGTAGTAACAAGTGTAACATCCATAATGATCTCCTTACGCAGCACAGCGGGTATATACAGCGCTAAATACAGGCCATATAAAACTTATATGGCCCGGCGTGGTACCTGCGGAGTGATCTGCGTCTGCCGCTTTACGGCAGCGGCTTGCCGAAATCTTGTGACCGGACGGGCGGTCGGACGATATCCCGCATATCACGAGTGATGTCCGGCGAAGGACAGACGTCTGATATGAGGGCAGTATTCTTAATCATATTATAACTGATGCGACAAAAAAAATCAACACTTTTTTAATAATAAACCGTGGAAATTATACCGATTTTAATTTTTTCGTAGAAAACAACAAATCGTTATTGTATTTTTTATCGAAAATGTCCTGTTTAAAATATCCAAATTCAAAAGAATATATACAATTTTTCAGACGGTGATTGTAATAAGATATAACCTTATTGACGCACATAATGCACGCCGCAGCCGGCGGATGATACAAAAGTGAAACACTTCCGGAAGACGCGAAATTTTTTCAAAATATCTATTGCAGTATCCGGATAATTGTAGTATAATAATAGTGTATTTGCCGGAGAAGATAATGCGCTTTCCGGATACTATATATAAAGGGAGGATATTATGAAACTGCTTTCCATAGTTGTGCCCTGCTACAATGAAGAGGAAGTGCTTCCTCTGTTCTATGAGGAGATCACCAGGGTCACCTCACAGATGGCTGAGACATATCCGGAGCTTGATTTCGAGTTCCTTTTCATAAATGACGGCTCAAGGGACAGGACCCTTGAGATATTCCATGAGCTTGCAGACAAGGACAGACGTGTGCGCTACATCTCCTTCTCGAGAAATTTCGGCAAGGAGGCCGGTATGTACGCCGGACTCAGCAACGCAAAGGGCGATTTCGTCGTTGTAATGGACGCCGATCTCCAGCATCCGCCTGCATTCCTGCCCGAGATGTACAGCTATGTAAGGAACGGCGAGTATGACTGTGCCACCACACGCCGCACCAGCCGCAAGGGTGAATCAAAGGTGCGTTCATGGTTCGCCATGAAGTTCTACAAGATCATGAACAAGATCTCACAGACCGAGATCGTGGACGGAGCACAGGATTTCCGCTTCATGACACGTCAGATGGTGGATTCCATACTTCAGATGAGCGAGTACAACCGCTTCTCCAAGGGTATTTTCAGCTGGGTAGGCTTCAAGGTGAAGTATATGCCCTATGAGAACGTGGAGAGAGCAAAGGGTACCACATCCTGGTCCTTCTGGGGGCTTTTCCGCTACTCCATCGAGGGCATCATCGCCTTCTCAACAGCGCCGCTCATCATTGCGATAATACTCGGCATGATAAGCTGCTTTGCATCGCTGATACTCTTTATCGCCGCTATAATATGTGCCTCGGGCGGACTTGCCCTTGCAGGCCTTATTACTCTCATCGGCGGCCTTGATATGGTATGCACCGGCATACTCGGACAGTACATGGCCAAGACCTACCTTGAGACCAAGGGACGTCCGATATATATCGCAAGCGAGACCGAGGAAAGCTACCGCAGCAAGAAGGCGGGCGCCGGTCTGTAAGCGGAAATGAACAAGCGTACAAAACTTATCGTGTCCCTGCTGTTCATAGTTATCATAATACTTGCGGCAGCGGTAACACGTTTCTATTCGTCAGTGCCGGATGAGGTCAGCGGCGGAGTCAATCAGCCCGAGGTGGCCAGAAGACTCGCCTCCGATTCCGAAGGCAATGATATCTTCGAGGACAGCAGCGGTCTCTGCGGAGTGCTTGACAGCCGTGACAGAGTCATCGTTGCACCTGACTGGCTCGAACTGAGCTTTGCCGGAGACAATACCTGTATCGCCTCCAAGAGGATAGGCGGAAGGGTGCTTTTCGGCTGCATCGATTTCGAGGGCAATGTTACAGTACCCTTCGTGTACAGCAGCATAACCCCGCATCAGACCAGCGACTTCACGTTCTACATCGCCGAGGCGGCTGCGGACGGGCAGTTCGTTGTCTATGACGGCAGCTTCACTCCTATGTTCCGTCAGTCGTGGACAGGTGCGAAGTTCACCGACGGCAAGCTGATACTTGTGGACAAGGGCGGCATCTTCACCTACGGCATCACAAAGAACGGAGCATTATGCGAGCGGGCGAAGCTCTCCGGAGAATCCCTCGGCTGTGCCTACACCATGGAGGTAACGAGCCAGATAATACTCCAGAAGCTCAGCACTCAGATGCTCGAGAAGATGATGAGCGATACGGGAGTGTTCCTTGAATTTGCCTACACAGGCAAGGAGGACCTCCTCCGTCAGATAAACTCAGCCACCAGAGCCTTCCAGCAGCTTTATCCCGATGACCACAAGATACTCGAGAAGGAGCTCAGGGGAATAAACGAGATATACATCTCCAACGCCCGTCTTGAAGGCGGCGGAACAGGCTTTGCCATATCCGTGAAGGCTGATACGGAGATAACCTACTCCGACGAGACCGACGGCAAGACCAAGAAGCTCAGGGAGGAATGCACTGCAAAGGTTACCTTTACAGGCAGCAACATCAATGACCTCACAGCAGTATCCGGCGGCTTCTCAAAGCAGAGCCCCGATTACCCGAAGCCGGAGCCCCCGCCGGAATACGACCCTGAGACAGGCGAGCTCATGACTCCCTCCGTTCCGGAGGAAGTACCGGAGCAGCAGGAAATGGCAGCACCCCGGGAGGATGTGTTCTATCAGGAGGAGCCTGCGATGCAGACTGAGATAGACGCTGAATAATGTAATAACCGCCGGCATACCGGCAGACAGGAGATATATTATGTCAATGAAAGTTGCAGTAATAATGGGAAGCGACAGCGATTTCCCGGTAGTTAAGTCAGCACTCACAGAGCTGAAGAAATACGGCGTAGAGTTTGAATGCCGTGTCATGAGCGCACACCGCACCCCTGCAGAGGCGGCAGAGTTCGCTTCCTCCGCAAGAGACAATGGCTTCGGCGTTATAATATGCGCAGCCGGTATGGCAGCTCACCTTGCCGGAGTAGTGGCAGGACATACCACGCTCCCTGTTATCGGCATCCCCATGAAGTCCAAGGCACTTGAGGGCATGGATGCTCTCCTTGCAACAGTTATGATGCCCCCCGGAGTACCGGTAGCAACAGTGGGCGTAGACGGTGCAAAGAACGCAGCAGTCCTCGCAGTACAGATACTCTCCCTCTCCGATGCAGCTCTCGCAGAGAAGCTGGCAGCAGAGAAGAAGGCAATGGCTGAGGGCGTTATCGCCAAGGACAAGGCATTACAGGAGCAGATCGCTGCTTTATGATAAAAGCCTACAGTACAGTATTATTCGATCTTGACGGCACACTTACAGATTCCCGTGAGGGAGTGATAAACTGCCTCCGCCACGCATCCGGTGTCATGGGCTTTGATATGCCCGATGACCCCGACCGCTTTCTCGGACCGCCGCTGCAATGGTCATTCAGAAATATATGCGGCATGGACGAGGAAAGGTCAGCAGAGGCCGTGAGGGTATTCCGTGAGAGATACAGCACCATCGGTCTATTCGAGAACCGTGTATACGACGGCATTCCCGAAATGCTCGGACGCCTGAGAGAAGCCGGCGTCAGTCTTCATGTAGCGACCTGCAAGGTGGATACCTACGCAGTGCGCATAATGGAGCGCTTCGGCCTTATGGAGTATTTCGGCATGATCGGAGGAGCCGGCATCGACGGCACCCGCCTTGAAAAGCACGAGGTCATAGACTGGGTACTCTCTGAGAACGGCATCACCGACCGCAGCACCGTGCTCATGCTCGGTGACAGGCTCAACGATATCGCAGGAGCCCATAAGGCGGGCATAGACTGTCTCGGCGCCCTCTGGGGCTACGGCAGCCTTGAAGAACTGGTATCCGGCGGAGCAGAGTATACAGCGCAGACCCCGCAGCAGGCGGCAGATATGATTATTGCAGGAAGGAATGACAGCCATGTTCGATAAGGAAAAGAAGGAAAAGAAGCGCGGCCGCTTCATCATCACACACGAGCAGAAACTCGAGAAGACACTGGGCTTCGGCGCACTTCAGATCATCGTTGATACCGTTACCGGTGTCAACTACATCAACACCGTTGGCGACGGCTATTCCGGCCTCACACCGCTTCTTGACGCAAGCGGCAGAGTAGTGGTGACACCCGAATACGTCGGCCTCGGAGACGACGATAATATCTCCGACTGACAAATAAGCCTACAATTCCCGTACAACAGCGGGATTGCACATACACATTCATATAATTCTCAAGGAGGAATTTCAAAATGGAAAACATTGAAAAGAAGGAACAGCTCTATGAGGGCAAGGCCAAGAAGGTATTTGCAACAAACGATCCCGATCTTGTCATCGTTGACTACAAGGACGATGCAACAGCATTCAACGGCGAAAAGAAGGGCACTATCTCCGGCAAGGGCGTCATCAACAACCGTATGACAAACTTCATGTTCAAGATGCTGGAGAAGGAGGGCGTTCCCACTCATCTCGTAGAGGAGATCAGCGACCGTGAGACTATTGTAAAGAAGGTTTCCATCGTTCCCCTTGAGGTTATCATCAGAAACGTTGCCGCAGGCAGCTTCTCAAAGAGAATGGGCGTTGAGGAAGGCAAGCAGCTTCTCTGCCCCATCCTTGAGTACAGCTACAAGAACGATGATCTGGGCGATCCCTTCATCAATGACTACTATGCACTTGCTCTCGGCATCGCAACAAAGGAAGAGCTCGATACCATCGCAAAGTATGCCTTCAAGGTAAACGAGTTCATGGTAAAGTTCTTCAAGGGTCTCAACATCGACCTCATCGACTTCAAGATCGAGTTCGGCAAGACCTCTGACGGACAGATCATCCTCGCTGACGAGATCTCACCTGATACCTGCCGCTTCTGGGACAGCACAACTCACGAGAAGCTGGACAAGGATCGTTTCCGCAGAGATATGGGCGGCGTAGAAGAAGCATATCAGGAAATCATGAAGCGTCTGATGGGAGAATAAGCATATGGGCGGATTTTTCGGAGCTGCATCCAAAAACGACTGTATTATAGACGTATTTTACGGAACCGATTACCACTCACATCTTGGTACCCGCAGAGGCGGAATGACATCATATTCTCCGGATCTCGGCTTCCAGAGAAATATCCACAGCATCGAGAACTCTCCCTTCAGGACCAAGTTCGAGAACGACGTGGTTAATATGCGCGGCAGGCTCTGCATCGGCTGCATCAGCGATACAGATCCCCAGCCCATCATGGTGCGTTCAAAGCTCGGCCTTTACGCAGTATGTTCAGTAGGCATCATCCGCAACGCAGATGCGCTGGTGGAGGAGCTCCTCGAGAACGGCTGTGCCAACTTTGAATCCATGAGCAGCGGAAACATCAACTCCGGCGACCTCATCGGCGCACTTATTGCGCAGAAGTCAGGCTTCGTCGAGGGCATCCGCTACGCCCAGAGCAAGATCGACGGCACCATGTCACTTATCATACTCACCAAGGACGGCATAATCGCTGCCCGTGACGAGTACGGCAGACTTCCTATAGTCATCGGCAAGCGCTGGGACGGCTACTGTCTCTCCACAGAGTCCTTTGCCTTCCAGAAGCTGGGCTACGAGACCTACAAGGAGCTGGGGGCCGGCGAGATAGTAAAGCTCACCGAGGACAGCTGCGAGGTGCTCGATCCCGGTGATCCCTCCAAGCTGAAGATATGTACCTTCATGTGGACATACTACGGCTACCCCACAGCGGTATACGAGGGCGTCAACGTAGAAGTAATGCGTACCCGAAACGGCGAGATCATGGCTGAGAACGATATCAACAACGGCTGCCTGCCGGATGTTGACTATGTATGCGGAGTACCGGATTCCGGAACTCCCCACGCCATCGGCTATGCCAACAGGAGCGGCATACCCTTTGCCCGCCCCTTCATAAAGTACACCCCCACATGGCCGAGAAGCTTCATGCCTACCAACCAGAGTATGCGCAACGTAGTTGCAAAGATGAAGCTGATACCGGTGCACGAGCTCATCGAGGGCAAGAGACTGCTCTTCGTGGATGACAGTATCGTAAGAGGCACACAGATGCGCGAGACCGTAGAGTTCCTCTATGAGAACGGCGCCAAGGAAGTGCATATGCGTTCTGCCTGTCCTCCTATCATGTACGGCTGCAAGTACCTCAACTTCTCACGCAGCCATTCCGAGCTCGAGCTCATCGCCCGTCAGATCATACATGAATTCGAGGGCGAGGAGGGCGTGAAGTACCTTGCCGAGTACAGCGATTCCTCAACAGAGAGAGGCAAGCGTCTCCGTGACGAGATATGCCGCAGACTCAAGCTCACCTCGCTCGAGTTCCAGTCTCTCCCCGGAAAGGTAAAGGCTGTAGGCATCGACGAATGCAAGCTCTGCACCTATTGCTGGAGCGGTAAAGAATAAGCATCAGGGATCCGCGGTCCGTGATCCGGAATCACCGATAATACTGCCGGAATTCCGGTCACATCCCCGGGTCTCTGTTTTTTCCGACTTAGATATGGAGGTATTAGATCAATGAACAACAACAGTTTTTCCGAGAGCTACAAGAAGGCAGGCGTTGACGTAACAGCAGGCTACAAGGCTGTAGAGCTGATGAAGTCACACATCGCCCGCACCATGACTTCCGGCGCCCTCTCAGGCATCGGCGGATTCGGCGGCCTCTTTGAGCTCGACACAACAGGCATATCAAAGCCCGTCCTCGTTTCCGGTACAGACGGTGTAGGCACAAAGATCAAGATAGCATTCGTTATGGACAAGCATGATACAGTAGGTATCGACTGCGTTGCCATGTGTGTCAACGATATCATCTGCTGCGGCGCAAAGCCCCTGTTCTTCCTCGACTATATCGCCTGCGGCAAGAACTACCCGGAGAAGATCGAGAAGATCGTTGCCGGCGTTGCCGAGGGCTGTGTACAGGCAGGCTGTGCCCTTATCGGCGGAGAGACTGCGGAGCATCCCGGTCTTATGCCTCTTGACGAGTACGACCTGGCAGGCTTCTCTGTAGGCGTGGTTGACAAGGACAAGATCCTCCAGCCCGATACACAGAAGGCAGGCGACGTTCTCATCGCTATCAAGTCAAGCGGAGTACACTCCAACGGCTTCTCACTTGTAAGAAGCGTATTTGATATCAATCAGCAGAACCTGAATATGCACTTTGACGATCTGGGTATGTCCCTCGGCGAGTGCCTGCTGACTCCCACACGCATCTACGTAAAGGCTCTTCTCAGCCTTATAGATGCAGTGAACGTAAAGAGCGTCTCACATATCACAGGCGGCGGCTTCTACGAGAATATCCCGAGAGCCCTCCCGAAGAATCTTGCAGCAAAGATCGAGCGCGACGCAGTAGACGTTCTCCCGATCTTCAAGCTCATTGCAAGAGCCGGCAACATCCCGGAGCGTGATATGTTCAACACCTTCAATATGGGCGTCGGCATGATCGTATCCGTAGACAAGAACGATGCTGACAAGGCTGTAGAGGTTCTGAAGGCAGCCGGCGAGGACGCTTATGTTCTCGGCGAGCTCGTTGAGTCAGAGGAAGGCGTTATCATCTGCTGATATGTATCTTCTCCTTATATCCGGCATAATAGTGCTCCTGCTGGGGCTGGCGGTCATAGCCGCCGGCATACGGCAGGGCACATCACGCATATCCGCCGAGGAGCGCTATGAGGAGGCAGAGGGCAGCATTATAGCTATGAAGTCCCGCCTCACCGTGCATACTGTAAACTTCATCCCGCTGATATCGAAGGAATACAGCGCAGCGGTGGAGTTCATGGCGTCTGACGGCAGGATATTCACGGTGGCAATGCCCTACGTCCTGAAAGCCTCGGCAGAGTACCGGGACGAGCGTGCCGCCTACGAGAACGGCACTCCCGTTGCAGTGAAGTACGATCCCGCAGATCCGCAGATATGCTACATCGGCGACAACAGGGGCTTCCGTATGCGTGAGATAATATACAAGGTAATAGCGGCAGTCCCCCTGCTGCTCATCGGCTATGGACTTATCTGGTGGCATTTCCACATATAAGGTTGTGATAGTAGTGAAAAGGATCATCCCATTGCTGACAGCATCCCTGATACTCACATCATCGCTCTCCGGAGTGCAGTCATCATCCGCAGTCTCCGACCCGAAGGATATAAACGGCGATGGCGTCGTTGACTCTTTTGACGTTGTAGCCGGACGCAAAGCCGGCATACCGGAGGAGGAGCTGAAAGCCGTGGCGGATTTCGTCCTCGGCAAGCGTCCCGAGCCTGTCCTTAACAGCGAGGGCGTACTTATCGACGAAAGCTGTATACTCGAGCCCAAGGGCACAGTGCATACCGGTGACGGCACCTTCTACGGAGGCGGCTATGTGGGCGGATGCGCCATGCTCGATCCGGTATCGACAGATTACTGGATAGTGGCCATGAACCTTGCGGACTACAACGAAGGTCAGCTTGCCGGCGCCTACCTTGAAGTCACAGGCGAGCTTGGCACTATAAATATGCTGGTCACAGACCTTCTGCCTGAGGGCAAGAAGGGCGACCTTGACCTTTACACCGATGCCTTCCCCCTCATAGCCCCCGTAGAAAAGGGCAGAGTCCCGGTCAGCTGGAAGATAGTCCCTCTTGATACCGCAGCAGACGCACCTGTCTGCTATAAGTACAAGGAGGGCACCACGGAGTTCTGGTGCGGAGTGCAGGTGAGAAATCACCGCTACCCCATAACCCGTCTGGAATACCTCGATGAGAACGGCAATTTCAAGGAGATAGGAAGGCGCCGCTACAATTACTTTGAATCGAACGAAATGGGCGCAGGCCCTTTTACGTTCCGCATAACCGACATCTACGGTCAGGTAGTCATAGACGAGGGCATCCCCCTGTCCTATGACGACACAGAGATAATACCGGGGCACGTCCAGTTCCCCGAATAACCGGAGGAAGAAATGAAGGTAGAAAAGATAGATTATGTCTGGGTCATCCTGTCGTGGGTGATAGTTGCATTCACATTTACGAAGGGATGTCTTTCCATAGGCGTGCTGATAATATATGCTCTCATGGCAGCCCTGATGCTGTATCATATGTTCACGGTAAAGAAACGCATCTCCGGCACTCAGACTGCAATAGGAGAGGTGACAGGCTATCACACCTCTGACAAGAGCAAGCTGGTCTATCCCATCGTCAGGTTCGAGACCGAGTCCGGCAGAACAGTCACCTCGGTATGCTCCGCCGGCGATACAGAGCGCCTCTATGAGGAAGGAAGCTCTGAGATGGTGTGCTATGATCCGCTCGATCCCATGTTTTTCTACTTTGCTGACCGTGAGGACGAGCTCACAAGTCCCTACCGCAGTTATATCATCTTCGGCGGTATCGCCGCATTCATTCTCTTCCTTGTGGTAAGAGCGATATTCGGCGGCTGATAAATACCTGACAGGAGGAATAAAGAAATGAAGAATATAGTAGTGCTGGTTTCCGGCGGAGGAACTAACCTCCAGGCGCTCATCGACGCACAGGATTCCGGCATCATACAGGGCGGCAGGATAACCTGCGTCATCGCTTCAAAGCCGGGAGTATTCGCCCTTGAAAGAGCGGCAAAGGCCGGCATCCCCTCGAGGGTGATCCCCCGTAAGGAGTATCCCGACAGCCTTTCCTACAGCAAGGCCATACTTGAGGCTCTTAACGAAGAGAAGGCAGACCTTGTGGTACTGGCAGGCTTCATGATCATTCTTGACGAGTGCGTGACGAAGGCCTACGCCTATAAGATAATCAACGTGCATCCGGCTCTCATCCCCTCCTTCTGCGGCGAAGGCTTCTACGGCCTGAAGGTGCACGAAGCTGCCCTTGAATACGGAGTAAAGGTGAGCGGAGCCACCATACATTTCGTCAACGAGAAGGCAGATGCCGGAGCTATCATACTCCAGGGCACAGTCAATGTGGAAATGGATGACACCCCCGAGATACTCCAGAGACGCATAATGGAGAACGTGGAGTGGAAGCTCCTTCCGAAGGCTGTCTCGCTGTTCTGTCAGGACAAGATAGACATCGTTGACGGAAAGGCCTATGTGAGGGAATGATATGGGTACCCTTATCGAAAGTCTGAAACAGAAGCAGACCATACAGAAGCTCTTCCTCTGCTTCATGATGTACGCCGTGCTCGGCTGGTGCTATGAGGTAGTGCTGGAGACCTTCATCTATAAATGGGGCTTCTCCAACAGAGGAGTCCTCTTCGGCCCCTACTGCCCGGTATACGGCGTGGGAGCACTCACCTTCCTGCTTCTCTTCGGCAGGTTCAAAAAGAAGAAGTACACCCTTCCCTTTGAGATATTTGTAAAGCCGGTGCTCATATTCCTTGGCTGCATGGCGGCGGCGACGCTCATAGAGCTCATCGCCAGCTATATACTGGAAGCCGCGACGGGCGGCTGGCCGTGGCAGACCTACGCACGGTACAAATACAACTTCCAGGCAAGGATAGCCCTCTCGACCTCCCTGAGGTTCGGACTCGGAGGACTCTTCTTCATGTACATCGTACAGCCCTTCTTTGACTGGCTCCTTTCAAAGCCGTCAGCGAAGGCCATAAACATCACCGCACTCATTGTGGCGCTCATAGTCGCCGCTGACTGCATATACACATTCTTTATAAAGTAAAAGGAGAATCGTTATGAAAAAGCTCGATCTTGCAACACAGCTCAATACAAATGACTACCCCGGAAGAGGCATCGTAATAGGTAAGTCCGCAGACGGCAAGTACGCAGTTACGGCTTACTTCATCATGGGAAGAAGCGAGAACAGCCGCAACCGTGTATTCGTAGAGGACGGCGAGGGCATCCGCACACAGGCATTCGATCCCTCCAAGCTCACAGATCCCCACCTTATCATCTACTCTCCCGTAAGAGTACTCGGCAACAAGCTCATCGTAACAAACGGTGACCAGACAGATACTATCTATGAGCTCATGGACAAGCAGTACACCTTCGAGCAGGCTCTCCGCACAAGAGAGTTCGAGGACGATGCTCCCAACTACACACCCCGTATTTCCGGTATCCTCCGTTTCGGTGAGGAGGGCTTCAACTACGCAATGTCCATCCTCAAGAGCGCAAACGGCAACCCTGATTCCTGCCAGCGCTTCACCTACTCCTACACCAACCCCGTAAACGGCGAGGGACACTTCATCCATACATATATGGGCGACGGCAACCCCCTTCCCAGCTTTGAGGGCGAGCCCGAGCTGGTAGGCATCTCCGGAAATATCGACGAGTTCACCGACATGGTATGGAACAATCTCAGTGAGGCCAACAAGGTATCTCTCTTCGTTCGCTTTGTAGACCTTGAAACAGGCAGGTACGAGACACGCATCGTAAACAAGAACAAGTAAGACGCTATGAATCTTGATACCGTAAAATGTCCCGGCTGCGGAGCTGACATCACCTTCCGCAAAGGATCGCGTACTTCAAAATGTGAATACTGCGGTTCTGTAGCTACACTCGGCAATGCACTCGAGGCTCTTGAGGCCGATGCCGAGCTTGACCGCCGTGTTGCCGAGATTGCCGAGCGTGAGGCAGAGGTAAAGCGCCACGAGAATGCGTCGGCGGATTACAGGGCAGCTATGGAAAAATGGAAGAAAAAGGGCCGCATCCCTGTTATACTGTCAGGTGTTCTGTGGTTCCTCGGCGGTATGCTGCTGGAGTTCGATCTTGACGGCTGGGGCGTGCTGATGATACTTGCAGCATTCGGCATATTCTTTGCAGCTCCGGTAGTCTTGGCCGCATCCGAGCCCGACGGCAGCAGGCTGCCCGGTTCTCCCGCACCTCCGCCGAAGAAGTTTGCAACAGCTCTGAAGTATTACGGACTCTGCTTAGCCACATCGGCTGTAGGACTTATCGCAGCGGCGATCATTTCCGTTACGCTTATAGAAAAGTAAGGTATGAGTACATCCATGAAATGCCCGTCCTGCGGAGCGGATATATCCTACGGCAGCACGGACATCAAAGCGCAGTGCAGCTACTGCATGAATATATACAAGGTCCCCGAGGGCACTCCCTGGGTGCCGGAGCCGGAATTACCGCCGGAGCCGGTGCTTGAACCGGTCCACGCTGATGAGGTCCCCGGACCGTTGCAGCATACCGGAACGGAAAGCCCGGAGAATCCCGAAGAAGAGCCGGTATACGGCCGCTCGGAGTACCGCCGCAGATTGAAAAGCTGGCGGCGCACCTATCTTGTATTCCTTCTGATATTCTGTGCGGTCTACGGATTCGGCAAGATGCGGGAAATAAGGCTCGGCGGCGAACACGGCTCATTTGCGGTCATAGCTGCCACGGTACTGTTTTTATTCTCACCTTTCGCATTCATGCAGACAAGACCCATACCGCCCGGATTGGTGAATCCGCTCAGGTACAAGGCCGGAAGGACCGCAAGGACGATCTTACTGCTGATGATAAACTTTGCAGCGATGACAGCAACAGGTATGCTGGTGGATCATTTATCTGACTGACAAAAGCTCCCTGACAGACGGGGCGAAGGAGAATTGATATGCCTTCAATAAAATGTCCCGCCCGGGCCCGGAGGAGATAGCACCGGTCCTGCTGTTTGTGGGTATAGCTTTGTATGCGATATCTCCATCAAAGGCAGCCGAGACAAGACCGCTTCCGATGTGGATGATGCGCAGCACCGAGATACGTGAGGCAAGGAGGAAGGCAGCAATGGCATTTGTTATCCTTGTACACGCAGGAGTGGAGATCGGCCTTTTCTTCCTTGTGAAGGCCATATTTTTGAGGATACAGGTATGAAGATATCATTTGACCTTGACGAGACACTGTTCGTGAATCCTGCGGAGGTGCCGACCGAGCCGGAGCTTAAATTCCCGTACAACAAGCTGTACAGGGACAGGCTCAGAAAGGGCGCAGTTGAGCTTCTGAAGGAGATAAACGAATCAGATACAGAGCTGTGGATATACACCACCTCCAACAGGACAGAGCGCTATATCAACGGCATATTCAGACACTACGGCATAAGGATAGACAGCATAGTCAATGCCCCGCGGCACGAAAAGGAAGTCGCAAGGGGCAGACCTAATTTCCCGTCGAAGTACCCCTCGGTATACCGCATAGACCTCCACGTTGACGATGAGAAGTCGGTATACGAAAACGGCGTAGCCTACGGCTTCCGTGTCTACCGCATCACCAACGACGATGCGGACTGGGCGGACAACATCCGCCGTGAACTGGAGAGGATACGCAGAGGGAAATCGGCAGATGACGGTCAGAACGACCGCTGATAATCAGGCATTATGAATTATATTTAAGGAGGACATTATCATGTCAAATGAAATGCAGTTAAAGTACGGATGCAATCCGAATCAGAAGCCTTCAAGAGTATATATGGCTGACGGCAGCGAGCTCCCCATCGAGGTGCTCTGCGGAAAGCCCGGCTATATCAACCTTCTTGACGCTTTCAACGGCTGGCAGCTCGTAAAGGAGCTCAAGGCAGCTACAGGTATGTGTGCAGCAACTTCCTTCAAGCACGTATCTCCTGCCGGCGCAGCTATCGGACGTCCTCTCTCCGATGATCTCAAGAAGATCTACTGGGTAGACGATCTCGGCGAGCTCTCACCCCTTGCAAGCGCTTACGCAAGAGCAAGAGGCGCAGACAGAATGTCCTCCTACGGTGATTTCATCGCTCTTTCCGACAAGGTGGATGTATGTACCGCAAAGATGATCCAGCGCGAGGTATCCGACGGCGTTATCGCTCCCGACTACGATCCCGAGGCCCTGGAGATCCTGAAGTCCAAGAGAAAGGGCACATACTGCATACTGAAGATAGACGAGAACTACAAGCCCGCACCTATCGAGACAAAGCAGGTGTTCGGCGTTTCCTTCGAGCAGGGACGCAACGAGCTCGATATCAACCGTGAGCTCCTTGCAAATATAGTTACAGAGAACAAGGATATCCCCGACGACAAGAAGGACGATCTCCTCATCTCTCTCATCACACTGAAGTACACACAGTCCAACTCCGTATGCTACGTAAAGGACGGACAGGCTATCGGTATCGGTGCAGGCCAGCAGTCACGTATCCACTGCACACGTCTTGCCGGCCAGAAGGCTGACAACTGGTGGCTGAGACAGTCACCCCAGGTAATGGGACTCCAGTTCGTTGACGATATCCGCAGAGCAGACCGTGACAACGCTATCGATGTATATATCGGCGACGAGTATGAGGACGTTCTCCGTGAGGGCGAGTGGCAGAGGATATTCAAGGTAAAGCCCGCTGTATTCACAAGGGAAGAGAAGAAGGCATGGCTGGCAAAGAACACAGGCGTATGCCTCGGCTCTGACGCATTCTTCCCCTTCGGCGACAACATCGAGAGAGCAAAGAAGTCCGGCGTTGAGTACATCGCAGAGCCCGGCGGTTCTATCCGTGACGACAACGTTATCGAGACCTGCAACAAGTACAATATAGCAATGGCCTTCACAGGCATCAGACTTTTCCATCACTGATAAAACAAAGGGGTATTATTGAAAAAATGGGATCATGGGGTAAAAGAATAACATCGGTCGCAGTCGCAGGGGCAATGCTGCTGCCCCTCTGCGGCTGTGCATCAGAAACAGCAGATACATCCTCCGTATCCGGAAGTGTATCGGTATCATCTGACGGCAGAGCGGTCTACGAGACTGCTTTCTACCGCTTTACGGCAGACAGCGGGCTCAGGCTGACGGACTCGATGGACTACGACGATGACGATATCGCAGACAATTTTGAATTTGAAGGTAAAGGCATCATATCCCTCGAGATAGAAGGCAGCTCTGTACAGCAGCTCCGGGCAAAGGCATCTGTCGAGGATTATGCCGGAAGGCTCAGGAATAAAGAGGGCATAACAGACATTGAGACAGAAGTGATAGAAGAGGCGCCCTATGAGTGCGCCGCCTGTCACTATATGAGTACCGATTATGAAAAGTCTGAGGGACAGTGTATAAGCAGTTACGAAATGACATATCAGTCCATGGCGTTGACTGTCTTTGCTCACTATAAAAAGTCGGATGCGAAAAAGGCAAGGGCGGAGCTGAAAAAGATCATGTGCTCTGCGGAGTATATCTCCGATAAATTCCTCCCCACCGGACCGCAGGACTATGACACGCCCTATTTCACCCTGCACTACGATCCGAAGTGGGGCATATCAAGTGACAGAGAGACCGATCTGACTACAGGCCATGTTGTGGGAGTGAAGTTCTGCTATGCCGAGACCGACGATCCCGGGAAGTATCTCTTCCCTAACCTCTCGGTAAATGTCCTCAATAACGGCGGAACTGAGACCGCCGCTGAGATGGCGCAGTCAGCCTATGATGATAAAGGGGAGCTGAGAACCACAAAGGAAATCGAACTCAGCACCGTTGATTTCATGGGAAATGAGGCACAGCTGCTGTCGTACCGTATTGCGACCGGAGATATCAACTGGAGCATAAGGGCATGGTATTTTGACCTCAACGGCATGATCTATGTGGTCACAAGCACGATCAACGGCGGCTCCGAGGAAGACCTGAAGGAGACCGATGAATTGCTTTCCGGCCTTACTCTCAAGCATCTTACAGAAGAGGAAATAGCCAGACAGCATCAGGCCCGCGATGAAGCAAGGACTACCGACGAGACCTTCCGTGATGCCTCCTTCATCATGGACAGCCGCATGGGGCGCATCAAGGGCGCCGAAACTGAATACAGAGTGAGCTTCGGTTCCTATTCGCGTTACATGAGCATCCGTGTGAACAGTCTGACGGATGATCCCCGGAAGGCTGCGGAGCGTGAGGCAGAGGGGCGGCAGAGCCTGGCAGAGGAGTATCCGGATACTGAGCTTTCCGATCTTGAGATAAAGATCACAGACGAGAGCATCGGCGGCCATGATATGGTCCTGCTGTCATGTATCGAGCCTGAGAATGCAAGTCATACCTATGACGAGCATAACAGGTATTACTATCTGAGCCGTGACGAAGGGGTATGGGAATTCCGCTTTTCCAGCTCTCTGCAGACCGAAGACGAGATGACAGAGTTCATAACACAGTTCTTTGAATCGCTTAAATTTGATCAGTAAATAACAAGGAGGAGATCATTATGAAGAAACCCGTATCCATGCGAGTGCTTGCGTTCATAGCAGCACTGCTTACAGGTGCCGTGATAGCCCTGCAGATATTCGCAGTCATAAGACCGGATATATATGCCGGAATGTTCAGCGCAGGCAAAGAGATAATCGACGCAGAGATACCGAAGCTCTCACGCACTCTTCTTATGATGAAGGGCGTCGGAATACTTCCGCTCACCCTGCTCTTCCTTTTCAACGGCTTTGCAGGTACTCTCAGCAGAACGAGAAGTGCCGTAACAGTCGTGCTTATAGCTCTGCTGAGCATAGTACGTTCAGTCGGAGATCATTATTTCTGGGGCAAGGCCATACTAGAGGCTTCAAAAGCCGGCGAAAAGTCTACAGCACTTGCCGGTATCATAAACTCGGCAGGCTCTGCAGCCGGCTGGCTCTGTTTCATTGCCATGATGCTGATGTGCTGTGCAGCAGGCGCAGAGTTCTACGCCGCCGGCCGCAGCAAGACAAATGAATAAGCATACACGATACATAAGTATCTTGATATACCAACGAGGTGAAGTATGATTTCAGGAAAGACCGCCGCATTTGCGGCAGCGCTCTGCATGGCCGCAGGACTTGTGTCCTGTGCATCCGGCGGAGCACCACAGGAGGGATCCTCCTCACCGGCAGCAGAAGAAACAACAGAAGCACTGACTGAAGCTGCCGTGCCGACAGAAGAAGCGACGGAAAAACCGACAGAGCCTGCAACAGAACCGCCGACACTGCCCGACCCGACCTACTGCTCCGCAGAGGGTACGGATTTCGAGACAGGCGCATTCAGCTTCAGGATAGCCGGCGAGGACATACGTGTGATAGATGCCTCAGAAATGGCGCTCATCAACGGCGACGGCAGCTTCTATGTCACCTTTGCTCCGAAGGATTCATCCTCCGACCTCCACACCCGCGTAAGCATACAGGGCAGCAACCCGACCCATCTTTCCGCCTCATCGTATAAAGCGGGGGAGACAGAGTATTACAGCGGCATCCTTGATACCATGGAACAGGAGGATATAACCATCGGCGGCCTTGAAGGATTTCATATCTACGGCCACTATCCGCAGAACGATTCTATCCTCCACTTCTACCAGGTATCCACAAAGGACGGCTCACAGCTTGTCATCGGCACTACCGGTATAGACAGCGAGTCGGAGGAATGGTGCGATGCGCTCATCGGTCAGATCACCGATACACTGACGTATACCGAGAGTACGGAGCCTAAGATGTTCGACTGTGATGTCTTCTCAGTCGGCGAGCAGGATACATGGTATGTCTACTACGAGGACAAGGACGAAGAAAAGCATACCGCTGATGTCTCCTACTTCACCACAGAGGGCGCACTCGATTCACAGGCAATGAGCTTCACCTCCTTCTTCTCTGACAGCTCTGAGGGAAGAAAGGATGCCGCCGGAGAGGCGGATGACCTGAGAGCAGCCTATGATGGCTCAGATCTCATCAAGGAGGAGAAGGATATCACCTTCCATGATCATCCCGCAAAGTGGTTCCGCCTTGAAACAGGAAAGAGCATATCCGAGTATACCTTTGTCGATCTTCCGGGAGCAACCTTCGGCATATTCACGAATATAGACAACTCCGATCCCGACAGATACAAAAAGATAAAAGAGGGATCCGACAAGCTTATCGACAGCGTAGTTATAAAATAACAGAAAGAAAACATGATCCGGTGCAGGTCCGTGACCTATACCGGCTGCCGGTAAAGAGAGACAAAGAGGAGAAGAGGGGATCTTCCTTTTCCGGACATAAGAACTGCCGGCACCCCGGAACAGGTGTATGACCTGCTGGAATAAAAATGAAAGGCAGTGAAAAAACATGAAAGAATTAAGAAACAGATGGGCGCTCGTAACGGGCGCAAGCAGGGGCATCGGCAGACTTGCCGCTCTCGCTATGGCTGATCAGGGCGTGAACATCATCGCCCTCAGCAGAAGCAGGGAGCATACTTCCCCGCTCATCGCAGAGCTTGAGGCAAAGGGCGTGAAGGCTTATGCAGTAGAGGCAGAGCTTTCCGATATCGCGTCAGTGGAGAGGGCACTGGCAGAGATAGACAGCCTCGGCGTACCGGTCGATATAGTCCTTAACAATGCGGGCGTGCAGATAGCCTACCGCACGGAGTATCTGAAGACTCCCGTAAGCGACTACGAGACCAGCTTCAAGGTGAATACTATAGCACCTATGGTGATAGTATACCACTTCCTCCCGGCCATGCAGGAGCGCGGCTTCGGCAGGATAGTAAACACAACGAGCGGCATCCGTCTCGAGCCCGAGCAGGCAGGCTACTCCGCCAGCAAGGCAGCTCTTGACAAGGTGACCATCGATCTCGGCTCAAAGCTCCAGGGCAGCGATGTCATCATCAGCCTTACAGATCCCGGCTGGTGCAGGACAGACCTCGGCGGCCCCAAGGCTCCCAACGCACCTGAAAGCGCGATCCCCGGAGTAATAGCCGGAGCCTTTGTGAACGACGGCAAGTCCGGCAGACTTTTCTCTGCCGGTGATTTCCACGGCATGACGCTGGAGGAGGCTGTTGCAAAGGCTGAGTCTATGGACAGCCCGTACTAAAAAGTTCATAACGAGCTCCCGTCACAGGCAGGGCGGCTCATCAATACAAGGAGGATATTCCACAATGAGAAGCGTATTAGTAGTAGGAGGCGGCGGAAGAGAACACGCCATTATAATGAAGCTCGCAGAGAGCAGCAAGGTAGACAAGCTCTACTGCGCTCCCGGCAACGGCGGTATATCTAAGTATGCGGAGTGCTTCAATGTAAGCGCAACGGATATAGACGGTATAGTAAAGCTCGCCAAGGAGCTCAGACCTGATATGGTAGTAGTAGCTCCCGACGATCCGCTGGTGCTCGGCATGGTCGATGCACTTCAGGCAGAGGGCTTCATGACCTTCGGCCCGAAGGCGAATGCAGCTATCATCGAGGGCTCCAAGGTGTTCTCCAAGGAGCTGATGAAGAAGTACGGCATCCCCACAGCCTTCTATGAGGTGTTCACTGAATCCGACAAGGCTATAGAGTATCTCAAGCAGCAGAACAGCTATCCGGCAGTAATCAAGGCTGACGGTCTTGCACTCGGCAAGGGCGTTATCATTGCCCAGAACGAGGAAGAGGCTGTAAAGGCTGTGCATGATATGATCGATGAGCTGAAGTTCGGCAAGAGCAGCGCACGCATCGTTATCGAGGAATTCCTCACAGGCCCGGAGGTATCAGTTCTCTCCTTCACAGACGGAAAGACAATGGTACCCATGATATCCTCTATGGATCACAAGAGGGCTCTTGACGGTGATCAGGGCCTTAATACCGGCGGCATGGGAACGGTCTCACCCAACCCTTACTATACCGCTGATATAGCAGCAGAGTGTATGGAGAAGATCTTCCTCCCGACCATGAATGCAATGAATGCAGAGGGACGCACCTTTGAGGGCTGCCTCTATTTCGGTCTCATGCTCACACCCAGGGGACCGAAGGTCATCGAGTACAACTGCCGCTTCGGCGATCCCGAGACACAGGTAGTCCTCCCCATGCTCGATGCAGACCTCTATGATATATTCGAGGCTATCTACAACCACGAGCTGGACAAGGTGGATATCAGGTGGCACGACGGCAGCTGCGCCTGCGTAGTAATGGCAAGCGGCGGCTATCCGGAGAGCTATCCCAAGGGCATAGAGATGAACGGCTTTGACGACAAGGGACAGGTCGAGGGCTGCTTCGTATACCATGCAGGAACGAAGCTTTCAGATGATGGAAAGTTCCTTACCAACGGCGGCAGAGTAATAGGCGTGACGGCAAAGGGCGCAGACCTCAGGGAGGCACTCGCCACAGCCTACAGCGGAGTTGACAAGATCAGCTTCGAGGGCGCACATTACCGCAGGGACATCGGCCAGAGAGCTCTGAAGGCTCTCGGATAACAGGAGAAAGACATGAACGCAAGATTGAGATCCGCACTCAGATCCGGCCTTGCCGGAAACCTTCTGTTCGTTCTGTTCGGCTTTATCTGTTATATATACTATCTTACATACGAAAGGACGTCGGTTTTTTCCAAGACACTGGAGGTCATAGCCTATACCGTAGAGATAGCAGGCTTCGGCGCTCTTATCTACTCGGACTATATGCTTGCCACCACGGTCAGAATGAGGAATTTCATGAAGATCGGCTATTCGATATACATAGTGCTTGAATGTGCGATGATGTATTTCGAGCTCAACACGATGGATCTGGAATTCTACCAGCCCTACTCCCTCGGACTTGCGATAGTGCATTCGATAGTATCGGCAGCGGTATGCTTCTCCTTCCTCCAGCTTGATCCTGACAGGAGCAAGTTCGAGGCACTGATAATAGTATGCGTAGGCGTAATGCTCGGAGGTATGCTCGGTGCGATCATGGGAATAAGGATATACTTCAGTATCGTGGCAAATGCCATAGGCTTTGCGCTGTTGTTTGCCGGCATCATCTATCTGCTCACACGCGAGGAGATGGAGATAGACTGCCACGGCGATAAGGCGAAGGTAGTTGAGTATGACAGCAATACCATGTTCGAGGAACTGTTCGAGGAAAAGAAACCGAAGGCAGGAAAGACAGAGAAGCAGGAAAAGGCTGAGAAGACAGAACCAGCAGACACAACAGAAAAGACAGAAAAGAAGAAAAAATAACGAACAAGGCGGCTGCTTGCAAAAGGCAGCCGCCTTTTTGCATGATCACTATGGAAAAACAGCAGTACGAGCAAGAAGATAGAAAAATATGTGTAGGGACCGCCTCTGGCGGTCCGCTCCTGAAAATTACCGTTAATTGTATGTAGGGGGCGATGCCCACATCGTCCCGCCCTCTGTCCATATCTGCGAATGTAGTGTGGACGTCCGTGGTGCAGAAATATAAAACCGTACTTTCAGAAGGACCGGCGGACCGCCGGAGGCGGTCCCTACAGTCGCTGTATTTATGGCAGCGCACATTGTACGCCCTTGCGCTTTAAATCCATAGCTGCAGGCGATACCATAATTCTGCATTCTTAATTCCGCATTCCGAATTCCGAATTCAAAATCCCCAGTCACATATTGATAAGTCCGAACAATATGTATCATCATCCATGAATAATGACCGTACATATTTAAAACTAATATTTTTGTGCTGCGAGACAATCATTTGTCAAAATACACAAAATCTTTAACATAAAGTTACGTCAAAAGGACGAAATATAGCCTTTTTCTACACTTTCTGCACCCATTCTTCATTTTGTAGGTTGAAAGTTGAACAATTCTTGTATAAAATAGTATATAATATAAATAGAATCGGGAAAATTTGGTATGTCTAATTATCAGAAGGAGGAATATTAATGAAATGTGTGAAGAAAGTTGTAAGGTCGGGTGTCTCCGTCTTTCTCGGAGCCGCCCTGACGTTGCAGCCCCTCGTACCCCTCACAGGTACGCTCTCGGCGGCTGACGGCAGCATCGAGTTCTATGTATCGCCCGAAGGAAGCGATACCAACGACGGCTCCCTCGCCTCTCCCTTCCGTACCCTCACGGCAGCACGGGACGCTGTCCGTAAGTACAGCGGAAACATGACCGGCGATATCAACGTCTACCTCAGGGGCGGCGATTACCGCATCACCGAGCCCGTAGTCTTTGATACCCGGGATTCGGCCACCAACGGCTTCCGTATCAGCTATCAGGCCTATAAGGACGAGGTGCCTGTCATCAACGGCGCCCGGCAGGTCACAGGCTGGACAAAGTACAACGACAAGCTCTGGTCGGCCCCCATCGACAGGGACATCAAGCTCCGCAACCTCTATGTCAACGACTCACGCGCCCGTATGGGAAGCGTCACCGTGCAGGCAAAGGGCGGCTACGGCGACTACTATGTACAGGCCGGGCAGGCCGACTGGGCATGGGATTCCGGCAAGAAGAGCGACGGAATCGCCTACAATATCAACGATATCCCGAGGATACCCTCCAACTTCGATGACCTGGAGATCGTCAACGGCACCACCTGGAACGAGAATATCGTGTGCAGCCGCGACGTGAAGACGGACGGCGGCTCCCTTGTGATACTTCTCCAGCAGCCCTACGGCGCCATAGCCCAGACTCCCGGCTGGGGCGCAGGCTTCTCCACCGGCGGCACCCATACTATATACAACTCTTTTTCCTTCGTGGACGAGCCCGGCGAGTTCTACTTCGACAAGACCGACAAGGTGCTCTACTACTATCCGAGACAGAACGAGGATATGACAGCAGTCGATGTAGAAGCCCCCGTGGCTGACCAGCTCATAGTGATAGAAGGAAAATCGACCTCTGAGCGTGTGTCAGGCCTCAGCTTCAGCGGCCTTACCTTTGCCAATACCGATTACCAGCTCACTGACGTGGCAGGCTCACACGGCAAGACCACCTGTCAGGCAGCCCAGACCTACACCGCCTTTGCGGATTCCAACTGGCACCTGAAGAACTACGAAATGGTCGATACCCTCCCCGCAGCCGTGCATATCACCAACAGCGAGGACATAAGCCTTACGGGCAACACCGTAAAGCATACCGGCGCCGACGGTATCTCCATGACCAACGATGTTGTTGATTCGCAGGTAACAGGCAACTTCATCACTGATATCACCTCCAGCGGCATCACAATCGGTCACCCGCAGCACATCTACATCGGCGATGCCTCTGACAGGAACCGCGAGAAGTTCCCCAAGGGAGTAGAAGGCGTCTGCAAGAACGATATCGTTTCGCAGAATATGCTCTATGATATCAGCGTAGTACACGGCTTCGGCGGTTGCGCAGCCATCACAGCCTACTTCGTTGACAGCGTTAAGATACTCAGCAACACCATCGAAAAGACCGCCTATAACGGCATCCACCTGGGCTGGGGCTGGTGCAACTTCAAGGACAGCACCACCTGCCGTAACAACGAGATATGCTATAACCGTGTCATCAACAGCCTTAACCGTCTCCACGACAGCGGCGGTATCTATACCATAGGCCAGATGGAAGGCACGAAGATAAACGAGAACTACATACAGGGCATCCCCGCAGGCGGTCCCGGCGCTCCTACCTACGGACTTCACAATGACGAGGGAACAGCATGGATAGAGGAGCTCGACAACGTCCTCGAGATAAGCCCGAATGTCACCTATACCATAAACTGCGAGGACTACGGCCAGAAGCACCACCTCACCATCAAGCGCACCTACGCTACAGTGAAGAAGATGGGCAAGAACCCTCCCGACAGCGATATCGATGACCCCATCGTGGTATCCGATAACGTATGGCCCTTCGCCCAGTACAAGATATGCCTGAACTCCGGCGTATCAGGGGAGTACAGCGGACTTGTCCCCCTGTGGCTGAAATCCGCAGCAGACCAGGCCTTCCCGGCAAGCTGCCAGACCACCTGCCAGAGCAGTCTGCCTGTACGCAAGGTCAGCGGCACTGTATGGATAGCCCCCGACGGCACAGACACTTTCAAGGCCGGCACGAACATGACAAAGGCATCCGGTACAGCCGGTAAGATACGCACCCCAGCCGAGGAGGGCGAATACCGCATCTACGTAGTGGATGCAGCCGGAAACGTGAGCAGGTCATCCCATATACTCCGTCTCAGCGGTACAGGCGAATCCGAGGCAGAGGGCATCATCGAGGCCGAGAGATACGATGTGCAGTCCGGCATCGAGACCGAGAACTGCTCCGAGGGCGGCAGCGATGTGGCCTACATCGAGAACGGCGACTACATCGGCTTCAAGAATGCCGATTTCGGCAGCGGCACCTCAGCCATAGACTTCCGCATCGGCTCAAACGGCGCAGAGGCAAGCCTTGAAGTGCGCCTTGATTCTCCCGACGGAAAGCTCATCGGCTCAATGGATGTAAAGGGCACAGGCGGCTGGCAGACATGGTCAACGCAGAAGTGCACCATAGAGCAGACATCAGGCACACACGATGTATACTTCGTATTCAAGGGCGGCGATGGCTACCTCTACAACCTCAACTGGTGGAGACCGGACCTTCCGGCGGCAGATGTCATCTACGGCGACCTTAACGGCGACGGAACAGTTGATACCTTCGACCTCTGCCTCCTCCGTCAGGCAGTAACGGACGGGGACTGCGAGCGCTTCACCGAGGCAGACCTTGACCAGGACGGCGAGCTCACAGAAGCAGACCTCAGGGCACACAGCGATTACCTTATGGGAAAGATAACGGCTCTGCCGGTATCATAAAAAGAAAATGGAAAAAATAAAAGGGGAATAATTATGAAGAAGAAAGTTTTCTCAGCCATACTGGCGGCGGCAATGACCGCAACAGCAGTAACGGCGGTACCGCAGCTTCCCGCAAAGGCTGCGCCTGCCGAATTCACACACAACGAATGGACGGGCAGGAACGGCGCAGAGGATGTATTTGCAGTCAACCGCGAGCCTGCCTCCGTCAATCCCGTACCCTATCAGGATGCAGCTTCCGCAGCAGCAGCGGTATGGGAGTACAACGACAGAGAGAAGTCCGATTACCTCCAGATGCTCACAGGCTCCGGCGGTGAGTGGGATCTCAAGGTGGTGCAGAATGCCGAGCAGGCTCAGGGAGTATTCTCCTCCGGCTTTGTGAACGGCGATTTCAATCCCTCTCCGTCCGACGGCTGGAAGAGCGTTCAGCTCCCGTGCAGCTGGACCATGCAGGGCTTTGACTTCCCGATCTATGACAACGTGCAGATGCCCTGGCAGGCTAAGTACGATCAGAACGTAGGCTGCCCCAGCGCCCCCACGAAATACAACCCCGTAGGTCTCTACAGGAAGAAGTTCACCCCCGACAGCACTATCAAGGCTGAGGGCAGGAGGGTATACATCCAGTTCGACGGCGTTGAGTCCGCCTACTATGTATACCTCAACGGCAAGGCAGTGGGCTACAGCGAGGATACCTTCAGCCCCCACCGCTTTGACATCACGGATTACCTCGTTGACGGCGAGAATACTCTTGCCGTGGAGGTGCACAAGTTCTGTGACGGTACCTGGTTCGAGGGACAGGATATGATCTATGACGGCGGTATCTTCCGTGACGTCTTCCTTGTGAGCGCCCCCGAGGTGCAGATCCGTGACTATACGGTACGCACCGACCTTAACGACTCTTTCACCTCCGGCGAGCTCCAGGTAAGCGCAGACATCTTCAATGCCACAGGCGGCGACAAGAACGGCTGGACACTGACTGCTGACGTAGTTGACGAAGCCGGCAACGCCCTTATCACAGGAGTATCCTCAGATATCGGCAATGTGGGCGGCTGGAAGCAGACCACAGTCGGCATTAAGGCAAATGCCCTTGCTCCGAAGCTCTGGTCGGCAGAGCACCCCAACCTCTACGCCCTCATACTCACCCTCAGGGACGGCAGCGGCAATGTGCAGGAGATAGTCTCCGCACAGCTCGGCTTCCGTGAGGTGAACTTCACCCCCACCGAGGTCAACGGCAGCTACAGCGTTACCACAAAGAGCTGGCAGCCCATAACCATCAACGGCAAGCGTCTCCTCCTCAAGGGCGTTAACCGTCACGATACCGACCCCTTCTATGGCAAGGCGGTGCCGCAGGATACCATGCGTGAGGATATCCTCCTCATGCAGAAGAACAACGTAAATGCTATAAGAACATCACACTACAGCAACGACTCCTACCTCTACTGGCTGGCCAACAAGTACGGTATGTACGTAATGGGCGAGACAAATATGGAGTGCCACGCCCTCATGGACAACAACAATGCCAAGGCACTGTTCTACGAGCTGGCAATGGACAGAACGGAAACAGCCTACAAGCGGCTGAAAAACAACCCCTCCATCATAGCATGGTCTATCGGAAACGAGATGGCCTATACCGGCGACCCGAACGCAGCCGGCGGTATGTTCCGCGACATGATATGGTACTTCAAGAAAAATGACCCCACCCGCCCCGTACACAGCGAAGGACAGGGCGACAAGATGGGTACGGATATGGGAAGCAATATGTACCCCGGTTCTGACTGGGTGGGCATGAACGGCGGACGCGGCAAGATACCCTATGTAATGTGCGAGTACGACCACGCCATGGGCAACTCCGTAGGCGCCCTCAGGGAGTACTGGGACGCTATCCGTGCCAATGACAATATGCTGGGCGGCTTCATCTGGGACTGGGTAGACCAGTCGAGAGCAGTCAGCATCGACAGCAAGGGCGGCGGCTGGGATTACTACGCCGAGTCCTATGCACGCAAGAACCTCTACGCCGACAGGAGCCCCGGAAAGTTCTTCGCCTACGGCGGCGACTGGGGCGACTGGCCGAATGACAACAGCTTCTGCGAGAACGGCCTCATCAGCCCCGACAGAACTGAGCAGCCCGAGGCCGCAGAGGTAAGATACCAGTACCAGTCCTTCTGGTTCTCAGCGACCTCCGAGCAGCTTGCAAAGCATGAGATAAGCGTATACAACGAGAACAACTTCACCGACCTTAACGAGTGCGAGCTCAGGTGGAGCCTGCTGAAAAACGGTATCGCCGTAGACAGCGGCACAGTGGCAGGCGCAGCAGTACCTCCCCTTACAAAGGCAGCGGTAGAGATACCCTTCACCCTCCCCGAGAAGCGTCTTGCAGGCGATGAGTTCATCCTCGACCTCTCCGTAGTGAAGAAGAGCACAGACCGCCTGATACCCGCCGGCACAGAGATAGCCTACGGCCAGATACCCTTAGCCTCAGGCGGACGTTCAGTCAGAGTTGATACAGGCGATACAGCCCTCGAGATAACCGAGCACGATGACTGCTTCGTACCCGTCGGCAAGGATTTCAACTTCCGCATCGAGAAGTCCACAGGACTTATGACAAAGTACTCCTACAAGGGCGAGCTCCTCATCGACAAGGGACCGGAGCTCAACTTCTGGAGAGGAAACGTTGAGAACGACGGCGGAAACTCACGTCAGAACATCTTCGACAAGAACTGGGAAGGCGCGCTGTCAGGAATAAAGGCCGAGGGCATAGATGTTACCGACGGCACAGACGGCAGGAAGATAGTTACCTCACACATCGTCCTTCCCGCTGCCGGAAACACAAGAGCAGACATAGTATATACAATAGCCCCCGACGGCAGCGTCAACGTGGCTATCAACGTAGATGCTACCCGTTCAAAGATGGGCAACTTCATCCGCGTGGGATCTACCATGGTGCTCCCGAACGGCGCAGAGCGTCTGAAATGGTACGGCAACGGCCCCGTTGAGACCTACAACGACAGAAAGACCGGCGGCAGACAGGGCGTATGGACAAGCACCGTATCCGAGCAGTTCTACCCCTATATGAAGGCTGATGACTGCGGAAACCTTACGGATGTCAAGTGGATATCCGTAGCGAATGCCTCCAATGAGAATGCCCTCCTCATCGCAGCAGACGGCACAGTTGAAGCAAGCGCCATCCACTTCACCCCCGGCGACCTCCAGGGCGCAGACCACCCCTTCAAGCTCCGTCCCCGCAGCGAGACCTACCTCAATGTTGATTACGGCTCACTGGGTGTAGGAAGCGCGACCTGCGGACAGGCAACTCTTGAGAAGTACCGCCTGCCCTCAAGCAGGACCTACAGCTGGAGCTACACTATCATCCCCGCAGCCGCATCCTCCACAGACGAGCAGCTCACCACACTTGCAGCAAAGCGCCGCTCCAACGGCGTGACCATAGAGGACAAGAGCCCCAACAAGCTCAGCGTTCCTCTCGGCTCATCCGCAAAGCTGAAGTCCACAGACTCCGGCAACGCAGTAACAGGCTCCCTGACAGTACCTCCCTGCTCAAAGCTCAAGGACAGTCTCGGCGGCCATAACTCCTTCACCGTTGAGGTTAACGTAGTTCCCACAGGCAATCCCGAATACAATATGTTCCTCGGCGACGGCGACTTAGGCTTCGCACTGAGAACGAGAAACAACTCCGTTGACTTCTTCGTGCATTCAAACGGTTACTGGCGTGAGTGCTACATTAAGCACGGCACAGACTGGAATTCCGGCTGGATAGGAAAGAAGCATCAGGTAGCCGGCGTATTCAACGGCGAGAACAACACCATGAGTCTTTTCGTAGACGGAAAGTTTATCGGCAGCAATCCTGTCGGAACGACCACCGGCGTTGATGTAACCCCCTATGACCTGACCATAGGCGCCTGCCCCGATACGGGAAGAGGCTCCGAGGCAGACTTCTACGAGGTGAGGGTATACAGCAAGGCACTCACCGAGTCCGAGCTGGCATCACAGAACACCGCATCACCTGCCTACGGCCCCGACAGCGAGTACGTACAGCTCTGGCTGGATTTCGATAATGTCGCAGCAGCAGAGGAGGAAGAGGAAGGACCCGCAGCCACCATGTACGGCGACGCCAACTGTGACGGCAGGGTAAACGTAGCAGACGCAGTAGCAATACTCCAGTTCATCGCAAACAAGAGCAAGTATCCCCTTGGTGAGACAGGCGAGCTCAACTCCGACGTTGACGGCCAGCCCGGAATCACCGGCACAGACGCAACAGTCATCCAGCAGGTAGATGCAAGTCTGGTAAAGCAGACAGATCTGCCTCTTAAATAACAAAAACGAGGGACGCCGCAAGGCGTCCCTTCAGCTTGTCAAAAAAGGTAGTTTCAGCGATAAAACCAAACGTTTGGGATTCCAAAGGGGCGCGCCCCTTTGGTCAGGTCAAGGGCTGAAAGCCCTTGTGGGGTGACTCCCCACAGTGTGGGGAGATGTCAGCGAAGCTGACAGAGGGGACGGGCCGGTTAGGCTGGGGCAAATCCCCACATATAGCCACAAAGCGCTCCGCAAGAGAGGGCGTCCCCTGAATAGATACAGGTTTTTTGACAGACTGAAGGGACGCCGCAAGGCGTCCCTTTTACTATGCTCTAAATGTGCCCAAGCTGCAGGGGCTCTTCCTCCTGGTCCCCGGCGGGCACGACCGTCTCAGCGGGCTTGTCCGGTATCATCAGCTCTATCTGGAGGATGAATTCCGGAGAGGTGGAGGGGATATTGACTCTTCCGTTAAGAGCCTTTACAGTGCGGCGGATATTGTAGAGACCGAAGCCGTGGTTCTCCTTGTCCGCCTTTGAGGTCTTGTGATTCGGGTCTTCTGATACAGAGGGGTTCTTCACCTGTATCAGCTGAACGCAGCCGTCAACTGAGCAGTCAACGCTGATAATGCGTGTCTCCTCGCTCTCCGGCAGTCTCTGGCAGGCCTCGATGGAGTTGTCGAGGGCATTTGAGAGGATTGTGCAGATGTCGAAGGCGGATATCCTGTCGGAGATGACTCCGTTGAACTGGATATCGCAGTTGTGAGCGCGCGCATTGGTGCACTTGTCGTTGAGTATGGCATCCGCCACGGAGTTTCCGCTGCGGAAGGAGCGCAGGCTCCTGATGGTATGGTCGGTAATGGAGCAGAGGTAGTCCATTGCCTTGTCCGTTTCCTTGTTCTTCAGCAGGGTATGCAGGCATATCATATGATTGCGGTAATCATGTCTGAATTCCTTGACATCACGGTTGATCTCCTCAATCTTCTGATAGTGGTCGAGCTGGATGTTGACCTGCTTGTTGAGGAGCTGCGAGGTGCTCTCAAAGTAGAACTTGGAGATGCAGTTCATCAGCATGAAGATCATGACGATCAGAGAGGAAAGCACGGTAAGAGCGATGAGGACGCTCATAGCGCTGCTGGAGATCTTGGTGGGCATACTGTCGTTCTTAACCTCCGTTGCGCAGAGAGAGCCCAGAAGGAGGAGGGATACGACGAGAAGGGTATAGATCTTTTTCGGGAGCAGCTTTACGCTGTAGCGTATGCCGTTCCTGTGATACTTCCTGAGGTAGAGGACCACAAACAGGAAGGCAAGATTCATCACGAGGGATATGCTCTGTATCATCAGTCCGTCAGGGATGCTGAGGGGCAGAGCTTTGGCGAGTAGAGTTATGAGAGGGGATATCACCGAATCTGTCAGCAGATAGATAAGGGTGATATATGTAGTCATGAACTTGCTGTCCGGGTGTGTTATGAGCATTACGAGGAATAGTAGTGTGTATAGAGAGATAAGATTCAAACTTCCGAGATGGTAGATAGTATTATTGTCGGAGCGTTCCGTGAAGGAGAACGCAAAAGCGGCGACTGTGTATAACCCAGTCAGCAGCCATGACAGCCTTGTGAATTTCCTGGTCTTGACAATTACATTATTCAGCAGATGAATATTGACAAGAAACAGGAAATAAACCGCCACGCCGGGCAGCTTACAAAGAATTGCTTGCATTTAGCCATCATCCTGTTCTGTTATTTCGTAGATAATCATAATATGTATTCTTGAAATCCTTGTACTTGAGCTTTGAGAGGAGTGCCTTCTGTCCGTTGCTGAGCGTTATCTCGCTCTTGCTGAAGGAGCTTACATGGCCGAAGTTGATAAGGTAGGAGCGGTTGCTCCTGAAAAACATACCATCGGTGAGCTCCTGCTGAAGTGCGGAGATACTGTTCATGTACCTGTATGTGCCTTCCTGTGTTATGACAAGTGCATAGATGTTTTCTGCCTGCACATAGATGATATCCCTTTCGGGCACAACTATGCTGTTGCCGAATTCAGTGTCCTTAACGACTATCTTACGGGAGGAGCTGTCCTCACGCATAGCCGAGTCGAGCGCCTCGAAGAGCTTCTCCCTTTCCACGGGCTTCACCAGGAAACGGTAGGCGCTGTACTTCATTGTCTCAAAAACGATCTCAGAGTAGCTGCTGACAAAAACTATCCTTGTTCCGATGCTGCGCGCACGGAGCTCCTTGATGGTATCGATTCCGCTGACCTGGCTCATCTGCTGGTCGAGGAAGATCATATCAAAGCTCTCCTTGGAAGCGAGCAGCTCAGAGCCGTCAGAGAATTCAGATATCTCCATTTCAACGGAACGCTGTCCGGAGTATTCGTCCAGCTTTTCTGTGAGGGCTTCCCTGAAGATCTTTTCGTCGTCACAAACTGCTATTTTCATATATCCTCCGCAGTGATAGATTTCATCCCGATAGTAAAAGATGACTTTATGGATGAAAGAAAAATAACTGAAAAACAATAAAAGTTGTCCTATCATATTATACTACATTCTCAGTCAAAATGCAACATTTTTTTGACTTCACAAGTTTTTTACGTATGCTGTCAAGAATAGACTTGATTTTTCCGCGGAATCGTATATAATAAAGGTATAGGGTTTTTTATTGAGCAACAATAATCTGATGGAGGGTCAATATTATGTTTATATGGGATATTTTAAACTGGTTTATTTAAAGCACATGATCCGGGTCTTATGATCCGGATCTTTTTGGTCTGTACATCTTTTGTTCCGGGAATAGTGCGGATACGCCGGATGTTAATTCATTTATTGTTCATCACTGATGCAATTTACAAGAAAAAAACGGCCGTTGTCAAGGAATCTATTGACTGAATGCCATATTTAGGCTAAAATGTAATTGTCACCGGAGATAAGTCTCCGGGACAAATGCTCCGGCAAAACGGAGCAGATCCTGATCTGACACGGGAGTCATAGTACTACCCTTCAAGATCCTGACTAATACTTATCGGCAGACGTCCTTTATATTCCTGTTTCTGTTCATCCACCGGAAGCAGGTGCCCGTCACTGTGTAAGCTGTATCAACAATTACGATATAGTGTCTGCCGTACGCTGACCGTCACACTCTTACATCTCACTACTGACCGACGCACATCAGATATAAGAGATCCTGCATTCAATTCACCCAGCCCGTGATCAGGACAGGAAAAACCACTAAACGCCGGACTACAACCGGACGATTATACTCCGCAACAATCACACTACTACGTCGCAGCAACAGCTTTTTTCAATTCTTACTATACTTTCATTAAACTCTCCGTTTTTTGGCCGCTTTCAGTGTTTCGTCACAAACTGCTGATACTGCGGCATCGCACTCTGCTCCGGAAGGCAGAGTGCTTTTTTTGTGCCTTTTCAAAGGTAATAATGTACTAAATAGTTGACTGATTTGCAATAAAGTGGTATAATATGTACATCGACATGAGGGAGGGTCACCATGAAAAAATACAAAAAAGCTATATGCACAGCGCTTTGCGCTGCAATGTCAATCACAGCTTCTGCCGGAAGCGCAGCCTACAGCGTATCCGGCGAAGAAACACAGATACCCGGAGTATATATAGATGATGTGTCCGGATGGAACGGTACACTGGTCACAGAGGGAGATTTCATATACGGTATCCGTGCTGATCTGGAAAACCAGGAAATCTATGAGTATAGCGGAAAAGAGGCCGCGTACGGAGGCTACCTTTATATCAACAACGGCGAAGACAAGTATCTGCGCTCGGATGAGCTCATACTCCTTGCATATACCGGCGAGGGAGGGGACGTCGTTGTTCCGGAGGAGGCTGATGGAAAGAAAGTTACAGCCATCAGTGCCAATGTATTTTCGTTGAATGATACGGTCGATACTCTGACTCTGCCGGATGGTATAGATTTCATTCCTGAGAAGGCGTTCATGCTCTCAACAATTAAAAAGGTCAATATACCGGAGAGCCTCAAGATCCTGCCTGCCGGTCTTTTCTTCAAGTGCAGAATGCTTGAGGAGGCTGAAGGCCTTGAAAAAGTATGGCTCACAGCAGATGATGCCTTTTTCGGAACGGCAGTAACTCTGCCGCCCGAAGTGCTGACCTGCTCGGATGTAGATGAATTCAGTGATGGTATTGTAGATTCTCATTCCTTCATAAACGCCGATTATAAAGGATTAGAGACCTGGATCCAGTGGAACGGAACAGAGTATGAATCGATAATATGGCAAGTACCTGAAAGCGATTCGGAATATGTCACCAAAAAGGATGGTGAGACTACTGTCAGGTATCCTGAAAAGATCGGCAATATCCTGCTTTCCTCCTTCAGATCGACCGATGATATGAGCGTCTATAACAACTATATATTCCCGGAAAGCTATAGTGAGATCAGCGCGAACTTCAGTTCCCCGTCTGTAAAATCAGTAGAGTTCCTCAATAAGAATGCAAGTTTCAAAGGCGGCTTTAACAGTTCTTCCATTACAGAAATAACTCTTCCTGTGAATACGGAATACACAACGAAGATGTTTGAAAACTGTAAAAAGCTGAAAAGCTTTGCTGCTGCCGAAGGAACGAAGAATGCAGAGTTCAGGTATCAATGTTTTAACGGCTGCACTTCTCTTGAAACCGTCACTGTTCCGGACAGCTGCGAAACTCTGAGCATAGACTCAGGAGCCTTCAGGGGTGATGAGTCTCTTGTTACGGTGGATCTGCCTGAGAAAGCATACATATCTCTCATCGATGAAGCTGCCTTTGAAGGCTGCAAGTCGCTTGAGAGCTTCATCATGCCCGGGAAATGCCCCGAGCAGTTCGTAATCAGCAAGGATGCCTTCAAGAACTGCACTTCTCTCAAAAAGGTAGTCTTTCCTTCTGATTTCAAAAAACTGATCATACACAGCGGCGTATTCTCAGGCTGTACTGCTCTCACGGATATAGAACTTCCTGTGGATAAGTCAGTAGTCATAGACAGCTACGCTTTCAGCGGTGTGCCTGTGAAGTCGCTTTCCGCCGGCAGCAGCTGGATCATCGACACGAATGCCTTTATAAATAACAAGACTCTCAGCGAGGTGCATCTGGATGGCACAAGTGTCGGCATGAATGCTTTTCAGCATTGCGATGCCATCAGCAAGCTCACTATAAGCGGAGCAGCAAAGCTTGGCAAAGGCGCCTTTGATGACTGTGCCGCCCTGAAGGATATCGAGATCATCGGAGATGACATAAAGCTGGATTCTGGCTTCTTCAACTGCCCTAATCTTATGACCATAAACGGCAAAACTGTATTCGACAGCAGTACAGGCGATTTCACACCCGAGATGAAGCCCCTGGTAACAGAGAAGTTCGCCTCCTCCGATAACATCGGCTTCCTCAATGAGTATATCAGATATCATGTAAAGAAGACCATATCCGAGATAATAAAACCCGGCATGACGGAAATGGAAAAGGTGAAGACTATACACGACTGGATATGCAGCAATACAAGGTATTCCACAGAGAGTGATCCGGGCTATACAGATCATAATGATGCCTCTGTCTTCCTATTGCCTTCAACGGTCTGCGACGGCTATTCAAGAGCCTTCAATCTGCTTGCGCATGAGGCCGGTCTGGAGACCTGCGTTGTCTCGAACCCCAGTCATGCCTGGAACATAGTTAAGATAGGCGGTCTGTATTTCCACGTAGATACCACCTGGGACGATGAAGACGAGGTCAGCCGCGAATGGTTCCTGAAGAGCGACGAAGAGATGGAGGCAGCCGGCGGTTTTCACAGCAGCTGGAAGATAGACCAGCCCTCAGCCCTGCACAGCTTCCAGACGGACAGCCTCCCGGAGTGCAGCCGCTCCATGGGCGACACGAACGGCGACGGCAGTATCGGTGTTTCCGACCTTGTGCGTTTCAGCAGCTATCTTCTCGGCAGCGCCGGAATCAGCCAGGATGACGCTGCGGTATGCGACCTTAACTTTGACGGCACTGCGGATACCTTTGATATCATATCCCTCCGCAGAATGCTGACAACAACATGATATAAGGATATTGGAGGCACATAGAAATGGAACTGTTCAGAAACAGTGTCAGCATGGCATCAGCAGCCCTGCTGGCATTTACCGCCGCATCAGGCAGCGGAGCGATTTATTCATACAGCGCGGAGAGCCTGCCCCCCGGAACAAGATACGGATCTGATTATGTATGGTGCTGGTCAACAGTCACAGAAGGGGATTTCATATACGGCGTTCGTCATGACCGTTTTAACGAATCATTCGTGGAGGCCGAGGTCAATCCGTCTGTAATTAAACTTGAAGATGGCATGGACTATGCAAGAAAACAAGAGGAGCGCTTCAACGGTGTAGATTATAGTGATCCTTATACCGAAGAAACGAGGTTTGACTGGTATGTTGACGAGCTTGTGCTCCTTGACTACAAAGGCAGTGACAAGGATGTCACCGTGCCGTCAGAGGCAGACGGAAAGCCGGTGACTGCCATCGGAGCAAATGCTTTTTCCGGAAAGAGCGGCATAGACAGCGTTACTCTGCCTGACAGCGTGGATTATATCTCCGCCGGCGCCTTCAAGGATTCATCTGTGAAAAAAGTAGTCCTGCCTGAGAAGGTAATGACCATACCGAACATGACGTTTGAAGGATGTGAAAACCTTGAGACAGTGACAGGCCTTGACCATGTTTTCGCGTGTGCGGACAATGCCTTTACCGGAACAAAGGTCAGGCTTCCGGAGGATATGAATTATATAGAAGACGCGTGGTGGTTTGAAAGCTCTATATCTGATTTCCGGCCTTTAAGAACAAATGAAATTGATATCGATGGGTGGGGATTCAAGTATTACTGGAACGGAGAGGAGTTTCATGCTAATCTCATGAATATCCCCCGGGATATAGCAGACGATCCCGACAATGAAGAGAAAACCGTTCTGCCGGAAAAGATCGGCGGCATCCGTGTCACAGCCTGCGAGCTTCATGAGGAGTACGCAGTCGGACAGTACAGGATAGTCGTTCCCGAGGGCTATAGTTCGATAACGGCTTTTTTTAACAAGGGCCTGAAAAGTATTGAGTTCCTTAATAAGGAAACATCATTTTCCGGTCTTCTCTCGGGTACCCAAATAACAGAGATCAGCCTCCCGAAAAACACATGGCTTACAAATGGGATGTTCCAGAACTGCAAGCAGCTTAAAAGCTTTACATTTCCTGAGGGGAACGTCTGCACTTATTTTCCGGAAAAGATCTTTGCTAACTGTGATAATCTGGAAAAGGTGGTTGTTCCGGAAGGCCGCGCGATCACCGCAATATCCAGCAATGCCTTCATGAATGACAGGGCGCTGAGAGAGGTCATACTGCCGGAAAGTGCTTCAGTGCTGCACAACGAGGACATCAATGATCCCGATTTCTGGATCGAAAGTGATGCCTTCCAGAACTGCAGCTCTCTCGAGTCCCTCACCGTCCCCTCCGGCAGCGAGATCTGTATTAATATAGGCGACACCGTCTTTTCCGGCTGTAAAAGCTTACGGGAATTCGCCCTCAGCAAGCCCGCAAAGAGTGTCACTATCGGCAGATCCACATTTGAGGGCTGCTCCCTCTTTGATACCCTTGATATCCCCGCTGACAGCGTTAAAATAGGGGAGAGAGCCCTCGGAGGCACAGCCGTGACCTCCTTCACAGCCGGTGCGGGCTGGGAGATAGGCCCCTTCGCCTTTACTGACTGCAAGGTGCTGAAAAACGTCACCCTGAACGGCGGAAAGCTCAGCGAAGATTCCTTCACAGGCTGCGAGGTGCTTGAAAACGTGGATATAAAGGGCAATGTGCAGGGCATCCAGAAGGCATTCAACGACTGCCCCGCCCTCACAAAGATAAACGGAAAGACAGTATTCGACAGCAAGACCGGTGAGTTCGCCTCCGGCATGAAGGATATGGTGAAAAACAATTTTGCGGGCTCGGATAATATCGGCTTCATAAACGACTATGTGGACTACAGCGTAAAGAAGACAGTCGCCTCTGTAATAAAGCCGGATATGAATGACCTTCAGAAGGCAAGGGCTGTCCATGACTGGATATGCCGCAATACCATCTACGCCACAGAGGACGAGCCCGGCTACACAGCACAGAACGATGCCTCTGTATTCCTCATGGATTCGACCACTGACGAGGGCTATGCCCGTGCCTTCAACCTCCTTGCCCGTGAAGCCGGACTGGAGACCTGTATTGTAGGCACCGAGTTCCACTCCTGGAACCTGGTAAAGATAGGCGGTCTCTGGTTCCATGTGGATACCACCTGGGATGACCTCCTGGGCAGCTATTCATGGTTCCTCAGAAGCGATGCAGATACCTACGACGCAGGCGGCCACCATAAGAGATGGAATCTGAAAACTCCCTCCGCACTTCATTCCTTCCAGTGTGAGGAGCTTCCGGTGTGCAGCCGCGCAATGGGCGATGTCAACGATGACGGCAGGGTAAACACCGCCGACCTCGTTTCCTTCAGCAGGTATCTCCTCGGCGGCGCAGACCTGACGGAGGATGACGCCACCGTATGCGACCTGAACTTCGACGGCAGCGCAGATACCTTCGATACGGTCCTCTTCCGCAGGAAGCTGATATGAACTCAGACAGACACAGTACAAAGCCCGGAAAGCGTACATTTACCGCTTTCCGGGCTTTTCTCCTATGCTGTTACTGCTCTCAGCAGCTCCGGCAGCTTATCAAAGCTTGTCAGCTCCGGCACCGCCTCACGTATCTTTCCGAAGCCGTATGCCGCGTGTATGAAGCCGCAGCCCGCCTTCATGGCCGAGTCGTAGTCGCCCTGTATATCCCCCACGTAGTAGGCTCTGTCAAGGCCGTTGCGCTCCATGACAAGGGCGATGTTGCTGCCCTTGTCCAGCAGGTTGTTGCCGTAGCATTCTATGTCCCTGAAATACTTCCCGAAGCCGTAGTACTCAAGAAAGGCCTCGATGTATCCGCTTTGGCAGTTGCTCACGATGTAGAGCTCATACTTCTCCCCCAGCTTTTTCAGGGTCTCCTCAAGCTCCGGATAGAGTATCCCGCCGTGTCTGAGAAGATATTCATTCTCATGCTCACAGCATTCATCGAGCAGCCCGTACCTCTCGTCCTCCGGAAGGTCGCCGAAGAGGATATCGGCTATCCTGTCCATGGTTAGACCCATGATGCCCATGATGTCCTCCTGCGTGATATCCGGCCTGTCATAGCCCAGTTCCTTTACCTTCTCAGTCCATGAGTATGCCACGTTCTCCGAGGAATCCCAGAGCGTGCCGTCCATATCGAAAATAATTCCTGTTCTCACCTTGTCTCCTCCATCATACGGTATATCTCCCCCAGCTGAACCCTGTCGTAGGGCGTATCGTCGAGTATGGTTATCCTGCCGGGGCGCACTGTCCTTGCCTTCTCCCACATATCAGCGAACATATCCTCAGTTATGCCGTAGGCTGAGGGCGCTATGCAGAGCTTGTAGGTCCTGAAGAACTGCACCAGTCCTTCCGGGTCCTGCTTCTGGAATATGCAGGCGGGAACGGAACCCATGGCAGTTGCTATGCCGTGGGATATCCTTACCTGGGGGTAGTATTCCTCTATGGCATGAGCGAAGAGATGCTCACTTCCGCTGCAGGGGCGGGAGGAGCCTGCGATCTCCATTGCAAGGCCGCCCATGACGAGGGCGCGGGAGAGTATCCTGATGAAGACCCTGCTCTTCATGTCCTTCTCATCGCAGTGGTAAACGGAATCGTATGCCATCCTGCTGAGGGCGTAGGCGAAGTCCTCCGTCCTTGAACCGGTCTTCATGGCGGATATCTTCCAGTCTCTGAGAGCCGTGTGCTTGGCTATGGTGTCGCCGATGCCGGAGAGAGTCTGCACCTCCGGAGCGCTGATTATCATATTGGTGTCAACGATTATGGCAGTGGGTATCTTGCACTCAAGGGTACGCCTTGCCCCGTTCTCCGTCTCGAGAACGGCAAAGGGAGAGGCGAGGGAATCGTTGCTGAGTGAGGAAGGCATACAGATATAGGCCGCCTTGCTGATATGTGCCGCATACTTTGCCGTATCGAGCACTCTTCCGCCGCCGAAGCCTATGATTATGCGTATCTCCTCGATGCACACCCTCTTGGCGATAGCAACAGCCTCATCGAAGCTGGCGCTCTTCATGGCTATTATCTCTGCATCGCCGAAATCATGGCTTATATCGTTTATCTTGTCCCTGTATATGTCAATAAGGTTCTGCTCGGAGATTATCACCGTCTTCTGTCCGATAAGGTCGGGGATGTAGCGCTTAATTATATCATCCGAGTGCAGGAAAGCGTCCTCCTCGACTGCAAGACAGAGCGGGAGGTCAAATCTTGAATGCTGATTCATAGTCTTACCTCTGCTTTCATATCATATTGCCCGTCCGAAGCCTCAGAACGGTCAATACTATTATACCATCTTCCGGAGAGTAATGCAATAAACTCTTCAGGTATGAAAGTAGATTGCAGACAGCATAACTTCCGTTATTTCACCCATCATTGTCGATCTCCACAAATATTCGCTGTGATTTTAATGATATATGACAAAAATGTATACAGTATGCCGGAAATACATAGAATATTAACAAATCTCAACAGAAATATGATATAATATTGATGGATGGGCACTTTCCCCGCAGAAGCAGAACAGGGAGCTGCATCATGCGCGGATGACCTCATGGTCAGGCCTGTCCGGAACATCATGTATCAGCGGCAGACCGCACTGTAATGCCGCACTAACGCAAATGAAAGGACTGAAAATCATGACACACAGAATCAGAGGGAAGGTTGCCGCAGCTGTAACAACAGCGGCTGTCGCAGCCTCAGCAGTAACACCATTCATCTCCGTCCCTATGGCATCAGCTGCCGGAGACAAGAACTATCTTGAGGCGCTGGCTATGTCGCTTTACTTCTACGACTCAAATGCCTGCGGCTCAGGTATCACCGGCGGCCCGCTCACATGGCGAGGGGACTGTCATACCTATGACGCAGAGGCCCCGGTAGGTACGCTCGGTTCGGAGAAGCAGTACGTAGACCCCGACGGAGACGGCAAGGTAGATGTATCAGGCGGTTTCCACGATGCGGGCGACCATATCAAGTTCAATCTTACTATAGGCTTCGGAATGAATGCACTTGCGCTGTCGGAGTATATGAACCCCGGCGTCTACAAGAAGGCGGGGGCTTATGACCACCTGCTCTATGAGCTCAGACGGGGCAGCGATTATATGATGAAGACCACCTTCCTCGATGACAGCGGCAAGGTCGCAGCTGTTGCGAGCGTAGTGGCAAACGGCGGCGAGGACCACGCTATATGGACGGCACCGGAGGTGCAGACCTATGCAAGACCGATATACTGGCTCACTGCAAATGACAACAACTCCACTGTATGCTGCAGCATGGCAGGCGGACTTGCCGGAACCGCATGGATATACAAGGACGTTGATCCGGATTATTCCGCACAGTGTGCGAAGTACGCAAAGGCTCTTCTTGAATTTGCACAGAAGCACGTCGGAAACAACAACAGCGGCCAGGGCGGCTACTACGATGCAGCTCCGCAGTATCAGGACGAAGAGGCCTGGGCACAGGCGTGGCTCTGGGTGCTCGGCGAGGGCGAGAAGCCTGAGAGAGTTCCTCAGAGGGGCGATTACGGCGGACAGCAGTATGACGGCTATGTACTCAGCTGGGACAAGGTATGGCAGGGATATGCAGCCCTGATGTGCAAGGCCTCCGGCGATCAGGCATTCTACGACGAGATAGAGTATGAGTACCCCAACGAGGGCGGCATCAGCGCGACCACCTACAACGCCACAGGCTGGGGCGCTGCAAGGTACAACTGTGCAAAACAGTTCAGAGGCCTCGTCCTTGCAAAGGGCGACAAGGACTCAGAATACGCAAAGGCAGCAAAGTTCCAGATGGATCACATCCTCGGCGACAACAGCCTCGGCTACAGCTTCCTGCTGGGCTACGGCGACAAGTGGCCGAGCCATATACACCACAGAGCCGCAAACCCCGGCGAGAACGGCGAGACCTCCGCAGCCAATCCCTCTGCAAAGTATACCAACTACGGTATGCTCGTAGGCGGCGATGATACAAGCGGATATCAGGATCATGCGGACAAGTACCAGTACACCGAGGGCGCTCTCGATTACAACGGCTGCTTCGCACTTGCCTGTGCAGGCCTTGCAGACCTCTACGGCGGCGACGCTTCCGCTATGCCTGCCCTTGCAGCAAGCGCAGCCGAGATAAACGAGAACTTCGTATTCGGCAGCAGCTCATCCTCCCAGCCCGATGAGAAGGACTGCACCCTCACAGTCAATTTCACTGACCTTGACGGCAACAGCATAGAGGGAGTAAATGCACGCCTGATGATACGTCCCGCACCCGGTTCTCCCGATCCCACAGTTACGATCGAGGAGTGGGTGAGCGACGGCACACCTAAGCAGTTCAGCCTTTCAATGGCTAAAGACCCCTATGTTGTTGAATTCAGAACACCGGAAGGCTATACCGTTTATAATGACGGCGGTACGGGTGAAATATTCTTCAGTGATGATAAGAAGGAGGTCAACAGGACTTTCAGGTTTGCAAAGACCGCCAGTGACAGGAGCACACTCAATATCAGCTTTGTGGATCAGGACGGTAATCCTGTAACCGGTATCTCAGCCATGCTCGTCAGGATCCTCGATCCTATGGATGAGACCATATCTTCATGGCGGAGCGAAGAGACTCCGAAGGAGATCACGGTAACAAAGAATACCGAAGATGCTCCCTACGTTGTAAGGTTCACCATGCCCTACGGCTACACCGGCGAAAAACCGGAACCCATCGTGATATCGGAGGGCGGCACAGTACGTGATGTGAAGATCGTTCTTAAAAAGGATACAGAGACACCCACCGGCGAGGCTCCCGATTTCACAGCAGAGGTCGGCGGCGCAGGCAGGACAATGAAGGTAGGCGATATATCAACAATATCCGTCACCGGAAAGGGATTCTCAGTGTCTGCCAACGGAGAGAAAGGCGTTATGGACTGGAGAGTCATGAGCAGCGATAATAATGTAAAGGTTTACCAGCTGACTGCAAAAGCCGAGGGATCATTTGATTTCATCATCGAGATAGCAGGCGGCAAAAAGGAGACACTGACCTTCACAGTCGGCGAACTTTCAGAGCCCCCTCTGTACGGCGATGCAAACTGCGACAATAAAGTGAATGTAGCTGATGCAGTTGCAGTGCTGCAGTTCGTTGCAAATCAGACGAAGTATCCGCTTACGGAGCATGGACTTACCAATGCGGATATCGACGGACAGGCAGGTATAACAGGTACAGATGCCATCACCATACAGAAGCTGGATGCAGGCATCCTCAGCCAGAGCGATTTTCCGCTTAAAAAGTGAATACAAAAAAGAGAGGCTGCATCTGGCAGCCTCTCAGCTTGTCAGAAAGACAGTTCATCCGATAAAGCCAAACGGCAGGGATATAAAGGGCATTCGGCCCTTTAGCGGAGCCCGGAGGCAGAGCCTCTTGTGGGGTGACTCCCCTGAATATATAGGTTTTTTGACAGACTGAATGAACGCAACAGCAGAGCTATGAAAGAGGTGGAAATGATGCCGAACCCATGGGAAGAGATAACTCTCTCCGACTACGAAAACCACATGAGCCTTGATTCTGTCAGGCAGTTGCAGACGCTCAGCGCCATAATGAAGGAGCAGTTTGCCGCCTACCCTGTGGATACGGCCACAGTACTTGGAGTTGCAGGCGGGAACGGGCTTGAACATATAGACACAGGCAAGTTCCGCAGAGTCTATGGGATCGACATCAATGCGGACTACCTCCGTGCAGTATCTCAGCGGTATACACAGCTTTCGGGAGTGCTGGAGTGCCTGCACCTTGACCTTGTAAACGAGGCAGAGAAGCTCCCGCAGGCACAGCTTCTGATAGCGGATCTGCTCATCGAGTACATCGGCTATGAGGCCTTTCAGAAAGCCGTTCTGCAGACCGCTCCCCGGTACGTTTCCTGTGTGATACAGATTAACACAGACGAGGAGCAGTGGGTGTCGGAGTCGCCCTACCTCCATGCTTTCGACAGGCTTGACGAGGTACATCACCAGATGGAGGAAAAGTCTCTCACGGCTGCCATGAACGAAATAGGCTACTCTCTTATATTGCAGGAGACCTGTCCCCTGCCGAAAGGAAAGGCACTGGTGAGGGTGGATTTTATTAGAAATAGACTATCATTAAAAACCAGTAAATCTTGAAAAAAGGCACTTAATATGTTATAATTCAAGTAATAATCAGTTTGTTAATTATTGTTTGGAACGTCATTCAAGGAGGATAAACCATTATGAGCAACAATAAACTTTTTTCATACGAAAAAGACGCAAAATTGATAGTTAATGGTATTGACGATGAATCAAAAAGCATATTAGAAAGATTTTATACAAATTATTCAGTTAGTAGTCGTCCAACTGTATGTTCAGCTATACGAAAAATCTGTAAATTCATAAAAAAGAATTCATTTGTAAAACTCACATACAAAGACTATTCAGAATTAACAAATAATAAAACAATACCTCAAGCTCAATTATATCATATAGAAAGCCTATTTAAATATCTTTATGTATATGAATTACTAAATGATATATCCGGATTTGAAAACTGTTATTGGAACAAAGAAAAAGAAAAAAACATTTTTGAAAAAAACATTCATAAAAACACCAAACACATAAACACAAATAATACTAAATCAAATTCAAAAGAATCCCTCTCTTTTGAAGATATGGAAAAACTTTTTAATTTCTATAATTCTGTGTCAGATGATGACGAAGAAAATATGAAACTTCTTTTTTTCTTTTATGCTATATTTTACTTAAATATGCAAATAGAAGAGATAAGAAAATTATCCTACGATCAAATTGAAAACGGACTTATTATTACTGAAGATAATGAATACGAATTAAATTCAAGATTTGAAGCATTTTTTTCCAAAACAAGTTCTTCAAATATACCATTCGCAAGTATCAATGACTATATAAGCAAACTCGGAAAGATTGTTGGTATCAAAGAATTGTTCCCCCGAAAAATTAAGAATACAATTGAAAGATACTCTATTAAATGCCCAGTATGCCAAGAAACACATCTTAACTTTGTGGAAGAATGGAGAACAATTAATAATAAAATAGTATGTTTAAAATGTTATGAAAAACTGATATCGGATAATTCCGTAAAAAAAAACGAAATAGCACACCAGATTGAAGGTGCTATAATAGACTTCCTTTCCAAGGAAGAGCATGATAGTATTGAATTAACACTGTCTACTTTTGATAAAATAAAAGAAAACATAAATGTTCCTAAAAACTATGAAGAAATCAACAAGTATCTTAAACAGATTGGCGATTTAGGCGAAAAATACGTTATTGAATACGAAAGGAATTTCTTAAAAAGTAATAATAGCCAATATTACGATTTAGTTGATGGTTCATATGCTTTAGATAACAATAATGGATTTGACATTCTTTCATATACACTTAAAGGAAAAAAAGTTTATATTGAAGTAAAAACAACTACCGGGAATCCAAAAGATAGTTTTTATATGAGTCAACATGAAATTGATACAGCTAACGAACTATTAAAACGAGGTGATATTTATAAACTTTATCGAGTAGGTAATATTCTTTCAAACAATGTTTCGTTGATTATATACGATGATCTAAATCAATTCAATAAAGATGAAATAATTCTGAAAATGTCTATAAAAGAGTAATACATTATAGGATACCAACCACCTAACACCAAAAGCCACAAAATATCAGGACACTGTGCCTTTCAAATGCTATAATAAAGTTACACTAAAGGAGGGAAAACAAATGAACTTAGCCACAGGTATTCAGAAAGCCATCGACTACATCGAAGCGCACATCACCGACGAGCTTGACATGGCGGAGGTCGCAAGGCAGGCGGCTTGCTCGCCCTACTATTTCCAGAAGATATTCGGTATACTGTGCGGTATCACCGTAGGCGAATACATCCGCAGCAGGCGGCTCACACTTGCCGGCAGTGAGCTTATGAAAACGGATGCGAAGGTCATCGACACGGCGCTGAAATACGGCTATGAGTCCCCCGAGAGCTTCACAAGGGCGTTCACACGCTTCCACGGCGTAACACCTACCGAGGCAAAGCGCGAGGGCGGCAGGCTTCGTTCATTTTCCCGCTTCAGGGTGCAGATCATTTTGAAAGGCGGTAATTCCATGAATTATAACATCGTTAAAAAGGAAGCATTCACAGTGCTTGAAAAGGTTGAGCAGCACACAGTTGTTGGCGAGCAGAACAAGAATACTATCCCCGAATTCTGGGGCAGAGCCAGGTCTGACGGCACTATCACTGCCCTGCTTGAACACGCATCGGACAGCAGCTTTATCTACGGCACCTGCTACGGAAACGGTCTCACTGACACCGAGACCTTTGACTACGGTATCGCCGTGGAGTGCGCTCCGGATACAGTCGCTCCCGAGGGCTTCCGTGTGAACACTATCCCTGCAAGAACGTGGGTAGTGGCAGAGTGTACAGGACCCATGCCCGAGGCTATACAGAATCTCTGGCACGAGCTCTGTGCGGAGTTCTTCCCCACATCGGACTACACCCCCACCTACGAAATGGACATCGAGGCTTATCCCGACGGAGATATGCTTTCTCCCGACTACAGGAGCCAGATATGGATACCTGTTGTGAGTGAATAAAACATACAGTTCTGCCCCTGAGCGTTTCAATAAGCGCTCAGGGGCATTGTGTTTTATCCGGCTGCGTTTTTTGCTGACGGGATACATCCTGATAATCAGTGACAAATGTAATCACACCAGTGACATTCATTACTTGAGAAACACACCCCGGAAATAATATAATATTATCAGGCAAAGCCGATACAGGAGGTGTAGTTATGAAAAACAAGAATATATTCCAGAGCATAAGATGTGCGGCGCACGGTATTGCCGAATGCTACAGGACTGAAAGGAATTTCATGGAGTATACAGCCATTGCGCTGGTGATGCTTACCCTGAATATACTGCTGAAATGCGCGGTATGGGAATACATCGTGTTCATCACACTTGTTACGGCTGCCTTTTCCGCTGAGTTCCTTAACACGGCCATTGAGCGCGTTATCGACACCTACGATAACACCATAAGCGAAAAGAACCGTTTCATCAAGGATGCGGCGGCAGGCGGCGTTCTTATCATAGCGGCGGCCTTTTTTACAGCGGAGGCTCTTATACTTATACCTAAGGCACTGGAGCTGCTGAAATGAATATCCTTGCTGAAATAACCGCCATATATGCAACGCTCATGTCCGTTATCCTTGCGGGGATACTCAATATGCTCTTCGTAAAGACCGGCCTTTTCCGTGAGCTGTACGTCCCTATGGACGGCGGAAGGGTGATGCGGGACGGCAGGCGTATCTTCGGCGACAACAAGACATGGAAGGGCTTCTTCGGGATGGTATTCTTCGGCGGAGTCTCACAGGTATTATGGGGGATGCTCTGTGTATCCTCTCCGCATATCATGGCTAAGAATCAGCTTTACGCCCTGCACGGTCAGAGTCTGCTGTTCGACCTCCTTGCAGGGCTGCTCTTCGGCCTTGCATACGCACTGTTCGAGCTGCCCAACAGCTTCATAAAACGCAGGCTGGATATAAGCTGCGGCAAGACGGCTAAAGGACTTAAAGGAGCGGTATTCTACATCGTTGACCAGATAGATTCCCTTATCGGAGTAGTGCTCTGCCTCAGTCTTCTCTGTCCTGTCAGCCCTGCACAGTACCTGCTTTATATAATCGTTGGATTCTTTACACATTCGGCTGTTAATCTGATACTCTATTCTCTCAGGATACGCCGGAATATTTAGGGGTGAAAATCATGCTGAAACGTCTCAATATCTATTTCAGGGAAATGTATCCGCTGATACCGAGGCTTCTTCTCGGCTTCATAGTTTTCGGCGAGATATACTTCATCGTTCTCCTCAACAACGGGGTCACGGATTTCAATATAACAGCGGCGGAGTTCATCGGCGGCTTTACTGTGTTCAGCTTCCTCTGCTGGCTGAGGATAGCCGATGACTTCAAGGACTATGAGCTTGACTGCCGCCTGTTCGCACACCGTCCCCTCCCGTCGGGAAGAGTTAAAAAGAAGGACCTTGCAATATTCATAAGCCTGCTTATCGCAGTCACCGTTATACTCAACATCCTGTTCCTGAATAATTTCCCCTTCTTCCTCTTCCTTTACATCTACGGAACGCTCATGTCACTCTGGTTCTTCCACAAGAAGAAGATACAGAAAAGCCTGCCTCTGGCACTTGTGACACATAATCCGGTGCAGATGATACTCAATGTATACATCATCTCCTTCACCTGCATCAAATACGGCCTTCCGGGTATTACTCTCACTAACTTCCTTGCAATGATGACCCTCTACTTTCCTGCCCTGATATGGGAGATATCAAGAAAGATTAAGGCACCTGAGGACGAGACGGAATACGTTACCTACTCAAAGCTTTTCGGCTACAAAAAGCCTGTTAAATTCGTGCTTATACTCACTATAGCCGACATCATCACAAATATCCTCCTCGTTTACAGGCTCAGCTGGCTGTCTGTCATCGCACTTCTTGTCAATGTTGCATGGATGACATGGAAGTTCCTGGAATTCATGGGTGAGCCGAAAAAATTCAGGCTCGTTGAGAAAGTCGAAAGATACACATATATTCAGGAGAGCATTATGCTTCTCACTGTTGCGGGCTATATCGCTTCGCAGAAATTTGGGTTTACAATGATATGATGATAGATGATAGAAACTACAGGGGATACAGCATCGGCGCAAAGGCTGAGAGGCTCTTTATCATGCGTGAGAATGGGCTGAATGTCCCTGAGCTGGTATGCGTCAGAAGCACCGACGAGCTGAATGACGTCCCCTTTGACAGAAACGGACTGTATTCCGTACGCTCCTCCGCTGACTGTGAGGACGGCGCATCCATGTCATTTGCGGGGCAGTTCACCACTGCCCTGAATGTCAGGGGCACGGAGCTTGAAAAGTACGTAAGTGAATGCCTTGCTTCGGCCGGTGCGGCGGAGGACTATCTCAGGGGCATGAAGGCCTGCGGAAAGAAGGCTGACATTACAGTAATAATACAGAAAATGATAGCCTCGGAGCTTTCGGGAGTTATCTTCACCGCCAATCCTCAGGGCATACTCAACGAGACAGTCATAGCTGTTGGAAGAGGTCTGGGCAGCGGTGTTGTGGAGGACAGAACGGATGTAACCCATTATTACTGCAACACCACCGATGATACCTACTGCTTTGAGCAGCAGGGCGATTCACCCCTGCTGACCGACGCACTGCTGAAGGAGCTTATCACTGCCTCAGAAAGGATAAGCCATATCTTCGGCGGATATCAGGACATAGAATTTGCAGTTGAAAAGGGGATAGTATATATCCTGCAGTCCCGCCCCGTGACCTCCATAGTCACTGACAGTATCACGGTGCTTGACAGCAGCAATATCTCCGAAAGCTACCCCGGTATATCTTCGCCTATGACGGTTAGCTTCGTGAAGGAGGTATACTACCGGGTCTTTGAAAGCTGTGTAAAAAGGGCAACAAAGAACGACGGCACAGCGCAGCGTATAGATGCCTCCCTCCGCCTTATGACCGACAGCGTGAACGGAAGGATATACTACCGCATCAGCAACTGGTACGATATACTTTCCCTGCTGCCTTTCAGCAGCCGCATAATCCCCGTATGGCAGGAGATGCTCGGAGTGAACGATAAGGAAGTCACCCGCACCAACAGGGATGCAGGCTTTATGACAAAGCTCCGTGTAACGGCTTCATTCTTTCAGCTGCTGTTATCAGACCGCAGGAATATGGAGGAGCTGAGCCGGTACTTTGAGGATGTATACGACAGATACTCCTCAGCTGTCAGCAGCACCAATGAGCCGCAGCAGCTGCTTGACCTTTACTGCGGGCTGCGGGACGAGCTTGCCTGTCACTGGGACCTGACGCTGGTAAACGACCTCTATACCTTTATTTTCACGGGCCTTCTCAAAAAGAGTCTTACAAAAAAATACGGCAGCGACGGCGCAAGGCTCACGAATCTCTTTATTGCGGGCAACCGTGATATCGAGAGCATGAAGCCTGTCATGATGCTTAGCGAGATAAGGGAATGCTTCAGACGCAGCGGCGCACTTGAAGAACTGCGGCGTGTGAGGAACGAGGAAGACTTTGAAGCAGTAATGGAAAAATGCAGCAGCGGTTCAAGGCTCATCTCACAGTACACGGAGCTTTACGGAGACAGATGTCCCGAAGAGCTGAAGCTGGAAACAGTTACCTACCGCATGAAGCCATATCTTCTGGCGGAGAATATCGTGAATGCGGCGGGATGCGAAAAGCTGACTGCTGACGAGCTCCCTGAAACAGGCTTCCTTGCGGGAGTATTCGCAAGAAAGGCCGCAGAGGGCATAAAGCTGCGTGAAAGCTCACGTATGGCAAGAGGAAGGATATTCGGGCTTGTGCGCAGTATCATCCTGAAAACAGCCGATTTCCTCTGCAGAGAAGGCAGGCTCAGCAAGCCGGAGGATGTATTCTTCCTTGAGTTTGAGGAGCTCTTTGAGGCAGTAAACAACAGTGAGGCTGTGCTTATGGATAAGGTAAGGAGCCGCCGCGAAAAATACAGCGCTTACGAAAAACTCCCCCTCAGTTCAAGGCTCGTATTTGCGGGAGAGCCCTTTGACAAGCAGCTAGCCGGGGCAGGCACCGGAAGCATTGCCGATACCGGTACCCTCAGGGGCATTCCCTGCTCATCAGGGGATGCGGAGGGAGAGGTCCTCATCGTTGACAGGCTGACCCCGGACCTTGACAGTGAAGGAAAGATAATAGCTGCTAAGATGACCGACCCGGGATGGGTGTTCCTTCTCAGCCGGTCGGCAGGGATAATATCCGAAAGAGGCTCCCTGCTTTCACATACAGCCATTATTTCAAGAGAGCTGAAAAAGCCTGCGGTAGTGGGAGTCAGGGAACTCTTCTCCGCAGTCAGGAACGGCGACAGGGTGCATATCAACGGGTCAACAGGAACAGTTACTATCCTCGGAAGAAAGTGATGTTATGAAATACACAGCTAAAAGATTCACAGCAGATGACAGAAAGGAAGTTGCGGAGTTTCTCGCTCTGCCGAAAAGACTCTACTCCGGAAAAGAGCTTATGCAGGACAGAAAGGAAGAGGAGGCACTTATCCGGGGCACCCATATACTCAGCGGTTATTTCCGGGTGTTCCCCATGATAGTGACGGACGGGCACGGACATACTGCCGCAAGATGCGTTGTTACCATATATCCCGACCGCAGCTGCGCCTATTTCGGATTCTTTGAGTGCGAGGATGACGCCGGAGCGGCAAGGGTGCTGTTTGAATGTGCAGAGGCTGTGGCGGCAGAGCAGGGGAAGGATTCCCTTACAGGGCCTGTGGACTGCTCCTTCTGGATACGCTACCGACTCAAGACCAACAATTTCGGCTGCCCCTATACAGGAGAGCCCTACAATAACGATTATTATGAAAGGCTGCTGAAGGAGTGCGGATTTGATGTGTGCGGAGAGTATATCTCCAACCGCTTCGGAAGGATACCGGAGGAATACGGCAGCGGAAGATACAGCAAGCGCCTGCCGCAGTTCATAAAGAAGGGGTATGAGCTGAGGAGCACCACCGATGAGACCTTCGACCGCTGCCTTAAAGAGGTATATTCGCTGCTTATAGAGGTATACAGCGATTTTCAGACCTACAGCCGCATAACAGAGGAGGAGTTCATACAGATGTACTCTCCCCTTAAAAGGATAATAGACCATTCAATGGTCAAAATGGCATACTACAAGGGAGAGCCTGTGGGTTTCTTCGTATCTGTACCCGATTTCGGCAACGCAGTCAGGGGGAGCATTACACCCGCAAAGCTTCTGCGGATACTGAAGACAAAGAAGAGATGCAGTCAGTACATACTGCTTTATCTCGGGATAAGACCCGAACACAAGGGACTCGGCAGAGCGCTTGCGGATATCCTCTGTCAGACCCTTGCGGATAATCAGGCCTCATCCGTCGGCGCACTTATACGCGCGGGAAAAGTCAACGGGAGCTATTTCAGAGAGCTTATCGAAGGGCAGTATGAATACAGGCTTTACAGTAAGGGAGTGGCAGCGTGACCTGCCGTGGCAGACAGGAAACGTCTTCCTGTGAACGGGTATAAAAAAGCACCTGCTTTCATGCAGGTGCTTTTATCATACCCATGGTCAGGATATTTTAGTTGTATCAACATAGATATAAGGTCTTCCGCTGCTGTCACTCACATGAAGGATACCTTTGACTTTTACGACCTCTTCATTTTTCAGTTTCTTTGCCTTCTTATGCAGCTTCTCAGTGCCGAGTTTGCAGAGTACCACCTCTGAGTAATCATTGCCCTTGACAGGTACTACGCTTATCTCAGCCAGATCGGAGCTGATGTATGCGATCCTGCACTTGAACTTTACTTCCTGATTGTCGTACTTCTCCACGCATACAGCGGCATTCTTGTTGTAGCTCTTGTATATCTTGTGGATATACTGTCCGTTGTCATGCTTGATGAGGAACACGACAAAAAGTGCGAGCAGAAGTATCAGCACTGTGATTATTATGCCCTTATTTGATTTTGTTGATTTTGTTTCCTGATTTTCAGCCATAAGAACATTCCCCTTTCAGATAAGAATTGCTTATATTTTTATTATACTCATAAAAAATATTTTGTCAATAAAACTGTCACGGTTTTGACAGATTACACAAGCCGCATCTTTTCGTTCTGTGCATTTATGACATACCGGAGCCGCCCGGTAAATGGACTGAATTTCTGAGGGGATGCGGTCTTCTTTATGCTCAGAGCCACTTTTTCCTGCGGAAGAAAATAAGGCTCAGAATCACTATGGCTATACTTACAGCGATAACTATCGGATAGGAGATCTTGTATTCCAGTTCCGGCATATACTTGAAGTTCATACCGTACCAGCCTGCGATAAGCGTAAGCGGCATGAATATGGAGGTCACTATCGTGAGCAGTGTCATGATACGGTTCTGTTTTATATCGAGCTGTGACTGATACAGATCACGTATCTGTATGGAGTACTCACGAAGGGCGGCGGTGAGGTCATGAAGGCGTGAGACACGCTGAGTGAACAGGTGGAAATATCTTGTATTCTCCTTGGAGAAGAAGTTGTTCTCGTTTTCTTCAAGCTCCTGGCTGAGGTCAAGGAGCTGCTCATAGTGGACGCGCAGATCACGCAGGTCGCTTCTGATACGGCTGACTCTCTGGGAAGGATCTATCCCGTCGCCGCCGAGGATATTGGATTCTACGGTATCAAGCTCCTTGTCTACGTGTTCAAGAAGTGCCTGATCACTGGATATTATCTGTTCGAGAAAATCAAATATAAACCGTTCGATGCCCGGAACGGCCCAGCGCTTGGTGCTGATGATGGTGCTGATGGTCTTCTCCACATAGCCGCTGTCATCGATGAATACTATTCCTTTCTCGTCAAGAGCAAAGGCGAAGTTGATCTTCGGGGCAGATATGTTTTCGCGGTCGGGAATGGAAAATGTACCGGTCAGGGAGTCATAGTTGACTTCCGCCTTGGTGGAATGGATGGTGGAAAGATCAATGTCCATTTCGATGCCCATATCGAACTTTTCTCTGTTTTCAAGCCATTCGGCGGAGTTTAGAACAGCGACGAACCGGGCTTTCTTCCCTTTGATATCAAGCTTATCCGTTTTTTCGAGCGTTTTCCTTATATAGTAATACATAGGCTTCTCCTGTCATCTGTAGTTAATTCATTATAGCATTATCCGGCAGATAATGCAAGTGCGGGAATACAGGCAGATAACATTTCAGTATTACAATAAAGCTTCCCTGTTGCCAAATCCTGCGGAATAGGTTATAATATACATAACGATACTGTGGAAAGGAGGGGCTGTCATGAAGAAAAAAACAGAGAGGCAGACTCTGCTCATACCGTCCATGCTCGATGCACACTTCCCCCTGATGAAGTACGCCTTTCTTTCACCCGGATACCGCCCCGTAGTGCTGTCACAGGGTCCGGAGATCCTCCCCACAGGCCTGAGATATGTCAACAACGATATGTGCTGGCCTCTTGCCATGATGACAGGCCAGATGATAGACGCCCTGCGCTCCGGGAAGTATGACCCCGCCCGCACTAAGCTCCTTATGCCCTCAGTCGGAGATGCCTGCCGCGGCTCCAACTATACCGAGCTGCTGAGAAAATCCGTCCGCAACGCAGGCTTCCCCCATACCCGCATACTCACCATGAACCTCAAGCACATCGATCAGGAGAACCAGCTGCCCATAACCCCCATCATGGTGTGGCGGGCGATGTTCTCGCTGTTTTACGGTGATATCCTCATGCTCCTCGTCCAGCAGGTGCGCCCCTATGAAAAGCGGAAAGGCGACACGGAAAGGCTGCGTGACAGGTGGTTCGCCGCCCTCAGGGACGATCTTCTCAGCTGCCGCCGTCTCACCCTTGGGGATATGGTAAAGCGTTTCCGCAGTATAACCGCGAGCTTTGCAAAGATACCCCGCAGGGAGGAGAAAAAGCAGCGCATCGCCATAGTCGGCGAGCTCTATACCAAGTACTGCTCCGACGGCAACTGGAATATGGTCAGATACCTGGAGGACAGCGGCTGCGAGAGCTTCACCAACGGCCTTTCATGGTATGTCATCTACTACATAGACGCCCAGCTTGTCAAGCTGCCGGAGATAGCCGCTGTGGGCTACCGCGCAGTCGGCTGGATGCTGGAGAAGCTCCAGAAGAGTATGATAGAGGCGCTCACAGATGCCGGATTCTATTCCCTCCCGCCGCTGCACACCCTGAAGGAGGAGGCGCAGGGCATCGTGAGCACACAGGGAAGCGTCGGCGACGGCTGGCTCATCGGCTCGGAGACCGCCGGGTATATGCACCACGGCTGCCCTAAGGTTCTTGCCATCCAGCCCTTCGGATGTATGCCGAACCACGTTTTCGGCCGCGGGATATACTCCTCAGTCGCAAGGAAATGCGGCGGGCAGATAGTGAGCATAGACATCGATTCCAGCGGCACTCCGCTCAACGCCTACAACAGGGCAAGAATGCTGATAGACAGCTGAGACCGGCTCCCGGAGCAGGTTTCACAGCTGCTTCGGAAGAAACTATATCGGAGCCTGCAGTGATTTTCAGCGTTATAGTGCAAGTAACAAGACTGATATTAATCAGTGGATTTATCGGCTCAGAAATAATGGGCCCAGTTCACATATATTTACCTGTAAAAAGATAAACAGCTGTTTCATGCAAACATTAAGATCAGGGAAACGATAGGAGCTTACAAAGTTCATTCTGCAATCTGGGGACGAGCTGCCCGGAGATCAGGACAATACAATTTATCTTCCCGCTCTGAGGCTGAACTGAGCAAGATCAATGGTATCGGTGGTAAGCGTCCTGAGGAGATAATGGTCGTTATAGAAAGATTCATGGATGTTGAATAGGAGAAAATATATGATGAATTTTAAAAAGATAATTCCGTGTCTGATAGCTGTTACTCTGTCATGCAGTGCTATACCGGCATTAAATCATTCTATCAAACCATTTAATGCTGTTGCAGAAGACAATCAATCTGAAGCAACAGTTTCTTTTGATGCGGTGACCGGTACTCTGTATTTATCGGGGGATGTTCAACTTAATGAAGTGCAGAAATATAAGGGGAACGAGCAAGTCAAGACCGTAATAGCAAAAGAGGGAACAATTCTCCCTGCATACTGCAGCGGATTATTCAGTGAATTCCAAGCAACTGAAATAAACCTGAAAAATGCTGACACCAGTCAGGTCACTAATATGAACTCTATGTTTTTTAACTGCCCATCTCTGAAAAAGCTCGATATTTCCAACTTCAATACATCAAACGTCACCAGTATGTATAAAACATTTGCATGGTGCTCTGCTCTGGAGTCTCTTGATGTAACAGGATTAGATACATCAAACGTTATTAATATGAATAATATGTTCGCCGGGTGTAAAACTTTAACATCTATTGATGTATCAAAGTTCAATACATCAAAAACTACAACTATGAAAGGTATGTTTTCAACCTGTTCAGCACTCAGATCAATTGATATTAAAAACTTTGATACGTCTAATGTAACGGATATAGGAAGAATGTTCGGCAGCTGCAGTTCATTGGTTGATATTGACTTATCAGGTATCGATACTTCAAATGTCCGTTCTGCAGGAGGTTTGTTTTCAGACTGCGATGCTCTGAAAAAAATAGATATGACAGGTTGCGATACATCAAATATAGAAGATATGGCATATATGTTCGCGAATTGTCCTGTATTGACAGATATTGATCTTTCCGGCTTTGATACTTCACGAGTTGAAGACTTTGGCAGAATGTTCATTGGCTGTAAATCATTGAAGGAACTCGATCTTTCAAACTTCAATACCGGCAATGCAACACAAATGAACGCAATGTTCAGAAATTGCTCTTCTCTTACTACTATTGATCTTTCGGGCTTTAATACTTCAAATGTAACAGATATGTCTGAAATGTTTCTTGGCTGTACAGCGTTGAGATCAGTGAATGTTTCAAGTTTTGACACTTCAAAAGTCACATCCCTTGCAAATATGTTTAATGGCTGTATCGCTTTGACTTCTGTTGACCTTTCAAATTTTATCACATCAAATGTTAATGGAATGACAGCAATGTTTTATCAGTGTTCATCACTGACAACTCTTGATCTATCACGCTTCGATACATCAAAAGTTAAGCTTATGCAGGATGTGTGCAGAGAATGTAATTCATTAAAGACAGTAGATATCTCAAACTTCGTGAAATCAGCAGACTGCACTGCGTTCAGTATGTTCAGATCCTGTCCCGTATTAACGACTATCTATGCAAATAATGATTTTGAATACAACGAGGATGACATATATATGTTCATCGATTCAAAAAGTATTGTAGGTGGCAATGGAACCAAATATAATGACAGAATATACTATTCAGAATATGCCTGCGTAGACAGAAACGGTAAACCAGGATATTTTACTAAAAACCCGAACGCACCAAAACCTAATACTACTGTAACAACAACTACTACATCAATCCCGACTACTACTTCGACATCAACTACAACAGTAGCAGTTACTACACTTCCTGTGGTTACGGAGGATTCGGCCTCAACTACAGGAGCATCCGAACATGATACACAAACAAAAACTGTCGGAGATATCAATACGGACGGCGTTATCGATTCCTCAGATGCCTCTGAGATGCTTATGCTCTATGCACAGGTCTCAACCGGAGGAGGGGACGTATCAGACGAGATCAAGGCAGTTGCTGACGTCAATGATGACGGCTTTGTGGATTCAAGCGATGCCTCGCTTATACTTGAATACTACGCTTACGTATCTACAGGCGGTACTGATGCAGCAGATGTTTTCTTTTCAAAACCAACATAAGCCACTATCCTGACAGATAAGCCGTAAGCGAAAAATATCCGCATCTTCCGTATGCATCAAATACAACACGACAAAAAGTATCAGGCTTACCGAGGTGAGCCTGATACTTTTTATATTGGTGCGTGTTGTATGTTTTACGCTTACGAATATCCTGACAGACTCCTGATCAGATGCGGTTCTACTCCGGCAAGAGTGCGGTTCCTAGTCCGGCAAAGTGCGGTTTTGAGTCCGTGCAGCTGCGGTTCTTGCTCCGGCATAAACAGAGGAGCGGCAATAAGCCGCTCCTGATAGAGTTTTAAGTTTTCTCGGAAACTATTGTGTGATGAAAATGAAGCAGATTTGTTTCATATTAATCTAAAACGAGGACACCTGCATCTATTTTCTGTATTGCAATTGCATCACTGCCGGTAATGCCAGGTGATCCGTCAATGTCTGCATTGATGATTCCCTGTTCATCAAGCGGGAATTTGGCCTTATTTGCTATGTACTGAAGTACTGCAACAGCATCAGCCACGTTGACTTTCCCATCTCCGTTAGCATCGCCGGGAACTGTGCTGACAGCCGGTGACTCCGGAACATAATTGAATACTATATTCAGGTTTGGATTCTGATCACGCATAATAGCCTCGTTATTATTAAGAATAGTGATGTTATTCCAGTCTTCTTCAGAGCCACTGTAATAAACTGTACCAAAATACTTGTTATATGGGCTGCCGAAAGTTCCACTGTCAATATAAGTCAGACTCTTTGGGAGATACAGATTGTTTAGTTTTTCAGCACCTGTATCTATAATATGATAGCCTGATATTTTTTCAACGCCCTCGGGTATAATAAGGCTTTCCAGATTCTCACAGCCCCTGAATGTTGCTCCTGTGAAAGCACGGGTATCCAACAATACAGGATAGCATTCACCGATTTTTAAAGTTTTATCAGAAAGAGTGATGCTCTTCAAGGATGAACAGCCTTCAAAAGCGGTAGCATAAATTTCATGAAGTGCTGAAGGAAGGGTTACTTTTCCTTCAAGAGATGAGCATCCTTTAAATGCACTTCTTCCAATAATCTCAACAGTGTCAGGAAGGTCTAATGCGTTCTTTTTTGAGTTTGAGGAACCATGATAAGTTATTGATTTTAAACCTGAACAATTATAGAAAGAGTTCTCACCTATGGTTTTTACATCAGCGGGAAGAACAACAGTATCAAGATTCGTGAAACCGCCTAATGCAGATCCGGGGATATCTGTTCCCTGAAGAATTGTGATTTTCTTTAATGATTCCGGAACTTTCTCTTCTCCGCCAAAATGATTGATGAAGTTTTCGCAAGCTTCCGGAATGATGATCTCTTCTAATGAAGTACAGCCTTCAAACATGCCCGTGTAAATCATTTTGCATGATGGATTGGGGATTTCTATTTTTGTGATACCGGGACAATTTGCAAATGTATATCCGCTGAACAATTGTGGCTCTAAACCAATTGTACTGTTGATTTTGCCTATTTCCTCGATCTGATCGGAAAGGATCAGTTCGCCCTGAAGTGAGGTACAGCCGTTAAATGCCGAGGCACCGATATATTTTATGGAGGGTGGAAGATCGATTATTGACTCTTTATCAGCATTTGGTGAGCCTACGTATGTGATCGTTTTAAGGTTTGTACAGCCCCTGAAGGCATTTTCTTCTATTCTTTCAAGATTTGCAGGGAGAACGATTTTTTCAAGCTTTTCACAGCCGTCAAAGAAATTAGCGCCGATGTTTGTGATATCTTTTCCGTAATCGTTTTCGGTTGTCTCAAAAGCAACCTCCCTGGTGTTTTCGCGGATACTCTCTTGATTTGGCACATGGAATCCGTTGTTTAAGTAATCGTAGTTAGCCATCCTGCCGTATCCGCTGATCTGCATAAATCCGTCGGCATGGAGATTGTAGTAGAGCTGGTCTTCAGCCTGTTCTTCGTCAGTAGCATGAGGATTGTTATTGTTGCTATAGCTTCCTGAGTCTATACGTGCGCTTGCTATGGATCTTCTTGCATACTGCTTTTCATTTGTGGTCACAGGTGTTTCGGTAGCTTCAGGAAGAATAAATTCCGTTGTGGGCTGAGCTTCGCCGATGTTTTCCTCTGAGTAGCCGGAATCTGTAGAAAAATCCAGCTTCTTTGGAGTTCCGTCTATTTCAAATCCGCTAACTCCGTAAAAAGTACCGTAAGAAGATCCGTCATTCAGCATATAACCGAAATTATGTTCATTCTTATCTTCGCAGTATGTGATCCATACCTTATCGCTTGTAGGAGACTTAGAAATAGGCTTATTGTCTACCTGAACTTCTTTAATATCTTTCAGATACTCAGGAGGTCCAACATATTCAATAGTGACTTTGTATGCTTTGTGCGGACACTCACCCCAGCCAAATTCCTTGCTGAAATATGAATAGTAACCACTTCCCAGTGGAATATCAGCTGAAACAAACTTCCACGTTAAGGCTTCATCGTTGATAACAGGTATGTATTTGGAATAAATACCTACGGAAACATCAAACGTTATCGAAACATCAAACGGGATGCACATATCAGCACACATATGAATGCAATCATCTCCTAATGCATCATAAATCGCACCGCTGAATCCGTTCTCTTCACTTTCACTGTCCAGCAGATCGCCGTGTAGTGTAAGTAGATTCATATCAGTACTGAGTTTTATCGCAGCCTCGGCTTTTGCTCCAACGGTAGCCAGCTTGTCTGATACAAAAAATACACCGGGATTAAGATTGATACCTAGGCTTACTTCTCCGGTTAGCTTGACGCTATAATCCAGAGGTGCAGATGTGCTCCATATGTCTGAAGTGGCGTTTAGACCTGTATCGGTGCTGTAAGTTGCTTTCATAGAAGGAGAAAGGCTGCATGCTATCTCAAAACCTGCTTCACCTTTTACAACTATTTTCGGACAGAATCTCAGAGTAACACCAAACACCGGAGTGGGCATATAAAACCACAGAAGCGGTAAAGTCAGAAGATCACCTTCAACCTTTCCTGTTACTGAGAGCTTGGCAGAGGCAGATATTTTTACATCAACGTATACATCTCCCCACTTTAAATAGTAATCTGTCTCGATAGTAGGGAATTTAATAGATACATGACCTTCAATTTTGAAATCTTCATCTGAGTTGAGTTGAAAATCTTTATCGAAGCTTTCAATCGGTGATAACTCCAGCCCTGTTTTAGCGTGTGGAAAATTCATGATTTTCTCAAAAAAAGTGTGATCGGTTCCCGAAGGTGTTTCAGAAACGTCTGCATAGAACTTTGTTGGGTTTATTTTGATATTATATGCAGTGTCACCATCTTCCTCAGTGGTTCCACAGTACTTGACATCATCGTTGATCTCTTCAGCCTGGAATTTACCAAAATCATTATCGGATGCTTCAATCTTGACAAACTCAAAAACATCTTCGCTATCGTTTCCTGTGAGAGTTACTGTATCTCCGGAGATTTCGATTTTCTCAACTGATAAAGCGACGATATCATTTTCATTTGGCTGTATGTAGAAAAGATCTCCTTCATTCAAATTACGGAGCGTATCATTGATGTTTTCAAATGTATACACACCGTTGTCGTAATCTGCTGTAGCAAGAGTGTTCACATACTCAGAGCTTTCAGCCATGACCGTTTCTTCTCTTAGTACAAGGAAGTTGGTATCTTCCTGAGCGTCAAGGTTGATAACTCTATCTTCGTCAAAATCCTCAACTGATGCCAAACGTACCTCCTGCATAAAGTGAGTATACTCGTTATAGAACAGTTCCCCAGATAATTCATTCCCGCTTTTGTCAGTGAGGACGGCTCTTACGTTGAAGAATTCCGGCAGCTCAGCAGCTACGAAATCAATCTCTGTGGTTACATCGGCGCCTGCATCAACGGTTCTGCTGAACTTAATAACATGATCTTTGTTATCGTCGTCGATGATAGAGATGAGGATATCACATTCCAGGCTCTGTGTTGAGCATACAGTGATTTTTCCTGCATCACGGTCGAGTATTACGTCTGCTATCTCAAATGTCAGTTCTGAGGCAGAAGCAGACAAAGGTGTGATGCCTGTGTTTTGCTGCTCGGAGTAGGCTTCTCCAATCATTTTTCCGAGTGAGTTTTTGCCCTCCACCGTACAGCCCTGATTATTCAGGGAGTTTTTGGCAGAAGGCTGTGTCTGTTCTGCAACGAGTGGATCAAGTTTTCCCGTTACAACTGCCGAGAGAACGAGCGAAGCGCTCAGCATTCCGGCAATGATTCTTTTCAGCATAAATGCCCTCCTTAATATAATGATAATATAATTTTATCACATAAGTAACACAAATGTCAAGATAAGGATAGTAAAATACGGAAAACGGATAAATAATTAACGATGGCGCAATATACGAATAATTCAAGAATTTAGATGGCTTCAGCTGTTGTGATCATTCAAATATTGTGTCAAATAATAGTATTTTTGTTACTGTACTATCGCTTATCCCACCTTGTAAGCGACAATTTTTAATGTGTGATTCAGTATTGGGTTTTGTCTGAAGAATACATCATCACCGCCGAAAGAATAAAGCTTACAACCTTCTTGATATTCATAGAAACCCAGCCTCCTTGATAATTGCTTCGGGGGAATACCCCCTGTGCTTCTTTGCTTATTATACCACGTACCCATTGTGAAATCAACTAAAATAATCACACAAGCGTGCGTCTTGTGTGTTCATTTTTACTTTTATGAGTTGATCTGATATAATAATAAGAGGAATGGAAAAGATCGGTGTTAACGCCAGGAACTACTGCGGCGCTGAATTACCCATGATACACAGGAGCGATAGGACATTCATTAGCCGGAGAAACATATTCCGAAAGGTATCAGGTGAAGTGTAAGATGAAGACTATAACAGCCCTGGCATTTCTCACTATAGTATTTGTGTTACTGTCAGCCTGCGGTAATGAAACAAGTTCGCCGGACAGTAAACTGTCAGAGATTCCGACTGCAGCGATCTCCGAAACGGCAGGCTATCAGCAGATTACACAGGAACAGGCAAAGGAAATGATGCAGGCAGACGACGGTCACATCATCGTTGATGTCAGGCGTCAGGATGAATACGACAGTGGTCATATCTCCGGTGCGATTCTTATACCTAATGAGTCCATAGTTACGGAACGGCCAAAGGAACTGCCGGATCTCGATCAGGTCATAATGATCTACTGCCGGAGCGGCAGACGCAGCAAGGAGGCTTCTCAGAAGCTGGCAGATATGGGATATACCCATATCTGCGAATTCGGTGGTATAATCGACTGGACTGGAGAGGTTGTTACAAGTAAATGATAAATAGTGGGGGGAGCATATGAAAGAACAGCTTAAAGAAGCGATAATGCAGACGATAGCATCGTGGGATGAACCTGATATATATGTCGTTTCATTATATGTATATGATTATGACGATGATCCGTGTCGTCCTACTGTTACTGTCGGATACAATACGGAATCATATATGAACGAGCAGCTTGAATATGCTTCTGATGAAGAGGAAACTCGTTGGAACTATGCGTTCTGGCTACAAAATGAGGACTACATATTTGGAACGGGTGAAACAGCAAATACTGTCAGGCACTGGATAATTAACAGCAACTTTGCGTATTGTCAGGCTTGCGATACTACTCCTGTTGAATATGAGTCTGAGATAACAGAAGCGTTTGTTGAAATGCTTGTCGACATTGTGAGAGAACTGCATGAATCGGGTTTTATACAAGAGACCTTCGGGCGTGAAATACCTGTACTCATACATGAACTCGAATACTATTACGAGATAGCTGAACAAAATATACGTGCGAACGGAATTGAGCTTGTTGACGACTTTGCAAGATTCTGTGGGTATTATGATTAATAAAGCCTTTGGCATTAAGATAATGAAAGCATCGATAGATAAAATAAAAGGAGCGAAATACGTTCAAGGATAAGGTTGCAGCAGTAACAGGTGGTGCAAATGGTATCAGCAACCTGAACATACAGCCGTCATTTTAACTGCCCATATCAGGCTTCCCGCATTTATGAGGAGCCGGGTGTTCGGAGCTTTTCATTAACTTAAAATCCAATGGAGCCAAAGTTGCGACTTGGATGCTTTTCCACTTTCTATTGTATTTTCGCGAGACTTATGTTATAATATCACAAATAACTACCGCTCGTTCAACTAACATTCGGAGGTGTCACACAATGCTCAGACCCGGACTGTACGAACAAGTCATCAACAAAGACCTGTCGGATAAAATAGATGATTCCGCACAGCTTATCGACAAGCGCAATATCGACAAGGCGGAGGCACCGCAGGTGCTGGCAGGGTATCTCTCTGAGGTCATTGAGAAGGGACTCTCACGGCTTGCAGGTGATGATATCGAAGGTCAGCTTGGGCTTGCGAACAAAATAGTTTCGGCAGTAACGGAGCTTACAGGTGATGACGAGTTCGACGGTCTGAGCGTGGACGAACGTGCGGAACAACTCCTTGCAGTTGCAAATATGCAGAACAATGCTGACGCTATGAAGCGCCGCATCACCATGACACGCCCCGAGACCTCCCTTGCATCAAGCTCCCTGTTCACAGGCGCTGGTCACGAACCGCAGATGATGACTGAACTGAAAAAGGAAATAGTTTCCGCCGACAGGATTGATATGCTGGTTTCCTTCATCAAGTGGAGCGGACTTGTGCTTATCATCGACGAATTGCAGGAGTTCACTGCCCGGGGCGGTCAGCTTCGTGTTATAACGACCTCCTACATGGGCGCTACCGATGTGAAAGCTGTGGAGGAACTTAGCAAGCTTCCACATACTGAAATTAAAGTCTCCTACGATACCGAACGCACAAGGCTTCATGCGAAGTCTTATGTTTTCTACCGTGATACAGGCTTCACTACGGCTTATGTAGGCTCGTCGAATATGTCCAACGCTGCCATGACCAGCGGTCTTGAATGGAATCTGAAAATCACCGCACACGACCAGCCCCACACTATCCGCAAAATAAATGCGACTTTTGAAAACTACTGGAACAGCACCGATTTTTCCGTGTATTCTCCCGATGACAGAGTGCATCTGATGCAGGCGCTCAAAGCCGAGAAGTATCATTCCGCTGATGATAATTACAGCTTTGATATACGCCCATTCTCCTATCAGCAGGAGATACTGGACAAGCTGACTGCCGAGCGTGAGATACGTAATCACTGGAAGAACCTTGTTGTTGCCGCAACAGGTACTGGTAAAACTGTTATTTCCGCATTCGATTACAAACGTTTCCGTCAGCAGAACGGACGTGCAAGACTTCTGTTTGTGGCGCACCGAAAAGAGATCCTCAGGCAGAGTATAAAATGCTTCCGTGGAGTGCTCCACAATGCGAATTTCGGCGACCTCTGCGTCGGCGGAATCGTGCCCGAGAGCCTTGAAAACCTGTTCATTTCCATTGAGTCTTTCAACTCTCAGGCCCTTGACAGGATAACCTCTCCCGACTACTATGACTTCATCATCGTGGACGAGTTCCACCACGCCGCTGCGCCTACATATCAGCGCTTGCTTGAATACTACAAACCGAAGATACTTCTCGGTCTGACCGCAACTCCCGAGCGTATGGACGGCAAGAGCATACTGCCCTATTTTGATGACAGGATAGCTGCGGAGATTCGTCTGCCCGAGGCCATAGACAGGAAGCTGCTTTGTCCCTTCCACTACTTCGGAGTGTCCGATGATGTTGACCTGCATGATATAAAATGGTCCCGCGGAGGATACGATAGGACAGCACTTTCTAATGTCTACACAGGCAACGATATGCGTGTGATGCTTATCCTGAAAGAGCTTAACAAGTACGTTGCGGACATGGACAAGGTCAAGGGACTGGGCTTCTGTGTGTCGAAGGAGCACGCTGAGTATATGGCTCAGCGTTTCAATCAGAACAATATTCCGTCCATTGCGCTGACCGCCGACAGCAAGAAAGATGAACGTGATTCGGCACAGCGTAAGCTGGCGAATGGCGGGATAAAGTTCATTTTCACCGTTGACCTGTACAACGAGGGCGTGGATATTCCCGAGGTCAATACGGTCATGTTCCTGCGTCCCACAGAGAGCCTGACTGTGTTCCTGCAACAGCTTGGCCGTGGCCTGCGTCTCAGCGATGGCAAGGACTGCCTGACGGTGCTGGATTTCATCGGTCAGGCACACATGAAGTATAACTTCGAGTCAAAGTTTGCCGCTCTCCTTGGCAACACTCAGCGTACCGTCAAGGACGAGATAGAAAACGGATTCCCCCTGCTGCCGAAGGGCTGTTATATCAAGCTGGAGAAGCAGGCGCAGAAGTACATTCTCGACAATATCAGGCAGGCTGTGGGCAACAAGAGCGCTATCGTAAAGCGCCTTGCCAGCTTCACCGAGGACAGCGGAAAAGCTCTTACTCTTGCCAGTTTCCTTGACTACTACAATCTTGACCTCAGTGCAATTTACGGTACGAAAAACAGCTTTGCAAGGCTGTGTGTGCAGGCTGAGGTAAGAGAGAATTTCACTGAAGAAATAGAGGAAGTCATCACAAAGGCTCTGCCCCGTCTTTCCTACATTGACTCTCATCGCCTTATAGAACTTGTGATAGATTATCTGCCGAAGATAGGCAATTACAGCATCAATGATTTTGACGGAGTACAGCAGAGAATGTGGCAGATGCTGCAATTCACAATATGGCAGAAATCTTATGAGGACTGCGGTTTCAGCGACCTGCTTGAAGGCTTCCGGAAGATAGCGAAGTCGCCTGTGATGCTCAGTGAAATACTTGAGCTGATGTACTACAAGTACGACAAGATAGACTTCATCGACGAGCCTGTGCAGGTGGACTATGACTGTCCGCTTGATGTGCATTGCAGCTACACAAGAGATCAGATACTTGTGGCGCTGGACTTCATGAAGCCTGATACGGTCCGTGAGGGCGTGAAGTATCTGGAGGATAAAAAGACCGACCTGCTGTTCGTAACGCTCAACAAGTCGGACAAGGACTATTCGCCCACCACCATGTACAATGACTACTCTATCAACAGCGAGCTGTTCCACTGGCAAAGCCAGAGTACAACAACTCCCGAAAGCAAGACAGGTCAGCGGTATATCAATCACCGCAACTTGGGTACAAGCGTGATGATATTCGTCCGTGAGTACAAGAGCAATAAGCTGGGTGCTGCACCGTATACTTTCCTCGGACTGGCGGACTATGTAAAGTCGGAGGGCTCGAAGCCTATGAATGTTGTGTGGAAGCTCCGCAAGCCTATCCCTGCTAAGTATCTCAGGAAGACTAATCAGCTGACGGTGGGATGATATGAAAACGATAAGAGTTGTAGCAGCTGTGATATGCGACTCACTTCAAGCAAAGACACGCATTTTCGCAACTGCAAGAGGATACGGCGTGTTCAAAGGTATGTGGGAATTTCCCGGCGGTAAGATAGAACCCGGTGAAACTCCTCAGCAAGCCTTAGTAAGAGAGATCAGAGAGGAGCTTGCAACTGAAATAAAAGTGGGCGAGCTTATCGACACTATCGAGTACGATTACCCCGACTTCCACCTGTCCATGGACTGCTTCTGGTGTGAGGTCATAAAAGGTGACTTGGTTCTGCTTGAAGCTCAGGAGGCACGGTGGCTCACGAAAGATGAGCTTGACAGTGTGGAATGGCTGCCGGCAGATATGGGACTGGTGGAGAGAATACGCAGGGAGATAAACTGAGTTGATGTATTTATCAACTCCAACTCTCGCAAATTATACGACAATTCAAAAATATACCTGTGGTTTACTTGATTTTTCCGAAAAGCTATGATATAATACAGGTAAAGTCAGAACAGGAACGGTCGAGGACGACCTCTGTATCAAGAATAATTACGAAAGGAGTTACCCGAAATGAACGTGTTTACTATGTCTTATCTGTATAGCGGAATAACACTTAGCCTTAGTCTCAGCCTCGAACTGGAAGAGACTCTTATTGTGCTGCATACAGAACATAGTGCAAGTGATACGGTCATTTAGGGACTTGATTTCAGTATAGATCCTTGAATAGCCAGATATAGCACCGTCTGTATGCAACAGGCGGTGTTTTTTTCATGCCCGCATGATGGAATTTTGGCATACATCTCTGCCTAAGAAGCAGGTTTCTGCGAGTTCGAATCTCGCTGCGGGTACCAGATGCTCTTGTAGCCCAACGGCAGAGGCAGCGGACTTAAAATCCGTATAGTATGAGTTCGAATCTCATCGGGAGCACTTACTTTATCAAGGATCATATACTGAAAGGAGTTGCTGAAAATGCCTATCATTGATGTGAAAGCAACAGGCACTAACATAAAGAATATCATAAAATCCAAGGGCTTCAAGATATCCGATGTGCAGGCCAGATGCGGTTTTAATACTCCGCAGGCTATATTCAAGTGGATGCGCGGGGATGCTGTCCCCACTATCGATAATCTGATAATACTGGCGGATATGTTTGATGTGCCGATAGATAAGATAATAATCGTCACCAGAATATGAGTGACGATATATGGGTAAGTGCGCCGAATTGGTGAAGGCAGCGGACTGTAAATCCGTGACATAGAAACGTTGTAGGTTCGAGTCCTACCTTACCCACCAAGCAGGGAGCCCCTGCGGGCGGCCACGCTGCCGCTCGCAGGCTCGCTCACTCCGTACAAAAGTGACAGTCTGCTTTCGCTTACGGAAGTTTATTCAGTTTGCATCTATTATATAAGGTCGCATAAGCCTAACCGGTAAGGCAGCAGTTTGCTAAACTGTGAGTAATCGGGAAATCCTGATGTCTGAGTTCGAGTCTCAGTGCGGCCGCCACATATAATTGAACTGTTGTAAAAAACGCAGCAGTTCACACTTAAACGCATTATCACAAATTTTGCGATAACTGAAAACAGCTCTTTTCAGCTGATTGACCTTTCCGTTCCGGTGTGGTATAATTATCCTATAAATCTGCTTCGCATGGGAGTGATACGATATGGCAGTCTACAGTGTTTTGAAATTTGAAGATTTTTTTCAACCTCAAAAAGATGAGGAATATACAATAATTACATTTTTCGATAATATGATTAGAAGAGATTTTCTTTATATCTTACGTCTGATGGCAGACGGAAAAGGATGTATGCTCTGTGATTCTGTGGGTTACGATCTTCCTGATGAAGATGATGAAGAGAATGAGTTAAAGGACTGCATTGAAGTTTGGGAGGATTGTGGGGGTGATATAAATAGCTGTTGTCTCAGCTACACGCAGTTTATTGAACTCCTGGAAATTGCCGGCAGGATATGGCTGAATAATAATATGATAAAGAATCACTGCAGAGCCATCAACAAATTTGACGAAGAAACCATTAATCTGTTCCTGAATTCAATAAAAAAACGGTATCTGGGCTGAGAGATCGCAGTGCGCAGTCTGCCTTCATCGGCAGTCAGTCTGTGGGCATTATAACCATCACCAACTTTCGTGCTTATATTATACCTGAAATAAGCACAATAGTCAAAGCCGGTTTTTACTATTTGTAAAACGCCAATTTTGTTTTTTATCAAACATGACGAACTATGATTTTTGCATCGCAGGAAAGACACGCTGAAACAAAATCTTGTTCTTTATTTGTTCTTTATTGGTGCAAAAAAGTAGGAAAAAACGGAAAAATTCAGTTTTTTCTGAATTGCTCTGAAACGCCGTAATTTCGGCATTTTCTCAATGTTGCGACAAGCTTCGAAAAGCCGCTGGGGACTTTCAATTCCCGTACGGGTCACTATTTAGCAACCCCACAGATGGCTTAAAATAGCCATCTGTGGGTTTTTCTGGAATTGTCAAGAAATGTGCAGTCGGAGAATACCCAAAATCTTGGAAGGTAGGAGTCAGGCGGCGTGATGAGCCGCCTCGGTTGAAGTTCTTAGTACCACAGGTGGGAGACCACCTTCATTGAAACTGTTGATCCTCTGGGTGTTGTAGTAGCCGAAGATGTATCGGAAGATTACTGTCTTGACCTCTTCACGCTTCATTCTGTAGGTCGGGATCTGATACAGCTTTTCTTTTTTCAGTGTGGCAAAGAAGCTCTCCATGCGAGCGTTGTCATGGCAGTGAGCGGTACCGCTGAGGCTCTGGATGAGCCCGCTTGTAACAAGCTCCCTGCGGAATGCATAGCTTGTGTACTGGCATCCACGGTCGCTGTGAAGGACCGTTCCTTCAAGCCGTCCGTCCTTCTGTCGAAGCTGTCTGACGGTGTCTATGCAGAGTTCCTTCTTCATATTATCACGCATTTCAAGTGCGACGATCTCACCGTTGAAGCAGTCGAGGATCGGCGATACATAGAGCTTTCCGTCAGCACACTGGACCTCGGTGATATCAGTAAGCAGCTTCTTCAGCGGCTTGTCTGCACTGAAATTTCTTTTGATCAGATTCTCTCTGTTCTGGGTTTCAGTATCAGCCTTTGTGATACCGTGAGGTCTTCGGTGCCTGTGGATAAGCCCGGCTTCGCTCATAGTGCGGTATACCGTCCTGAGGCTTACATGAGTGCCACGCTGTGCAAGAGCTGCCTGCATCCTTCTGACACCGTAATTCTTGTTGTCAGGATGCTCTGATAGTATTCCTTGTATTTTGACCAGAAGAAGCTGCCTTGCACCTATCTTGCCCTGATTCCTGAGCCAGCGATAATATCCTGATTCGCTGATTTTCAAAAATCTGCATATTGCTTTCGCTCCGTACTTGTTACGGAACTCATTGACGAACAGGTGACGTTCGCTTGTCTTTACTTCTTCCGGTCTTTTGCGAAAAAACCGAGTGCATCCTTGAGAATGTCATTCGCTTTGCGAAGCTCGGCATTTTCACGCTCGAGCTCAAGATTACGCTGTTTAAGCTCTTCATCAGTCATCTGATATTTCTTAGCTTTGGCAGCGGCATTTCGCTTTGTACGCCAGTCTGAGAGTATGTAATACTGGATACCTAGCTGCTGAGCAGCCTTTTTCAGCCCGATCTCATCTGAGAGATTTAACGCTTCTTCTTTGAATTCTTTACTGTACTTCATAGTCGTTTTCCCTTTCCGGTTTTATTATTTATATTCTACCAGATTTTGGGGTGTTTGTCGACTGCTCTTTTAGTATAACACTTCACAGCTCCGCCGACGTTTATGGAGAATGAACCTGAGATCATCTCGGATTCGTCTCTTGGCAGCTTCATTGTCAAGACTATGAAGTCAGAGGATATCGTCGAAGCGGGCGAACAGGAGGCGGAAGTTCAATACAGCGGTGATTATGGTATCGAAGACATGAAGCGAACCGTTCTGTTTGCGGAGCTTGAAAAGCATTTACCCGACCTGATCGGTGAGACACCTCTTGACATTACCCATAAGATCTACGAAGCCACAAGAGTGACTGCTACCATGAAGGAAATGGAGAATTTCTGCAATCGGTATGTCAAGACCTTGCGACTCAAAGTAAACTCCGAGGGAAAGTTTGAAATCGAAATACAGAAATAACAGAAACGGTCAGCCTTTGCGAGAGGTTGACCGCTTTTGTTATTTCTCAATAAAGTTCATTTCAATCATATCTTTCACCGCTATCCGCACACCGTCCGTAAACACAAGCTCCTGAGAATAGCTGTCATATATTCGTACTACACCGACCTTATCCACATACTTGCCGCCCGACTTTTTCTCATCTGGTACGAAGTAGGTCACGCTGATCTCCGGCTGTTTGTCCAGGCTGTCAAGCAGACGGTTCAGATTAGCGTTCAGCTCAGACATCTCGTCCTCCGTCAGTACAGCTCTGCTGTCAGTCAGCCTTGCAGTCTCGGCAACTGCATCGTCATAGCCTACAAGTGCCGCAAATGGGCTAAACTGAGCTGCCCTGTCGTGCATTGACATAGGGTGCAGATCGTCATACTGCGGACGGGTGAGGTGCTTTATATCATCGTAGTTATCAGGCATAGTGGGTTCACCTCATAATTTGTACTGCATGAAATTATTGTTATGTGTAAAGCCGAATGCCGTGTACAGCTTGACACCTATATCAGATGCTGTGATCTGAACTGTTCCACAGCCGTAGTTTCTTGCTTCATCTACCACACGCTTCAAAAGCTCACTTGCAATGCCTTTGCGTCGATATTCCTTGTCCGTGAACATACTGGACAAAAGTCCGATCTTACCGCTGGGACAGCCGAAATACGGTGGCTTTTCTACGAAAGACATTCCGCTTGTGCCGATGATCATATCACCGTCAAGAGCAAGCCAAGCCACAAAAGAACCGTCAGCCATGTGCTGTGTGTAATAATCATTCAACGCAGGATATAGGTCAATATCCTCTTTTGCGCCTTCCTCACGAAGCTGGTTGATTCTCATTTTTATAAATGTGTCAAGCTCATTATCGGTCAATCTTTTATATTCTATTTCCATAATATACTCCTAAATTTTATCTCAAGCCTTATGCCCGCCTATCTGCCGGTTACGTTCCTTCGCCGTAGCTCCCT
>CAMKMD010000004.1 GCA_946413815.1 uncultured Ruminococcus sp.
CCCGGCAAGGGGTGAATTCAAAAACAGTCCGGTGGACTGTTTTTGAAGAGGGGACACCCTGCAAGAGAGGGCGTCCCCCGAATTGATACAGGTTTTTGACAGACTGAAGCTGTGCCTGATACGGCACAGCTTTCTGTTCACGAAATAGCTTATCAGAAGAGCTCCCTGAACCTCCTCATGGCCTCCTCTGTATTCTCCTTGCTGTTAAAGGCTGTCAGGCGGAACCAGTTATCGCCGTTCCTGCCGAAGCCTGCGCCGGGGGTGCCGACCACTCCTGCCTTTTCAAGCATGAAGTCGAAGAATTCCCAGCTGTTCATGCCGCCAGGGCATTCAAACCAGATGTATGGTGAATCTATGCCGCCGGTAAAGCGTATACCGAGCTCCTTCATAGTCTCTGCGATTATTCCTGCGTTGACCATGTAGTGTGCTATCATATCTCTTGCTTCCTTCATTCCCTCTTCGCTGAATACAGCTGCTGCTGCACGCTGTACGATATAGGGAACGCCGTTGAATTTAGTACACTGACGCCTGTTCCACATCTTGTTCAGGCTCATCTCTCTGCCGTCTGAGGAAACGGTCTTTATATCCTTCGGAACTACGGTATATCCGCAGCGTGTTCCGGTGAAGCCTGCTGTCTTTGACAGTGAGCAGAACTCAACGGCGCATTCCTTTGCGCCCTCTATCTCGTAGATGCTGTGGGGGAGGGAACTGTTGGATATGAAGCATTCATAGGCGGAATCGAAGAGTATCACTGCATCGTTCTCAAGGGCATAATCCACCCACTTACGGAGCTGCTCCCTGTTGTAGCAGGCGCCTGTCGGATTGTTGGGCGAGCAAATATAGATGATATCAGCATGGACGCTCCTGTCGGGCATGGGGAGAAAGTTGTTCTCCGCTGTGCCGTCCGTGAAGACTATCCTTCTGCCGTTCATTGTATTCGTATCGACATATACAGGGTATACCGGGTCGGGTATCAGTACAGTGTTGTCTGCTGAGAAGAGGTCGGTGATATTTCCTGTGTCTGATTTTGCGCCGTCTGATACGAATATCTCATCTATATCCAGATAAACTCCGAAGGTGCGGTAGTGACCGGCCACAGCCTCCCTGAGGAAGTCATAGCCCTGCTCGGGGCCGTATCCCCGGAAGCTCTCGGCTCTGCCCATCTCATCTGCGGCAGAGTGCATAGCCTGCACTACGGTCTGGCTGAGGGGCAGGGTCACATCACCGATGCCGAGCCTGATGACGGACCTGTCGGGGTGCTTCTCCTGAAATGCAGAAACACGTTTAGCTACCTCGCTGAAGAGGTAGCTTTCCTTTAACTCTGAAAAATGTTCATTGAACCTTGCCATAATAATACTCTCCGTCAAATGTATATTCTGCGGGGCCTGTCATATAGATATGACCGTCAGACTCCTTCCATTCTATCGTGAGCTCTCCGCCGGAAAGCTCTACAGTCACCGGTTCGCGGGGGCTTATGCCGTTCAGGCAGGCTGCTGCGACTGTTGCACAGGTGCCTGTACCGCAGGCAAGAGTCTCGCCGGTGCCTCTTTCCCATACCCTCATTCTCAGATGGGTGGGGGAGAGGATGTTCACGAATTCAATATTGGCTCTGTGGGGGAATCTTTCATCCTGCTCGAAAACTCTTCCGAACCGCTCAACGTCGAATCCTCTTACGTCTTCGTCTATGAAGATGACGGCATGGGGATTGCCCATTGATACACAGGTGGCCGTGAACTCCCTGCCGTATGCCGAAAGCAGGAGGTCCTTGACGGGGGAGGCCTCAGCAATGACCGGCACCGCTGCCGCTTCCGTCACGGGTACGCCCATATCAACCGTAAGGGTGCGTGCGATATCCTTTTCATCGGTGTGTACTGCTATGGACTTGATGCCCGCAAGTGTTTCAACAGTTACCGTTTCCTTGTGGAATATCTTCCTGTCGTAGACGTACTTGGCAACGCAGCGTATAGCGTTGCCGCACATCTCCGATTCACTGCCGTCCGGATTGAACATACGCATACGGCAGTCAGCCCTGTCGCTGGGAAGTATCAGAACGAGGCCGTCAGAGCCGATGCCGAAATGCCTGTCGCTGACTGCTCTTGACAGCTCCTGAGGAGACCTTACGGTCTCCTCGAAGCAGTTGATGTATACATAGTCGTTTCCGCACCCATGCATTTTAGTGAACTTCATTTATATCACACTCCGAAAAGAAGCTTGTCGTATGCCGGGAAGGGATAGTAGTCCTCGGCAGTCATGGTCTCTGCCTTGTCAGCAGCGCTGCGGAGCTTATCCATAGCAGGCAGCATGGTATCACGGACGAACTCTGAAGCGGGAACGATTTCTGTGAATTCTCTGAGACCTGCAACAGCAGCCTCGAGCTCTGTGGTTGCTGCATCCATATCATCTACGCAGCCGGAGAGCTCTGTTACCAGCTTTGTCTCGTAGCGGCAGGCTGCACCGGATACGCTCTTCTTTACGGATACTGCTGATGCGGTATCAGCTGCGAACCTTGCAACAGCGGGGATTATCTCCTTGCGAGCCATATCTATCATGGTGGAAGCTTCGATGTTGACCTGCTTTACGTAGTTCTCAAGCATGATATCGCGGCGTGAGTAGATCTCAGCCTCTGTGAAGATGCCATGAGAGGTGAGCATCTCGATGTTCTTCTTGTCGCAGATATGCGGCATAGCATCGGCTGTAGTCCTGAGGTTCATAAGGCCTCTCTTCTCAGCCTCCTTTATCCATGCGTCATCGTAGCCGTTGCCGTTGAATATTATGCGCTTGTGATCCTTGATAGTCTTCTTGATAAGATCGTGGAGAGCCTTGTTGAAGTTCTTTGCGCTCTCGAGCTTGTCAGCGAACTGCCTGAGTACCTCTGCAACAGCGGCATTGAGATGGATGTTAGCACAGGAGATGCTGTTTGAAGAACCGAGCATACGGAACTCGAACTTGTTGCCGGTGAAGGCGAAGGGGGAGGTACGGTTGCGGTCGGTGGAATCCTTGCTGAACTGGGGGAGAACATCAACGCCCAGCTTCATCTTCTCCTTGGCTGTACCGCCGTAGGGCTTGTCAGCCTCGATAGCATCAAGAACAGCAGTGAGCTCGTCGCCGAGGAAGATGGAGATCACGGCGGGAGGAGCCTCGTTTGCACCAAGACGGTGATCGTTGCCGGCGGTTGCAACGGAGAGACGGAGCAGATCCTGATAGTCGTCAACAGCCTTGATTACTGCTGCGAGGAAGAGGAGGAACTGTGCGTTCTCTGCGGGAGTCTCACCGGGAGAGAGGAGGTTCTCGCCCTGGTCAGTGGAGATGGACCAGTTGTTGTGTTTGCCGGAGCCGTTTACGCCTGCGAAGGGCTTTTCATGAAGCAGGCATACAAGACCGTGGCGGAGGGCTACCTTCTGCATTACCTCCATGGTCAGCTGGTTGTGATCGGCTGCGATATTCGTTGTATCATAGATAGGAGCGAGCTCATGCTGAGCGGGCGCTACCTCGTTGTGCTTGGTCTTTGCGAGTATGCCCAGCTTCCAGAGCTCCTTGTCCAGATCAGCCATATACTCGGCAACACGGGGCTTGATGGAGCCGAAGTAGTGATCGTCCATCTCCTGTCCCTTGGGAGGCATAGCACCGAAGAGGGTGCGGCCTGTCATGATGAGGTCCTTTCTCTTCTTCCACATCTCACGGTCAACAAGGAAGTACTCCTGCTCGGGACCGACAGAGGTCTTTACGCTCTTTACCTTGTCGTTTCCGAAGAGCTTCAGGATACGAAGAGCCTGCTTGTTGATAGCCTCCATTGAGCGGAGGAGGGGCACCTTCTTGTCGAGGGCCTCGCCTGTGTAGGAGCAGAAGGCTGTGGGGATGTAGAGGGTGCCGTCCTTGATGAAGGCATAGGATGTGGGATCCCATGCTGTATAGCCTCTTGCCTCGAATGTTGCACGAAGACCGCCGGAGGGGAAGGATGAAGCATCAGGCTCGCCCTTTACCAGTTCCTTGCCGGAGAATTCCATTATTACTCTTCCGTCGGGGGCGGGGGAGATGAAGCTGTCATGCTTCTCGGCAGTAACGCCTGTCATAGGCTGGAACCAGTGTGTGTAGTGTGTAGCGCCTTTCTCGATAGCCCAGTCCTTCATGGCTGCGGCTACTGCATTTGCTACGGAGATATCAAGGGGAGTGCCCCTGTCGATAGTCCTCTTCAGTGAACGGTACACCTTGTCTGAAAGTGTAGCCTTCATTATCCTGTCGTCAAATACCATTGAACCGAAATACTCTGTTACCTTTTCCATTTTTAATATCCTCCTTATAATCAGCCTCTGGCTTCTAATGATACTTTTATAAAGTCCGCAAACAGCTTATGTGGCTTGTTCGGACGTGATCTGAATTCAGGGTGGAACTGAACACCCACGAACCAGGGGTGGTCTTCAAGCTCCACTATCTCAACCAGCTTTTCATCGGGAGAAAGGCCGGCGATGACAAGTCCGTTTGATGCAAGTGTTTTCCGGAATGCGTTGTTGAACTCGTAACGGTGGCGGTGACGCTCGTAGATAAGCTCCTCGCCGTAGATGCTGCGGCAGCGTGAGCCCTCCGCAAGCTTGCAGGGATATAGTCCGAGACGCATTGTTCCGCCCTTGTCGGAGATGTTCCTCTGCTCGTCCATGATATCTATGACGGGGTAGGGGGTATCGCCGAATTCAGCGGAATTTGCTCCTGTGAGGCCGCATACGTTCCTTGCGTACTCGATGACTGACATCTGCATACCAAGGCATATACCGAAGAACGGCACCTTGTTTTCACGGGCGTAGTGTATGGTCTCTATCATGCCCTCAACGCCACGGTGTCCGAAGCCGCCGGGGACTATGATACCGGAGCAGTCTGAGAATACCTCCGCGGCGTTGTCTGCCGTGACCGTTTCCGAATCTATCCACTGTATATCAACAGCTGTGTCGTTCACGATACCGCCGTGCCGGAGAGCCTCAGCAACAGAGAGATAGGCATCATGCAGCTCCACGTATTTGCCCACAAGACCTATGGTCACCTTCCTGTGAGCGTTCTCTGCACGCTTTACCATCTCCATCCATTCCGTCAGGTCCGGAGCATTGTCTCCGAGACCGAGGTGACGGCATACCGAGCGGGCAAGTCCTTCATTTTCGAGCCAGAGCGGTACCTCATACAGCGAAGGAGCTGTGAGGTTCTGGATAACGTCCTCTCTGCGGATGTTGCAGAAGAGCGCTATCTTCTCGGCCATATCATCAGGGATGCGCTTCTCCGTGCGGCATACTATGATATCGGGCTGTATGCCTATGGAGAGCAGCTCCTTGGTGGAGTGCTGGGTCGGCTTGGATTTCAGCTCCTCAGAGCCTGTGATGTAGGGAACGAGTGTTACGTGTATGTAGCATACGTTCTCACGGCCCTGCTCTGTGCCTACCTGACGTATCGCCTCAAGGAAGGGCGTCGATTCGATATCGCCCACCGTACCGCCTATCTCGGTTATGACCACATCGGCATTTGCTTCATTGGCGGCGCTATAAACCCTGTCCTTTATTTCGTTGGTGATATGGGGGATCACCTGTACGGTGCCGCCAAGGTAATCGCCACGGCGCTCCTTGGTAATGACGTTCCAGTATATCTTTCCGGTAGTCACATTGGAGTGTACCGAAAGGTTCTCGTCCACGAAGCGTTCATAGTGTCCGAGGTCGAGGTCGGTCTCTGCACCGTCGTCCGTTACAAATACCTCGCCGTGCTGGAAGGGTGACATGGTACCCGGATCAACATTGATGTAAGGATCGAATTTCTGGATAGTCACCTTGAAGCCTCTCTGTTTGAGAAGTCTGCCGAGTGAAGCAGCGGTGATGCCCTTGCCGAGTCCTGAAACGACTCCGCCTGTTACGAAAATGAATTTTGCCATCTTCTTGATGCTCCTTGAAAATCATTTATATGACAGGGCGGGGGAGGCTGTGTGCGTCCCGGCGCCCATATCAGCTTATCAGGAACGCTCCCATTCCTCGGAGTCGTGAAGTGCGTTGTAGCCTTCCTCTCCGGTACGGATCTTGATGACGTTCTCGATGTCGTAGATGAACATCTTGCCGTCGCCGTAGTTTCCTGTATAGAGAGCGGATTTAGCGGCTGCGATTACCTTTTCTACAGGTACTGCGCATACAGCTATCTCAGCCTTGATCTTGGGGAGCAGATTCATCTCGACGGTAGTACCACGGTAGTAGTTCTTCTGTCCGTTCTGCATACCGCAGCCGAGGACGTTGGTAACTGTGATACCCTTTACGTCGATAGCTTCCATAGCCTCAATGAAGGCCTGGAGCTTCTGCTGTTTGAATACGACTACTACATTAGTCATCTTGGGACGTCCGTCAACGGAAGGTACAGAGTAGTTCTTTACTTCTACTGCCTCGTCAACAGGAACAACGGGAGCTGTGGGAGTGCCTACGACCTCGACGCTCTTTGCGTCCTCCTTGGTGTAACCGTACATTGCGGCATCGTTCATGGAAGGAGCGAAGTCAGCATAAGAGGAGATAAGGCCGTGCTCTGTGATATCGAGACCGATGATCTCTTCCTGCTCTGAAGCACGGAGGCCGATAGTAGCCTTGATTGCGAAGAATACGATAGTCATGCTTACAGCTGTGAATACTGCGATAGCTGCAAAGCCGCCGAGCTGTCTGCCGAGGAGTCCGAAGCCGCCGCCGTAGAAGAGACCTGCCAGCTGGTTGCCGTTCTGGTCAGCCAGTGAGTAGCCGGGAACCTCAGGGTTTGCAAGAAGGCCGACTGCGATAGTTCCCCAGATACCGTTCATCATGTGTACGGCAACTGCGCCGACAGGATCGTCGATGTGGAGAACATAGTCAAGGAACCATACGCCGAAGCATACCAGGAAACCGGAAACAACGCCGACGATTGTTGCACCGAGAGCGTCAGTTACGTCACAGGGAGCAGTGATACCAACAAGGCCTGCCAGTGAGGCGTTAAGACACATTGAAACATCGGGCTTGCCGTATTTCAGCCATGTGAAGATCATGCAGGTAACTGTTGCAACTGCGGGAGCGATGGTAGTTGTAAGGAATACTGAGCCGAGCTGCTCAACAGATGTACAAGCGGCACCGTTGAATCCGTACCAGCCGAACCAGAGGATGAAGCATCCGAGAGCACCTATTGTAAGGTTGTGTCCGGGGATGGCGTTTACCTTTACCTCGCCGTCCTTGGTCTTGTGGAACTTACCGATTCTCGGGCCGAGGATTGCTGCGCCTACGAGAGCTGCGATACCGCCGACCATGTGGATATGTGCGCTTCCTGCGAAATCATGGAAGCCCCACTGTGCCAGCCAGCCGCCGCCCCAGCCCCAGTGAGCTTCGATGGGGTAAACGACTGCACTGATGATAGCTGAGTAAACGCAGTATGAAAGGAACTTGGTACGTTCTGCCATGGCACCGGAAACGATAGTTGCCGTGGTCGCACAGAACACAAGGTTGAATACGAAGTTTGACCAGTCGAATGTGCCGTAAGATGTGAAGATATCAAATCCGGGCTGACCGATGATGCCGGCGACGTCTGCTCCGAAGAGAAGACCGAAGCCTATGAGAATGAAAACTACTGTACCGATACAGAAGTCCATAAGGTTCTTCATAATGATATTGCCTGCATTCTTAGCGCGGGTGAATCCTGTCTCCACCATTGCGAATCCTGCCTGCATAAAGAATACGAGGGCGGCTCCTATAAGGAACCATACGCCGAATAACTTACTGTCAGTCTGCGCTGTCACTTCTTGTATAATAGTCTGTGCGTCCATAATAAGACCTCCTATGAGTATTATAACAGCCTCAGACACACCCTGTACGGAGGTATTGTCTGAAATACAAAAGGGTGCATGATGCCATCATTGACATCATACACCCCATTGTGTATGGAATCAGCGCTGATTACAAAAAAAGAGAGCTACGGACTTCCTGTCCGCAGCTCCCTTGCTGTTTACAATGCCATTATAGACCCTTTTCGCAGGTTTGTCAAGGGCTTTTTTCAGATTTGTTAGTTTTTGATAATCATTTTCCGCTTTAAACACCAAAAGTATATGCAGGTCTGACAAAAGTGCTCAGAAACGCCTGAAATGACCTGTTTTTTTCAAAATGCCCCTTGACATTTGCGCTGCAAAGTGCTAAGATAAAAAACAGGAACAAGGACGTTTGTGCAGACTATCAGTCTGCCCGGACGTCCTTTATTTTATTATGGTGCAGATCAAAGACGCTCTGCACCGGGAAGGCGAGTGAATGAGATGGATAATTTCAGAAACGAATCTCCGTATGATCAGCAGGGGCTCTATGATCCCCGCTTTGAACACGATAACTGCGGTATCGGTGCAGTTGTGAGCATCAGGGGCGAGCAGTCAAGATATGTGGTTGACAGCGCTCTTACTATAGTAGAGAAGCTCGAGCACCGTGCCGGCAAGGATGCCGAGGGCAAGACCGGCGACGGTGTCGGACTTCTGGTGCAGATGCCCTACAGTTTCTTTATAACAGAGGCTGCAAAGCTGGGCTGCGATATCGGCGGCAAGGGCGATTTCGGCGTGGGTATGTTCTTCTTCCCGCAGAACGAGATGAAGCGCAGCCAGGCAAAGAAGCAGTTCGAGCTGATCGTCAGAAAGAACGGTATGGAGTTCGTATGCTGGAGAGAGGTGCCGGTATCACCCTGTATCCTCGGTCAGAAGGCACTCGACAGTATGCCCCATATCATGCAGGCTTTCGTAAGGCGTCCTGAGGATTGTGCAAAGGGACTCGGTTTCGACAGAAAGCTCTTTATAGCAAGAAGAGAGTTCGAGCAGTCCAACGAGAATACTTATGTATGCTCACTTTCAAGCCGCACTGTAGTATATAAGGGTATGTTCCTTGTTGACGAGCTGAGAAAGTTCTATACGGATCTCCAGAGCGATACCTTCGTATCAGCTATCGCCACAGTGCATTCACGTTTCTCCACAAATACCAACCCGAGCTGGCAGAAGGCTCATCCGAACCGCCTTATAGTACATAACGGCGAGATAAATACAATCACAGGCAACGCCGACAAGATGCTTGCCCGTGAGGAGACCATGTCCTGTGAGGCTCTCAGCGGCGATATGCACAGGATACTCCCCCCGCTGAACGTGAACGGTTCAGACTCCGCAAGACTTGATAACTCTCTTGAGTTCCTTGTAATGTCGGGTATGCCACTTCCCCTCGCAGTAATGATAATGATACCCGAGCCCTGGAAGAACGACAGGACCATATCAAAGGCGAAATACGATCTTTATCAGTACTACGCCACTATGATGGAGCCCTGGGACGGCCCCGCATCTATCATATTCTCCGACGGAGAGATCATGGGCGCAGTCCTTGACAGGAACGGTCTCCGCCCCTCACGCTACTGCGTGACCAGCGACGGATTCCTGATACTCTCCTCCGAGACCGGATGTATCGACATACCGCCGGAGAAGATAGTAAAGAAGGATCGTCTCCGCCCCGGAAAGATGCTCCTTGCAGACACTAAGCAGGGCCGCATAATCGAGGATGACGAGATCAAGAATACCTACGCATCCCGCCAGCCATACGGCGAATGGCTCGATTCCAACCTTGTACGTCTCCATGACCTGCATATCCCCAACAAGGGCGTCAGGACCTACACAGAGGAGGAGCTTGCAAAGCTCCAGAAGGCCTTCGGATATACCTATGAAGAAGTTCGCACTTCCATACTCCCCATGGCAGAGAAAGGCGCAGAGCCCATAGCTTCCATGGGCAGCGATATACCGCTCCCGCCGCTGGATAAGCAGTCTCCGCCCCTTTTCAACTACTTCCGCCAGCTTTTCGCGCAGGTCACCAATCCGCCTTTTGATGCTATCCGTGAGGAGAGCGTAACCGATACCAGCGTATACCTTGGCAAGGACGGCAACATCCTCGAGGAGAAGCCGGAGAACTGCCATGTGCTCAAGATAGAGAACCCGATACTTACAGAGACTGATATGTTAAAGATAAGAAGTCTCAGCGGCAAGGGACTCAGAAGCGCAGTCATCCCTATAACATATTATATAGGCACCTCACTCGAAAAGGCCGTTGAGCGTCTCTTCATAGATGCAGACAAGGCATACCGCGACGGTGCGAATATACTCATACTCTCAGACAGAGATGTGGACGAGTTCCACTGTGCGATCCCTTCACTGCTTGCAGTTGCAGCTCTCCAGCAGCACCTTGTAAACACAAAGAAGCGCACATCAGTTGCAATGGTACTTGAATCAGCTGAGCCCAGGGAGGTACACCACTTCGCAGCACTCCTCGGATACGGCGCCTGTGCAGTTAATCCCTACCTCGCACATGAGACCATTCGTTCACTCATTGAGGAGGGCTCCCTTGACAAGGATTTCTATGCTGCTGAGGATGACTACAATTCAGCCATACTCCACGGCATTGTAAAGATAGCTTCCAAGATGGGAATCTCCACAATACAGTCCTATCAGGGCAGCAAGCTCTTTGAAGCTGTCGGCATATCGGAGGAACTGATAAACAGATACTTCTCCGGCACAGTCAGCCGTATCGGCGGCATAGGTCTTGCGGATATCAGCCGCAGAACAGAGAAGCTGCATACAGCTGCATTCGACCCCCTCGGACTTGCTGTGAACAGCAGCATCGGAAGTGCGGGCAGCCACAAGCTGCGCAGCGGAAAGAGCGAGCATCTCTACACCCCCGAGACCATACACCTCCTCCAGCAGGCGGCATGGACGGGAAGCTATGATACCTTCAAGGCCTACACCGCAGCCGTTACCCGTGAGGACAGCGAACTGACACTGCGCAGTCTCCTTGATATACGCTTTGACGAGAACGGTGGCATCCCCATAGACGAGGTTGAGTCGGTGGAGAGCATCTGCCGCCGCTTCAAGACAGGCGCCATGTCCTACGGCTCCATCTCACAGGAAGCTCACGAATGTATGGCAGTCGCCATGAACAGCATCGGCGGCAAGTCCAACAGCGGTGAGGGCGGCGAGAGCCCCGAGAGACTGAAGTCCGACAGATGCTCCGCGATCAAGCAGGTTGCATCGGGACGTTTCGGTGTAACATCGGAATACCTCGTTTCCGCACAGGAGATACAGATCAAGATGGCACAGGGCGCAAAGCCCGGCGAGGGCGGACATCTTCCCTCCGGAAAGGTTTATCCCTGGATCGCAAAGACACGTCACTCGACGGCAGGCGTGGGACTTATCTCACCTCCTCCCCATCACGATATCTATTCCATCGAGGATCTTGCACAGCTGATATATGATCTGAAGAATGCCAATGACAGCGCAAGGATCTCTGTAAAGCTGGTATCCGAGGCCGGAGTCGGCACAGTTGCGGCAGGTGTTGCAAAGGCCGGCGCACAGGTAATACTCATCTCCGGCTATGACGGAGGTACCGGTGCGGCTCCAAAGAGCTCGATATACAATGCAGGTCTTCCGTGGGAGCTCGGCGTTGCTGAGGCACATCAGACACTCATGCTCAACGGTCTGCGTTCAAGAGTCCGCATAGAGACAGACGGAAAGCTCATGACTGGACGTGATGTCCTTGTAGCTGCTCTTCTCGGTGCTGAGGAGTTCGGATTCGCTACCGCACCGCTGGTAACCATGGGCTGTGTTATGATGAGAGTCTGCAACCTTGATACCTGTCCTATGGGTATAGCAACACAGAATCCCGAGCTGAGAAAGCGCTTCCGCGGCAAGCCTGAGTATATAGTGAACTTCATGCACTTCATCGCTCAGGAAGTAAGGGAGTATATGGCAAAGCTCGGCATACGCACATTCGATGAGCTCGTAGGCCGCAGCGACCTCCTGCAGGTTAAGGAAACCACAGCAGACAAGAATATAGACTTCACGAATATACTTGCATCAGCAGTAAGCGGAGAGAAGCAGCACTTCGATCCTGAAGATATTTATGATTTTGAACTTGACAAGACCATAGATCGACGTGTTATAATGAAGAAGCTGGGAGCCGCTTTAAAGAACGGCACACCCAAGTCCATTTCCATAGACGTTGTCAATACAGACCGCTCGGTAGGTACTCTCACGGGTGCCGAGATAACACGCATCCACGGCGAGAATACCCTCCCCGATGACACCTTCACAGTCAGCTGCACAGGCAGCGGCGGACAGTCCTTCGGCGCATTCATACCCAAGGGACTCACTCTCAGGCTCACAGGCGACAGCAATGACTACTTCGGCAAGGGTCTCTCAGGCGGAAAGCTCATACTCACTCCTCCCGCCGGCGCAGGCTTCGATGCAAGCGAGAATATCATCGTCGGAAACGTAGCACTCTACGGTGCTACCTCCGGCAAGGCCTTCATCAATGGCATAGCAGGAGAGCGCTTCTGTGTAAGAAACTCCGGTGCTATAGCAGTATGTGAAGGAACAGGCGATCACGGCTGCGAGTATATGACAGGCGGAAGAGCAGTCATACTCGGCAATACCGGCAAGAACTTTGCTGCCGGTATGTCAGGCGGCATAGCCTACGTGCTCGATGAAAAGCATGACCTCTACACACGTCTGAACAAGGCTCTCGTTTCACTTGAAGCCGTGACGGATGAAGAGGATATAAACGAGCTCAGGGAGATAATCACGGAGTATGCAGAGGCAACAGCTTCACCGAAGGCAGCAGCAATACTTGCCGACTTCGACCGCTGTCTGCCGGGCTTCAAGAAAGTCATCCCGCACGATTACGCAAAGATACAGAGCACTGTCAAGTCGCTTGAAAGATCCGGCGTATCACATGAGCAGGCTGAGATAGAAGCCTTTGAACTGATAACCAAGGGGGCTTGAGAAAATGGGAAAGGCAACAGGATTCCTTGAATACACAAGGACGGAGGCAGCCGCAAAGGAGCCTCTTGAGAGAATAAAGGACTTCAACGAATTCCATATCCCGCTCGGCGAGGAGCAGAGGAAGGAGCAGGCATCAAGGTGTATGGACTGCGGAGTGCCATTCTGTCAGAACGGCAGGATGCTCTGCGGCATGATGTCAGGCTGTCCCCTCAACAACCTCATTCCCGAGTGGAACGATCTTATTTACCGCGGACAGAAGGAGCAGGCTCTTGAACGTCTCCTTATGACGAACAGCTTTCCGGAATTCACCTCAAGGGTGTGTCCGGCGCTGTGCGAGAAGGCCTGCACCTGCGGGGTGTACGACAGCCCCGTAACGGTAAAGGAGAATGAGAACTCGCTGATAGAGTACGGCTTTGAGAAGGGGCTTATGCAGCCGCAGATACCGGCTGTAAGGAGCGGCAAGAAGGTAGCTGTCATCGGTTCAGGTCCGGCAGGACTTGCAGCAGCCGATACCCTCAACAAGCGCGGCCATAGCGTTACAGTATACGAGCGCTCCGACCGTCCGGGCGGACTTCTGATGTACGGCATCCCGAACATGAAGCTCGAGAAACATATCATCGAGCGCCGCCTCAGACTCATGGAGGCGGAGGGCGTTGAGTTCGTGACGAATGCTGATGTGGGAAAAACCATATCCGCAGAGGAGATAAAGGAAAGCAGCGATGCGGTCATACTCGCCTGCGGTTCATCCAATCCGAGGGATATAAAGACTGAGGGCAGGGATGCGCAGGGTATCTTCTTTGCTGTTGATTTCCTGAAAGCCACTACAAAAAGCCTGCTTGATTCCGGGCTGTCAGACGGGAAGTATATCTCCGCAAAGGATAAGAACGTGGTCATAATCGGCGGCGGTGATACCGGAAACGACTGCGTGGGCACCTCAGTGCGCCACGGATGCAGGTCAGTGACTCAGCTTGAGATGATGCCGAAGCTCCCCGACGAAAGGGCGGGTAATAATCCCTGGCCGGAGTGGCCGAGAGTCTGCAAGACGGACTACGGTCAGGAGGAGGCAATTGCCGTATTCGGCCATGATCCCCGTATCTATCAGACAACAGTAAAGGAATTCATCAAGGATGACAAGGGCGCGCTGACTGCGATAAAGACAGTCAAGCTCGAGTTCGGTACTGATCCCGAGACCGGCAGACGCACCATGAATGAGGTAAAGGGCAGCGAGGAGATCATCCCCTGCGAACTCTGCCTTATCGCCGCAGGATTCCTCGGATGTCAGGGCTATGTTGCTGAGGCCTTCGGAGCTGAGCTCGACCAGCGTACGAATGTGAAGACTGCTCCCGGCAGTCACAGGACAAGTACAGACAAGGTATTCACCGCCGGTGATATGCACATCGGACAATCCCTTGTGGTGCGTGCTATACGTGAAGGACGCGACGCAGCAGCAGATGTGGATGAATACCTCATGGGATACACAAACCTAAGATAACGGAGGAAGATATGATCTATTCAGAAAACGAGATATTGCAGTATATCGAAGAGAACGACGTCAAGTTCGTAAAGCTGACCTTCTGTGATCTGCACGGAAGGCTGAAGAATATTTCCATACTCTCATCGGAGCTCGCTGTGACCTTTGAGAGCGGTCTCAGGATAGCAGCCAAGAAGATAGCCGGCTTCGGTGCAGCAAACGGCAGAGACCTTTTCCTGTTCCCGGATGCACAGACCATGACAGTCCTTCCCTGGAGACCGCAGCAGGGAAGAGTAATAAGGATGTACTGCTATATCCGTTACAAGGACGGCACCCCCTTCGAGGGCGACAGCCGTTTCTTCCTGAAGAAGGCCATGAAGGCGGCTGTCAAGGCGGGTTACTGTTTCCGCTTCGGCACCTCCTGCGAGTTCACACTCTTCCGAACTGACAGCAACGGTCTCCCTGTCAAGGTGCCGCATGACTATGCCGGCTACTGCGATACCGCACCCGATGACAAGGGGGAGAATATCCGGCGCGATGTATGTCTCACTCTTGAACAGATGGGGATACAGCCTGTATCCTCACGTCATGAGAGCGGCTGCGGCCAGCATGAGATAGATTTCAACTCCTCTTCCGCACTGAAGGCTGCGGATACCTTCCTCAGCTTCCGCTCCGCTGTAAAATCCGTTGCGGAGACTCACGGAGTGCACGCAAGCTTCATGCCGAAGCCGGTGCGGAACGACTGCGGCAACGGTATGCACATAAGCTTCAATGTCTTCCCCGACAGTGATTTCCTTGAGGAGAGGGGACAGGAGTGCTGCGGCATGATAAAGAGCGCTGCAGCAGGTATAATGAAGCGTATGCGCGAGATCGCGATGTTCACAAATTCAACAGTCAATTCATACGAAAGGCTCGGTGAGTTCACTGCGCCGAGGGATATACTCTGGTCTGACGAGGAGGGCTCACAGTTGATACGCATGGCGCCCGACACCGATGACAATTCCGTGGAGCTGAGAGCAGCAGACTGCGTATGTGATCCGTATTTCGTTTTCGGACTTATGATATATGCAGCTCTTGAGGGCATAGAGCAGAGACAGGAGCTGCCTGCGAAGAACAGCAGCAGCGGAAGACTGCCTGAGACACTCGGCGAGGCTGCTGATACTGCCGAGGGATCAGAGTTCCTGAAAAGGTATATCCCGGGAAGCATCCTTGAGGAGCTTGTCAGGTACAGCCGTGACGAGTGGAAGGAGTATTCCTCCGCCTATGACAAGGAAGCATTCGAGGACAAGAAGTATTTCTACACGCTCTGAGGAGGAAGATTTTGGAAAAGATCCTTATAGTATCAGGTAATAAGGCCGCTTCCGAAGCACTCCTTGAATTCATACGCGGAACGTTCAAATGCTCCCCGAAGATAGTTGAATCGGCATATCAGGCAAAGACTCATCTTGAATCAGACCTGATGACCGAGCTCGTCATGATAAACTCGCCCCTCCTTGACGAATCCGGCGTGGAATTCGCCGAGTATGTAACGGGGAATACAGCAGCGAACTGCATACTGCTGATAAAGAGCGAGACAGCCGAGAAGATAGAGGAACGCGCCGAGAAGGCGGGCATCATCGTTGTCGGCAGGCCCTTCAGCAAGTCGGTGCTCTATCAGATTGTCAGGACGATTGATATAGCCCTTAACAGGTCAGCGGAGCTGTATGTCAGAAATGCCCGGCTTGAAGAGAGGATAGACGAGATACAGACCATCGACAAGGCGAAGTTCATGCTTATGGAGTACAAGGGCATGACAGAGAGCGAGGCTCATACCTATATCGAGCAGTATGCCATGAACAAGCGCAAGAAGAAGAGCCTTGCGGCGGCTGCGGTGATAGACAAGCTCAGTGAGCAGTATTTGTAAGAAGGTGCGGGAATGTTTGATACGATACACGAGGAATGCGGAGTATTCGGGATATACGAAAACAAGACCTCCAATGTTGCGGCCTCTGTCTGCTACGGGTTATATGCCCTTCAGCACAGGGGACAGGAGAGCTGCGGCATAACGGTCTGCGATGACGGGATATTCCGGCACAAGCGTGCGGACGGCCTTGTTTCAGAGGTCTTCAGCAAGGAGGAGATAGCAAAGCTCGGCAGCGGAAATATGGCTGTCGGACACGTACGATACTCCACCACCGGCGGCCACAGCCACAATAACATACAGCCCCTTGTCATACGCCATGTCAAGGGAAATATGGCTCTCGTCCACAACGGCAACCTTGTGAATGCCGCGGAGCTGAGAAGCTCCTTCGAGATGACAGGAGCCATATTCCACGGCACGTCCGATACCGAGGCCATAGCCTATTCCATCGTGCGGGAGCGCCTGACGAGCAGCTCCACAGAGGAAGCTGTGGAGAGGGCGATGCCATTCATAAGGGGTGCTTACTCCTGCATACTCATGACGGCAACGAAGCTCATTGCCTTCCGTGATCCGGACGGCTTCCGGCCGCTCTGCATCGGCAGGACACATGACGGCGCCTATATCGTCGCATCTGAATCCTGTGCTCTCGAGACAGTAGGTGCCGAGTTCGTCCGAGATGTGGAGGCCGGAGAGATAGTTGTCATAGACGGCAGCGGACTGCGTTCCATACGCACCAACTGTGCCGGCAGAAGGAATATCTGCATATTCGAGTATATCTACTTCGCAAGGCCGGATTCCGTGATAGACGGAGTACCCGTGCATCTTGCGAGAGTGCGTGCGGGAAGACTCCTTGCAGAGCACAGCCCTGCAGATGCGGATATAGTCATAGGAGTGCCGGATTCGGGCCTCGATGCAGCCCTCGGCTATGCCCAGGCGAGCGGCATACCCTACGGCATAGGCTTCATCAAGAACAAGTACATCGGCAGGAGCTTCATACAGCCCGACCAGGACCAGCGTGAGAATGCCGTCAGGATAAAGCTCAATGCTATCCGCGAGACTGTCGGCGGCAAGCGCGTGGTAATGATAGATGATTCGATCGTAAGAGGTACTACGAGCGGCAGGATAGTACGCCTGCTGCGGGAGGCGGGAGCAAGCGAGGTGCACGTAAGGATATCCTCGCCGCCCTTCCTGCATTCATGCTACTTCGGAACGGATATCGATTCCGAGGAGAATCTCATAGCAGGCAGATGCCATTCGACGGAGGAGATAGCAAGGTATATCGGTGCTGATTCTCTTGCCTACCTCCCGACGGAATGCCTCAGCGGCCTTATCGGCGGTGGCAGCGGCTTTTGCATGGGCTGCTTTACAGGCAGCTATCCCGTAGACGTTTCAGGCGCCGGCGGAAAGAATAAATTTGATGAGAAGATACATAGGTGAGATCATTTAAACGGTGCTGTACATCAACGGCGATGTGCAGCCGGTCATAAGCCTATTATTCGGAGGGATTTACTATGTGTACGATAATGGCATACTGCGGTCTTGACGGCGGCACGGAAAAGGTCATGACGGGACTTAAAGCAACGGTGTCCCGCGGACCTGACGATCAGAGGATCGTGAAAGTTCCGGGAGGACTCCTCGGCTTTCAGAGACTTTCCATAATGGGACTGACACCTGAGGGTATGCAGCCCTTTGAGCTTGACGGCGATTTCGTTGTCTGCAACGGAGAGATATACGGCTTCCGCAGACAGCGTGAGGAACTGAAAAAGCTCGGCTACACCTTCAGGAGCGACAGCGACTGCGAGATACTTCTCCCGCTCTACAGGGAGTACGGAACGGATATGTTCGCCATGCTCGATGCCGAGTTTGCCTGCGTTATTTATGACAGCTCAGACCGCAGCTTCATAGCAGCAAGAGACCCGATAGGCATACGTCCGCTCTACTACGGCAAGGCGGAGGACGGCACCATGGTATTTGCCAGCGAGGCAAAGAACCTTGTGAAGATATGCAGCAGGATAATGCCCTTCCCGCCCGGACATTACTGGAAGGACGGCGAGTTCCGCTGCTACTGCGATATAACAAAGGTGGAAGAGGTCATACACGATGACCTTGAGACAGTGTGCAGGAATATCCATGACAAGCTGGTTTCCGGCGTTGAGAAGAGACTCGATTCCGATGCAAAGGTGGGCTTTCTCCTCTCCGGCGGCCTTGATTCCTCACTGGTATGTTCCATTGCCCAGAGAAAGAGCGACAAGCCGATACGCACATTCGCCATCGGTATGAACACCGATGCCATCGACCTCAAATACGCAAAGCAGGTAGCTGACTATATCGGCAGCGACCACACAGAGGTCATAATAACCAGGGATGATGTTATTGCAGCGCTGGATGAAGTTATACATCTCCTCGGCACATTTGATATCACAACCATACGTGCCAGCATGGGTATGTATCTTCTCTGCAAGGCCATCCACGAGCAGACAGATATCCGTGTTCTCCTGACCGGCGAGATATCCGATGAGCTCTTCGGATACAAGTATACAGATTTTGCACCTTCTGCAGATGCCTTCCAGCAGGAATCCGTAAAGCGTGTACATGAGCTGCATATGTACGATGTGCTCCGTGCGGACAGGTGTATTTCTGTAAACTCCCTTGAAGCAAGAGTACCCTTCGGCGACCTTGACTTTGTGAAGTACGTCATGGCAGTAGACCCGGAGATGAAGCTCAATAAATACAACAAGGGCAAGTACCTTCTCCGTCATGCCTTCGAGGGCGATTATCTCCCGCATGACATCCTTTACCGTGAGAAGGCAGCCTTCTCGGATGCTGTCGGACACTCCATGGTGGACTATCTCAAGGAGTATGCAGAGGAGCATTATCTGGACGAGGAGTATGAGCTCCTGCGCACCAGGTATACACACGCTCAGCCCTTTACAAAGGAATCACTGCTCTACCGTGAGATATTTGAGAAATACTATCCCGGCCAGAGTGATATGATCGTTGATTTCTGGATGCCCAACAAGGAGTGGGAGGGCTGCAACGTAAACGATCCCTCGGCAAGAGTGCTTTCAAACTACGGTGAGAGCGGAACATAAATCATACTGGAGATCAGGCCTTATATGCCCGATGCCCGACCTTTCATAACAGCGGTTTCCTCACTGAGCGGGATTCTAAAGGGCCTTCGGCCCTTTAGCGGAGTCCAGAGGCAGAGCCTCTGGCAGGGTGTGGGACAGAGTCCCGCATATATCCGCAAAGCGCCCTGCAAGTGAGGGCGTCCCCTGATAAAAAGTGAATTTACAGACAGGGAGATCAGGCATATAAAAGCCTGATCTCTTTTTATATCCTGATATGGTATTGAAATCCATTCCGGCTTGTGTTATAATGAAGAAAAACGAGAGATAAGAACGATGAGAATGAAAACATTATTATAATGAGGGAGGAAACCATCATGAAACACAGAAGAACAGCAGCGGTAATAATAGCAGCCTCTGTGCTGCTTGGTGCTGCGGTCATACCCTGCAGCACACCGCTCACAGCACTTGCCGAGTACGACTACGTCGGAGAGGGATGCGATCCCGTACACGATACATCAAGGGATGTACAGGCGGAGGGTGTCGGCAACCCCTACAACTTCGGCGAGAGAAATACCCCCGCCGATGCCTCCACCGAAGAGATACGTGCCATCAACCACAAGATGACCGTGCAGGAGGTAAAGTACGCCATGTACAAGGAGATAGACGAGCACTGGGATCTTATCTCCGTCCGTCTCGGCCAGACTGAGCGCGAGAAGGTATACGCCATCTTCCTCGGCTTAGGTACAAGAGAATCCACACTCGGCGGCAACGGTGACGGAGCAGACGTTGAAACGGCTCAGCTTGACGGCTTCGGAGTGAACTCTGCCCACGCCTACGGAACCATGCAGACAGCTGTAACCGCCTTCGCCGACTGCGACCCGACCTTCATGAAGGAGGACAACGTACCGGAGATGTTCCAGTATTCCTTCACCGAATCCAATTTCTACGATGCAATAATCTCAAATCATATGGGTATCAGGAAGATACTCCACTTTGCTGAGATATGTATCAACCAGCACGGCATGAAGGGCTATCAGGTCATCAGGAACAGTCTCAAGGGATTCAATACAGGCTGGTGTGATATGGGCGATGACGGCGCATACACGACCTATGCCGATGAGATATGTGCAATGGCACAGTTCTATTATAACGAGGGCCACCTCTACGATGACGTATTCACATGGACGAATTCACCTGCCGCAGAAGCCTACAGGACGAATGACCGCTGGGCATGGTGGGGCGACGGTGAGCCGAGCATGGCGCCCGTTGAGGAAAAGCCCCCTGTGGAGCAGCCTGCGAAGGAGCTTCCCGGCGATGTGAATGCAGACGGAGAGGTCAATGCTGCGGATGCAGTAACACTGGAGCGCTTCCTTCTCGGTGCCTCCGATGAACTGAAAGCATGGAAGAACGGCGACCTTTATAAGGACGAGATCATAGATACCTACGATATGGTATATCTCAGAAAGCTGCTTTCGGAGGGTGAATAAATGAAAGGAACAGACGAATTATCCAAATACCTCTGTCTCCTTCTCCGCCATCAGCCGGAGAAGGCCGGACTTGATATGGATTCACACGGCTGGGTGTCTGTGGAGCAGCTCATCAGCGGAGTGAACAGCTGCAGCGGCTACAGACTCGACCGTGAACTGCTTGAAAGGATAGTTGCAGAGGACAGGAAAGGACGTTATCGCTTTGACGAGAAGCATGAGAGGATAAAGTGTTGTCAGGGCCATTCCGTGGAATGGGTAGAACCTGAACTCACGTACAGCGAGCCGCCGGAGTTTCTCTATCACGGCACCACGACCAGAGCGCTCGGACTGATAGAGGAAAGTGGTTCCATCAGCAGGATGAAGCGTCATGCTGTGCATATGCAGGCAGCCGAAGAGAAAGCATGGCAGTCCGCAGAGCGCTGGCATATGACTCCTGTCGTGTTGAAGATAGCGGCATCGGAGATGGCAAAGGACGGTTACACCTTCGGCGTTACAGAGAACGAGGTTTGGTGCACCGAAGAGGTACCGGTAAAGTATATCTGCGACAGGATATATAATAAGTAAATATAGCTCCCCGGATCCGGGGAGCTCAGTTTTTAAGCAAGCCTTTTTTCTGATAAAAAAGCTGAGTATGGAGAACTGGTTTGTATTGAAAAATGTGTCCTTTCATGATATAATGAAGTAAAATTAACGGTCAGGAGGTGCTGAAATGGGTTTCTGGGACAGCACAAGCATAGATGTATTAAAAACTACAGCTGACGGCATGGTAATAGCAGTAACGGGAGGCAAGGGAGCACTGAAATGTGAGCTTCTTAGCCACGAGGAGGACGAGGACAGCATGACCTATCCAATGGTCATGACCCTTAACGGAGTCCCCGTTATTCAGATGCACCCGAGCTACTGCCCGACCTGCTGCGGACTGCTCGCTGCGGGCTATGGGCTTGACAGCGCCCATTGTACAGAGCTTTCGGAGATATCGGACAAGCTAAACAGTGGTTTTACAGGTATCGCAGACTCAGCTGAGACACTGAGGCCTCTGATAGGTCTGCTTGAGGACGGGGTGTATCTTATAAGGGATATGCAGACCTTTCCTGTTGACGGAGATAACCGTTTCTTCTGGGATATACCTGAAAAGCTTACATACTACACTGCGTTCTCAGATGAATTATACCTGTCCGAGTTATGGCAATGCGTGGATACAGAAAGCACCTTTCTGTATCCGACACAGTCCGGTGACAGGTATGACGAGAGCCGTGTACAGTACTATACCGAGCTTTTTCGCAGCGGCAGGCCTAAGCCGAGGGCAGTTGCATATAACGCCATGAGCGGGATAAGCGCCCTGCTTGACGGCCATCACAAGGCCTGTGCAGCTGCAAGGCTCCATGAGCCCCTTGATACCATAGTGATAACAAAGGGACATCTTTGCGGCTCAAAGAACAATATACGTATCGGATTCAGGTATGATACGGAAACTGAGTATGATTTGCCTATGAACAGGAGAAGCGGCATCCCTTCAAAGCTGTACAGGCAGTTTGAGGAGCAGCTGGTGAATGCGTTCTCGGGGAAGAAGAGACCGCTGCCGGAGCTGTATAAGGGAATGCCTGTTGAGAGCAGTTCCAAAAGGCGTGACTGGGAGAAATGCTACAGGGAGAGCGTGGCCTGCTATCCCACCGCCTATCAGCTTGCGGCTGAAACGGCCTGCAACTACAGGGCTGTTGAGGAAATGTCAGCGGATGAGGTATACAGCTATGTATTTGAGCAGGATTACCCTGTATTCTACGGACAGACACTGATGAACAGATTTGTGAGAACGAATGACAGCCGGGCGAGAGAACTGCTTATGAAGTTCGCAAGACTGCCGTTTTCCGGTGATACGAAACAGATCATAGCAGAAGCCCTCAGATGTCTGATGAAATTCAGGGATGAAGAGACCGAAAAGCTGTTAATTGATTTTGTTGTCTGCGGAGACGATTATCTGTCAGATATCGCAAAGGATTACTGGGAGAATGCCGACTGAGCAGCGTGAGGAGGGAAAGTATGGAGCTTACACCTGATGAACAGATACTGATGGTCAACGGGCAGTCCTTTTTTGGTATGGGTGAACTGCCGGATAAAGGTATAAAGCGCATTCAGATGCTGGACGGCGGGACAGGGCTCAATTTTGAGCAGCTTTTCGGGGATATTATGGAAAGGGCAGGGCATCCTGAAAAGGGGAGCGGAGTATTCAGGAAGGTGCTGGAGAATTTCTATCAGCCTGAGACTCTCAGTACTCCGGAGGAGGTGGAGCTGCATGGCTGGCTCAGCAGCCGTCTTCGTGAGATAATACCGGAGATGACCGCACCCGGCTGTTATCCGCCGGGTATGCTGCTCGGTGCGACATGGGACGAGGATACGGTATACCAGGTGGGTCAGGCGCTCGGTCACGAGGCGCGGGCCTACGGTATCCATGTTCTGCTCGGAACACCTAACATCAACCTGCACCGTGACCTGAGGGCGGGCAGACTTTTTGAGGGATATTCGGAAGACCCGTATCTCATATCGAAGCTGGCACCGGAGCTTGTAAGGGGTGTGCAGTCTCAGGGATGCGCAGCCAATGTCAAGCATTTTGCTGCAAACAATCAGGAGACGAACCGTCAGGGCATAAACGAGATAATACCCGAGAGAGCGCTCCGTGAGCTTTATCTGCCGGGATTTGAGGCCTGCGTGAAAGCGGGCTGTGCAACTGTCATGGCAGCCTATGATAAGATAAACGGTACTGCCTGTACGGAGAACAAGTGGCTGCTGACTGAGCTGCTCCGTGACGAATGGGGATTCGAGGGCCTTGTTATGAGCGACTGGGGAGCAGTGTATCATCCTGCTGAGGCGGTCAATGCAGGCTGTGACGTCAATATGCCGGGGCCCGTATCATCCGGCCCGCTCAGAAAGGCGCTGGCGGACGGCAGCCTTTTGCCGGAAAGACTTGCGGCATCGGCAGAACGCGCAGCCGCTCTTGCACGCAGATACAACCTGCCGCCTGCAGGACATACTGACCGGGAAATGACTGACCGGGCCGCTTATAAAGCGGCTGCTGAGGGCATCGTGATGCTGGAGAACCATGACTTCCCCGCAGATTCCGGAGAGAAAGGAAAATGCTGTCCGCTGCCCGCAGCATCGAAAGTTGCACTGCTGGGTACGATGGATGGCAGATTGCTCATATGCGGTGAAGGCAGCGCGGAAGTGCATACCGACCGTGCCACAGACCTGTGTACTGAACTGCGCAGGTGCTTTGCGGATGTACGCTGCGGGCTTTTCGATGAAGCTGATACTGTCATTTATGTGCTTGCCGTTCCGGGGCAGGAAGGAAACGACAGGAAGTCGCTGTGCATCGGTAAGGAGAAACAGGAACGCATGATGGAGCTCTGCAGTACTGCAAGGCAGAGGAGAATGCGTTCTGTACTGATACTCAACACCTCCGGCCCTGTCACCGGAGAGGCACTCGATGGCTGGGATGCGGTATTCTGGGTCTCTCTGCCGGGTATGCAGGGTGCCGCAGCCATTGCTGATATTCTCTGCGGAGGAGTTTCTCCTTCCGGACGTCTGCCCCTGTCATTTCCTTATAGTGAGGAGGATATGCCGACATATCTGAATTTTCCCGGGGACGGTATGACAGTATACTACGGCGAGGGCATTTTCGTCGGTTACCGCTATTATGCGACACGCCGTTACCTCAGCGGAAAGGCTGACTATGCAAGGTATTATTTCGGCCGCGGGCTTTCGTATTCGGAGTTTGAAGTACTGGAACTGCGTATAACAGGCGGCAGTATAGCTGAAGGCCTTGACCTGACAGCGGAGGTAAGGAATAAGGGCTGCGTTCCGGGAAAGACAGTTGTGCAGATATATGTCCATGACCCGGTCTCCACCCTTACAAAGCCTGTATGTGAGCTCTGCGCCTTTGGAAAGGTGTTTATCGAAGCCGGTCAGACTGAGTCCGTGAAGCTGCACATTGACAGACGTGCCTTTGAAAGCTGGGATCCTGATCTGCACGTATGGACGCTGGAGGACGGGGAGTATGTACTTAATGCGACTGTAGAGGATGCAGGAGCTGTGGACTGGCGTAAGCAGGCAGGCACAGTAATAAGATATGAAGGTGAATCTCCCTACAGCTGGGGCAGCAGCACAAGTATCAAGGAGATATATGAGATGCCGGAGCTGAGGGATGCCCTGTATAAGTTCATGAATTCTAATGGGCTTCCGTGGGAGAGCATACTTACAGCGTACCGGTATACCTCGATGGACAGCATCGGGAAAACATTTGATAATATGGGCTGCAGTGCAGATGTGTATGAAGGATTCATGGATATCCTTCGCAGGCTGCGGCCTCTGAAACCATGAGCTTACAGCCGGCTGCAACAGGCACGGCCGCAGTCTCATGTAAGGGAATATACATCTGAATCTATGAAAGCAGCCCTGCGTGGCTGCTTTTTTCCTGATTGATACATATTAAGCCTTTAAAAGATAGTTGACAAAAGTTTTAAGAAATGTTATAATAATGGCAAATAATCCATAATGGAAAAACGGGAAAAGCAGCTGCCTCGTTTATGGCAGCGGTAATGCTGCTTTCGTCCGTCTCCTGCGGGCAGGAGTCAAAGTATCAGCTTACGGATATGCTGGCTTTTGATCGGGCGCTCTTTGGCGGAAAGCTGCTTAATAAAGAGTCAATGGAGGTGCTTCTTACTGGAGGATAAAGGCTGCTGCTTGAGGAGAAAGATGCTGCCAAAGTCAATGGAACCTGAAACCGGCGATGAAAGAGTCAAGGTAAAGCTTGGCGGCCGGGAGTATCTTAGACAGCAGACCATGCTGCATGAAGGCTCGGAGATCTGCGATTGCTTCGAGTATGCAAGCAAACTGGATGATAATCTTATGTGCTGTGTTTCTATTGCAATCTGGTCTGATAAAACGCCGGAGGATTACGAAAAGCTTATCAGTGCATTGAATGAATGAAATGAATAAACAGGAATGAAGGAGACAGGTATGCTTACTTATATCGATAAGGTCACAGAGCTTGTAGCAGATCGTACACAGCTCAACAACGAAGACCTTGTGCATCTTTACGCTCTGCTGGTGCTTGTCAGGGGTACGGATATCACATTGAAGGATGTTCATGATGCCTGGGCTGTGAATATGAATTTCAAGGCAAAGTCGGAATGGTGCCGCGGACATGACCATCCCTGCATCGTTCCTTTTGAGGAACTTAGCCCGGAGGAACAGGAAAAGGACAGGCATTTTGCGGACATACTCAGAGCAGTTGCCACAGATATACAGTCTGCGGACTGATGATGGATTCCGGCAGGCTCTGTGAGTGATGATAAAAAAGCAGTCACGCAGGACTGCTTTTTTCATATGCGCTCTGATACGAAAAAACAGTCACAGGCATGGCCTGTGACTGTTATATTTTTTCTTAGTATATCCGTAAGACTTAGTCCTCTTTCTTTCTGAGAGAGAAAGCAACTGCAACAGCTGCTGTCATGCCTGCGAGAGAAAGTGCAGGGAATGCAACACCTGTCTTGGGGGAGTTTGTCTTATTGCCGGAGTTTGCAGCTGTTGTTGCTGCCTTTGTAGTAGTAGCGGGCTTTGCTGTAGTTGCTGCGGCAGTAGTTGCAGCAGCTGTAGCAGCCTGAGTTGCGGGAGCTGCGGCGTTGTCACGGATAAGGCGTGCCTGACCGCCGTTGCCGATGTTGATAACATCAGAGCCTGCTGTGTAGTATCCGCCGTAGAGAAGAGTTTCGCCTGAGTATAAGCCGACAGTGTTCACTGTTGTACCTGCGATTTCTTCTGTGCCGAGCTTGATAGTACCGGACTGTGTGCCGCCTGCAAGGTCGGTATATGTGAATGAACCGTCGGAGTTGATTACAACTGTACCGCTGTCCTTGGCATTAGTGTCAACAGTTGAGTTGGCTTCTGCTACCTGGAGCTTCCAGTTGCCTGCAAACTGCTTGACATCCAGAGCGGGAGCAGCAGCCTCTGTAGCAGCAGCGGTAGGAGCCTGAGCAACAGCTGTTGCAGCTTCGGTAGCAGCCTCTGTAGCGGCCTCAGTGGCCTCAACTGCTGTTGTTGCGGGCTCAGTTGCAGCAGTTTCCTCAGCTGCGAATACATTTACAGATCCGGCCAGTGTAAGTGAAGCAGCCATAGCAGCTGCTGCGATAATTGAAACAGACTTTTTCATGATGGTTCTCCTTTACAAAAATAACATTTCCGGAAGTAATTCTTCCATAACCACCATTTTAGCACAACTGAAAGTACAAGTCAAGACATATTTGGTAAACCGCCGCTTTTTACAAATAAAGGTGACTGTGTGCAATGTTTTTTACCTGCCAAAAGAGCAGTTCTTGCATATTCTGAACATTTTCTATTGCAAAACCTACGTGGATGTTGTATAATATATTTATGAATTGTATTCTGGCTCAGTCATATGAATAACCGCACGGAGGTATAAGGACATGGAAAAAAACGAAGCAAAGAAGAAACCTGATATAAAAGAACTGCTCATAGACTCAGGCTGCCTTGTATTGTCATATGTAATGCTTTTTCTGCTGCCGGAGAAGACAGGTATACTGTTCTATCTTCTCATCGGAGTATCGGCCTCTCTGTTCTGTGTTGGGTTCTTCCGGCTGGGATTTCTTGTGGATATCCCGAAAAGCAGAAAAAGCGAGATACTTGCAGCTGCCGGGTTTCTTGTTTACGGAGCTGCCGCAAACGGTCTCGGGTTATTCCGGCTGACAGCCGAACAGGGCAGCGGACGCAGTATAGCTGTTGCAACAGTACTGATTATACAGGCAGTGATGCTCTATGCAATGGCCGGCAGCAAGGCGGAGGCTCCCCGCACTGTATGGGTGATGTCTCTCCTGTTCAGAGCTGCAGCAGTTTTATGCGCTGTCACAGGCGTTGTATACATTATCTGTAAAGATTTTTCAGAGGGAGCGATCGCTGTATGCGGTATGCTGCTTATCGAGGGCGTAGTCCTCTGGGCCATGGGCAAGGGCAACAACCCCTTCAATACCTTCTCTTCCGGCATTCAGACCATACCCGGCATGAAGAAAAAAGCGGCAGAGCTGCAGAAGGACTTTGCCGGTACTGAGACTCAGCTCGGCTGCCCCTGGACAGGAAGGATAAGGACCATCAGGGAGGAATGTATCATCTATGGCCCCTCTGAGGAGGACGGTTATTTCATATACGGCTTCTACAACTTCGGCAGATTCTATGTTGCCGGAGGCAGCAGTGATATATTCCTTGATACTGCGGAAGCTGACACTCACAGGATCGCTGAGATACCGGACAAGAGCGGCAGGCTCCTCGATCATGAGATGCTGCCGGAGGTATACGCTGAAATGTTCAGACGCTATCTCAGAGACGGAAAGACCATATGGAGCACGAAGCTACCGAAGAAAAAAAACTGAAAGAAGCTGCCAGACAGCTCTGATCTGAGGAGGATAATCATGGAGATAAGAAAATGTACACAGTGCGGAGGAGACCTTAAGCGTATACACACCAGAAGAGAGTGGTCATGCCCCTTCTGCAGCGCAAGATACACTGACGAACCGGCCGAGACAGCAAAGCCTCGTAAAAAATACTATGGACTGAACGAGGAGGTATTTCTTCTTGAGGCTGATCTTTCAAAGATAATCAAGAAGGATAATGTCAGGTGCTGCATCAACACCATAGTCCACTGTATGGATAATTATGAGACCTCAGGAGATATTGAGGAATACATTATGAGGAAATGCGAGATACCGGATGATGTCTCTGCAAAGGGTGTGCGTGAGGAGCAGATAACCAACGCCATGCCACGTATAAGCGAGGTCATGGAGCAGGGAGAGCGTGTAATATTTTACTGTAACAAAGGGATTTTATCCAAGGGTAAGGAGTATACTGTTGTGACTGACAGGCGCTGCATCTTTGTGGACAAGAAAAGCATAATGCAGGTGCCGCATATCGATATCGATACCCTCGAGTTTTCGGACTGCGCAAACTGCTATATGAACGGCGATTACTCCAAGTCGATCATCAATGTCAGCGGAAAAAGCTCATTCCATGGCGCACTTCTTGCCATGATAGTTCTGATGTCCTTTGAAGCTGACAACGACAGGGAAAAGATAAGGATTATATAAGGAGTGTAATAGTGGATCACTTCAGAAATGTTTTTGCAGTCCTGATGCTGGCGGCGATGGCCCTGTCGTCCTGCGGAAGTAAAGACGATGCCGCAGATACGGCAGTACCTGATGCGGAGCTTGTCTTTGCCGCAGCAGGTAGCGTATATATTGACGGAGATGCTGATGCCGTGAAAAACAGGGGAGATGTGCTTGCAGACGGAAAGCCTGTGGGACAGGTACGTGAGAGCGGCATAACAGATCCCCGTATAACGTATTCCGTCAACGGTGAGGACAGGTTCTATATCAAATACTATACAAAGGGCGATATTGAGGACGAGAGATATCCCTCGGGTGCGACCTATGCCTATTACGACATGAATGGCACGGTTCTCGGCTACTCACAGGAAAGACTTCTGTTCAGGGGCGATGATATGGGATATATGATGACCTTCCTTAATGCAGACGGTACGATGAAGGATTACTTCGTTGAAGCCAACGACACCTCCACCCACAACTGGGCGGAGAATAATGCCGTCATCCGTACTATGGACAGAAAGGCCGTTGGTTCGGTGGATCTCAGCCTTGTGGACAATACCACAAAAGAATGCTCAGTCACAATGTCATTAGGGGAAGCCGCTGGTCAGCTTTCCGAAATGGACCGTGCGGCAGTGTACTGGAAATGTATGAAGGATCTCTATGACAGGTACTGTCAGAAGGAATGAGATGCCAATGGATATACACTGAAAATGCCTGCAGTACTTACTGTACGGCATTTTCCTTTATCCGGCAGATGAGCTTCAGACGCCTTGACTTTTTTTGTCACGGCTGCTATAATGTTCGTAAACGTATCATGGTATCATAAGGAGTACGTGGACATCTGCCCTGATGACTGCCAAAGGCAGCATTACGGTATGCGTATACTCTTGCTAATATTCTACTGGAGGCAATATGAATCTACCATTTACTATAACTCAGAACGAGCTTTCTGAGATACTGCTCAATATATCACCTATACGCCCGGTTTTCATCTGGGGAGCACCGGGTATCGGAAAATCAGCTCTGGTGCAGAAATTTGCCGACGATGTGGGTATGCCCTGCGTATCACTTCTCGGCAGTCAGCTTGCGCCGGAGGATATCATCGGAATACCGCAGATAAGCGGGGAGACCTCACGCTTTGTGCCGCCGAAGATGATAGCGCGCAAGGAGCCTTATGTACTGTTCCTCGACGAGCTCAACGCCTGTTCACAGGAGGTGCAGAAGGCCTTCTACAGTCTTATCCACGAAAAGAGGATAGGTGAATACCACCTTCCCGCAGGAAGCGTGGTCATCGGTGCCGGAAACCGCTCTCAGGATGGCGCTATCGTAAAGACCATGTCTACGGCACTTGTAAACCGTATGTTCCATGTGCAGCTCATGGCAGATCCGCAGCAGTGGCTGAACTGGGCATACGAGAACGAACTTCATCCGTGGGTCATCGAATATATTACTCAGCGCCCCGACCATCTGTTTTCAGAACCGCCCAAGACCGAGGAGCCCTACTCCACGCCTCGTTCGTGGCATATGCTGAGCGATGCGCTGAAGGAGTACGAGGCCGGTGAAAAGCGGCTTCCTGAAAATATTCTCCGGGTGCTGGCATACGGATCTGTATCCGCGAGCCATGCGGGACTCTTTCTTGCCTTTGTCAAGAACATAGGCAACAAAGACCTTCTCAGCAGGATAATCAAGGGCGATGCACGCTTTCCGTCTGACCCTTCCGAAAGAGATGTGCTTTACTTTGTTTCACAAAGCTTCCGTGCAAGGCTGCTGACGGAGCTGCCTGAGGACAAGCAGAAACTCGACAAGAACACGCAGTACCTGACGCACCGTGCAAAGGCGCTCATCAAGGATCTCTCCCATATCAGCCTTGAACTTGCGCAGATGATAGTTTCATCAGATGACGGGAAGGTGCTGCCGGAATGGTTCATGGTGGAGATTGTCCGTGACCTACCGAGGCTCGTAAAGAACGAGAAATAATATGGCAAGGAATAAGAAAACCGAAAGAATAACTCCCAACGAGCAGCAGCTTCTGGACGGCCTTGAGCTCATAAAAGCACATCCGCTGTTCGGAAAGCTGGACATGAGCTTGAACATTGTGCCGAAATCAAAGCTCGGGAAGAATGTATCGGCGAAGGTATCCTCTACAGGACATATCTACCTGAACAAAGACTGCGACAGGCAGCCGAAGGAGTGGGCATATCTTATCGCACACTGTATGCTGCATCTCTCTTTCGGCCATTTCGATGCGGACCGTATGCCCGGCTACTGGCAGCAGATAAGCGAAAAGAATCAGAAGTGGATAAACCGCTACGACCCCGGGCTGTGGAACATGGCCTGCGATATCTATATATCAAGGTTCCTTGCGGATATCAGGTTCGGCAAGACAGATATAGACCCTGCGTCTCTGAACACATACGGAAACTCCGAAGGCGAGCAGGGCATATATGAGAAGCTTGAGAGCGGGCACGTTCAGCCTGACCACACCCTTTTCGGTACCGCAGGGGAGCAGCCGGATATGATAGGCACTGAGACTCCGAAGACCTACCGCTGGGGAAGAAACGGCTATATCACGGATTTTGCCTATGCACTGGCGGATTCAGTGCGGACGGTCATTGATACAGCCGGCAATCAGCAGCCCGGTTACAGCAAGCGCAAGAGCGTGATGCAGAAGGCTGCGGATTGGTTCGTGGATCACTACCCTCTGCTGGGCGGTGTGGCCATGGGATTCAGGCTCGTGGAGACCATCGGAAGGAGTGACCTCAGGGATGTTGAGGTCGCCGCAATAGATGTGGTCATCGGAGAGATATACGTCAATCCGGCTGCCGGACTGAATCTTGATGAATGGAAGTTCGTGCTTGCCCACGAGTACCTTCATGCGGGTCTGCAGCATCATGCAAGGCGCAACGGAAGAGACCCGTATCTCTGGAACGTGGCCTGCGATTTTGTCATCAACGGCTGGCTGAAGGAGATGGAGATAGGGCAGATGCCGGAGAAGGGGCTTCTGTATGACGAGAAGCTGAAAAATCTTTCCGCTGAGGAGATATTCGACATCCTCACTGAGAATCTCAGGAAGAATTCGAAGCTGGAGACCTTCCGCGGCTACGGCCTCGGAGATATCATCGACAAGGGCTGGACGCCCGGCGGTGGGAATGCGACGACGCTGGATGATTTCTGCCGGAGCGCTCTGAGGAGCGGTCTGGAGTACCATACATCCAGCGGGCGCGGCTACATCCCTGCAGGGCTTATCGAGGAGATAAAGGCACTTTCAATGCCGCCCGTACCATGGGATGTGGAACTGGCGAAGTGGTTCGATACCTGGTTCGCACCGATAGAGAAGCACCGGACCTATGCCCGTCCGAGCAGACGACAGAGCAGTACTCCGGATATACCGCGCCCGAGTCTCACGGCACAGGAGATACCGGACAACAGCCGGACCTACGCGGTAATAATCGACACCTCCGGTTCCATGTCCCCGACACTCATCGGCAAGGCACTCGGTGCGGCGGCAAGCTATTCCGTTGCCAAGGAGGTGCCGTATGTCAGAGTTGTATTCTGTGATGCCCGGGCATACGATCAGGGCTACCTTGCCCCTGAGGACATTGCCGGAAGGGTAATGGTGAAGGGCAGGGGCGGAACCATATTGCAGCCGGCTGTGGATCTCATCGAGAATGCAAAGGATTTCCCGAAAAACGGCCCTGTACTCATAATCACCGATGCTGATATCGAACGTGACCTGAAGATAAAGCGTGAGCACGCCTTCCTCATACCAGCCGGAAAAAGACTGCCTTTCAGACCTAAGGGAAAGGTATTCTATTTCTCCTGAAAAGCACTGAGCCGCGTTTCCGGCATAGCCGGAGCGTGGCTTTTTGTATGAAGCTGTCACTGGTATTTCTCTCTTCTGTACATCTTGACATTTCTATGGCAATATGTTAAAATTAGAGGTATCAGTATAGCAGTATCTTAAACTGCGCCACAGGAGAGGGGCCTGATCGTTATGGGATATCAGATATACACATACGTGAAAGACGGGTCAGCTCTGTCCTGTTCAAAATCCAACACGGGAATACAAGCGCTCTATGGGATAATCATGTTCTGTCGGGGCGCTTTTGTTTAAGGAGGAAAAAGATGAAACGATTCTGGAAAAAGACAACTGCCGGACTGCTTGCACTTCTTACTGTATTCGGCGCTTCGTACGTTATGCCGTATGCTGCAACGGAGGAGAGAGCAGTGATCACCGCAAGCGCGGATGATACCATCTCCGATGATTACAGTTACTCAGTCAACGAGGACGGCACAAGTGTTACCATCAACAAGTGGTTCGGTTCTGCTGAAGAGGTAAATGTACCTGCAGAGCTTGACGGACTGACCGTAACCGGTATTGCCGGATGGACATTCTACGACAAGGCTTCCATTGTCAGGGTAAAGCTGCCGGATACGGTAAACAGCATCGGAAGCAATGCCTTCAACAGCTGCAGCAGCTTAAAGAGCATCAATATCCCGAAAGGCGTGACGGAAGTAAGTGACAGCGCATTTGTAAGGTGTACCTCATTGGAGGAGATAGAAATCCCGAACAGCGTCAAAAGCATCGGTGTACAGTCATTTGCAGGCTGTACAGCGCTGAAGAGTATTAATGTCCCTGAAAGCGTTAAAAGTATCGGCGGAAGTGCCTTCCGCGACACAGCATGGCTGGAGGCAAGAAAGGCTGAGACCCCTCTCGTTATCGTAAATAAGATGCTGATAGACGGTACAACTGCTACTGGGAACGTGACTATACCCGATGGCGTTACATACATCGGCGACATGGCATTCTCCGGCAGCAGCGGTCTTACAGGCATCACTGTACCGGGATTCGTAAAAGGCATAGGAGAGAATGCTTTCAGCCAATGTCCTTCCCTCAGTTCGGTAACCATCAAGAACGGCGTTGAGAGCCTCGGCTATCAGGCATTTGCAAACTGCTCCGCCCTGACGGAGATAGAGCTGCCCGACAGCGTTACAAGCATCGGTGGAAGCGCCTTCTTCAACTGCGGGAAGCTGACCACTGCCGTACTTCCTTCCAACCTTGATGTTATCAGCAACTCCCTTTTCATGAGCTGCTCTTCTCTTAAGGACCTTACACTTCCGGATACTGCGGGAAGCATAGAATTCCGTGCCTTTGTCGGCTGCTCATCCCTTAAAAAGATAGTCGTTCCGGAGGGCGTCACCAGTATCGGTATGCAGGCTTTTGCTATGTGTCCGGAAATAACATCCTTTACAGTCCCTGGATCTGTAACAAGTATCGGATATGCGGGCATACCGATGAATGACGGTATCGTTGTCAAGGGTATTCCGGGTTCAGGTGCGGAGGAATATGCAAAGCAGTACAGCCTTACTTTCGTTGATTCCAGGGCTGCTGATGCTGAGATAAGCTCCGTTTCTCTCACACTCAGCGATGACCTCGGTCTCAACTTCATCGTAGGTGAGGCGAATGCTGATAACTACAGGAACTACAGTATCAGGTTCTCCGGCAAATGCTCTGAGGACGGAAAGACCGTTTCCGTCTCATCAAAGACCGTGAACGGAAAGAAGGTCTACTGCGCATCTTCAGGAGTTTATGCAAACAACATGAAGGAAGAAATAACAGCTGAGCTTTACAAGAACGGCGTTATGATAGACAGGAAGACCTTTTCAGTATTCGATTATCTCAATGCCGAAAGTGCAAGGATAAATGCTCTGCCTGAGATGACATCAGGCGACAAGAAGCTCCTTGACCTTGTGTCATTCACGATGACATACGGAAAGGTGGCTGACAATTACTTCAACGGCGCTTCAAATGATGTATCCATCCTCGACGGCGAGGGCTACAGCAAGTCTGAGGTAATAAGCAGGATAGGCAATAAGCAGCTTATGATAAACAACGAGGTTTGCCCGGTAAACTCCGATGCGGCAAAGCTCTCACTTGCACTTGACAGCAAGATGGCTGTACGTCTCTACATCAGGGGCGTAGCAGCAGGAACGGAGGATGATTCGAGAAGCCTCAGTACTGTTGCCGGCAAAAAGGGCGGAAAGAACTATCCCTCCTATTTTGAGTTCAGCGGACTGACGCCGCTTCAGCTCGGCGATATGCAGACTGTTATCTTCGGAGATAATGTCTATAACTTCTCGGCTCTTGCATGGGCTTACCGCACACTTACAAACAGTGACGCCACAGAAAATAACGTATATATGGCAAAGGCTGTGGCACTGTACGCTTACTACGCCGGCATCTATGCTGACGGTCAGTGATAATAAAGGAGAACAGGAATGGAAAAATACACGGCTCCGGAGATGGAGATAATAGCATTCGAGGCGGAGGATGTCATAACAGACAGCATCCCTGAAACAGACCTTGATTAAGAAAAGACAGGCAGCTCCGGCTGCCTGTTTTTTATTGATGGGATAAAGTGATCCGAACTTGACGCAGATGCGGTGAGGTGATACAATATAAAACGTACAACATCCTTTTTCTGTTTTTTATGATTTCCCGGCAGTTTTTTCGTGTGCCGGAGGATTACGGGAAATTTTCTGAATTTTTTCAGGAAATGTGTGACACTTTGAAAATTTGGTCTGAATGTTGTTTATGAAAGGAAAAATTCCATGGAACTCTTTCGATCACATAAGGAGGACAGCTTTGACCGGAACTGAGTACTGTGCATTGCACAGAAAATCGCCAGATGAGGCGTATAATGCACTGTTTGGAGCCTACTGCGACTATGTCCACGCCATAGTCTTCAATAAGCTGAGAAGCGTTGCTTCAAGGGAGGACATTGAGGAATGCGTGAGTGATATCTTTGCCGATATCTTCTTCGGCTACGATGTAAACAGCGAGTTTGAAGGGGATATGAAGGGATATATAAGTACAGTCGCAAAGCGCAGGGCGATAAACGCCTATCACAGCCTGACAGCAAGAGCCGGCCATATGTCCGGTGAAACGGACGAGTATCTTGATTCCGTGAGCTCCGGCACCGATATTGAGGCCGACCACGACAGGGAAGAGACAAGGACCGTGCTTCTCGCCGGTATAAAAGATCTCGGCGAGCCGGATTCAACAATAATCCTCCAGAAATACTACTATGACCGCACCTCGGAGGAGATAGCAAAGCTGCTTTCCATGAAGGCCTCGGCAGTGCGTATGAGAGCTGCAAGAGCACTTGAAAAACTGAAAAAATCACTGGCTGCTGCCGGTATCACATTATAAGGAGTGAGCACTATGAGAGAAAATCGTGAATTTGATATACTTGAAAATGCAGACGATAACGAGATAGAGCTCCTTGCCAAGGTGCCGGTGCTGACACAGAAAGAAAAGGACAGGATGTTGAAAATGAGCAAGAAAAAGCTGGATAATAAAAACAGGGAAAACAATATTGAAGAACAGGTAAGCGGAGTTGAGCAGTACAGACGCCCTAAGTGGCAGCCCATCTTTTCTGCTGCTGCCTGTGTGGCACTTGTTGCAGGTATAATCGGTACATCCGGTTTCCTGCACAAGAACAAGCAGAATGTTCCCGATACTGCCTACGCTGAGACAGTGATAGGCCTGTTTGAAAGGATAAATGAACTGAACCTCATTTGCGCCGGCGGAGGTGTGGAGCTTGAAGACGGTGCGCCTATTGAATACAGTGTGAATTCTTCTGAGGGATTCCATGATTATAACTATTACATTGTAGACGATGACCGTTTCAGCACTATTGACGAGGTTGAGGACTACTTCGGCAGGTTTGTTGCCGGTCCCCTTGAATTAAAGTATGATACCGCTGCATCAGAAGGATCACGGGAGAATGAGGCACCTGTATTCAGGGACTGGTATAACGATGACCAGACGTACACACTCTACTTTCTGAAGCGTGATGATGCAGAGGAAAATGCTGAGAAGATTGAACTGCGGAAGGACAGTGAAGGCACAGTTGCAGTGGATATCAGAGCAACAGACAGCGAGGAGATAAAGGCCGTATATGACAGATGCTGTGATTTTTCCGTTCCCGCAAAGGTAAGCGGCAATGACTGCACCGTATACGGCAGGATGGTGCTTGATGACGGTCAGTGGAAGATAAGCGAATATGCCTTCAGCCCAGACGGGCTTGCAAAGGACGGCTCACATATCTATGATGCCTGCGCCGCAATGGATGCTGTCGAGGAATTTGATGCCTTTATAAGCACCGATGTCATAAGCGTAGATGAAAGTGATGAAAAGGCGCTCTATACAAACGGAAGTGAAATGAAATACTATCGGATCACTGACAAGGCTTTCAGAAATAAGGAAGACCTCAAGAAGTATATCCTGAACAGCTTCACAGATTCTGTTTTCAGGAATTGCCCCGGTGTTCTCGGCGGCTACGCTCCTGTATTCATGGAGTTTGACGGCAGACTGTACCGCAATGCCCATGTGGGACTGAAACATCATATAAGGTTCTTCGGTGAGCCGCAGGTCACTGTGACAGGCGCAGACAGCTTCACCGTTGAGGCTTCGAGCTCAACTGCTTATTCTTCTGTTGAGACCGTGACGATAAACTGTGTCATGGAAGGCGGCAGATGGAAGGTGGAAAGCTTTGTCAGCGAGGCATATCCGGGGAGCAGCTCCGTTCAGTAAATAACAGGCATACGGCAAAAAGCAGCCGCAGGGATGTCCCTGCGGCTGCTGTGTTTTATGTATCTTCTTTAACAGCCACAATCAAGCATGAAGTTTTTTGCTTTCCTGAGGTTGTTAGTCATTGACTAACTCGCTGTTCTATGGTAGAATTAAAACGTATTTTAAAAAGGCCGGGTGATAATGTGGAAGAAAGATTCATATACAGCGGAACTAAAAAGCTGCGCTGCGGATATACTACAGGCTCCTGTGCTGCCGGTGCGGCGAGAGCGGCTGCTGAGGCTCTCCTTACCGGACATCCGGTAAAGTCGGCGGATGTAATGACACCAAAGGGATTACTCCTGCATCTGCCTGTTGAAAGGTGCAGTGCAGGCACAGGCAGCGTTCTCTGTTCCGTTATCAAGGACAGCGGAGACGACCCGGATATCACCCACGGCATGGAGGTCTGCGCAGAGGTGACGCTGACTGCGGAGGACATCGTGATAGAAGGCGGCGAAGGCATAGGCAGGGTGACAAAGCCCGGTCTGGACCAGCCTGTCGGGGCGGCTGCCATAAACTCAGTCCCCAGAATGATGATAATACAGGCGGTGAAGGAGGCGGCAGAGCTTTACGACTACAGCGGCGGCTTCCACATCGTGATATCAGTCCCCGGCGGGGAGGATGTGGCACAGAAGACCTTCAATCCCCGTATCGGGATAGTCGGCGGCATCTCCATCATCGGCACCACCGGCATAGTAGAGCCCATGAGCGACCGCGCTGTCATTGAGACCATACGCACGGAGGCCTCCGTCAGACGTGAGGAGGGGCGGAAGGTGCTCATCCTCACCCTCGGAAACTACAGCGAGAAGCATATCTTTGAGAACGCTCCCGCCCTTGCGGAGCAGTGCGTCATGTGCAGCAACTTCATCGGGGATGCTATAGATATCGGCATCTCCCTCGGATTCGAGGATATACTTGTCTACGGCCATATCGGAAAGATGGTCAAGCTTGGCTCGGGCATCATGAATACCCATTCCTCTTATGCAGACGGCAGGATGGAGACGCTTATCGCCTGCGGAGCCCTGACCGGAGTCCGCACGGAAGTGCTGCGCTCCCTTGCGGACTGCGCGACTACGGATGCAGCCCTTGATATACTCTATGCGGCAGACTGTGCGGAGGCGGTCATGAAGGTGCTTACAGAGCGGATAGACAGCTATCTGAGGGCCCGTGCAAAGGGTGCGGCAAGGACAGGAGCAGTCATCTTCTCCTTTAAGCATGACCTCCTGTTAAAGACTGGATATGCCGATGATATTACCGGAAAGGCTGTGATGTGAAATGGTACATTTTGTGGGTGCAGGCAGCGGTGCTGCCGACCTTATTACTATACGTGGAAAGAGACTGCTTGAGGAGGCAGATGTTATAATATATGCCGGCTCTCTCGTCAACCCGGAGCTGCTGGGATATGCCCGGCAGGACTGTGAGATACACAACAGCGCTGTCATGACGCTTGACGAGGTCATTGCTGTCATGGAGAGGACTGAGCGTGAGGGGAGGACGACGGTAAGGCTCCATACCGGCGACCCCTGTGTCTATGGAGCCATAAAGGAACAGATGGAGCGCCTTGATGCACTCGGCATCGGTTATGATGTCTGCCCCGGCGTCAGTTCCTTTTGCGGAGCGGCGGCTGCACTGAGGGCGGAGTATACCCTGCCTGATGTGAGCCAGACGGTGATACTGACACGCATGGCGGGAAGGACGACAGTACCGGAAAAGGAGAGCATAGAGAGCCTTGCCGCACATGGTGCGACCATGGTGATATTTCTCAGCACAGGTATGCTTGCGGAGCTCTCGGAAAGACTTGTCAGAGGCGGCTACAGTCCGGATACCCCTGCGGCGATAGTATACAAGGCCACATGGCCGGAGGAGAAGGTCTGCCGTTGTACCGTAGGCACGCTTGCACGTACTGCGGAAGAGAACGGCATCAAAAAGACGGCTCTTATCACAGTCGGTGATTTTCTCGGGGACGTGCGAGCTCTCTCAAAGCTTTATTCCCCGGATTTTGAGACAGAATACAGAAAGGTCAGATAAGGATGAAAGCAGCAATAATCTCATATACAGAAAACGGAAGGCTTCTCTCGGAAAAGATAGCCGAAGAGGCCGATTTCATGACTGCGGAGCGCTTCTGCTTCTACAGTCATACCGACCGCAGTGCCAAAAGCTTTGTCGGCACTGCAAAGCTGACAGAAGATATATTCCATCGCTACGATGCGCTTATATACATATGCGCGAGCGGCATAGCAGTGCGGGCAGTGGCTCCCCATCTGCGCACTAAGATGACAGACCCCGCAGTTATCGTCATAGATGACTGCGGCAGGTTCGTTATACCCGTTCTTTCGGGACACATCGGCGGGGCTAACGTGCTTGCCCTCCTGCTCTCTGAGCTTATCGGTGCGCAGGCTGTCATAACTACGGCCACGGATACGGGAGGACGCTTTTCTCCGGACAGTTTTGCCAAAGCAAACGGACTTCTCATCTCCGATATGCAGGCAGCAAAATCGGTGGCGGCTGCCGTACTTGACGGCGAAAAGGTCGGATTCGTCAGCGATTACGAATACTCGGACCTGCCGTCTGATATCACTGCCGGAAAGGGCTGCCGTACCGGCATCTATGTGGGCTGTGACAATATACAGCCTTTCCCTGTGACGCTGAAGCTGGTTCCCAGGAACATCGTTCTCGGAATAGGATGCAGGAGGGGCGTTGAGTGTGAGGACATAGAGCTCACAGTCAGGGCTGTTCTCGGAGCGGCACGTATCCCTCTTGAAAGGATAGAGCGCATAGCCACGGTTGACCTGAAGGCGGACGAAAAGGGGCTTCTTGCGTTCTGCCGGAAGCACGGACTTGAGATGTCGGTCTATACGGCACAGGAGCTTATGGAGACTGAGGGAGATTTCACACGCTCACACTTTGTAAGGACGGTGACGGGAGCTGACAACGTATGCGAAAGAAGTGCGGTAAGATGCAGCGGCGGCAGGCTTCTGCTCCGCAAGACCGCACATGACGGCGTTACTGTTGCGGCTGCTGAGCGTCCCATAGAGCTGGATTTTGAAAGGAAGACGCTGTGATGCTTTACATCGTAGGCACCGGCGCCGGCAGTCATGAGGGCATGACCTTTGCGGCTGAGAGCGCTATACTTGAAAGCAGTCTGATAGTCGGCTACATGAAATATACTGAGCTTCTGCGGGAGATATTTCCGGAGAAGGAATATGTATCTACCGGTATGCGTCAGGAGAAGGAGAGAGTTGAACTGGCTCTCCGTGAAGCAGAGAACAGGACTGTCTCTCTCGTGTGCAGCGGTGACCCGCAGCTATATGGCATGGCGGGACTGGCTTTTGAGCTGGCGGAGGGACACCCCGGAGTGCAGATTGAGGTAGTACCGGGCGTTACTGCTGCATTCAGCGGCGGAGCAGTACTCGGTTCGCCCCTGACGACGGACTTTGCTGTCATAAGCCTTTCAGACCTTCTTACTCCGGCGGATAAGATACGCAGGAGACTTGAATGTGCGGCGGAATGTGATATGGTCATAGTCCTCTACAACCCCTCATCGAAGGGCAGACCGGACTATCTTCAGAAGGCCTGCGATATCGTGCTGAGATACCGCAGTGCGGATACTGTCTGCGGCTATGTGAGAAACATAGGCCGAGAGGGACAGGAGAGCCGGATACTTACTCTCGGGGAGCTGCGTGACACTCAGGTGGATATGTTCACGACAGTCTGTATCGGCAGCTCTGAGACAAAGGTGATAAACGGCAGGATGGTAACTCCGAGAGGCTACAGGAATGTATAGGCTGCTCATTTTCGGAGGTACTACCGAGGGCAGGCTACTTGCGGAATACTGTGCGGAAAACTCTGTGCAGGCTGACGTTAGTGTGGCTACAGACTATGGTGCCTCACTGCTGCCGGAGGACGTGGAAGTCCTATGCGGGAGGCTTGATGCAGAGCAGATGGCGGAGCTTATGATACGTCGGGGCTACAGCGCCGTGATAGATGCGACTCATCCCTATGCTGCCGAGGCTACGGCTAATATACGGCGGGCCTGCAGCAAGACCGGAGCCAGGTATCTGCGCCTTGTCCGTGAGAGCAACGTACCCTGCGGCATGACGGTAAGGGATATGGAGGAGCTGGTGGAGCTTCTTGACAGTACAGAGGGCACTATACTCAGCACTCTCGGGAGCAAGTCACTGGCTGAGCTGACGAAGGTCAGAGACTATCGGGAGAGGATTTGGGTAAGAGTTCTCCCGGCAGAGGGGGCGGAGGAATACTGCCGTGAGCTGGGCTATGATCCGGGTAAGGTCATTCAGGAGAAGGGGCCTTTCAGCACCGAGCGCAACTCGGAGCATATCAGAATGACGGGGGCAAGGTATCTCGTTACAAAGGAGAGCGGCTGCACAGGCGGTTATCCTGAAAAGGCGGAGGCAGCGAAGCTCTGCGGGGCGGAGCTGATAACGCTTGTAAGACCTCTTGAGGATGGTCTGACCCTCATTGGAATAGAAGATATCATAGCAAGGGAGATGAAAGAATGAAGATAACCATTGCCGGAACAGGAATGGAGGGTGCGAACACCATCACTGCAGAGGCTCGCAGAGCCATAAACGATGCGGAGATACTGATAGGCGGTGAGCGTATGCTTGTTCCTTTCGCAGAGACGGGAAAGGAGCTTTTTGTCAGCTATAAGCCGGAGGATATTGTGGAGAAACTGAAAAGCTGCGGCTGTGAGCGTGCAGTGATACTGATGTCCGGAGACAGCGGATTTTTCAGCGGTACGAAGAGGATCCTGCCCATGCTTGCGGGCCACGATGTGAGAGTACTGCCTGGAATATCCTCCATGTCCTGTTTTTGCAGCAGAGTGGGCATATCCAGTGAGAATATGAAGCCTGTCTCACTTCACGGCAGGAATGCGAATATTGCTGTGAATGTAAATCTGAACGAGTATTGCTTCTTCATCCTCGGGGGAGATATGACGGCAGCAGAGGTCTGCCGAAGGCTCTGTGAATACGGTCTCGGTGATACGGCTGTGCATATCGGCTCTGATCTCGGCTACCCTCAGGAGCGTATCATCAGCGGCAAGGCGAAGGAGCTTACGGAATGCGAAACAGGAAAGCTGTCCGTTATGATAACGGATAACTGGGAGCATCGCAGTGTTCTTCCCTCAGGTATCACCGACGGAAGCTTTATACGCAGCGAGGTGCCTATGACAAAGTCAGAGGTGCGCTGCATAGCAGTATCAAGGCTCCAGGTAAGCCGTGATGCTGTGGTGTGGGATGTGGGATGCGGCAGCGGTTCGGTGTCAGTCGAGGCGGCTTTCCGCTGCCCGGACGGCATAGTACTCGCTTTCGATAAAAAACCGGAGGCAGCAGCACTCACCAGGGACAATGCCAGACTCTTCGGCTGTGATAATATCATCGTGACTGAGGGTCGCTGTCCTGAGATGCTGAGCAGTGCGGAGGCGCCGGACTGTGTTTTCATCGGCGGCACATCCGGCAATATGTCAGGCGTCTTCACCGAGGTCTACAAAAAGAATCCCTCAGCGCAGATAGTAGTGACAGCTGTATCTCTCGAGACTATGCACGATGCGAGGGTATGCTTCCGGCAGTACGGCGCTGAGCCTGAGATAGCGCAGATATCCGTATCGAGGGCGGAGAACGTTCTTGGCCACAGTATGATGCGGGCTCAGAACCCGGTATTCATCATAAGCGGCAGGCTGTCATGAGGCGCTTCATCATAGCCGGCACCAAGAGCGGCTGCGGCAAGACCACAGTGACCTGTGCCGTACTCGCGGCACTCAGGGGGAGGGGGATGTCTCCTGCGGCATTCAAGTGCGGCCCGGACTACATCGACCCCATGTTCCACAGGAGAGCTATCGGCGTATCCTCACACAACCTGGACAGCTTCTTCTGCGGGCGGGATATGCTGCTGCATATACTGGAGAGATACGGCGCCGGACACGATGTATCCGTCATTGAGGGGGTAATGGGCTTCTACGACGGCATCTCCGGCAGCGCCTGGTCGGTCTCGGAGCTGACTGAGACTCCGGCTGTCATCGTCATTGACTGCCGCGGCATGAGCGATTCCATCGGCGCAGTGATGAGCGGTTTTCTCGGATACAGAAAAAACCGTATCGCAGGCTTCATATTCAGCCGCCTGCCCGAAAAGCTCATACCCCTTGCGGAAAGGCTCTGTGCGGAGCTGGGGACGGAGTACCTCGGCTGTCTGCCGAAGACTGATATCACCTTTGAGAGCAGGCATCTCGGCCTTGTGACTGCGGACGAGATACCGGGAATACAGGAAAAGCTTTCCGCACTCGGCGAGCTTGTTGAGAAGTATATACGTATAGACAGGCTCATCGGGCTGTGCGGTACGGCGCTGCCGGAGCATATCTCTCCCGTGATACCCCGTCGTGATGACGGTCCTGTGATAGCTGTCTCCCGCGACAGCGCCTTCTGTTTCCTCTATGAAGAGAGCATTGGTCTCCTTGAGGATATGGGATGCCAGGTGGAGTATTTCTCACCCCTTGAGGACGAGAGAGTACCGGAAGCGGACGGTCTTATCCTCTGCGGCGGCTATCCGGAGCTTTTTGCGGAGCGCCTTTCGGAGAACGGCTCCATGCGGGAGAATATCAGGCGCCTCATTGAGGGTGGTATGCCGGCCATAGCGGAATGCGGCGGGTTCATGTACCTGCATGATGCACTTTCTGACAGGGAGGGCAGAAGATACCCCATGGCGGGAGTTATCAGCGGTGAGGTCTTCCCGACGGACAGGCTCGGGCGCTTCGGGTATATAACCATGACAGCACGCAGGGACGGTCTCCTGTGCGGCAAAGACGGCAGTATCAGGGCACACGAGTTCCACTACTGGGACAGCACCTCCTGCGGGGATGGCTTCTCGTCGGAGAAGACGGATGGCAGAAGCTGGGTATGCGGCCATGTGAGCGATACCCTTTACGCAGGCTTCCCGCATATTTACCTCTGCTCGGATATCTCTGCGGCAGAGCGCTTCGTGAATAAATGTATGGAGTACAGATATGGAAAGGATAAAACGCATACAGCCCCCTGACAGGGCATCGTATCTCGCTGCAAAGGAGCGGTGGGACAGCATAGCAAAGCCCCTCGGCAGCTTCGGTGCTCTCGAGGAGGCACTTCAGAGGATAGCGGCGGTGCAGGGCACTCCTGACGTTGATATCTCCGTGAGGACGGCAGTGATCATGTGCGGCGACCACGGCGTTGTACGTGAGGGCGTGACTCAGTGCGGTCAGGACGTTACCGCAAAATGCGCCGAGGCCATAGCACAGGGCCGCTCCAACATAAACGCAGTGGCTCAGGCCTTCGGTATAGGCGTCAGGGCGGTGGATGCCGGTATGGCAAGAGACGTACACTGTGAATGGCTCGTAAGGCGCAAGGCTGTCTGCGGCACAGGGAATATGACGGAGGGCAGCGCCATGACGCCGGAGGAGACGGAGTACGCCATAGTCACAGGCATGGATACCGTGAATGAGCTGCGTGAGAGCGGCACGAAGCTGATAATAGCCGGAGAGATGGGAATAGGCAATACTACCTCTGCCGCCGCCATAGCCTCTGTACTGCTGGGCCTGCCGCCGGAATGCGTGACAGGCAGGGGCGCAGGTCTCACCTCTGCCGGGCTTGAAAGGAAGACGGAAGCCGTAAGGCGTGCCATAGAGGTGAACAGGCCGGACAGGTCTGACCCCTTCGGAGTGCTCTGCAAGGTGGGCGGGGCGGAGGTTGCTGCCATGACAGGACTCTTTCTCGGGGGCGCTTACTACAGGATACCCGTTATCATAGACGGGGTCATCTCTGCGGCAGCTGCTGCCATAGCCTATGGTATGGAGCCTCTCAGCCGCGAGTATATGCTGGCCTCCCACTGCTCCGGTGAGCCGGCGGGAGCAGGCTTACTTAAGCATATCGGCCTGAGTGCGCCCATAAATGCAGGTCTCCGGCTGGGCGAGGGAACAGGCGGAGCTCTTCTGGTGCCGCTCCTTGACGGAGCTGCCGCCCTCTACAGGAATGCACACAGATTTGATGATACAGCTATAGAAAGGTATGTGGAGCTTAAATGACGATACTTGTTACAGGCGGCTCAAAGTGCGGTAAATCGTCCTTTGCGGAGCGCATACTTGAAGGCTTTCCCGGAAGGAAGATATATATCGCCACCATGCAGCCCTTCGGGGAGGACGCCATTGAAGCCATTGAGCGCCACAGGAGGATGCGTGCCGGAAAGGGCTTTGAGACGGTGGAGAGATATACGGATATGGGTTCTGCTGTGCTGCCGGAGGGCTGTGCAGTCCTCCTTGAGTGCATGGGCAATCTCTGTGCGAACGAGATGTTCTCAGGCGAAGGCTGTGCTGACCCGGCAGAGCGCATCATTACAGGTATACGTTCTCTTGCTGAGCGGACGGCGGAGCTTGTGATAGTTACGAATCAGGTGGGCAGCGACGGCATCGCCTATCCGGAGGGGACAGCGGATTATATCCGCGTACTCGGCCTGATAAACGCCGGAATTTCCGCCTTTGCCGACAGCGTGATAGAATGTGTATACGGCATCCCTCTTGTGCTGAAAGGAGATATGCCATGCTGAAGTCGCTGTTTTCTGCCTTTCTTATGTACTCGCGCATACCCATGCCCGGGGTGGAGTGGAAGGAGGAGAACAGGCGCTACGCCCTCGGATTCTTCCCACTCGTCGGTGCAGTCACAGGCGGGGCTCTCCTTCTCTGGAGGCTGCTCTGCACCCGTGCAGGCTTCGGTCAGCTGCTGTTTGCGGCGGGAGCCCTGCTGATAAACGTCATCATAACCGGCGGCATACACCTTGACGGCTTCTGCGATGTCACTGACGCAAGGGCTTCCTGGGCGGAGAAGGAGAAGCGCCTTGAGATAATGTCCGATCCGCATATCGGCTCCTTTGCTGTCATAAGGGTGTGTCTGCTGCTCATTGTTCAGACGGCTCTCTTCTCTGAGGTGACTGAAACAGAGACGGCGGCAGTAATAGCCTGCGGCTATGTCCTCTCCCGTGCACTCAGCGGTCTCAGTGCCGTGACCTTCCGCGCAGCAAAGAGCGGCGGCAGCCTGCAGAGCTTTGTAAAGCCCTCCCATAAGCGCACGGTAACAGGTATGGCAGTCTTCTTCACCGCGCTTCCGGCCGCAGTTTCCGTCATAGTCTTCCCGGCGGCGGGCATTGCATCGGCGGCAGCGGCGGGAGCTGTACTGCTGTATCACAGGTATGCTTCATACCGTGATTTCGGCGGCATAACAGGAGATCTCTGCGGCTGGTTCCTTGTCGTATGCGAGACCGCTGTGCTTGCTGCGGCAGTACTCACAGAAAGGATTGCGTCATTATGATACTTATTACAGGCGGGGCATATCAGGGCAAGACAGCTTTCGCTGCCGGACTGCTCGGCATATCCCCTGAGGATATTGCAGACGGAAGGGTGTGTACACCAGAGGAGGCTCTCTCCGCAGGCTGCATAAACAGCTTCCATGCCCTTGTAAGGAGACTGCCGGAACCCGTGCTCTTCACGGAGGAACTCTGCCGGAGGAATGCGGGAGCAGTCGTTATCATGGACGAGATCGGCTGCGGTATCGTTCCCATGGAGAAGAGCGAGAGGGTATGGCGAGAGAATACGGGCAGATGCGGCTGCATCATCGCTTCCCGGTCTGATACAGTTGTCCGGCTGGTCTGCGGGATACCGTCAGTCATAAAGGGTGAGCTGCCATGAGGATAGTACTTATACGCCACGGACTCACCGCCGGCAACCTTGAAAAGCGCTATATCGGCCGCACTGACGAGCCCCTCTGCGCTGAGGGAGAAAGAGCCCTGCGTGAGACAGCTCCGCCGCCATGTGATGCAGTGATATGCAGCCCCATGAAGCGCTGTATACAGTCTGCCGCCCTGCTCTATCCGGATATGGAGCCTTTCACAGAAGAGGGCCTGCGGGAATGCGATTTCGGCGCCTTTGAGGGGAAGAACTACAGGGAACTCACCGGTGATGCCGGCTATCAGGCCTGGACAGACAGCGGCGGGACACTGCCTTTCCCCGGCGGCGAGAGCCCGGACAGCTTCCGGCAGCGCTGCACTGAGGCCTTTGCCGATACACTCAGCAGATTTGCAGGGGCCCGGACCCTTGTATACATAGTACACGGCGGCACCATAATGTCGGTGCTTGACAGATACGCCGTACCGCACAGGGACTACTTTGACTGGCACTGTGAGAACGCTCACGGTTATGTCTGTCACTGGGACGGAAATAAACTTACTGTCACGGAGAGAATATGAAACATCTGATACCTGCTCTGCCCCTGATACTCGGCTTCCTGCTCGACTGTATCATAGGGGATCCATACAATATCCCGCATCCCGTCCGGCTCATGGGAAGACTAATAACACGTCTTGAAAATCTCGTCCGCGCCCGAATGAGGAATCTCCGTCTCGGCGGAGTGCTTCTTGCTGTCACTGTGATACTCCTTTCCTTTGCCGCACCTCTTATACTGCTCCGGATCTGCTACCGGATCAGCACAGTACTCGGCACAGCCGCAGAGACCATACTCTGCTGTTATATGCTCGCCGCAAGGTGTCTCTGTAATGAGAGCATGAGGGTATGCCGTGCGGCGGAATCCGGCGATACAGAGGGCGCAAGGCGGGCAGTATCCATGATAGTCGGCCGTGATACCGACGTACTTGACCATGATGGTATAGTACGTGCGGCAGTGGAGACCGTTGCGGAGAATACCTCCGACGGGGTGACAGCCCCCCTCTTCTTCATGGGGCTCGGCGGAGCTGCCGGAGCCTTTCTCTACAAGGCTGTGAACACCATGGATTCCATGATAGGCTATAAGAATGAGAATTATGCCGATATAGGCCGGTTCGCTGCAAAGCTCGACGATGTGCTCAACTTCATCCCCTCGCGCCTTACTGCCCTCCTCATGGTGGCTGCCGCACCGCTGCTCCGCCTTGACGGGAAGAATGCCCTCAGGATATGGAGACGTGACAGGCGCAACCATGAAAGCCCGAATTCCGCCCAGACGGAGTCAGCCTGTGCCGGCGCCCTTCATGTGAGGCTCGCAGGCGATGCCTGGTACTTCGGAGAGCTCCACAAAAAGCCCTACATAGGCGATGATGACAGGAACATAGAGCCGGAGGACATACGCCGTGCCAACAGACTGATGTACGCATCATCAGTCCTTATGCTCCTTATCGCAGCAGCACTCAGATGCCTGACAGGAGGTCTTGTATGATACAGCTTCACGGCGGGAATATACAGCAGCTTCCCGGCATCCTTGACTTCTCGGCCAACATCAGCCCCCTTGGTATGCCGGAGAGTGTACGGGAGGCCGCAATACGCAGCATAGACAGCGCTGAGAGCTACCCCGACCCGTACTGTGTTCAGCTCCGGCAGAGGATAGTGGAGACAGAGGATATACCGCCGGAGAATATCGTCTGCGGGAACGGTGCCGCAGATCTCATCTTCCGGATAGTTCATGCCATGCGGCCCGGAAGGGCTCTGGTGTGCGCACCCTGCTTCCTCGAATACGAAAGGGCGCTCACGGAGACAGGCTGCAGGACAGACCGGCATATACTCCGGGAGACGGAAGGTTTCCGGCTTACGGAGCGTATACTCACCGACCTTACCCCCGATACGGATATCTGCTTTCTCTGCACTCCGAACAATCCCACAGGCCTTCTCATAGAGCCGGAGCTCCTCGGACGCATAGCACACAGATGTGCAGAAAAGGGTATACTCCTTGTATGCGATGAGTGCTTCATGGGCTTTACGGAAAAACCGGAGGAATACAGCCTGCGCCGTTTCCTCAGTGAGAAGACAGTCATACTCAGGGCATTTACGAAGCTCTTTGCCATGCCGGGGCTCAGGCTCGGATATGCGCTCTGCGGTTCTCAGGCTGTTGCGGATGCCATAGCCGGGAGCGGTCAGTTCTGGAGCGTTTCCTCGCCTGCGCAGGCTGCCGGTATTGCCGCCCTGGATGAGAAGGGGCTTGCCGGGCGTACGGCCGCATTCGTCAGGGAGCAGCGCGGATACCTCTTAACCGCAATGGAGGAGGCAGGCATCAGGGTCTACGGCGGTCAGGCCAATTATATATTCTTCCGCAGCGGCCCAGGCCTTGCCGGAAGAATGCTGCGGGAGGGGATACTCATCCGCGACTGCCGGAACTACGCCGGACTCAGCGGTGGATATTACCGTATCGCCGTGAGGACGCAGGAGGAGAACAAAGTATTTCTTGAAGCATTAAGGAGGTGCCTTGATGGCTAAGTGCATAATGCTGCAGGGGACGATGTCGGATGTCGGGAAGAGCTTCCTGACGGCGGCACTCTGCCGGATATTCCGTCAGGACGGCTATACCTGCGCCCCATTCAAATCACAGAACATGGCGCTCAATTCCTATGTCACCCGTGAGGGGCTGGAGATAGGAAGAGCCCAGGCATTGCAGGCCGAAGCCGCCGGCATAGAGCCATCTGCGCTCATGAATCCCATACTACTGAAACCCACCACTGATACAGGCTCACAGGTCATAGTAAACGGCAGGGTGCGGGGGAATATGCGGGCAGCGGATTACTTCCGCCATAAGAAGGAGCTTATACCCGATATCATGTCCGCCTACGAAACTCTGTCATCGCAGTATGACATCATAGTCATAGAGGGCGCAGGCAGCCCCGTGGAGCTGAATCTGAAAGCGGATGATATCGTTAATATGGGGCTTGCGAAGCTCGTCAGAGCACCTGTTCTCCTTGTAGGAGATATCGACAGGGGCGGAGTATTCGCGCAGCTCATCGGTACTCTCTCCCTCCTTGAAGAGGAGGAGCGGGAGCTTGTCAGAGGGCTTGTTGTGAACAAGTTCCGCGGGGATATAGGTCTTTTCCGTGACGGCACGGATATACTCGAGGAACGCTCAGGTAAGAAGGTGGCCGGAGTGGTGCCCTTCCTTGACTGCGACCTTGAGGACGAGGACAGCCTTTCACCGAAGCTTTCAAGGCGTGAGCGTGACGGCGTCACAGATATCGCTGTGATACGCCTCCCTAAGATATCCAACTTCACCGACCTCGATGTGTTCGGGCAGTACGAAGGTGTGTCCGTCCGCTATGTATCACGCCCCGCAGAGCTCGGGATGCCTGATATGATAGTCATACCCGGCACGAAAAGCACCATAGCGGATATGCGCTGGCTCAGGGAGAGCGGGCTTGCGGACGCGGTAAAGGAGCGCTGCAGCGAGGGAATACCGGTATTCGGCATCTGCGGCGGTTATCAGCTCATGGGGCAGACTGTCTCCGACCCTGACGGCAGCGAGGGCGGCGGCAGTATAAGCGGCCTCGGGCTGCTTGACACACATACCGTTTTCGGCAGGGAGAAGCGGCAGACACAGGTGCGAGGAAGGTTCTGCGATATACAAGGCTTCTTCTCCTGCCTGTCCGGTGCGGAGTTTGAGGGCTATGAGATACACATGGGCGTCACTGCCGATACCGGAACGCCCCTCACCGACTGCGGCGGCAGCTTTTCCGGCAATGCGGCGGGCTGCTACGTACACGGGATATTCGATACTGCCGGGGTCTCCGGCAGGCTCGTAAGGGCGCTGTTCCGCCGGAAGGGAATGGAGTATACCGGCAGGATATCAGGCCGCAGGCAGTACCGGGAGGAGCAGCTCGACCTGCTGGCGGACAGGGTTAGAAAGGCTCTTGATATGGACTTCGTATACAGGATACTGGAGGAGGGCGTATGAAGCTGGAATACGTACTGCCCGCTGATATAGAGCGGCGCAGCTTTGAGATAATAGAGAGCGAGCTCGGTCGTGAGATACCGGAGGATATAAAGCCGGTAGTCATACGCGCCATACATACTACAGCCGATTTCGACTACGCCGATAATCTGTGGTTCTCGGAGGGAGTTGTTGAAAGGGCACTTGAGCTGCTCGGAAACGGTGCTGTGATAGTGACCGATACGAATATGGCAAAGGCAGGAATAAATAAGCCGGCCCTTGCCCGCCACGGCTGCGAGTGTATGTGCTTCATGGCTGACGAGGACGTGGCAGAGGCGGCAAGGATGAACGGCACAACAAGAGCGGCGGCATCTGTAGACAAAGCTGCCGGACTCGGACAGCCTGTGGTGTACGCTGTCGGAAATGCCCCGACTGCACTGGTAAGGCTCAGTGAGCATATCAAGGCCGGAACCTTCGTACCGGAGCTTATAATAGGTGCTCCCGTAGGATTTGTGAATGTGGTGCAGTCAAAGGAAATGATAATAGAGACCGGTGTGCCGTGTATAGTCGCAAGGGGCAGAAAGGGCGGAAGTAATGTGGCAGCGGCGATATGCAACTCCCTGCTCTATATGCTTGACGCCAAAAAAGGCTTTAAAAAGTGAAGACCATTAGTAGTATATGTACATTTTCTCTGTATTGCTTGCATTGTCGCATCAAGTCTGCTATAATATCTATTGTTGAAAATCAAACAGGCAAACGGTGCTTTCCGGCGGTATACCGTGCGGAAAGGTAAAAGGGAAGCAGGTGAAGATCCTGCACGAGCCCGTCACTGTGATTGCGGAGCGTTATACTGATATGCCACTGAGAGATCGGGAAGGCTGTATGACGCATTGAGGCATAAGTCAGGAAACCTGCCGCTTGCTGGTACATGGCCGGAAAGGCCAGGGTCACGAGGTTCTGATCGTACTGTTCACAGGCTCCCGAAGGGGGTCCGTTCTTAGTGCCTTCTGCCCGCGCGGAGGGTTTTTTGTTATGCGGTCAGACCTTTCATAGAAAGGAAGATCATTATGAAAAAGACACTTGCACTCATCATCAGCCTCGCCTGCCTGACAGCAGCTGCAACATCATGCGGCGCAGCAGGTACTGCATCCGAGACACCTTCTGAGCCCGCTACAGAGACTGCAACAGAGGCAGAGACAGAAGCTCCTACAGAGGAAGAGACAGAGGCTCCCACCGAGGCAGAAACAGAGGCACCGACTGAGGAAGAGACAGAGGCAGAGGAAGAAGAGGACGAAGAGGAGAACTACGAGACAGGCGATGCTTCTCTTGACGATATCCGCAATGATGACAATATCGGCGACAACGAGCTGCTGGTACTGAGCTTCGGTACAAGCTACAATGACAGCCGCCGTTTCACCATAGGAGCCATCGAGGGCGCACTGGACAAGGCATTCCCTGATTATTCAGTACGCCGCGGCTTCACAGCAAACATCATTATCGACCACGTTGAGCGCCGTGACGGCATCCACATCGATGATATCAACGAGGCTCTCCAGAGAGCAGTTGACAACGGCGTAAAGAACCTTGTTATACAGCCCACACATCTTATGAACGGCATAGAGTACAACGAGATCGTTGATACCGTTGCAGAGTACTCCGATGCCTTCGAGAAGGTCGTATTCGGCGAGCCCCTCCTCACAAGCGATGATGATTTCAAGCGCGTGGAGAACGCCATCGTGAACTGGACAGCAGAGTATGATGACGGAAATACAGCTATCTGCTTTATGGGACACGGCACAGAAGCCGATTCCAACAGCGTATACGGCAAGATGCAGGAAATGCTCACAGCAGACGGACACAAGAACTACTTCGTAGGCACAGTAGAGGCAGAGCCCTCACTCGAGGACGTACTTGCCAAGGTGCAGGAGGGCAATTACAAGAAGGTTGTCCTGGAGCCCCTCATGGTAGTTGCAGGCGACCACGCCAACAACGATATGGCAGGCGATGAAGAGGATTCATGGAAGAGCGCATTCGAGGCAGCAGGCTACGAGGTAGAGTGCGTACTGAGAGGTCTCGGCGAGAACGATGCCATCAGACAGATCTACGTTGAGCACGCTCAGAAGGCAATAGACTCCATCAAGTAAGAGATTAATTGACAACTATCGGGCAGTTTCGGCTGCCCGATACTGATATAAAGAGGTATACTATGAAAAAATTGACAGCTATATTAGCATTCATCACAGCACTTACACTTACTTCCTGCGGCAGCACTGCTCAGCAGAGTGCACCGGCTGAGACACCGACAGAAGCAGCCACCGAAGCTGTAACGGAGGAGGAGACAGAAGAAACGGCAGAACCGTCAGAGGAAGCAGAGACCGAAGCTCCGACTGAACCCGCCACCGAGCATGAGACAGCCGCACAGAACGAGGTTGGCTATGAGGGTATGCAGGCTGTGTCTGCCGATGCGCTCATGGACGGCGATTACCATATAGAAGTAGATTCAAGCTCTTCCATGTTCAAGATAGCCGACTGCATACTCCATGTAGCGGACGGTTCTATGAATGCAGATATCATCATCGCCAGCAAGTCCTACGACAAGCTCTTCATGGGCACCGAGGACGAGGCAAAGGCCTCCGGCGCAGAGCAGGGAATAGAGTATACATCGGACGAGGAGGGCAGGTCCGTTTTCAATGTACCCGTAGAGGCACTTGACAAGGAGACCGAGTGTGCCGCACTGAGTGCGAAGAAGCAGGAATGGTACGGCAGAACACTGGTATTCCGTGCTGATTCGCTGCCTGATGCAGCCTTTAAGGAAAAGCGGTACACAACTGTTGAATCACTGAATCTTGCAGACGGTGTGTACACTGTTGATGTAAAGCTGGATGGAGGCTCTGGCAAAGCTTCTGTTGAATCTCCTGCGGTGCTCACTGTCAAAGACGGCAAGTCGACTGCTAAGATAGTATGGAGCAGTGATAAGTACGACAAAATGGTAGTTGATTCTCTGGAATACACTCCCGAAATAACAGACGGCCATTCCATTTTCGAGATACCCGTTACAGGCTTTGACTACAGAATGCCCGTTCAGGCTGAGACAACTGCTATGAGTGAACCACACATGATTGATTACACACTGTATTTCGATTCAGCTACGATTAACACATGATAATCAGAAAATTCGTTTCCGTTGCAGCGGCGTTGGGGTTGCTGCTCGTCTCGTGCGGAGCTCCGACAGCAGCACCGTCACAGGATACCGGCAGCGGCATAGAGCTTGAATACGCCTCGCAGTTCACCGCCGGTCAGCGTGAGGACGGGTGCTATACCCTTACCATAGGAGATGACAGCTATCTTGTGGTTCCGGAGGGCGTGAGCGTGCCGGCCGATACCGGAGATATGACCGTGATACAGCAGCCGGTGAAGAATATCTACGTTGCCGCTTCATCTGCCATGGACCTCTTTGACGGCATCGGCAGGCTCGGTGACGTCACAATGACTTCCACCTCCGCAGAGAACTGGTCTCTCCCTGCGGTGCGTGAGGCCCTTGAGAACGGAAGTATCACCTATATCGGCAAGTACAGCTCGCCGGACTATGAAGCCCTGCTCTCGGAGGAATGCTCACTCGTCATCGAATCGACGATGATATACCACACCCCGGAGGTAAGGGAGAAGATAGAGTCTCTCGGCATACCCGTCATAGTGGAGCGTTCAAGCTACGAGACTCATCCCCTCGGGCGCATGGAATGGATGAAGGCTTACGGCATCCTGACAGGCATACCGGAGGAGGCGGAGAGGATATTCAGCGAGAAGACGAAGGCCTTCAACGGGATAGAGGTAAAGGATATACCGGAGGAGGAGAGGAAGAGCGCAGCCTTCTTCTATTTCACCTCCAACGGCTATGTGAATATACGCAAGCCCTCTGACTATGTACCCGAGATGATAAGACTCGCGGGGGGAAGGTATGCCTTCACCGCGGATGACCTGAAGGTGGATGAGAACGCCCTATCCACCATGAATATACAGACCGAGACCTTCTTCGGGCTCGCTCATGACGCTGATATACTGATATACAACAGCACAGTCAGCGGCGACCCGGGCAGCCTTGATGCACTTGTGTCGCAGTACGGCATACTTGCTGATATGAAGGCAGTGAAGGAGGGCAATGTCTGGTGTACGGGACAGAATATGTTCCAGCAGACGACCGGTGCGGCGGATATGATATGCGACCTCAACCGGATATTCACAGACGACAGCGTCAGTGCAGAGCTGACTTATCTGCACCGGCTCACCTGAGGAGGAGCTATGACAGGAAACAGAGCTGTAAGATGGACGATATGCTATACCCTGCTGCTGCTCCTTGCGGGAGTATTCGCCCTGCTCGGCCTGATGAGCGGAACGGCTGATATCACGCCGGGCGAGGTATTCTCCGCCCTCACCGGCAAGGGCGGCAGCGGAGCCATGCAGACCATAGTGAAGGATATACGCCTCCCGAGGGTGCTCTCAGCAGCGCTCCTCGGCGGGGCTTTGGCCGTTTCCGGCTTTCTGCTGCAAAGCTTTTTCAACAACCCCATAGCAGGCCCCTACATACTCGGTATATCCTCAGGCGCAAAGCTTACCGTGGCCATTGCCATGCTCATCACCATGCAGCACGGTATACTCCTCGGCTCGGCGGCTATGGTAGCAGCAGCCTTTGCGGGTTCGCTGCTTTCCATGGGGGCGATACTCCTTCTCTCCGGCAAGGTGCGGAATATGGCGCAGCTCATCATCGCCGGAGTAATGATAGGCTACATCTGCTCCTCCATAACGGAGCTGACCGTCACCTTTGCAGACGATGCCAATATAGTGAACCTCCACAACTGGTCCATGGGCAGCTTTTCCGGCATAAGCATGAAGAATATCCCGGTCATAGCAGTGATAGTTGCAGCCGGAACAGCGGCCTCATTCATGCTCTCAAAGCCTATGGGCGCCTATCAGCTGGGCGAGAGCTATGCGGAGAATATGGGGGTTGATCTCAGGCTCTTCCGTCTTGCGCTGATACTCCTTTCAAGCATACTCTCCGCCTGTGTCACAGCCTTTGCGGGGCCTGTATCCTTTGTGGGGGTGGCTGTCCCGCACCTGATGAAGGCACTCTTCGGAACGGCGAAGCCAATAGTTATCGTACCGGCGGCCTTCGCGGGCGGTGCGGTATTCTGCCTTGCCTGTGACCTTATCGCAAGGACTCTGTTCGCGCCCGTTGAACTGAGCATCAGCACTGTGACAGCAGTATTCGGCGCCCCCGTAGTTATTGCCGCTATGCTCGGCAGAAGAAAGGGGGCACAGCCATGAGCGGCGCAGTACTTGCAGCGAAGGATATCTCAGTCGGCTACGGAAAGAAGGCAGTAGTCTCCGGTCTAAGCTTTGAGGTCAGCACCGGGGAGATACTCACCCTCATCGGACCCAACGGCGCCGGAAAATCAACCATACTCCGCAGCACAGCGGCACAGCTGCCCCTCCTTTCCGGCACGGTAACCCTTGCAGGCAGGGATATGAAGGAGATGAACGTCCATGAGACGGCCAGAAAGCTCTCGGTATGCTTTACTGAGCGCATAACGGCTGAGCGTATGAACTGCTATGACCTTGTGGCCACAGGAAGATACCCCTATACAGGGCGTCTCGGTGTGCTGTCACAGGAGGACAGGCGGATAGTGCAGGAGGCGATGGAGCTCACCGGCATAACGTACCTCGCGGGTACGGATATACGCTGCATCAGCGACGGACAGCGACAGACGGCCATGCTCGCAAGGGCCATAGCACAGGAGCCGGAGGTACTGATACTCGATGAGCCTACCTCCTTCCTTGATATCAGTAATAAGCTGAGGCTCCTGACGCTTCTCCGTGAGCTTGTCCGCAGCAGGGGGATAGCAGTGGTGCAGTCCCTCCACGAGCTTGACCTTGCACAGCGCTTCTCTGACAAGATAGTCTGCATACGTGACCATAAGGCGGACAGGACAGGCACCCCCGAGGAGATATTCGCAGGTGACTATATAAGCACCCTTTACGGCATGAACGCCGGTGTCTTCCTGCCGGATTTCGGTACAGCGGAGGCACAGAGGATAACAGGCGAGCCTGAGGTATTCGTCATAGGCGGAGGGGGCAGCGGCATAGCTACTTACCGCAGGCTTCAGAGGCAGGGCATCCCCTTTGCGGCCGGTGTGATACACGAGAACGACATGGAGTATCCTGTTGCGAGGAGCCTTGCTTCCGTCCTTGTTGCAGAGAAGGCCTTTGAGCCAATCAGCGACGTCAGCACAGAGGGGGCGCTCGAAGTGATGAAGAAGTGCGGGAAGGTCATCTGCTGTACAGATGGTTTCGGCACGATGAATGCCGGGAACCGCAGGCTGCTCGAAGAGGCTCAGAAGATGGGAAAACTGTAAAAAACGGCCGTATCACCTTTATAAGTGATACGGCCGCTGTATTTTTATCAGACTGGATTTTCTGTGTATGCCGAAATGTTCTCCTTTCCTCCTGTTGACAAGTAGGTGTAGTAGGCGAGGATAGCTGTAGCGTCGGCGGCATTGATATGACCGTCAACATTCACATCGGCAGTAAGTGTCTGTTTTTCGGTGAAGGTCTGACTGCTGCTGACTGACATGAGGGAGTACTCGTCAAGCAGTCTGGAAGCATCTGCGGAGGTAACGAATCCGTCGCTGTCAACATCACCCATGATAAGTCCCGGCGAGGCAAGACGCACTACAGCAGCCGCAAGGTCGCCGGCATTTGCTTTTCCGTTGAAATCAAGGTCAGCCCTGATGTCATACATCTTTCCGCTGAGTATGCGTTCACGGAGGAGAGTGATGTCTGCATCGTCGAAGTCTCCGTCTCTGTCAAGGTCGCCCATTACCTCTGTGCATTCCGGAAGGTCAGCATCCTGGAAATCATGGTATTCTGACTGTATTTTCGGCTCCCATTCCTTGTGGTCGCCTCCGGCAGCTTTAAGCTCTGCGTCAGAGCGCATGAACCACTCATGGCTTCCGGCTGAATCATCCCAGGTGGTATCTATATGATAGGTATTTCCGTCTATCTCTGCCACATTCCATGAATGATCCCTGTTTGAAACGAACCAGCATTTCAGTCCGGCTTCGTGGAGCAGCATATTATAGGTCCTCGCATACCCGTCACATACCGCTACACCGTCCATGAATACAGAGGATTCGGTATGGTTCCCGAGTTCAGCGTACTGGTTGTCTGCATAACGGCAGTTATCGCATATCCAGTCATGGAGAGCCTTTGCCTTTTCGATATCTGACATATCTTCGGTGACAGTTTCCGCCACTGCCGCCTTTACGCTGTTCCTGATGAATCTGTCCACAAATCCGGCAGTGGTAGCTCCGTCGAAGTTTTTTCTTATGAAGCTGTCAAGCTCAGGTGCAAAGGTGTGATCGTTCCTGCCGATGGCTTCAATACCGTTGATGCGGTAAAGGTTAGTGCATCCGTCGAAGGCATCGGGATAGACCGTGGAAGTTGTATCGAGAGTGATATCCTCAAGGCCTGTGCAGCCGCAGAAGGCCCAGTTATTTATATTATGTTTGCCATTAATCACCACATCTGTCAGAGCCTTGTCGTCCTTGAAGGCGCTGCCGCCGATACCTGAGGTACCGCCGTCAAGAGAAAATCTTTTCAGCTTATCGCATTTGCTGAAAGCAAAACGGCTTATATTTGCAACGTTGCTGCCGAGCTCTACCTCTTCAAGGGCAGTATAAGCAAAGGCGCTGTCGCCTATGTATATATCCTTGATGTCGGGAGAGAATGTAAGCTCCTTCAGGTCTTTTGCCTCACAGAAGGCACGGGACAGTAATTCCACCTTGCTGCCGGCGCGGAAGGAAAGCTTCTCCAGCCCTTCATGGATTATATCATTCTGTATCGTACAGGTGCCTGGAAGATCAAGAGAGGTAAGGCCTGTTCCCATAAATGCTTCCCAGTCGATCTCTATGCTGTCACTTTCAATATTTATGTCTGTAAGATGTTCGCAGCTACTGAATGCGCTTCTTCCGATCCTTTTTATGTTAGGCGGAATGGTCAGGGAAGTCAGGTTGGCGCATCCCATGAAGGTGTAATCGCTGATCTCCGTACAGCCTGAGGGAATATTCAGCTTCTTTATACTGCTCCTCTCCAGATTCGGGATATAGTTCAAATCGTCCGGCAGCCGCAGCTCTTCAACATGGGGGTTTTTGGAAAGTAAGCGGTAATTCTCAGGCTCATCAATTCCATTTATCACTTTGCCGCGCTTTACAGGAAAGCCGTTTATCTCCTCCGGATATTCGAGTATCTTCTGTGTCCCGAAGTATTCCTCGGGAACGGCATATATGTTCAGATCATCGCCGTAGTAATAGAATATCCTCCAGTCACCGTCGATGACGCTCATTGAGCAGCCGTCTCCTGAGACTTCATGTTCAGGCGAGAACGGATCGTAGGTATTGAATTTTGTATCGTAAAAAGCTTCGTCGCTGACGGCAATGATACTGTCCGGCAGGTTTATCTCCTCAAGCCCGGTGCAGTAGCTGAAGCAGTAATCAGGAATAAAATGCACGCTTTCGGGTATATCGACCGCTGTGACAGAAGAGCCGGAGAAGGCACCTATGCTGATGATACGGATGGTATCCGGAAGAGTGACCCTGTTTAAATGTGGAGAGTAAGAAAATGCGTACTGATCAATAGCCACGACATCAGCCCCCCCGACTGAAGATGGCACGGTGATATCGACTTTTTTCGCATAATACCTGCCGTTTACCAACTCACAGTATTTCTCGTGATACCTGTCACTTTCATCCTGATCCATATAGGGATAATCTTGCTGAGGGTTGCAGAGTATGGGATAGGAGATGGAGACATAATTCCTGTCATCACCAAAAGGAAAAACGGTATAATCCGGGAAATTTGCCACATAGATTTTTGAGTTCTTGAAAATATTGCCGTCAAATCTGACCGTATCATCAGGAAATGTGACAAAGCTGCTGTAATCCCAGCTATCGAAAACATGAGCCGAGATCTCTGTAACCTTTTTGCCTTCTATCTTATCAGGAACATATATATCACAGTACTCTTCGGTGTCAGAGTATCTCAGAAGCTTTATGCCGTCTTCGACCTCTTCGTATTCCCATTTTTCAGGCTGGCTCAGATCAAATGCTGCCCCAGCTTCCAATACAGTAAGAGTCTCCGGCAATACCTCTCCGGCAGAGAATAGTGTTACAACTATGGCTGCTGCTGATGCTGTGATCCTTCTGAATTTCATGTTTGATCCCTCCGTCATTAGTCTGTCAAGTCATTTCGCGTCCGTACATAAGGCAAAGCCGCTGTTCGGACACACTTCTAAGTACATTTTACCATACTGCTTTTTATAAATCAACATTTTTTTTGCGGAATGTGTAATATAAACAAGAACGGCATCAGGGAAGGAACAGGCACTTATAGTAGGTTTTAAATCTGTGGAAAAAAATACGGACGTGACTGCAAATGTGAAAAATCTCCGGAAAAACAGAAGAATTCCTGATGTTTATACGCCTTGATTTAAACCTGCGCAAGGTGATCTGTAGTATCAAAATAGTATGATAATACCAAGTTTGCAGTGATAGACAGATTCCGCCTTGACAATCTTTCCAAAATATGGTATGATAAAAACAGAATTTGTAAATTATTCGTAAAATGTTACATAGATTTTACTGACAAGAGGAGTTGACAAATACGGCAGGCTCAGATCTTAGCGTGGAGAAGGTTCCTTCGGCTGCTCCTGTTTCACTATCAGAGAAAGGATCATGCTGACAGGGGCGTGGTCCGTTTTTGTTTTATCTGAGGTCTGCGGGAACAAGTATGCTCTGTCAGGCGATGCTGCGGTCATAAAGCAATGATAGGAACTTCGCTGAGTACTATCACGCTTAATGATAATAATTGATTTTGAAAGGAGATGTAAGGTCATGGAGAAGTACACAAGCCCTGAGCTTGAGGTTGTTGCTTTCGAGGCTGAGGATGTTATCGATGCAAGCGATGATCTCGAAAGAGACTAATGCGCACAGTCCGGCGCCGCCCCGTTTTCATGGGGCGGATGGCGTCGGACGTACTTAACTGTAAAATGATATTTTTATGATACAGAAAAGCCTCCGTACATTTTCCGGAGGCTTTATTGTATCATTTTTCATCTTTTTCCGGATACCAGCTTTATGAACTTCCTGTCGTTCATCTGCTCATTTGTCAGATACTCACCATTATAAAACAGCGCATAGTTAGTGACCGGAGAAGGAGCGTTCTGAGCCTCCTCACGGCTTTTTATATGAACTGCTCGGAACGGGACACCAAGCTCCTCTGCTGTCTTTTCGACTATCGGTACGTATTTTGCATTGAACGGACACTGATCAGTGTAATAGAGGACATACCCGTCCTCTGCGGTATGCGGATGTTTTGCACACTCCCTGAACTGCGGCGGCTGTGCTTCACCGTCAAAGGGAAGGTACCAGAGCTGTATACCGTTGTCAGCCTCGTCGCAGACAGAAAAGCCCTTGTATTTCAGAAACCCGGGGTCAGCAAGAAAGGGCTTCTTCTTCGCTGAGGAAAGGATGCAGAGTCCACTCTTTTCCTTAGCCCTGCTGTCTTCAGTGCAGGCATCCAGCAGGTCGCTTGAATAGCCGTGCCCTTTCAGTGAACCTGATACCCACAGACAGTCGATGAACATATATCCGTCTGCAGAGACAGGGTTCCAGGCGTACTCAGCCGGGATATATTCGATAAAGCATTTGCCGCGTTCCGTGCTTCTGAGAAAGACGAGCCCCTCGTCAAAGCGGTCCCTGAGCCATGCCTTCTTTGAAGATACCTGTATATCATTGTTGTTTGATATGGCACAGCATATGTGTTCGCTGTCTATATTTTCCTTTGTGATTCTTATATACTCCATAGCTGTCCTCCTTATGATCATACCTGGATTATACCACAGATGCACCGGAAAGTCAATCCTGTGCAACTGACAGTTGCTCGTGACTGTTTTTCGGTATAAGGAAAAGCCTGTACTCAGCTGCTGCCGGGTACAGGCTTTGTGTCTTGTCAGAAGGAGCTTATCTCTCCCATGATGAATTTCTGGAGGAGGTTCAGGTCTTCTGCGGTGACTGCATCATCACCGTTGAGGTCGGCTGCACCAAAGTGCTTTGCGCCGCCGTCAATGACTATCCTTCTCATCTCACAGAGGTCGTATACATCAACGTACCTGTCGCTGTTCACATCACCGGGGATGCATTCCTCGGTGCGGCTGTCAAGTCTCCACCAGTTTACGTTGAAGAGGTATCCCTCGCCGCCCCTGAATACAAAGTACAGGTCGTGCTTTCCGTCTGTCTTGTCGATATTGCAGGTCTGTGTGTTCCAGGTCTGCCAGCCGCCGGAGGGTTTTATGTCCATCTTTCCGATCAGCTTTCCGTCGGGCTTGTCTATATGGATCTCAAGTGAGGCCTTTGCGCCGTCTGTACCTATGCGGAAATCTATCTTCCCTGCATTCGTCAGGTCAACGTTCTTGAAACCGATATACTCATCATTTTCTATGTATGCTACATCGAGTCCGCCCTCGGAGCAGTTCTCTGTGTCAGTTCCGGAATTGTAGTCAAAGGTCTCAGCTTCGGTGATTATGCCGCTCTTCTTTGTCACAGGTTTCGCCGGTGCAGCAGCAGGCTTTGTGGCAGCGGGTGCCTTTGAAGCTGTGGTTGCCGTAGTCCTGGGTACAGCTGTTGCAGCAGGGGCTTTGGTAGCAGCCGCCTTTGTAGTGGTCGCAGCAGGTGCCTTTGTGGCTGCGGAGGTAGTCACAGCCGGAGCAGCTGTCTGACCGTTGTAAAGTGCCTGTATCCTTGCATCTCCTTCAAGTCTTACAGTTACCTGAGCAGAGGTCTCGCTGCCTGATACTATCTTTGCACCGCTGATGCTCCACTTTGTGAACTTGCTGCCGTCGGCGGGAGCCGCCTTTATGGTTATATCATAATCGCTGTGGTAATTGCCGTTCCAGCTGCTGATATTTCCGAGGTCGAGCGTGTTGAGCACGATGTTGCCGCAGTCTGCGGAATTGACGACAGTGAGGCTGCAGGGCTCTGAGGAGAGCTTTGCAGCTGACCTTGTGGTGCGCTCTGCATACTGATAGCGCTTGTTGTAGAACTCAGTGACTGTGTTTATCTCGCCCTCAAAGCGCCTTATGCCGTTATCACCGGAAAGGGTTCCGGAATGGAAGCGTGCATAGGTATCAGCCACCTGCTGTCTGAAATTATCCTTGTAGCTGTTTATGACAGCGCTCGTTCTGTCTGGTGCGAAATTATAGTTTGCAAGGTCCATCATGGTCCTTGCAAATCTCAGCCTGAATTCTTCGTATTCAAGGAGCTTCGTGAAGACCTTTGCAAGCCGGCTGCTGCTCTGACGGATTCGTCTGAAGCAGTCTGCTGAGTAGGATTTATCCTCGCTGCCGTAGAGCCCCTGTCCGGATTCTGTATCAAAGAGTATCATTCTCCATTTTCCGTCTGCATAAGGATTTGATTCATCTATGATACCGGAGCGCCATGCGCTGTAGTTGTTCTGCGGCCAGTCTGCATTGGCCCAGTATATCTGAGCAGCAAAGTAGTCGATGAAGCACTGTATATCTACCTTATTGCAGAATTCTTCGTAGGAGACAGTACCGTTTGCAGTGTGCTCGCAGAGTTCATCCCAGTCGCTGAGGTCGCTGTCAGTGCCTTCTTCAAGCTCGCCGTTCTCTATCATGGCGATACCGCTCTTGTCAACGCCGTAATGGTCGCTGATAAAGCTCTTGTTTATCTTCTCCATCATCTGATAGATGCCCCAGAACTCGCCGTCGATGAATACGATACACTCAGATACCGCCTGATGGGCGAAGGCTCTGTCGGCAGCAAGAGTCTGGTTGATGCTGTCACGGAAGAAAGCGGAGGTATTGTCATTACCGCCGTTCCTGAGAACGACACCGTCAAACTTCTTTATTGCCTTTCCGTTCTTTGCCTTCACGGCAGTGCCGGAGAAGAAATCGTAATCGAACTCTGCGACGCCGTAATCCTTGCGGGTATAGACATTGAAACTCTTCTGTGCCAGGGCTCTTGAGAAAGCGCCCTTGATACGGATGCCCACATTCTGCTCGAACTTCTTTTCTCCGTTCTCGAAGAGTGTAAAGATTGCCGGCCGTTCCCATTCTCTGCCGCTGTTCTTGTAATTTGCCGTGATATCCCAGGAATTGCCGCCTCTCTTTCCGCTCCTCCTGTACTCCTCGTAGGTATTTCCGAGGCAGTAGATTCCTTTTTCATTGTCGAAGAGGTTTGCGGGATCGGTAACAAGAGAAACTACCTTCATCTTCTTGTAGTAGCCTGAATCAGTGCTGCCTGTGAAGAAGGTCTTTGTTACGCTGTCACTCACAACACCGTTTTTGTCAACTGCCACAGCACGTATGACAGCTGCCTTGTCCACATTTCCGCGGGGCTTTTCTGCGCCGTCGGGGACTATGTCGGTGCGTGCGCTCAGACGGTTCTCTGTTTCCGTCATGTCACTGATGGTTATAGGAGCGGTGTATTCTGATGACTCGGTTGTGGGGTCACTGCCGTCAGTTGTGTAGTATACAGTGCAGCCTTCATCAGCAGAGAGAGAGAGTTCAAAGCTGCTGCCGTAGAAACCGCTGTCGTGTGAGAAGACAGGCTGATGTACGGCGCTGCTCCCTTCCGGTGCGGTATTCTTTGCGTTAGGTGTGCAGCTGAGAGTATAGAACTGTCCGCTGCCATCGGGATATTGTCCGTAGGAGGTATCGGCCGCAAGTGCGCCGAAGGTCACGGTTTGTACTGTTTTGCCGTCTGCATCGGTAAGGGTAAGGGTCTCTCCCGATGCCGACAGGCCGAAGGGTACTGCGGAGCTGTCAGTCTTTGCAGCCTCCTTGTCGCAGGTCACAACGAGATGTCCATTAGCACCTATGATCGTTCCCTCAGGGAATACGTAAAGGCGGGGTTCGCTTTCCTTGTCCGAAAGGCTCCAGCCTGATATGTTTCTGTCTGTATCACCATTGTTGTAAAACTCTATCCAGTCATAAATATTTCCGTCAGGTGCAGGGTAGGAACTGTTCTTTGCACAGATCTCGTTAATGGTGATCTGTGAAGCAGTCTCTGCGTTTGCAGGGAGATATGATGCGCTCTGCATGAGAATGCTGAGGCACATTACACCTGCAACAGTGCGTTTAATGGTAAGATTCTTCAAGGTAGCCTCCTGATTGTAGAATATTTGATTAACAGATAAGCTTTGACATCATGTATTTATCTCAATCTTAAGTATTATAACATGTTTATATATATGATTTCAAGACTTTATGTATAAAACTTAATGCTTATTGTTTCATTTTTATCTTATTACAGAAAATGCCTTAACACATCATCGAAGTTTTGTATATATTTGCACTAATAATACGATGAGTATATATTAGCTGCTGAAGAATATGAAAAAGCACCTCCGGAGCATATTGTTCCGGAGGTGCCTTGTATTACTTGCTTTCCTTTAAGAAGTCCCCGATGGGGATTATCTCCTCCTTGGGAGTTGTGGAGGTGTATGCGTAGTAGGAGAGAATGGAAGAAGCATCAACAGAATCTATCATTCCGTCGCCGTTAACATCTGCTGCCGCTTTTGCATTCTCGTCGAGATCAGTCGGCTGGTCCGTGGAGATATTGGCATAGTAGGTCAGCACGGCAGAAGCATCAACTGCATCGATGTTGCCGTCCCTGTTGACATCGCCGGGAGTGCAGAGTATAACGGGCTTTCTCACAGTTACGGTTACAGAAGCGGTCTTTCCGTCCGCCTCGCTGACCTCTATATTGGTCTCACCTGGTGCTATGGCAGTGATGATGCCCTTATCACTCACCTTTGCTATGTTCTCATCGGATGACTTGAAGGCAGCCTTGTCTGCGCCTGTCTTTATGGAATAACTGTCACCTACAGCCATTGATATCACCTTCGGGCCTATGACAGTCTCTCCGTCAACAGGCTGGAATTCAAAGCTGTTTTCATCAGCGTAGGTATTGGATGATGAACCCTTGTAGCCGTGAACAGTGCCGCTGTATTCCTCGCTGAGTGCTTTGTCTGCGAATCCGGTTTCCTTTCCGTATACATATATATCGGGCTCGATGCCGTTAAAGGCATTTGCAGCTACAGATACAACACTGACTGGTATTTCTGCGTATTCAAGAGAGGTACAGTTGCGGAAGGCATTACTGTCAATGGTGGAAATATCCGGGCCAGAAATATTTACCTCCCTGAGGCCGGTCATATTTGAGAATGCGTTTTCCGGTATACGCTCACCGCCTGTGATGATTATCTTGGATATGCAGTAGGAGGAGAAATCTGATCCCTCGTTAGCCCAGTTCCAGTGTTCATCGTAGAAAAGATCAGTCACGGAGCGATCCGGATTCAGTTCACCGCCTGCCTTCGCAGCAGTTGCGTCTGTTGCTGCGTAGGGGAGGGTAAGGGTCTCCAGGGCGTTGCATTTCATAAGCATTGCTCTTCCCATAGAAGTAACCGAATCAGGTATCACAAGGGACCTTATGCCTGTACATCCCTGAAATGCAGAGCTTCCGATAGTTTCAAGCCTGTCAGGGAGATCAAAAACCTCCATGCCTGTGCAGTTCAGAAAGGCGGCAGTGCCTATGCTTTTCAGAGTTCCGGGGAACTTCAGTACTGTAAGTCCTTTGCAGTTATTGAAGGTATGGGAGCAGATCGAATTGATATTGCTTCCGCTCAGATCGATCTCTGTAACTGAGTCCATATGGGAGAAAGCGTAATCTGGTATCTTTTCTCCGCCTGTTATCGTCAGCTTTGTCAGCTTGTATCCCGAGAAATCCACTCCGTCATTAGGGGTGTTCCAGTGTTCATCGTAGAAAAGGTCGGTCACCGACTGATCGGGACTGACATCGCCATCCGCTGTGCAGCATACAGCATCCGTTGCAGCGTAGGGGAGGGTCAGCTCTGTAAGCTCTGTACAGCCCATAAGCATTGATCTTCCCATTGAGGTCACTGTGGCAGGGATGGTCAGGTTCTTTATGCCTGTACAGCCCCTGAATGCAAATCTGCCGATGGTCTCATATGAATCAGGCACCGTGGTTATCTCAAGCTTCTTGCAGTCAGCAAAGGCGCCTTCTCCAACTGTTCTGATCTTTCCGTTATCCGGAAGGGCAGTGATGGGCGTTTTGCTGTAGGAATAATCTCCTATAGCCGTGAGAGTCTCCGGCAGCTTTACGGTTACCAGTGATGTACAGTTATAGAAGGCATAGTTGTTTATGGAGGTGACAGAGGTCTTGCTGAGGTCTATCTCCTTTACACCTGTCATGCCTGCAAAGGCGTACGCAGGGATAACAGTACCGCCCTTGACTGTGATCTTTGAGAGCTTGTAGTCTTTGAAATCTGAGGCTTCGTTTGCCCAGTTCCAGTGTTCGTCATAGAAAAGGTCGGTAACAGAGCAGTCCGGATTGACATCTCCGCCTTCCTTCGCGCAGGAAGCAGCAACTGCGGCATAGGGGACAGTGAGCTTTGTTATTTCAGTACATCCCTGCAGAACAGATCTTCCGGTGGATACAAGGGAATCGGGGAACTCAAAGGCGGTAAGGCCGGTACAGTTCTCAAAGACAAAATCCGCAAGGGTTTCAAGGCCTTCCTTGATACCGAAATCCTTGACACCTGAGCAGTTCAGAAAGGCTCTGCTGCCGATGCTTTTTATGGTTGCGGGCAGTTTGATGTCTGTAAGACCGGTGCAGCCGGCAAAGGCGTATTCGCCGATGGCAGCCGCAGAAGTACCGCTGAGGTCGATCTCCTTAACGCCCTTCAGGTTGGAAAAGGCATATGCAGGCACTCTTTCTCCGCCTGTGATGATGATCTTTGAGAGTTTGAAGGCTGTGGAATCAAAAGTATCATTGTCCCAGTCCCAGTGATCATCATAGAAAAGATCAGTGACTGAGTGGTCGGGATTGAGATCACCTTCTGCTGAGGTGCAGTCTTCCGATACACCAGCATAGGGAAGGGTAAGCTCAGTGATGCCAGTGCAGCCGCCCAGCATGGTTCTTCCCATGGCCTTTACGTTTCCGGGTATGGTAAGCTTTGTTACTCCTGTGAGACCTGAAAAGGCAAATCGTCCGATGGTCTCAACACCGCTGCCGATGGTTATTGACTTTACAGCAGAGCAGCCGGAAAAAGCGCCGTCGCCTATGGTTGTGATGCCGTCGGGGATAATGATAGTGTTATCCTTCCCGCCTACAGATGAAAGGGCAGCGCAGCCGTTGAAAAGGTTTGCACCGATGCTGGTAATGACTTTATCCTTTGCCTTGTCTTCAAATACGGCTTTCTTTATGTTCAGACCGGCAAATGGTGAGCTGTTGAAGTCATCCATGCTGCCGAAGCCTCTGATCAGAACAGTGCCGTCAGTTGAAATGACCGCACTGATATTCTCACCGAGCTTTATGGCGCCGGCTGGTTCAGTTTCATCTTCAATGGCTTCTGTGGTGGTCACTGCTGTGGTCACTGTCGCAGTCGTTGCCGCTTTGGTTGTCGATGCAGCTGCTTTGGCAGTCGTTGATGATGCAGCCTTGGTTGATGCCGGTGCTGTTGTGGCAGCAGCTGCCTTGGTAGTTGCAGCAGCTTTGGTCGCTGCGGCTGTTGCCGGTGCGGTGGTAAAGGCTTTACCTTCTTCTGCCTGTACTATGACGTCAAGGATAAGGGCTGTATCTGCACCGTCAGCGTCTGAACGTGTCTTCAGCACGCATGCGGATGCAGCGCTGCCTGATGCCGAGGTGCAGATAGCTGCACTGAGCGCTCCTGCAATAATACGTTTGATCATTTCACTTCTCCTTACATAATAGAATAACATTGGATAAATAATTCAATGTATGTAAATTATACAGCATTCTATACCATTAGTCAATATAACGGTAAAAAGTCGGCAATTATTGAATGCTTTTCAGAGCTTCTGTTAACAGGGCTGAGGAGCATAATAATATGGAAGGTTGACAAGCAGCATGATATGTTGTATTTCATCATACACAGATGGATGGCGCTCGTGCAGGGCTATTCCTTAAAGGCTTTCAGAAATAAACAACCTCGGATAACAGCTGCCCGTGATTTATGAAACGTTTATTGGTAAGGTTCCTTTAATGTATTCATTCCTTTATATGCCGGAAAATATTTTTTAAAACCCCTTGACAAAGTGTAACACTGATGATATAATTGTATACATAGAGGTTATACAATTCAGACTTTCCATATAGTTGCAAATGTATGGTCAGTTCTTTAACCGAAGGAGTGTACACTTAATATGAATATCAACATCAGCAATGCAAATGGTGAGCCTATCTATCTTCAGATAGCTGACCAGATCAAGACGATGATACTTGAGGGAAAGCTGAGGGAGGGCGAAGCTCTGCCTTCTATGCGTATCCTTGCGACGGAGCTGCGCATCAGCTTCATGACTACCAAGCGTGCCTATGAGGAGCTTGAACGTGACGGCTTCATAGAGTCATATACAGGCAGGGGTTCATTTGTAAAGGCACAGAACCTTGAACTGTTCCGTGAGGAGCAGATAAAGCGTATCGAGGCACTGCTCGCAGAGGCCGGAGATACGGCGCGCAAGGCGGGTATCACGATGGATGAGCTTCACGAACTGCTTGACCTTGTTAACGGAGGGGATCAGTAATGACTGATTATGAGAATGCTGTTGAGATCAGCGGCGTTACAAAGAAATATGACGGATTCACACTTGATAATATAAGCTTTACAATACCCAAGGGGTGTATAATGGGATTCATCGGACAGAACGGAGCGGGAAAGACTACTACTATCCGCAGTATGCTGCATATCACAGATATCGACAGCGGCGTGATAAAACTCCTCGGACTTGATCATGTAAAGGACGAGACGGAGATAAAAAAGCGCATCGCCGTAGTATTCGATGAGCTTCCGTTCCATGACATCTTCACAGTAAAGGATATGTCCCGGATATTCAAGGGTATGTATCCGGAGTGGGACGAAGAGACCTATATGAAGTATACAGAGCGTTTCGGGCTTCCTATGAAAAAGAAGATAGGCAAATTCTCAAAGGGCATGAAGATGAAGCTGCAGATAGCCTGTGCTCTTTCTCACAATGCGGAGCTTCTTGTAATGGACGAGGCTACAACAGGCCTTGACCCTGTGGTGCGTGATGAGATACTTCATATATTCATGGAGTACCTTCAGGATGGCGAGCGTTCCATACTCATGTCATCGCATATCACCTCCGATCTTGAAAAGATCGCCGATATGGTCACCTTTATCGACAGGGGCAGGATACTGCTTTCAGGCTACAAGGATGAGCTGATCGAGAAGCACGGCATACTCAAATGCGACAAGGAAAAGCTTTCAGAGATAGATGCAGAGGATATCGTAAGCATCCGCACGAACAGCTTCGGAGCTGAGGTTATGATAAAGGACCGTGAAAGCGCTTCCTGCAAATACAGAGAAGCTGTTATCGATCCTGCTACTCTTGATGACATTATGCTGTACTATGTACACAGAGACGCAAAGGAGTGGTCATAATGAAGCTTTACAGATCCCTTGTCTTCCGCGAAATGAAGCTTTCGCGCAGATACAGTATTCTTTCAATGATATTGTTCGCACTGCTGGAGGTATTTCTGATACTTCCGCTGTGCTTGCCCGATGATGAACCTTCCACAGCGGAGGAGATATACATCTATGCCGCTGTCATGGCGCTTATCGCTGCCGCCATAGGCGGATTCATATCAGGCATGAATAACGGAGTGAATAAGGCGGATATAGCATCGGGCTGGAAGAGATACACATATGTGCTTCCGGCAACTTCAAAGCAGAAGGCAGCTGCTGACCTTATTGCAAAACTGCTGTCAGTTGCACGTATCGGGCTTCTTCTTGCTGCATTTACTGTATGCGTAATGCTTATAAGAAATGTTTTTGTATTGAAGAATGCTCTGAGTGTATTTTTCTTCGTTGCTGCCGTTTCTCTTCTCTTTGATACAGTTTACTGCGGTATCCTGATGATAGCAAAGAGCGAAAAGGACATCAAGAAATATACCGTCATCGCTTCAGCAACAGGCCTGCTGCTTCTCCGTTTTTTCTCCCGGCTCGAATTCGGTTTAACGCAGAAGATGGCAGGAAAAACGGGCGAGGAAGTGATGCGGCGGCTGGCTGATGTCTCCGGTTCGGGAGTTATGACCGTGACAGCTGCTGCAGCCTTTGCCACAGTCAGCCTGTTGTACTTCGTTGTCATGTGGAGGTCATATGAGAGGAGAGAGGAGTAATGAACGGACTTATTTATAAGGAATGGAAGCAGAACAGATGGTTTATCCTTTCCATGATACTGTGCGGCTCTTTTCCTCTTATGGTATGTCTCTTCTTCTCAGGTCAGATACACGATGCAGATAATTTAAGTACTTGCCTAATGTCTTCGGCTGTCGGTGCCTTTCTTGCAACTGGTGCATTGCAGATGCTTGTGGTTGGCGGAGATGACAGGAAGCTGTGGGGATACTTTATATCCTCCTCACCTGAGGGCTACAGAGGATTTCTGCGCATCAAGTACGAAATGATATTCGCAATGGAGGTGTTGTTCTTAATCACCATCCAGTATGCAGATGCACTTTCATGCGCTGCCGCAGCAGACAGAGGGATAGAGGGAACACAGGAGGCAGAGCAGCTTGCAGAAAGCACAGCCATGATACTTGCCTTTGTGCAGATATTATTCCGCGCCATAGATATCCCCTTTGTATACCGTTTCGGAGCAAAGAAGGGAAGCGTTATAAAGATGATTTGTTTTGTATCTTTAGTTATTCTTCTTACAGGAGTATGCATTCTGAAAATTGACGACCTTGACATAGTTTCAGACAGAATAATGGCAGCATTGAACGGAGAGCAGTCATCATTCTTACTGCCGGTTGTATTCCTTGCGGTGCTTGCAGCATATATCGTTTCATGGTTCGTCACCTGCCGGCTTTATCTGAAAGGAGTTGAGCAGTATGACAAATAGAAAAGCGGATGCAATGCGGCTTGTTATCTTCGTTGTTACGGCACTTGTTCTTTCAGCGCTGAGTTTTGTTCTGATGCGGATTTTCAGGGATTCACAGACAATGAACTTCCTGTGCGGCACGCTGTCAGTGTGGTCGCCTGCGCTTGCAAATATCATCACAAGGCTTGTCACAAAAGAGGGCTTCAGTGATTTGAAACTGCATCTGCATCTGAAAGGGAACCTCAGATGGTACCTGCTCGCATTCCTTCTTCCCATAGTTGTTTTCTCGGCGGCATATGTCCTTCCGCCGGCATTGACGGGTCACGGCGCCTGGCTGAGCGGTTTCACAGTCAGCAGCGTGCTTTATGAACTTCTTATGCTTGCCGCTTTATCTGTTTTCATTTCATTCAGAGGCGTGGGAGAGGAATTCGGATGGCGTGCATATATGAATCAGAAGATGGAGCCGCTTTTCGGTATCACCGGCACCTGCATCATAGGAGGCATCATATGGGGACTATGGCATCTGCCTATGGATATCACCGGGTATATTCAGGGATATGCAACCTTTACGGAAGCTATGTCGGGCTTTGCGGGAAGGATGATGACCCTGCCCTTTTTCGGGATGATGCTGATGCTGCTCATAAAAAAGACAGATTCAGTATGGCCTGCGGTACTTTGCCACGGCATCTATAACGCCTCCCTGCAGAGCATTACAGGTCTCATCTTGAACAGCGATGTCCCGGAGAATGCAGACCTCAGCAAAGTCATCGGCATCTTCAGCTATGTTCCGATGATTGCGGCGGGAGTGGTGTGTCTCCTTATAATAATGAATGATAAGAGAAAGAAGGAAGAGAAATGAGCTATATATTCTTTGGCTGGCAGACAGCCACAGTTCCGGCTGTCAATGACATATACCCCGGAATAGACACTCCGCAGAAACTCTACGATGCACTGACGGAGATATGGTGTGAGTATACCTGTGCCCCCCGTCTGCGTGAGAAATGGAGCAGAGAGAACTGTACCCTCGGACAGTGCTCCATAACCGCATTCCTTGTACAGGATATCTTCGGCGGAAGGGTTTACGGCATACTTCGTCCCGGCGGGAATTACCACTGCTACAACGTAGTCGGGGATGCGGTGTTTGACCTGACAAGCGAGCAGTTCGGTGATGAGGTGCTCGATTATACAGACAATCCCGAACAGCTGCGTGAGGTTCATTTTGCAAAGACGGAGAAGCTTGAGCGGTATGAATACCTTAAAGCGGAGCTTGCAAAGCGTACAGCTGCCGGATAAAGACAGAGACCCATGCGTTATGTCCCGCATGGGTCTCTTTGTATCATTTCGTCTTATGCGCAGTGATCATGGTAAAGCAGTACGCGTTGCCGGTCAGCAGCTGTCTGTCATCCATTCTGCTCTCACTTCTGCGTACTCTCATTCTCCGGTGCAGCCTTTAGTGAGATGGTGAATTCCGCACCGCCTGTACTGCTGTCAGAAACTGTGATGGTTCCGTTATGCAGGTCCATGATCTCCTTTGCTATAGCAAGTCCGAGGCCAAAGTGAGAGCGGTCCTCACGGGCACGGTCGGCCCTGTAAAAACGCTCGAAGATATGGGGCTTGTCCTCGTCGGAGATGCCTGTGCCGCTGTCCGATACGGCAATGGAGTGCCGCTGCCTGTCAAAGCTGTAGGCTATGTCTATCGTACCGTTTTCCGGTGTATAGCTGACCGCGTTGCTTAGCAGGATGGATACCACCTGTTTGATCCTTTCTGCATCGGCAGGTGCCGGAGGCGGTACATCTTCCGGAAGGGTAATGCCGAGCTTAATCGACTTTTCTTTCGCCGGAGCAAGGAAGGCCTCATAGCATGAAATAACGAGGGTATCAAGCTCAGTGGGCTTCAGCTCTGTTGTGAAGCTGCCGTTATCTGAGCGGGCAAGAGTGAGCAGGTCTTCGGTGAGAACGGTCAGGCGCTTTCCCTCACGCCTTGCTATGTCTGCGAAATCCTCACGCTGCTCGTCGCTGCATTCCTTCATGGCGTCAAGCGCGGAGACGATGGTGTTGACGGGGTTGCGTATCTCATGGGAGGCGGCGGCGATGAAGTGCGCCTGCTGCTCATGTGAGCGCTGCACCGGCTGAAGCAGCTTCCGTGTAAAGAACCATGAAAAGGCAAAGAGGGCAGCCGAGGTAAGGAGTATGACGGCACCGAATCCAAGCAGAAGTTTCCATATCTGTTTCCTCTCGCTGTGCAGGCTGTCAAGTATATACAGATCTGTGAAGCCGTTCTCTCCGGGTATGAAGATGACACCGGCGTTGTAAGTACGGCCGCGGAGCCTGCACTGGAATACATCCCTGCGTATAGCCCAGGGGTCGCGGATTTTGTTTATCCTCTCGCCGTAGCTGCTACGAAGTTCACTGATCAGATCGTTATCTGCATCATTGCTGCCGAGAGCTGTAAGGTGCATCGGATTGCCGTTGTCGTAGAGAAAGAATATGTAGTTGTAGTTGCTCTGAGTGTTCCTGAGCCAGTCGTCGGAGATGACGGTGCTGCCGCTCAGAGTGGTTTCAAAATTCGCAGTATTGCTTTCAAGGCGTATCAGCGCACTGTTGTATATGCTGCGCACGCTGAGGAGTATGTATGACGCAGCCATGACGGCGAGTATCCCTATACAGACGATGGTGAACAGAAGCGTCAGACGCCTGTGTACCTTCCTGAACATCATCCTTCCTCCGCTGTAAGCCTGTAGCCGACGCCTCGGATAGTCTTTATGGAAGCCCTGCTTCCCACATTTTTCAGCCGCCTTCTGACGAAGTAGATATAGTTGTCAAGGTTGCCGTCCTCTATCTCGTGTTCAGCTCCCCATATCCTTGCGAGTATGGTCTGCCTCGGCAGATTACGCTCCGGATTGCGCAGGAATAGCTCCAGCAGTTCGCTCTCCTTATTTGAGAGGGTGCAGGTGCCTTCCGGACCGGTGAGGATATTCTCTCCGGGCGTATAGCTGAGGTCGCACCAGCTGCTTGCAGAGCTGCTTTCTATGCCTGCTGTCCTTCTCAGACGGCAGCGGATATGTGCCATAAGCTCCTCAAAGTTGTAGGGTTTTACGATGTAGTCATCTGCACCGCTGTCAAGTCCGGTTATCCTGTCTCCCAGCTCGCCGAGGGCAGTCAGCATGATGACGGGAGTGGTGTTTCCGTGCTCACGCATCTCTCGCAGTATGGTGAATCCGTCCTTGTGCGGGAGCATACAGTCAAGCAGTACGAGGTCGTGAGCATTCTGCCCGATGAAGAAAGCGGCATCAGCGCCGTCGTTGCAGATATCAACAGCAAAGCCTTCCTTTTCAAGTCTGAACTGTAAAAGCGTGCACTGCTCCCTGTCGTCCTCTATGATAAGTATTCTCATGATACGCCTCCTGATGTGGTGTGTAATACCATTATATCACAGAAACCGGAAGAATGAAAGTATTAGAGATAAATTAGAGGTGAGTTAGAGGACAATTAGAGGAAAGCTGTGGTATACTTATATTATGGAAAGAATACAGGAGGTCAGGAATATGAAAAAAGCTTCATTTATAACAGCATCAATGCTGCTTATATCCACTCTGACAGGCTGTTCATCAGGCGCAGTTGCCGAGACACTGTCAGTCAGGGGAGGCTACTGCGAGCAGGAGGTTATGTTCCCTTACAACTCTTACATCTATGCCTCAATGTCAGATTTCTTCGAGATAGGCGGTGAGCCCTATTTCTACGAGGGCGAAACAGAAATGTTCTACAGCTTCAACAATGATGTTACTGTGGTTGAGCGTGAGGGAAAGAAATTACTTGCCGGCATTGAAGAAGATAACAGCACAGGCGCTCATTCCCATAACGGCTCAAGTTCGCACATAACCGGCGTCCTTGCAGCCAGTGACCATGCTGTGATATACGCCTGCTGGGACAATGAAAGGACCTGCTATGAGTTCCGGACAGACAGCGGTGTTGTCAGAAGGCTGGATTCGGATAATCTGATGTATGCCGAGTTTTCCAAAGACGGAAGACTGTTTGTTGCAGATAAAGACGGAATCAGCGAAGTATCACTAACTACAGGAGCTTTGACACCTGTCATCTCCGTTGTGCCATCTGCCTGTATGGCCGTCGTGAACGATCTGCTCATAGCTGCCGACAAGGACAATACACACATCTATGACATTAAGGAGGGAAAGGAAAAAAACGTCCCCAAGTACCTCAGTGAGTTTTTCAGAGGCAGGCAGGACGAAACATCATCCTTTGATTCCTTCCAGCTCTGCGAGGGCGATAACGGGTCGGTGTATATATGCTGCGAGGACGGGATATTCCGTTTCATGCCCGACGGCAACCAGATGGAGCAGATAATAGACGGTGTAGTGAATACGATAGGCAATCCTTCATTCCATGCGAAATCCATATACCGCTGCGAAAACGGTGCTATCATCGTTTCATCGGAGACCGGAAAGATACTGAAATACACCTATGACCCGGATATGGTCAGCGAGATAACATCTGAACTGAAGATATACAGCCTTGATAAGAACGACACGCTTTCACAGATCGTGGGAGATTTTGCAAGTGCGAACCGCAACATCAAGGTCAGCTATCAGTACGGCCGCAGGAACGGAACAAGCTATTCCGACGCCATGAAGGAATTCACCACACGTATGCTCTCCGGCGATGCTCCCGACATCATCATGATAGACGGCATGGATATACAGAACCTCAACGAAAGAAATATGCTCTGTGATCTGAGCAAATATCAGGATGTATGGATGCCGGAGGAAGGGCTCTATGAGAATACAGCCCTCTGGAACCGCATCGATGACAAGATATACAGTGTTTCCTGCAAGTTCCGCGTGCCTGCTGTGGCAGCAGACAAGAAAAAGATCGGCAGCATAAAGAGTTTCCACGATCTGGCAGAGGAAGTGAAAAGGATACGCGAGGATGAGGATCCTGTGTATTCGATACTGAATATCTGGGACCCTGAGGCATACGTAAAGCTGGGCATGATATATGAGGGCAACGAGCTTATGAAGAATCTGAGCAGGGAGAAGCTCATTTCTTTCATCAGTGACTGCGAGACAATAGCTAAGAATGATATTGACAGACAGAACGGCATGACCATCGGATTCCCCTCATTCCCGATAATACCGAATGAATATGAATTCACCGAGACATATTACAGCTATCTTATCGACAAGAACGGTCTTGCTGCCGGAACTGTCAACGGTTTCGACAATGAATACAATATACTCCTATCCACTTCTGACGTGAATCAGAGCGGCATAGAGTACCGCCTCGGTATGAATGACGATAACCGCAGCTTTGTTCCCGTATGCTCTCTTGCTGTTACTGAGGCAGGAAAAAACCGTGAGGAGGCACTTCACTTCCTTGCCTCCGCTCTGACTGCGGACAGCCAGAAGATAGAGAACTATGACGGATTCCCCGTGAATAACGGAGCATACGACTTCTTCTTCCGTCTTTACAGGAGCCACAATGTTGACCTTGAATACTTTGCAGTCTACAGCAGAAATAACGATGAAGGTGATTTCTTTGAAGAGAGATGGCCGAACACCACAGAAAACGCCAGCCTGACAAAGTATCTGAAAAGTCTCGATGAGCCGATAGTCACTGACTACGTGTCACTGAGTATGATACAGGAAGCCTTTGAGAAATGCGATACCGGAGTCATGACCCCCGAGCAGGCGGCGGATGCTGTCCTTGGTCAGCTCGACCTGAAAATGAAGGAATGAGAATGATGACAGCAAGAAAACAGAACCTGAGATATCTTCCCTTCCTTCTGCCCGGTCTGATAGGAGTATCGGTATTCAGGCTCCTGCCGTTTGCGGATTCCATAAAGCGCTCCTTTGTGACGGGTGGCGGAAGATTCAGCGGACTCGGCAACTACGAGACCACGATAAACAACGAGGCCTTCCGTCTCGCTGTCAGGAATACCACACTCTTTACCGCAGTATGCCTGCCGCTCCTGATAGGGATATCCTTTATCATCTCCTGTGCTCTTTGCAGGATGAAGTATATCCGGCTTATCAGGACTATCCTTCTTTTCCCGCTTGCAGCACCTACTGCGGCGCTTGTAATGGTCTGGAGGATACTGTTCAGCGACCACGGATATATCAACGGCATAGTGACCTCCCTCGGAGGAGGGGAGATACATTTCCTTACCTCCGGCGCCGCCTTCTGGGTACTCGTCGGCAGCTATATCTGGAAGAATCTCGGCTATACCGTGATACTCTGGATGACCGGCATGGCGGGGATACCCACTTCCATCACTGAGGCCGCAAGAATAGACGGAGCAAGAGAGATGCAGATAATCACACGCATCATCATGCCGAATCTGAGGCCTACGCTCTATACCATAACCATTATATCCTTTCTGAATTCCTTCAAGGTTTTCAGAGAGGCCTATCTTGTGGCGGGAGCCTACCCCCACAGGAGCATCTACCTCCTGCAGCATCTCTTCAACAACTGGTTCACAGGTCTCGACCTCCAGAAGATGGCGGCGGCATCCGTACTGGTATTCTCCGTGATACTTGTGGCTGCTACGCTTCTGAGGAAGGCCTGGGATAAGGAGGAGATATGAAGAAGAATATGCGTACACTGCCGGTCTATGCGGTATTCGCACTGATATGTGCGGCAGTGATATTTCCCGTGCTCATAGCAGTCCTCCTTCCTTTCCGCGGCAATGACGAGCTGAGGGCGACACTTGACCCGCTGACAGGCAGCGACGGCAGCTATTCCTCCTTCGGAATCGTTGCACAGTACCCGACTCTTGACAACTTCAGGGATCTGCTGATTTTCACGCCTGATTTCTATAAGGTGTTCTGGAATTCCGTGCTGATAGTGGTGAGCATCCTCGTTTTTCAGCTGCTTGTGGCGATACCTTCAGCGTGGGCTTTCGCACGCTTTGATTTCCGCGGCAAGAAGCTGCTGTTTGACCTGTATGTCATTTTCATGCTCGTGCCTTTTCAGGTAACCATGCTTTCAGACCATATAATTCTGGACAGACTGGGGCTGCTGAATACACGGCTGGCAGTGATCATACCTGCGGTGTTCTCGACATTCCCGGTATTCCTTATATACCGCGGCTTTGCCGATATCCCGAGGGATATTGCCGACTCTGCACGCATCGACGGAGCAAACGAATGGGAGGTGCTGAGATACATCGGCCTGCCTCTCGGCCGTTCTGGCATACTTTCCTGCGTGGTGATATGCTTCCTTGATATGTGGAACATGGTGGAGCAGCCCCTGGCCTTTATACAGGACAAGGCGCTTTATCCGCTGTCCATATATCTGCCCATGCTTGATATGGGACTCGGAGCCCTGATGCTGGCGGCAGCAGTCATCACTCTCATACCGGCAGCATTCGTATTCATCATCGGACAGGATCATCTTGAGCAGGGTATAATTGCCTCTGCACTGAAGGAGTAGGATATGAAAGAAGAAACAAAGCAGAGAGCAGTCAAGGCGTTTCTAATCTTCCTTGCAGCGATGTTCGTGCTGACATTTGCTTCAAGGGCAGTATACGCCGCAAAACTGCCTAAGGTGACTTATACGACACTGAAGTATCAGAAGATACCTCATGCATTAAAGTTCAGCGGTAATGTTGACGCCGTTAACAAGATCCCCGTATATATCCCCGAGGGACTGAGAGTAACAGCTGTCAAGGCTGACTGCGGTGACAGCGTAGGCAGGAGCAATGTGATCATACAGCTCGACCGCAGACAGCTGTCAGATGCTATAATCTCACTCGAGAATCAGATAGAGCTTGAACTCGGCAGCGCTCAGACTTATGCTCCCGAGGGTCAGGTGCCGGTGTTCACTCTTCCGGATCTCAGGTTGATTGAATTATGTGTCAGCACAGGCGATTCTGTCTCAAAGGGTGATACTCTTTTCAGGCTCGACAGTGATTATCTCAGCAGGTTCACAGAGCAGCTCCGCCGTGACCTCAATGCGGACATAGTATCCCTCAACGAGCTTGCTGCGACAGGTGAAGGCAGTTCAGCCGATGCGCTGAAAGGTGTCATATCCGAAAAGCAGCAGATCTATGACGAATACCGCAGGTTTTACGAGAGCGGCGGAACAGTCACGGCTCCGGTATCGGGCACGGTTACTGATGTGCTTGTATCAGTCGGCGGTATGACTATGGACACTGCGGCAGTCCTTATAAGCTCGTCTCCTGAGATAAGTGCTTCCGTAGAGGAGGCAAAGAGGAAACTTGCAGAGCTGAAGGAACTGAACGATAACGAGGGCAAGGTGTGCAGTCCGGAGATAGGCGTTATCGCCGACATAAACCTCACAGAGGGCGATATCACGGATAACAGCGCTGCCTTCACCGTATCGGACCCTGCAGACGGTATAGTATTCAGAGCCGTCATCCCTGAGGGTGATACAGGCTATATCTCCGAGGGAGATAAGGTTGATCTTTCCTTCCGGAACGGCAAGATACGTCTTGAAAACTGCGAGGTAAAGCGTATCGCCAAGCCGATAAAAGGCGACGGCAGAAAGGTAGTCATTGAACTCAATGATGACAGGCTGAAGGCAGGCGAGAACGGGGAACTGACCATAACCGCGTTCTCTGCAGAGAACTACGGCTGTATACCTCTAAGCATCATAAACGAGGATAAGGGGGATGGCTATATCTACCGCATTGAGGAGACCGAGGGCTTTCTCGGCAAGGAATACGTGGTACACAGGGTGGATATCAACATAGCTGACCAGAACAAGAATATTGCAGGCCTGATTGATACGAGCCTTGATGATACAACTATGATAGTGCAGACCGCATCGAAGGAGCTCAGTGAGGGGCAGAAGGTACGTCTGTCGTGATAATGGTACAGAAAAAGCTCTCCGGTATAGAATGGAGAGCTTTGTGTCTGATCTCGTGTCTGAGATATAGCTTTTCAGGTTTTATTCTTCGGATTTCAGGTTTTGCATATTATACTGATACAACGTAAGTAAGCCCCGATACATAGCGGAAAAATGCGCTTCCGGCTATATATCGGGGCTTGATGTCTGGCGCAGCGGGTGGGATTCGAACCCACGTCCCTCAGGGGGCATCATGATTTCGAGTCATGTCCGTTATGACCACTTCGATACCGCTGCATTATTACGGACAGATGTCCGACTAATATATTTTATCACAGCTTGCATGATAAATCAAGACTGCGAGATATATTTTAATATATAAACAAAGTCATCCGGACATTGCTGTCCGGATGTTTTGATCTTCTTATGTTCCACGCTGCTGATTAACAAACCCTGTTGGCTGCTGATTCTGGTATTGCATAGCGTCATCGATTCTCTGGCTTATAAGTGAAACAGATTCTTTGTACCATTCGAGGCTGCTTTCAAGACTGGCCAGCCGTGTACGGTATTCTTTGGTATCCTCAGGGGCAAGTTTCATTTCATTGATCTGGATCTGAATCTCTTCGATTGCCCTCTGAGTATTCAGAAGAAACTCCATATTATCATCTATACTCATAGCTACCATCTCATCGTAGTATTCTTTGTAAGAATCACTTAAAAAGATCCTGTCGTCTTCCGTCTCGCTGCTCCGGGTAAAAACCTCCGGTACAGAGCATATCTCCTCACTGCCGCAGGTTATCCTGATAATTGTCGGAGTTGTGGAGTAATGTCTGCGGTCTCTGTAAGGGGATACATACAGAGCAAACTCATTACGGCAGTACTCAGCGGGAGGAAGAACCGTGCTGAATGTTCCGTGATTGGCGAAAAGATGGTATTCAAGACTGAGAGGGGCATCGTATACGGTCTGGAGATCTGCAGAGTTCTTCATAGGCTTGATTGCCGCCCACCCCTTATACTCAATGTCCGCCTCCGTCTTTGTACCGAATATATCTGTCTCTGTGAAGTCTGAACTGAACTTTTCGGGGAAAGCCGATATTCCGCTGAAATATACCGACCTCTTCCAGGAGTATTCTTTCTCGGGAAGGTTCGTTATCTCCTCGTTACCGTTCACTGTAGTGGTATAGGTGTAGGTATCATAGTAATGCTCTTTATTGAAGCGTGCCATACTATGGTAATAGACAACATCCGTCACAGCAAGCTTTGTCTCATCGTCCTCTGTCTTTACGTACTGCATAAGGGAGTAGGAGGCGAGAGATACTGCCTCCTTGCCGTCAAGCGCGAGTATGCCGTATCCGTCATCGTAGAAGCGGTTCTCGATGTCGTCCTTCACCTTCTGACAATAGGCCTCGGGGATGATGCGGTCGCTCATCTCTATCTCCTTGATATCTTTCGGTGTGAATCTTGCATCAGAGCAGGCAACTGCGATATATTTGGATTTCTCGAAGCTGTCCGTATACTCAACGGCATAGACCTCATTGGTGGCTGTTCCGTCAGCCGTTCTTATGAACAGACGCACCATTGCATCATCCTTGCTGCTTTCCTCAAAGGGGCAGGGCATAAGGGGTGTTATCAGCACATCATTTCTGATGTAGTAGCTGAGCGGGACGTCAAAGCTGATGAAATCTCCCCAGCTTATAGCTTCCTCCATACGGCTGAGAGCAGATTCGTATCTGTCCTTTCCGTCTGGACTGATACCAGAGAGTATCTTAGGCAAAATATCCGTTTCAGGTATTACGAAAGCAAGCACAGCAGCAGCCACGGCAGCTGATATCCATTTCAGGGCTCTGTGTCTCCTGCTTTTCTGAGTAACGTTCTCAAGGCCTGTTACGATGTATCCGCTCTCGGAAGGATCTGTCATTGATTGCGGGTATGCTCTGTCTGTGATCTTGTCAAAGACATCAACTGTATCTGAAAGCTCGTCCATCCTGTCACAGAGAAGCTTTGCGATATCTTTCTGATCATTGTTGTTTTTCATCATTAACACCTGCCTTTTCCTTTAGGATGTCCATAGCCCGGGCGTACCGTGATTTGACCGTGGATTCGGGACTGCGCATTATGACTGCAATCTCCCTGAACGTCAGCCCGATGCATATCTTCATAACAACGATCTGTCTGTGTTTGTCGGGAAGGTATTTGAGGAGCTGATTGATGAAGATGCTGTCCTCTACGGTCTTGTCGGCATCTCCGTAGCTCTGTATGAACAAATCTGTTTTCCTCGGGTTGAAATTTCTCCGCATCTCAAGTGCGACATTCCGGGCGATTTTGTGGATATAGCCTTTTCCGTCGCCTTTCTTTGCATCAAAATGCCGTACCTGTGTGAGACGTACAAAGGTCTCGATCACGCAGTCTTCTGAGAGATGATAATCAGCTGTGATACTGAATGCAAGTGCAAAAACACTTTTCCTGAATGTCAGGTATAGCTTTTCGAGTGCTTCCTTGGAACGGGCACAGTCTGTTATAAGCTGATTGATATTATTTTCTTCGGCAGTCTCAGCTCTGCCTTCAGCGGCTCCTTTGATACTCGTCTCACCTCCGGTGGCGGTTTCTGGGTAAGCTGTCATAACGTTCACTCCTTTCGCATGGCCAGTTTCAGCCGGTATATGAAAGCGCTTTCATATACAAGTGAATTCCGGGAGCGAAAAAGACGAAATGGAATGAATAAAATTGTTAGATAGATAAAACAAATTATCAATCTGCCTGTTTTAAGCCTTATTCCGGTATATTTGCTTTCGAGGGACTTGTTAACCATGGTTAACACTATCGCTCTTACCGGTGAAGAATTCTCCGATCTTGTTTACAAGCATGGAGAGATATCTGAGCATGGGCTCTGCTATTATACAGAAATCTGCGCACAGCAGCAGGCATTTGAGAGATATGGATGATATGCAGAACAACTCGTTGAGCAGGAATACCCCGACGGAGATGCCGAGAAGACAGAATATCCATATTCCCCATTTGTAGCCGTTCATAGGCATACTTATCCGGAAGAGTATCATAAGCCCCACTGCGGCAAGGAGTATGGTCGAGCCGGAGGATATATCGCCCTCGCTCAGGCCGAAGATATTACCGAAGAATACCATGGCCGAGACCATGACAGTATCAGTGATGCCTGCCGGTATAGCCTTTAAAAGGACATTCGTCATAAACTTTCCGCGTATCAGCTCATGGTTCGGTATCTGTGAGAGGAAGAAAGCAGGTATGCCGATGGTGAACATACTTATAAGTGTTATCTGCGAAGGCACGAAGGGATAGCTGATTCCCCAGAATATAGTTACAAGGGCCAGCAGAAGGGAGAATACGTTCTTCACAAGGAAGAGACTGCCGGAGCGTTCGAGGTTGTTGACTACCTTTCGGCCTTCCATTACAACTTCCGGCATACGTGAGAAATCTGATTCAAGGAGAACGAGCTGAGAGGCCTGTGCAGCGGCGTCACTGCCGGAAGCCATAGCCACGGAGCAGTCAGCATCCTTGAGTGCAAGCACATCGTTCACGCCGTCTCCTGTCATAGCAACGGTATGTCCTGCCTTTCTGAGAGCCTTTATGAGCTTGCGCTTCTGTTCGGGGGTCACCCTTCCGAATACAGTATACCTCACTGCAGCGGCGGCGAGGGAGCTGTCAGTGGTAAGCGTTGATGCGTCTATATAGCTGCCTGCATTCTCTATACCTGCCTGACAGGCGACCTCTGATACGGTAACAGGGTTGTCTCCTGATATGACCTTTATTTCAACGCCCTGCTCACGGAAAAAGGAAAATGTCTCCGGGGCGTTGGATCTTACAGGGTTCGCAAGTATTATGAAGCATACCGCCTCAGTGTTTCCCTGAAGCTGTCTGCCGTCGGGTACGGTATCTGCCTCTGCAAGTACAAGTACCCTTGCACCTCTGCGGTAGCAGCCCTCTGCAAGCTCACGGTGTCTGTCGTAGCCTCCGCCGAGTATGAGCTCAGGGGCACCGAGTATAAAGGGTATGTCTTTGCCGTGTATTCTCAGCACGGCGCTGCTGTATTTGAATTCCGGGGAGAATCCGGTGAACTGTTTTACTTCCTTTCCCGAGGGCGAGCGGAAACGGTTCTTCATAGCCTCCATGGTAGCGTTGTCTGCGGACTGTGCAGAGCAGAAATCGCTGAGCAGCGTTTCGGTCTCCTCCGGGGTATACCTCTCTGACAAGGTTATCATATCCGTAACGCTCATGGTGTTCTCGGTTATGGTACCGGTCTTGTCCACGCACAGCACGTCCGCACGGGCAAGGGTCTCTATGCACTTCATATCATGGACGAGAACACGGTTCATAGCAAGGCGCATGGTGCTTATCGCAAGTGTGGTGCTTGCGAGGAGGAAAAGCCCTTCCGGTATCATGCCTATGACAGCGGCCATACTTGAACGTATGCTGTCATTGAAGCTGTCTCCGCCGATGAGATGCTGATGGAAGAAGAGGATAAGACCTATGGGGATAATGGCGATGCCGGCGAGCTTGACTATGCGGTTGAGGGAGCGTATCATCTCCGACTGCTCACCCCGGCGCAGCTTCTTGGCCTGTATGGTCAGACCGGAGATATAGGAATCCTTTCCCACCTTTTCAAGCCTTGCACGGCAGGTGCCGGAGACTATGAAGCTGCCGGACATAAGGCTGTCGCCGGCGGCCTTTGGTATCTCGTCAGATTCGCCCGTAAGCAGCGCCTCATTCACGGTCACATTGCCGGTAACTATGGCGCAGTCTGCCGTTATCTGGTCGCCTGCTGTGAATACAGCGATATCATCAAGGACGAGCTCTCTTGAAGGAACGCTGGTCTCCCTGCTGTCACGTATGACTTTTGTTACCGGAGCATTCATGACTGTCAGCTTGTCAAGGACTCGCTTTGAACGCAGTTCCTGTACGATGCCGATGCAGGTATTCGCTATTATGACAGGCATGAAGGTAAGGTCGCGGTATGAACCGGCATATATGATAAGAACAGCGATAGTAACGAAAATGAAGTTGAAGTAGGTGAAAACGTTCCCGGCGATTATTTCCCCGACGGACTTGGAAGGGGGAGCGGGCGGGATATTGCTCAGGCCCTGCGCCTTGCGCAGCTTTACCTGTTCTGCACTGAGCCCTTTGTCAGGAGCTGCGGAGATACGTTCTGCCTGAGTATTGTTTTCTTCTGTCATGATGTCACCTCCTGTGACAGTAATTGTCTCACACATATTATAACACAACAGAAAAAATGATTCAAGAAATTTGCTGAAAGGTATTGACAATTGATACTGAGTATGATATTATATACATATGAACAAGTGTTCATATGTAATTCGTATTGAAAGGAGCTTATTATGGATAAAAGCTATGAGATACAGAATCTTGACTGTGCACACTGCGGCGCTAAGATAGAAGAGGCTATCCGTGCTCTGGAAGGCGTTGAGGAGGCTATCCTGAACTTTCCGCTGAAAAAGCTGATGGTAAAAGGGGAGCACACCGAAGAACTTCTCAGGCAGATGAACGATACAGCAAGGAGCATTGAGCCGGAGGTCGTTATAGTCCCTCTGAGCGGTGCAAGGACTTACGAATTCTCTGTGGAAAACCTTGACTGCGCACACTGCGGAGAGAAGATAAGAGCCATGATAGCCGAGATGAACGGCATCGAGTCCGCAGTGCTCAATTTCCCGCTGAAAAAGCTGACCGTAGTCGGAAGGGTTGACGAGGAAACAGTTACTCTGATGAATGAGCTTGCACAGGCCCTCGAGCCGGGAACTGTCATAGTACCTGTTACCGCTGAGAAGGAGCAGGAGCATCATCACGAAGAAGAGGAGAACAGCAAAACTGATTTCATACTCCTCGTCATTGGTATTGTCCTCTTTGCGGCGGCAGTTATCACCGGCAGGCTTACAGACTCAAAGCTGGCTGTGCTCCCGCTTTTCATCGCCGCTTATCTTATACTCGGCAGGGATGTGCTTAAGGCTACTTTCAGGAACATAAAGGCAAGGAACTTCTTTGACGAGAATACCCTGATGACTGTAGCTACGATAGGCGCATTTTCCCTCGGTGACTACGCCGAAGCTGTCGGAGTCATGCTCTTCTTCAAGATAGGAGAGATGTTCGAGGAGAGAGCCGTAGCAAAGAGCAGAAAGGCTATTACGGAAGCTTCTGAGCTGCGTGTTGACGAAGCGGATGTCCTCCGTGACGGTGCCTTTGTGCGTATCAGCGCCGATGATATCAGGATAGATGATATCATCCGTGTCAAAGCCGGTGAGCGAATCGCAGCCGACGGTATAGTCGAGACAGGCAGCGCCCTGATAGATACCTCGGCAGTAACAGGAGAACCTCTCCCTGTGCGTGCTGATATCGGCGATGCAGTTATGTCGGGCTGTATCAATACCTCCGAGACCTTTACCATGAGGGCTGCGGCAAATGCCTCTGATTCAACTATCTCACGTATAGCAAAGGCGGTGGAGGATGCCTCCGCAGCAAAGCCTGAGATAGACAGGTTCATAACACGCTTCTCCAGGGTGTATACTCCTGTTGTGCTTATTATAGCAGCACTTACAGCGCTGCTTGGCTCGCTTATAACAGGTGACTGGAGCAAGTGGATATATTCGGCACTGACCTTCCTTGTTATCAGCTGCCCGTGTGCGCTGGTACTCAGCGTGCCGCTGGCTTACTTCTCCGGCATCGGAGCAGCTTCAAAGCTCGGTATACTCTTCAAGGGCGGCAATGCCATAGAAGCTCTGGCCAAGGTAAAGGCAGTTGCATTCGACAAGACAGGAACACTCACAAAGGGTACCTTCTCACTGACAGAGGCTGTATCCTACGGGGATATGTCTGATATAGAGCTGACAGAGCTCTGTGCAGCCTGCGAGCAGTCCTCCACGCACCCGATAGCACAAAGCATCGTGGCAGCCTGTGAGAGCGACCTTCCACAGCCTGATAAGGTGACGGAAACAGCAGGAAGAGGCTTGTCTGCTATGATAAACGGGGAAAGAATACTCTGCGGAAACAGGAGCTACATGGAAGAGAACGGGGTAACTCTTCCTGAAGAGGAGCTTCCTGACGGAACGGTAGTATACGTTGCAAGAGAAGGCAGAGCAGAGGGCAGGATAATAGTTTCCGATACGGTAAAGGAGAGCGCCGGAGCAGCAGTTGCCGGACTTAACGCTATGGGTGTGGCTACGGCTATGTTCACAGGCGATAAGACATCCAATGCAGAGAACGTAGGAAAGGCGCTGGGGATATCCGAGGTATCCGGAGATATGCTGCCGGAGGATAAGCTCAGCGGACTGAAAAAGCTGCGTGAGAAGTACGGCTCTGTCATGTTCGTAGGCGACGGCATCAACGACGGCCCTGTTCTTGCCGGAGCAGATGTGGGCGGCGCCATGCAGACCGGTTCTGACCTTGCTCTTGAAGCAGCAGATGTGGTATTCATGAACAGTGAGCCCGGTGCGGTGTATAATGCCAAGAGACTATCCGACAAGACACAGCGCATAGCTTATGAGAATATCATCTTTGCTCTTGCCGTAAAGGCGGCAGTGCTTCTGCTCGGTCTTATCGGACATCCGAATATGTGGTTCGCAGTATTTGCCGATTCCGGCACGGCCATGCTTCTGGTGCTCAATTCCATCAGAGCACTCAGCATCAGGAAATACAGATAAGGAGGAAGGATATGTTCTGGGACAGAGTTGCAAGGTTCTATGATTTCTTTGAAACGGTGGCAAATTATAAGTGCTATACAGCACTCGGAAAGGCTGTTGCTTCAGAGATAGAGAGAGGTGATGTTGTATTTGAGTGCGCCTGCGGTACGGGAGCGATCACAAAGCATATCGCTGAAGTGAGCAGGTATGTGGTAGCAGCAGATCTTTCACCAAAGATGCTGAAGGAGGCTGAGGCTAACTGCCGCGGTCTTTCAAATATCAGCTTCAAGAAGGCGGACATTACGGCGCTGAACTGCCCTGACGATCATTTCGACAAGGTAGTAGCCGGAAATGTCATTCACCTCCTTGACGATCCGGAGGCAGCGGTGCGTGAGCTTGTGCGTGTCTGCAAGCCGGGCGGTAAGATAATAATCCCGACATATATAAATATCGGCCACCGGACTCATACCTCACTTGAGAAGATCGGACTTGAATTCAAGAGAAGCTTTGATGTGGATTCCTACAAGCAGTTCTTTGCCGATGCCGGATACGAAAACGTGAGATACTTTGTCATAGAAGGAAACTGCCCCTGTGAAGTGGCGGTAATAACGAAATAACAGAAAGAGCCCGGAGACATTAAATCCCCGGGCTCTGTTATTCAGTATCGATCAGATAGCAGCGAATCCCTCTCTGAGATCATCGAGTATGTCCTCAACATTCTCAAGGCCTACTGACAGTCTTATAAGACCGCCGTTGATACCTGCTGCAACAAGCTGCTCGTCTGTAAGCTGACGGTGTGTTGCGCTTGCAGGGTGGAGTACGCAGGTGCGGATATCAGCTACGTGTACCTCGTTGGAAGCGAGCTTCAGAGAATCCATGAACTTTACAGCTGTGCTTCTGCCGCCCTTGATAACGAAGGAGATTACTCCGCTGGTACCGTCGGGGAGGTACTTCTTTGCAAGCTCATTGTACTTGTTTCCGGGGAGACCGGGATAGTTGACTGACTCTACCTTGTCGTTGCTCTCAAGGAATTTTGCAACTGTGAGAGCGTTCTCGCAGTACTGCTTCATACGGATATGGAGTGTCTCGAGACCGAGGTTAAGATAGAATGCGGACTGAGCGGAGGGATAGCATCCGAAGTCACGCATCAGCTGCATTCTTGCCTTGATGATGTATGCAGCCTTGCCGTAAGTCTTTGTGTAGATAGTGCCGTGATAGCTCTCATCGGGCTCTGTGAACTCAGGGAAGTTTCCGTTTGTCCAGTCAAAGTTACCGGAGTCTACGATAACACCGCCGCCCTGAACAGCATGGCCGTCCATGTACTTTGTTGTGGAGTGTACGATGATATCAGCGCCATGCTCAAAGGGACGGCAGAGGATAGGTGTCGGGAAGGTGTTGTCGATGATGAGTGGAACGCCGTGAGCGTGTGCAATCTTGGCGAACTTCTCGATATCGAAAACAGTAAGAGCAGGGTTAGCAAGTGTCTCACCGAATACAGCCTTGGTATTGGACTTGAACGCAGCGTTGATCTCTTCCTCTGAAGCGTCAGCATCAACGAAGATGCACTCGATGCCGAGCTTCTTGAGAGTGTATGCAAAGAGGTTTATTGTTCCGCCGTAGATAGTGGCAGCTGATATGAAGCTGTCTCCTGCCTTGAGAATGTTGAGCAGGGAGAGCAGGGAAGCAGCCTGACCGCTTGAGGTACACATTGCACCGATACCGCCCTCAAGAGCGTTGATCTTCTCCTCAACAGCCATAACTGTGGGGTTCTCAAAGCGTGAGTAGATAAGGCTCTTGGTAGGATCATCGAATACAGCAGCAACATCGTCTGTTGAATCGTAAACGTATGTGGTGCTCTGTACTATCGGAACAACTCTGGGCTCTGTGTTCTTGGGTGTGTAGCCTGCGTGCAGACATTTTGTTTCAATCTTCATATTATTACCTCCGTTGAAAGTTGTGATTTAGTATAAGGTATAAGCTGAAACTATACCTGATGATATTATTATATCATGACCTATAAGTGAAGTCAACCTGAAGGCCGCTCATTTATAATACATAATTTACAGAGCTGGTTATAGATGCAGACTATAACGAAAGGCTGCTGTCCGAAGACAGCAGCCTGCAGCCGTTATGCAGTTAAAAGATTTCTGAATGCCACCAGGTCAAAGGTATCAACGTTTCCGTCGCCGTTGAGCTCCGCAGCCGTGTACTGCTGCTTTGAGAAACTCTGTGCGCCGAGGAGGTAGCGTTCCATACATACGATGTCGGATACATTTACCTCACCGTCAAGGTTGATATCGCCCTTTTTCTGTTCGTTGGGTATGGCTATAGCGATACGGTCAACTGAGGGAGCATCTCCGTTATCGTTGTAAAGGCGGATTGAGTTCTTGCCTGCCTTCAGATTCACTGTAACGTTTACAGCATTGATACCCTTCCAGTCATTGCGGTTAGCATACAGACCGTCAAGCTTTGCAGCCTGCTTGTCGTTTACAGCAACATACAGAGTTCTCGGAGTGCCGGAGATATAGTAGATACGGAGAGTGTACTCGCCGTCCCTGTCCACCTCAACATCGTTGAAAGTGACATGGTTGTCCCAGCCGCCTATATAGCCGACGTATGCGCTGCCTGAGGAGTATTTGCCGTCGCCCTCGCTGCTCAGCTTTGCCTTGCCTGAGAGTTTAGCGTTCTCTGCCTCATAGAACTTGTAGTTTGAATATGGGGTAGTCAGGTTCATGGTGCCCTTCGTGAGCTTGATAACGCATCCGCCGTTCGGGAGAAGGTCGCGTGTTATCTCGTCCTGTGCGGTAAGGCCGTTCAGTACGCTGACTTCAAGCTTGCTTCCGTCAGCATTATCATGGAAGATGTATGCGTTAAAGGTGCCGGAGGAGATAAGGTCCGAGAGCTTTATCGTTACCGTTCTCCTGTCTATGGTGGAGCAGCCGATGAACCAGTCGCTGCCGCTTCTTCTTGCAGTAACATTGAATGACATAGGCCTTCCGTCAAGGACTTTCATATCGTCCCAGACAACCGGTACATCATTGAGCAGCGGGAGCACAGGATTGCCCTCATAGGTGAATACTGAGTGAGCAAAGTGCTGTACGCCTGACTCTATGGTGACCACATCAGCAGCAGCAAAGCCTGCCGTAGCCTTTATTCCTGCTACCGGTATTCCTGTGGGTGTGAAGTCAGCCGAGCCCACAACATTACGTGTGAAGGTGTAGCTTACACGGTTCTGCAGTGAGGGACTTCCGAACCACTTGTAGTACTCGGTGCCGTTTATTGCTTCGTAGGATACTACATTCGGGTAGGTGCGGCTCTCACCCCTCGGGAGGGTACAGCCGTGGAAGAGTACCATGAGCTTGTTCTTTGCAGCAATACTCATGCACATATACATCTGCTTCATGGTCTGTTGTGTGTCGCTCTCATAGTAGTCTACCTTTACGCCGCTTACTCCGAGCCCTTTGATACGCTCAAACTCACGCACGATGGTCTCCTCGTCAAGGAGGGAGTAGTAAGGATAGGCAGGATGACCTGCGCTGTCCTTGTAGCCGGAGTGTCCGCTGTTGTTTACGCCGTACCAGAGGAAGATGCCGATACCCTTCGCAGCGGCATAATCACACAGTTCCTTGACCTTTTCAGCGCTGTTGTCCCAGAGTGCCCAGCCGAAATCGAGGCATACATGATCCCAGCCGTTGGCAGCAGCGAAGTCGATATAGGCCTTCTGTGTGTGGTATTCAACAGGCGAGTCTCCGCCGCTGCTCCACCATGACCATGCGACCTTGCCGGGCTTTATCCAGCTTGTATCTTCAAGTACGGACGGCGGGTTCAGATTGAGTATCAGATCGCTGGAGGACATACCGTCAAGAGTATCAGAGATCACGGCAGCACGCCAGGGGGTATGAAATGCAGAGTTCATCTTTACTGATTCCGTCTTTATGCCGAAGCGCCAGTTCAGTGCGCGGGAGCCGCCTGTTGTCCTGAGATATCCGGCACAGTAAGGATCGGGCTCGTTGAACACATTAGCTTCTGAAAGAGTTACCCAGTATTTGTTATTGATGAATCCTGTCAGGGGAACAGAGTAGTCCGCCCAGCTGTCAGTCATCTTTTGTACAGAGAACTCAGTGTAATCCCATTCGTATGTTGCATTAGGCATATTGCCCCAGAGAGTACCGTTTGAGGGGAATACGACCTGGCTTGTCTCGCTCTTTATCGAAGCGCCCTTGTTGAGGGCATACCTGAAGGCCATTCCGTCATCGTATACGCGGAAGGTAACCGTCATGGTGGTATTGCCCTTCTGAAGCGGGAATGACATCTCGTTGTAGTGATCCCGCAGTTCTGTATGCTTTCCGTAGGGCATGGTATAACTCTCGTCATTCTGTGAACGGGTAGCCTCCGGATTATCAGATGTAAATCCGGACGAAAGATCCTGATCGCCGGTTACAAGTCCGAGCTTTGATGGCTCTATGACAGTACCTGTGCTGCCGCCGCTCGTTTTCTGAACGGAGTAGTAATAAGAGCCCCTTGCATCCTTCCAGAATTTTGTGGTGAGAGTGCCGTCAGGAGAAGTGGTCTCGAGCTCCGGCAGGCTTGTCAGCTGAGTGCCGTCAAGCGCACGGGAGGATTCCTCCTCCGGAACATCGGGCGCCTCCTCGAGGGTATCCTTCTCGAAGGTATACAGGTAAAGGGGATCATCGGGAAGAGCGGCAGCCTGTGCAGCACTAAGGGGGTAATCGAAGAATGCAACATCATCCACCCTTGCCTTGATGTCATTATCAGTATAGAGGGAATGACCGACAGAATTGTAGATATATGTCTGTAGTGTATTTTCGCTGAAGAGGATGCTGAGGACTGCAGCGAGGTTATCAGCCTCAAAGCTCAGCGCCTTGCCGTCAAGATAGAAAGCAGCGCCGTCCTTGCTGTATGAGGCGGTATAGGTATGCCATCTGTCTGAATCAGGAGCAGCGGAGAGCTCGAATATCGCACGTCCGTCCTGTTCTGCGGCAAGACCGGTGCCGGCAAATACAGTAGTGCGGTAGTTTTCTTTCCTGTTTAAGTCAAGTGAGATATCCGGTGAGTTGTAGCTTGGCGCATTGCCGGAGCCGAAGGGGAGAGGGGAGAACTGGAAGAGACGGGCATAATCCTCGTTGCTGCTGTCAAGAGAGAATTTCAGCGAGAAGGAAAAGCCGCTGCTGAGGTCGCCGGAAAACATCTCCGGAAGCTGCAGCCAGCCTGCGCCGAATCCGCCGCCGCCAAGATCAAGGACATCAGAATCAAGTGTGCTGTCATGAATGATCTCAGCTGATGATCCTCTCAGGATTGCCGGTTCAGCAGCGCTGCCCTGACTGCCGACTTTGGTTCCGGCCCCGAAAGCAGCCGAGGCGGTCACCGGAACAGCCGGAAATGCAGAGAGCGACAGCACAGCAGCAGTTACGGCCGAGAGGGCAGCCCGTGAAAGTTCTGTTCTGTTTGGTCTCATAAGATAACCTTCTTTCATTATAATAATGTGCCTGTGAAGGCAATACTTAGCACAATAATTATATATGAAAATAGCTTAAAAATCAACCCAGATAATGGAGAAATAGTGGATAAAATGAATAAACGCCTCCTGTATTAGCAGGAGGCGTATTTTCATTCTATGGTGATGGTTGCAGTGACGGTCTTGTGAGCCGGACTGATCTCAGCCTCTGGCAGAAGATTGATCACCGGATCGTCATTTCCGTCCCAGAGTACACGCTTGATACGCGTATGACGGCAGGGGTCATAGAGCGGATCAGCGTTGTAGGTGCCGCAGGCCTTGGATGAATGTGAATCGGGTCGTGCGTGATAAACCAGCAGCAGATCGCCGTTTTCACCTCTTACGAAGGAATTGTGGCCGGGGCCTGATTCACCGTGAAGGTCGGAAGTCGCGAGCACAGGATAGGTGAGCTTCTTCCAGCTGTTCTTATTCATAAGGTCAGCGTCTGCGTCCGCTTCGAGTCTTCCGACACAGTATTCCGAGCCTGTACCGGAGGCAGAGAAGAACACGTAGATCTTCTTTGAAGTCTTGAGAACAGCAGCTCCCTCGTTGACTCTGTGGTTGACAAGCTCCCAGTCGTATTCCGGCTTGGTCAGCATAATAGGATCAGAGATCAGCTTCCAGGGAGCTGAGGAATCTATCTCTGCCATGAAGAGTGAAGAATCGCCTTTTATCTCTGCCCATATCACATAATGCTTACCGTTGTTCTCAAAGTAGGTCATATCCAGTGAGAAGCTTCTGAAGGAACTGGTATCGCCGGCTGAGGCCTGCATCTGTCCGCATTCCTCCCAGTTGCCGTTGTAGGGATCCCCCGAGCATTTGAGCACATAGGGACGTATCGCCCATATATCATCACTTGAGCCTGCCGCAAAGAATATATACCAGGCATTCCCGATATAGTGCATCTCCGGCGCCCAGATGTGCTTGGCGAGTATGCCGCTGCCGTGTGCCTTCCAGATAGTCTTTTCCTCTGCATTTGCAAGACCTGCTACGGTATTGCTCCTGCGGAGTATTATCCTGTCATAGCCCTTGTCAACGCTGCCGTAGGCGGGATAGGAGGCGGTGAAGTAGAAGTAACCGTCTCCGCCGTCAACGATATAGGGATCGGCTCTCTCCTTGATGAACGGGTTATCGAAAAGTTCTGCCGATGACTTTACCGTACCGGTTACGGTGTAGGTTCCGGGCCTTGATTTGTCGATAGCTGCGACCTCAGCACTGTTCCATTCAACTCCGACCTCTGCTCTTCCGCCGTTGCTGTATACTGCCGTGACAGACTGTGGCATATCAAGTTCGCTGTTGCGGAGTATATTGACGTTCACGGGCTGATAGCCTGTATGTATCGCAGAAAGGCCGCTTGACGGGTAAGCGTTCACAAGTGCGGTGTACTGATCTGCGTTTATCGGAATTACATAGCCGTGACGAGGGGTGAAATCAAAGCTGTAATTGTTCCGGCTGACGGTTGTAAGGTTCTCCATATCAGTCGTTTCCTGCATCACATAGTAACCGTCGCCGTAGGCATCCGACATCATTATCCACTTGTCTGTACCTATGAGGTTATACACATTCGGGCCTTCAACGCCGATATTGCCTTCGGATACCTGCTTTATCTCCCTGTATGGGCCGCTTGCGTGATCGGATATGCCGAGTTTGATACGCTTTGTGGTCTCGTCCTTGTAGTACATATAGTACTTGTTGTTCCTGTATATTATATCAGAGTCGATAGCATCATGACCGTCGGCAGGAGCGAAGAGAAGAGCGGGGGCAGTATCGAGAGTTTTCAGATCCTTGCTGTAAGCGTAGTACATTACTGTTCTGTCATCGATACCGGGAACACGGGCTGCATAATAGATCATATATGAACCCTTTTCCGGATCATAGATAGCCTGAGGAGCCCATGCACGGTCTGCGCCCATCATGGAAGGATACTTGTTGGCTATTTCTATGATGGTATCATCGAACCAGTGTACAAGGTCTGTTGACTTGGCACTTATCAGGTTACGGTTACTGCTCCATCCGAGAGAGGATTTCATATCCGTAGCCAACAGGTGATAGAGACCGTCCTCACCCTTGAAGATGAAGGGATCGCGTATACACTCAGTGCCGGCATTTGATTTCCATACAGCTTTTCCGCCGTTGAGCGCCTTGAAGTTGTAGCCGTCAAGGCTCACAGCATAGGAGAGCCTTTCCTGTTCCGGTGCATTGCCGAGGAAGTATGCAAAGAGGTAGGCGACATCGGGCTTTTCGACGGGTATATCCACAGTACCGGGGATATCCGGCGACTTGCCGAGGAGGAAATCCGTGAGAAGGGAATAATCAGACGAGGAAAGCAAACCGTCCCCGTTAAGGTCGCCGGCCTTCGTCATGATGCTGTCAGCACCATCCTTAATGGCTCTCTCCATGAAAATCCGGTCATAGGAATCAACAACGCCGTCAGTATTCATATCGCCTGCTATAAGGGTATACTTATTGTCAGTCGGTCTGATGTAGAACTTCTGTCCTTCTCCCTTCCAGTAATCCCACTGGTCAATATTGGCGCCGTTATCGTAGCTGATATCGTATACATCGAGTGCGGCGTTTCCCGAACACTCAGCCGTGATGTAGTAGGCATCATCCGTGCGGTGGAGGATGAAATGCTGGGCAGGGGAGTCTGTGTACTCCGCAAGCATGATGTTGTTTCCGTCTGTGGAATCTCCGTTTTCGACAGTGAGTGCAAGAGAAGGATTGCCTGCCGGAGATATGCGGCAGAGATTCTTGCCTGCGCTCGTTATGCGCCATACCTGAGAATCATTCCCGAGCTTCTCCCACTGATGAACGTTGCCGTTGTCTGCGACGGTGATGTATTTGCCGCTGAGCCTTACCATGATGGTGTAATCGAGTCCGCTGATGACCTCGCCGTATTCATCGGCGTATGAAGCACTTACTCCGGTGCCGGCTGCTTCTGCTTCGGACGGTATGAAGGGAGCCGCCTGAATCATAAGGAGCAGAGCCGCAGACATACCGGCGAGCCTTTTGAACAGTTTCATATACATGACCTCTCTTTCGTGGTGTTATACACGGTATCTGTTAGTATTATTATACAGGTTGTACGAACAGATGTCAATAGATATCATGATTTGTCATACATTATTGGATAAAGCTGAGGAGAAAACAAACACGGCAAAAAAAGCGGCGGACAATTTGTCCGCCGCTCCTGAATATACTTATGAAACTATATCGTCATCCGTGAAGGGATCTCCGCACTCAGCGCAGAACTTAGGCGGGTTGAAGGGATCAGCAGGCTCCCAGCCGCACTTGTCACACTTGTAGAGAGGAGCCCCTGCGGGCTTAGCCTTGCCGCACTCTGAGCAGAATCTGCCCTTGTTCACTGCACCGCACTCGCAGGTCCAGCCGTCAGCAGTTGCCTTGGGCTTGCCGCAGTTCTCACAGAACTTGCCTGTATTTACAGCACCGCATACGCAGGTCCAGCTGCCTGCCGGAGCAGCAGCTGCAACAGGTGCAGCAGGTGCAGCGCCGCCTGCAGCAGCAGCCTTCTGATCTGCAGCCATCTGGAAGAGGGTGTTAGCATTGAGACCGCCGGCCTGCTGAGCCATGCCCATGCCATAGAATCCCATAGCAGCACCGTTTGCGTTGCTTGCAGCGTTTGTCATAGCCTCTGCCTGAGCAGTAACCATAGTAGCAGCAGCGTTTGCAGCGTCACGGTTCCAGGAGAGATCTTCATACTTCTTGATCTTGGCCTCATCTTCGGGGCTGATAGTAACGGAATCGATATTAACGAGGTCAACATCGATACCTCTTCTGTTTCTCCAGAGGTCAACAAGAGCCTTCTGCATTGCCTGAGTGAGTTCATCCACCTTCATGGGGAGTTCATCATATCTGATTGAGTTGGAGAGGTTTCCGAATCCGGGCTGGAGCTTGCTGAGGAACTCGCTTCTGAGCTGCTCATCAAGATCGTCATCTGTTCTCTTGAAGAACTGTCCCTCGAAGTTTCCGCATACATTGGCGAAGAAGAGGGAAGGATCATAGATCTTGTATGTATATGTACCGAAGCACTTTACTCCGATAGTGAAAGGTCTGCCGATGTCACCGGGATCATTGTAAGCAACTCTGAAGGGAACTGGGTTCTTAGTTCCGAACTTGTTGGCACGTATCTCCTTGGTATTGAAGTAGTAGATCCTCTGATCCTTGGCGATAACTCCGCCAAACTTCATTCTTTCCCATGTCTCCTTGAAGGTATTCTTGATACCTGCGCCGAAGCTGCTTGAGAAGAAGCTGGGTGAAGCGGCGCTGTCGTAGGTGTAAACGCCGGGAGTTGTAGCGATCTCGGTAATGATGCCGTTATCGACCATGATCATAGCCTGTCCTTCGTTTACAACGATCTTGCTTCCGCTTGAGATAACATTATCGCTGCCTTTGTTTGAACCGCCCTTGTTGTTTTTCTTCTGTCCCTTTGCCGCCAGTACTTCTGACGGAAGAGCGTCACAGATAAAGTACTCAAGATACTGATCGCTCAGTGTTGTGGAAAAAGAAGAAAGAGCTGCGTAAATAAGTCCCATAGTTATTAACTCCTTTCGGGAAATAATATACAGAAAATAATTATTGGTTTATAGCCAAAAATATTATAACATATTTGTACAGAAAATGCACTACCTTTTTCCCCTCTTTTATATATTTTTATATTTTAACTTATATATCCGTGCGGATCTTTACTTATAAATATAATGACCGCTTACCATCCCGCGGTGATACGGGGCGGATGCGGTCATTGAATTAATTGTATCCTGTGATGATTGAGAGGGTGTAAGTGCTCAGAGATATCTGAGCAGATCGGAGCGAACCCGGTCGAGGTGTCTGTCTGTAAGGCCAAAATCCATCTCCTTGTAGCTCCATGCGCATCTTCCGATGCCGTGCTTTTCAAATACTGAGTTTATATCCCTGTACCAGGCGATAGTATCTTCGGGGCTGACTTTATCGATGATACCGAATTCTCCGCAGTAGAGCTGTGCACCATGAGATTTTGCCTTGGCGATGGCGGAAGCAAAGAAGTCCTCGAAGAATTCAGGGGAGCATCCGCTTTCAGCGTAGGAGATCCTTGCGCCCGGATCTATGCGGTCTGTCCAGTAAGCGCCCTGATGAGTGAATCTGAGAGGGTCATAGCAGTGGAAATTATATACCACCTTATCATCATAGGGAGCATCGAGGAACTGAACTGTTTCTGCGCTGTTGTTCTCATAGCTGCCGACAAGTATGAGTGTATCGGGAGCGTATTTTCTGATCCTCGGGATCACTTCCTTAACAACTTTGTTCCATACAGTTATGTAGCTCTCTTCGGTGATCTCGTTGAGAAGCTCGAAGGCCACTGAATCATGGTACTGACCGAAGTGCTTTGCGATCTCCTCCCAGAGACGGCAGAAACGCTCCTGATACTCAGGACTGTCGAAGAATCCAGATTCGCTCTCGCCGTAGGAATCGAAGGAGAAGCCGGCTGTCTTATGGAGGTCGAGGACTGTATTGAGATCATATTTACGGCATACCCTGACAGCATTAGCGAGTCTCTCAAACCCTGTCTCGTTATAGCTGCCGTCATCATTTTCGAGGATATTGTAGTCAAAGGGGATGCGTACATGATCTGCACCCCATGAAGCTATTACCTCTATATCCTTTTCCGTGATGAAGCCGTTCAGCCGCTCGTCACTGTAATCACACTGTGAGAGCCAGCCGCCGAGGTTCACGCCTTTGTAGAAGCCTAATTCTTTAAGCATTTTATCACCTCAATGATAGATCTTTCAATTCAGCGATTCAGGCGCATAGGATTTGGACCTGTGCGCCTGAATGCTCGGGGGGTAAAAATCAATTATAAGGAATATAACTTAACTGATCACTGTTTGTTGAATGTAACCCACTGGTAGTGCGCCTCAAGAGGAGTCCTGCCGTCATAGTGGTTGAGCCATTCATCAACGCCTGTACCGGGCCATGTGTTCATCATGATACGGCCGGGTGTCTGCGGGATATTCTGATTTGCAGTGTATACGGGCTTGCCGTCAACATACCAGGTGATATGGTCGCGCTGCCAGTCGAAGCCATAGGTGTGGAAGCCCTGTGAAGCATCGAATCCGAGGTCATACATGAACTCATGATTGCCCTGACCGTTGGTGTAGTAGTTGAACTGTACCTTTGTGGTATCCTTGCCGAGGACTTCGATATCGATCTCGTCCCAGGGGTTGTTCTCGGACTCGCCTGTATAGGTGAAGAAGGAAGATACAACGCCGGGATTCTTGATAGCCTGCATAGAGGTCTCGTAGTAACCGAAGCCGTAGTGGTCAGTAGTTCTGTACTCGCCGCCGGTGTAGTTGTACTTGCCGGAGTAATCCTTGTCGATCTTCAGGGTGAGCATACCGTTGTTGATTGTAGCATTGTTCTCGACCCAGCCGCAGTCGAAGGGATTTCCGTTTGTCCATCCGTCTGAAGCGAAGAAGAGGGGAGTCTTGCCTTTGCGGAAGTCTGCTACAGCTGTAGCATTTGAATTCATTGCTGTGCCGTAGTCAGTTATGCCGTTATTGGAGGCGGGCTGCTGAGGATTCTGCTGCTGTCCGCCGGGGTTCTGCTGCTGTCCCCAGGGATTCTGCTGCTCCCATGGGTTCTGCTGCTGCTGACCGCCCTGCTGGCCGCTCTTGGATGAAGGATCAAAGGTTACCCACTGGTAGTGTGCCTCAAGAGGAGTCCTGCCGTCATAGTGGTTGAGCCATTCATCAACGCCTGTGCCGGGCCATGTGTTCATCATGATACGGCCGGGAGTCTTCGGGATGTTGGTGTTGGCAGTGTAAGCCTGCTTGCCGTCAACGTACCATGTGATATGGTCGGGCTGCCAGTCAAAGCCGTAGGTATGGAAGCCTTCGGAAGCATCGAATCCGAGATCATACATGAACTCGTGATTGCCCTGTCCGTTGGTGTAGTAGTTGAACTGTACCTTTGTGGTATCCTTGCCGAGAACCTCGATATCGATCTCGTCCCAGGGATTATCCTCGGACTCGCCTGTGTAGGTGAAGAAGGAAGATACAACGCCGGGATTCTTGATAGCCTGCATAGAGGTCTCGTAGTAACCGTAAGCGTAGTGATCGGAGGTTCTGTACTCGCCGCCGGTGTAGTTATACTTGCCTGAGTAATCCTTGTCGATCTTCAGTGTGAGCATACCGTTGCCGATAGTGGCATTGTTCTCTGTCCAGCCGCAGTCGAAGGGATTTCCGTTTGTCCATCCGTCTGAAGCAAAGAACAGGGGAGTTGTTCCCTTGCGGAAATCTGCGATAGTTGCAGCACTTGAGTTCATAGGTGTGCCGTAATCCTTGATGCTGCCGCTCTGCTGCTGTTCCCAGGGATTCTGCTGAGGGGGCTGCGTAGGCGGCTGAGTCGGAGGCTCTGTAGGAGCAACATAAGGCGGCTGTGTGGGCTGCTGCTGTTCCCAGGGATTCTGCTGCTGCCACGGATTCTGCTGCTGACCGCCCTGCTGGCCGTTCTTGCCGGAGGAATCGAATGTAACCCACTGGTAGTGAGCCTCGATAGGAGTTCTTCCGTCATAGTGGTTAAGCCAGTCATCAACGCCTGTACCTGGCCATGTATTCATCATGATACGGCCGGGAGTCTTCGGGATGTTGGTGTTAGCTGTATAAGCCTGCTTGCCGTCAACATACCATGTGATATGGTCGGGCTGCCAGTCAAAGCCGTAGGTATGGAAGCCTTCGGAAGCATCGAATCCGAGATCATACATGAACTCGTGATTGCCCTGTCCGTTGGTGTAGTAGTTGAACTGTACCTTTGTGGTATCCTTGCCGAGAACCTCGATATCGATCTCGTCCCAGGGATTATCCTCGGACTCGCCTGTGTAGGTGAAGAAGGAAGATACAACGCCGGGATTCTTGATAGCCTGCATAGAGGTCTCGTAGTAACCGTAAGCGTAGTGATCGGAGGTTCTGTACTCGCCGCCGGTGTAGTTATACTTGCCTGAGTAATCCTTGTCGATCTTCAGTGTGAGCATACCGTTGCCGATAGTGGCATTGTTCTCTGTCCAGCCGCAGTCGAAGGGATTTCCGTTTGTCCATCCGTCAGAAGCGAAGAACTTGGGAGTTGTACCCTTGCGGAAATCTGCTACCATAGTAGCATTGGAATTCATGGCTGTGCCGTAGTCCTTTATGCCGTTGTTGCTCTGCTGAGGAGGCTGAGTGGGCGGCTGGGTAGGAGGCTCAGTCTGCGGCTGTACATAAGGCTGAGTAGGCGGCTGAGTTGCGGGCTGTGCCGGCTGTCCCTGTGAGTAAGACTCAGGAAGAACTGTCACAACGCCTGCATCGAATTTCTGTATCGAGATGGCGTCAGAGCCTGTGATGCCGTCGCCGTTCATATAAACGTCAGCATTCCTCAGGCCATCAGCGCTGAGTGAGTATTTTGTCTGGTTGGCTACATACTGCAGGATTGCAACTGCGTCTGCAACGTTAACGCGGCTGTCGCAGTTGGCGTCGCCCCAAACATCGCTTGCTCCCACGGGATTAACGATACTGCCAGCTGAGGAAAGATCAATTGAGATGTTTCCTGCTGAAGCGGGTAAAGCGACGGAACCAAATGCGGTCATCACTGATAATGCAGCGGTTGCTGCCGTGATGCGCCTGAAATTATTCTTTTTCATATTATCGGCCCCTTTCGGTCTGAAATCAGCGGATATTCGTAACGTGCACCATACGTAATCTTGTATCTTCATTGTAGCTCGAAATTTGTTAAAAATCTACAAACAAAATGATAATATTATCATATTCATGATGTATGAGAAAAGCCCTCTGACACTTGGTCAAAGGGCTTCGTCTTCGTTTTTTAGGCCATGGAGCTTGTATCTCTTCTTATATTCTTTAGGGGTCACTCCGATGTATTTTTTAAAAACGGTGATAAAATGACTTTGCGAGCTGAAACAGAAAAGGTTGCTTATCTCAAGGTCGGTGTACTCTGAGAAGAGGAGCAACTTTGCCGCCTCTTCAGCCTTTGCCTTGCTGATGTAGGAGCTGAATGGGATGCCGGTCTCAGCCTTGAATATACGTGAGAGATGTGCCGGGCTGATCTGCAGATAATCTGCGGCGTCGTTGATCATGATCCTGCTGTGCAGATGATCGCTGATGTAGTCGAGGGCTTTGACTACCTGCTTGGAGTAGATGCCGCTGTTGAGGACGCGGCGCATATTCCTTGTGTAGTTTTCTATCATCTCGGTGTGCACTGCATGGACCTCGGCTTCGGTCTTACATTTGTCCGCCTTCATTATGTAGATGTCACTAAGGTTGTATGATTCCTCGGGAGTCATACCGCTGTTGACACAGAAGCGGGCTATCAGTGCAGTTGATATGACATAGTGGTATTTGAGGTTTCTCAGAGGATCCTCGCTGAGTATGCCGTATCCTTCGCTGCACAGAGGGGTAGAGAAGACCTTTACAAGTTCGATGTTGCCGGAACAGATGCTGTCGTAGAAGGCTATCTCCCTGTCGAATGAGGCGTGCTCGAAGTCCTCTTCACGCTGTGAGAAGAGATGCTCAGCTACAAACTTTTCGGAATGGTCATTCATATTCTGCCACCTGCTTTCGTTGTTGTATTTACTACATTGTATCATTAATATTCATGAAAGTCAAGATAAACAGTGCATTATTCTGCCAGATTCTGCGATATAGCAACTTTTGACTACAAATTCGCATATATGTACGTACCAATTATATAGACTAAATGACATATTTGTCTGTCAAAAAGAGCTTTAGTGGTCAATAATTGCTATACTTTAGGTTATTTTCTACATTTTTTGTACCGAATATTCAGAATGTGGGTTGTTAATGACGAACTCATTTGTTAATATAAAGTTAACAGGAATTGGTTTTCTATATATAGAAGGAGGAATTGTAATGACAAAGAAAAAAATTATAATTACTGCCTTAACTGCTCTGCTCTCGTGTTCGGCAATGGGGTTTGCCGTACCGCAGACTGCAAAGGCGGATAATCCGGCTATCCAGACGATCTATTCTACAGATCCGGCACCTATGGTATACGGCGACACAGTCTATCTGTACACCGGTCGCGATAAGGATGGCTCCACTAACTACTATATGCCGGACTGGCACTGCTTCTCCTCACAGGATATGCAGAACTGGACAGACCACGGCACTATCCTCTCCTGGGACAGCTTCACATGGGGCAAAGAGGATTCTGCATGGGCTGCGCAGTGCATCGAGAGAAACGGCAAGTTCTATTACTACGTTACCCTCAACTGCAGTGACGGAAGAGGACGAGGCATAGGAGTAGCTGTTGCGGATTCTCCCACCGGCCCCTTCAAGGATGCCCTCGGCAAGCCTCTGTGCGGTCCTGACTGGGCTTACATCGATCCTACTGTATTTATTGATGATGACGGACAGGCATGGCTGATGTTCGGAAACCCCACCTGCTACTATGTGAAGCTCAACGAAGACATGATCTCCCTTGACGGTCAGATCAATCATTTTGAGATGAATAAGAATACCTTCGGCCCGAGCAACAAGGCATCGTCCTACGGCGAAGGCCCCTGGTTCTATAAGAGAAATGATCTTTACTATCTCGTATTCGCTGCATTCTACGGCAATGACGGCGGTGAGAGCCTTGGCTACTCCACTGCTCCGTCGCCCACAGGCCCATGGACATACGGCGGACAGGTCATGAAGACACATAACTGTTTTACCAATCATCCCGGAGTCATTGACTTCAAAGGCAAGTCCTATCTTTTCTACCACGATGCAAGCCTACCCGGTGGCGGCAGCTTCACAAGAAGCGTCTGCATCGATGAGTTCCAGTACGGCGCAGACGGTTCCATACCGACTATTTCTCCCTCGAAGTCAGGCCCTGCCCAGATCAAGCCCTTCAATCCTTTCCGAAAGGTAGAGGCAGAGACCATGTGCTGGAGCTCGGGCGTAAAGACTGAGGCCTGCAGCGAAGGCGGTCTTAACCTCAGCATGATAGAGGACGGCGACTATGTCAAGATCAAGGGCGTGGACTTCGGCTCAGGCGCAAACAAGTTTACAGCAAGCGTTGCATCTGCCGAGAACGGCGGTATGATCGAGCTCCATACAGAGAGTCCGAAGGGTCCGATAGTCGGCACCTGCCGCGTATCCGGAACAGGCGGCTGGCAGAACTGGGAAGAGGTCTCAGGTGATGTAAATGTCAGCGGAACCGAGGATCTCTATATCGTATTCAAGGGCGACAGCGGCTATCTTCTGAACGTTGACTGGTGGAAGTTCTCCGGCGACGGTGCAGCTGAGATCGGCGGCGATGCCCCCGAAACTACACAGGCTCCCACAGCTGCACCTGTTACAAGTGCTCCTGTTGAGGGTGAGATCTTCCGCCACACATTCGAGAGCGGAGCAAACGGCTGGACCAACAGATTCGGCGCAGATGTTGCTGTCTCCTCCGGTGCAGCATTCAGCGGTTCAAAGTCTCTTGCAGTTACAGACAGGACCGATGCCTACACAGGCGCAGCGCTTGAACTCGGTTCACAGTTCAAGGCAGGTCAGGAATACAGCTTCAGCGCAAACGTAATGTATCCTACCGGCGCTGATACAGTAAAATTCCATTTCACACTCTCCTATGAGGGCTCGGACGGCGAGACCTATTATGAGAAGATAGCTTCCGGCGACCTCATGAAGGGCAAGTGGACTCAGCTTGCAAACACGAATTTCAAGCTTCCCGCAGGCGCTTCAAATATGCAGATCTACGTTGAGACTGACAAGGGCACCTGTGACTTCTATATTGATGAAGTTGTTGCTGCATCAGCAGGAACGGTCATCGAGGGTGCTCCGAAGGCACTCCATTTCGGCCCCGGCGATGTAAACTGCGATGGTTTCATTGATGCCTTTGATGTGGCATTTGCACGTCAGGGAATGATCAAGGGATTCTCCAATGCAAATTTCGAGAAGGGCGCAGATGCTGACAGAAGCACAAAGGTAGAGATCAACGATCTGGTTCTCATTCAGGAGTTCGCACTGGGCAAGATCAGGGAGTTCCCGGACAATGCTCCCGAGCCTCCCAAGTCTGAATTCAATTATAATGCAAACCTTCAGTACTACGAGAACGGTGATTATCTGAAACCGGCAGCACAGCAGGGCAGGATAATCAAGGAGAACTACTCCGGTATCAACGGCAACAAGTCCATGAACGTCTACCTCCCGTATGGTTATGACGAGAGCAAGAAGTACAATATCTTCTATCTCATGCACGGCGGAAGCGAGAACGAGAATACCATATTCTCCAATGATGTCAAGATGAATATCATCCTGGACAATATGATAATGAACGGTGAACTTGAGCCTATGATCGTTGTTACACCTACATTCAACGGCTGTCCTGACGGCGCAGGTGATGTATGGAACGAGATGCGTCAGACTATCATACCGTATATCGAGAAGAAGTACTCCACATACGCAGAGGGCGATGTATCCATCGATAACCTCAAGGCAACAAGATATCACCGTGCATACGGCGGATTCTCAATGGGCGGCGGTTCCACATGGAATATGCTCATCAACAACCTGGATATCTGCGCATACTATATGCCTCTGTCCGGTCACTGCTGGGGCGGCTTATCCGCTATCCAGAGCGCGATTGACAAATCCGGATTCAGCCCGAGAGAATACTTCATCCTTGCCGCAACGGGAGACGAGGATCTTGCATACAACAATATGCTCGGCCTTATCAATCCCATGAAGGAGGATACCAAGCACTTCACCTATACCTCTGATTTCTCAAAGGGCAACTTCTACTTCCTTGTTGCACGTTCAGAAGGCAACAACAAGAAGACACACTGGTGGGGCTTCGTAAGATGGTACATCATGGATGCACTTCCTTACTTCTTCCACGAGGGTACATGATCAAACGACAGGGAAAAATATCATGATATAGCAAAGGCACTTCCGGAGGATCCCGGAAGTGCCTTTCACTATGTATTTACATTTTTTTCTTGAATATGCTCAGACCGCCGAGGATGCCGAATACATAGCTCTCAAGGAGCCTGAAAAAGAAGCTTCCTCCAAGGCCGAGCTCTCTCTTTACTCTTCCGAAGTTAAAGAAGAAGTTGCTGAAGGTGCCCTCTGTGAATCCGAATTTCTCAAGGAATAATTCATCAACAGCAGCCTCTGCTGACTTCGGTTCGCTGTCACTTATCTCTGAGAGTGTGTTATAGGTCGAAATAAGCGTCTTTCTCAGTTCGATAAAACCATCCGTGAGGTTCCAGCAGAATACTATCCTCTGCGCAAGGTAGATGGCAAATATACATACTACTATGCAGACAATAGCACAGTATTTCCCGTCGAGAAAGTCGTCCTTCGTCATGAATATGAATCCCCAGACAGCACCTCCGGCGAGCAGCGCACCGCACACAGCCGCCAGCACACCGAGCTTTCCGACGAGTATCCACAGCACAAAGCCGGGTATACATCCGATTACAGCGCCGAGAATGCCCTTCATCAGTTCCATGAAATCCGATTCCCCGGAAGGCAGTCCGGCCATGGTCAGGTTTGAACTGTCATAGACTGGCGGAGCCGTGCCCGGATAGCGGGGTGTCTCTTCAAAGCCTGTGAACGGTTCATCCATGAGTCGCTCTTTTGCTGAACGCTCTGGTATATTGTTGTTATCCTCCATAGTATGATCTCCTTTATCATGTAATAAGCACATTTATTATAACACATAACTCAAAATAATTCAACTATTATTTGACAGAAAAAATAATTTGTGATAGAATAGTATCATAAAAGAAAGAAGAGGACAATGAAAATGATATTTAACATACATAACGGCTCTGTTACTGTCGGAAAATCAGAGATGGATTATGCCGCATTCGGTACAGGCAGCAGGGTGGCAGTACTTATCCCCGGCCTGTCAGACGGTCTTGCGACTGTAGACGGCAAGGCCCTTCTCCTTGTAAAGCCATATCTGAGGTATCTCAGCAGGTATACAATATTCATGTTCAGCCGTAAGGATCCGCTTCCTGCGGGCACCGACATCCGGCAGATGGCGGAGGACCAGGCGGAGGCCATGCGTATCCTCGACATCACACGGGCGTGTGTCTCCGGAGTGTCTCAGGGCGGCATGATAGCCCAGCACCTCGCAGCAGAGCATCCTGACCTTGTGGAAAAGCTCGCCCTTACTGTGACAGCGCCCTGCGTGAACGATACTATACGCGGGAATATAGACAGATGGAAGGACTTCGCCATGAAGGGCGATCATGCTTCATTGATGAGAGATACGGCAGAGAAGAGCTACTCAGACCATTATCTCAGCCGTTACAGATTATTCCTCCCGCTTCTGAGATTTGTGGGAAAGCCTAAGGACTACAGCCGCTTCCTTGTGAATGCCCATGCTATTCTCGGCTTTGATGCAAGGGAGGCAGACAGCCGTATCGCCTGTCCGACGCTTATAATCTCAGGAGATTCGGATAAGACGGTAGGTACGGAAGCAGGCGAGGAGCTGCACAGAAACATTCCCGGCAGCGAACTGTATACATACAAGGGTCTCGGCCACGCTCTTTACGAAGAAGCGAGAGATTACAACAGACGTATATTTGATTTTTTCAGCAGATGACGAAAGGAATGAGCAAATATGGATATAAAGGATGACAGGATAGACGGAGGTAAGGCCTTTGACTGGGGACGCACCTCCTCAGACTACGCAAAATACCGTGATATATACCCGCCGGAGTTCTACGAGAAGATAACCGGCAGGGGTCTCTGTCTCAAGGGACAGAAGGTCCTCGACCTTGCCACAGGTACAGGAGTACTCCCGAGGAACCTTTACAGCTTCGGTGCTGAGTGGACCGGTATTGATATCGCAGAGAATCAGATAGCCTCAGCAAAGGAACTTGCGAAGGGCATGGATATAACCTTCCTGACATCTGCTGCCGAGGATCTGGATTTTCCTGACGGCAGCTTTGATACAGCAACAGCCTGCCAGTGCTACTGGTACTTCAACTATGAGACACTTATGCCGAAGATGGCACGTCTCCTGAAGCCCGGCGGACGCTTTGCGATACTCTGTATGAACTGGCTTCCCTATGAGGACAGGATCGTAGGAGAAAGCGAGAAGCTCGTTCTGAAATACAATCCCGGCTGGACAGGCTGCGGTGAGACACGCCACCCCATAGCTGTGCCGGATATAGCGTTTGAGTACTTTGATCTGACAGACAGCGAGGTATTCGATCTCCACGTACCCTTCACCCGGGAGACATGGAACGGAAGAATGAAAGCCTGCCGAGGAGTGGGTGCTTCTCTCACACCAGACGAGATAGCAGCATGGGAGAAGGAACACATGGAGATGCTCGAAAAGAACGCGCCGGAGGAATTCACAGTACTTCACTACGGAGCAATAGCTGTTCTTACTAAGAAATGATGATTAAAAGGCTGCATGATATTCTCATGCAGCCTTCAGTTTGTAAAAAAGGTAGTTTCAACGATAAAACCAATTGGTTGGGATTCTAAAGGGCCTTCGGCCCTTTAGCGGAGTCCAGAGGCAGAGCCTC
>CAMKMD010000005.1 GCA_946413815.1 uncultured Ruminococcus sp.
GCCGCCTGACTCCTGCCTATCCAAGATTTTGGGTATTCTCCGACTGCACATTTCTTGACAATTCCAGTCCTTATTATCTATTCACTTCTCAATAATGCTATCCATCCCGGACTTAGACCGAAATCAGATAAAAGCATCGCTACTTTCACATTTTTCAAAAGCTTTCTGACCAGCAACGCATAAGACTTCGTGATAATCCTGCAGTTGTCCCGGCTTACTCAATTCCGGCGTCTATCTTCTGGATAACAATAGCATCGCTGCCGGTTATGCCGGCAAAACCATCGATATCAGAGTTTGCTTGTGCCTGTTCGTCAAGGAGATATTTTACCTGGTTGACAACAAACTGAAGAACAGCTACAGCGTCTGCAACAGTTACCTTGCCATCGAGATTCGCGTCTCCACGCAGTGTCATTTTTACGACTGGCTTTGTTGTTGGAACAGGCTCGGTTGTTGTTGTTACAGGCCCGGTTGTGGTCACAGGCTTAGTCGTTGTAACGATGGGCTCTGTCGGTTTCGGCAGGTCTTCAGCCTTGACTATCTGCCACTTCTGCTCAGCGCTCTTGGTATCGGTACTGATAACAACCTTTTCGCCCTTTGCTGTCAGGGAGCGCATAGAAGAAAGGAGAGGAAATATAGAATATGAATCATCGGGATTGAGTCTGAGCTGGAATTTCTGTGCCGTCGGATAGCCTGTCTCCTTGTAAAGCTGTACGAGAGTATTATCCAGATTCCGGTTATTGTTGACATCGAACATTAGATTCGGATCTGTCTTTGAGGTTATCCTTACAAAATTATCGCCCATATAAGAAATGTTCCATCTGATAGAATCATCATCCTTGTAATCGGAAAATTTCAACATAACAGCCCCGATATGCGGATCGTATTCACCAACACAGAGGTACTTCTTATTTGAGTAATTCACGATGTAGTAATCACCCTCGCTGTTGAAGCTTATCCTGCAAAAAACATCATTGATATGGTCTGACAGCCAAGAGGAGTAACCGCCATAGCCGAAACTCTTGTTACCTACTCCGATATCATCGTTTGCGGCATCATAGTACATTCTCCATACATATGAATTATCTCCATAAACAGGATACCTTGTATATGATACTTCACTGGTTTCATTGTCGATCGTCTCAAAGCCGTTTCCATTGTATCCGTAGAATTCACCGATCATATATTTTCCGTTAAAGAACTTCCAGAATGCGGGAAACATTCCGACATTTCGCTTTTCTTTAAGATTGTATAGTGCTCCGTTGAGGAATGCTCGTGAATAGGAAATTGACACGATATCGCATCCTATATAAAACTCCGTGCTGTGACCTCGCAGAGTGTCCTCCGGCCATACATTATCCCATTCATATTCGCCGTTATTGAATTTTGTCCCGTCCTCGCTGAGTACAATTACATCTGTATCGACCAATCCTGTGATATCAGCAGAAGGCATAATTATATTTCCGTTACCTGTGTCAATTCTGCTGAACTCTTCAAGCTGATGCATCCATTCATGGAGGAGAATATCAACAGTATATAAGTGACAGTCTTCATTTTCAAGGGCGCCCGGATCATAGGATTCATGGTCATCAATACAAATAGGAACCCAGCCGTATCCGGCGCCGGAGAAGGAATCACCGGTTCCGATGGTAGTGCAGGGATTGCCTAAATCCTCATGCTCGGGGAGCAGTGTAAGAACACTGTCATACTTTCCGTAGGGAACATACTTGTCCATAATAAAGGTTACGTCCTCAAAACGCGGATAATCACTTGTCAGCGTTATCTGATCATCAACAACGAGAGTTTCCACTACCATATCAACATTATGATCTGTGAGATACTCGAAAAGATCCTCAAACTGCTCCGGAACCTTGCTGAATATCAGATCATCCTCCTCAGTTGCAGAAAACTCGTTACCCTTCTCGCTGACAACGTTCCTTCCTTCTATGAGAAGCATACGGTATACAGGGCGTTTTTCATACTTGAAATCTGCTCTGGTATCTGCATATTTCTTATAATCAGCTATAGCCTCCTTACGGAGTTCTGTCATTTCTTCATAGCGCTCCTGTACGGAAGAAGGGGTATTTTCCCCGGCAGCAAGAGCCTCGACCTGAGGCGTCAAAAGCATGGATATTGGCATGACTGCAGACATTACGATTGAAACAAGTTTTTTCATTTTTACCTCCTGAATCAGATAGTGTACTCTCCGCAAAGCGTAAAAGCATTATTCTGCAATACTTTTATGCGGAGGCTTATTTCATTCCTTTTCAAAAATGTCAACACATGACAAGGAACTATTGTACATTATACCACATTATTAAAGATCATTCAATTGACTATATTAAGAAAAATGTTGGATTAATTGTTGCATTTCAGTTAATAATGCCGAACTTGCTGAAAACTTCAGTGCATAATGACGGTCATCAGTATTCTTGTCCGCAAGGAGATGCTGTAATCAGACATATAGGTTGATTTGCGTATATGAGGAAAATGGTTTGCTTTTTCAGACTCTATGCTGTATAATATAATTAATGAACGATTCAATGCTGTGATTCTGTTGTCAGACTTGCATTCGGTTCATGTACTACATAAAGCTGATGTATTGTGACAATCAGAAATCCTGATTCAGAAGAATCAGCTTTGAGCCCCCGTAGAAGGGAACGAAAAACAGCACTGCTCTGGAATTGCGATCGGGCAACAGGGTTGAGTGCTGGAAAACATAGTCAGACAAGAAGCATCAAATAAGGTGGGTATAACATATGAAATGTAGAAATTGCGGCGCTGAGGTAGGGCTGTTAGATAAGGTCTGCCCTTATTGCGGAAGCGATAATATCGAAAGTGCCGGCCATAGGGCAAAGCTTGATACTTATAAGAAAAAGAGCAAAGAAACCGTTGAGAAAGCCGACAGGAAATTCAACAGTAATAAGCCTTTAATAGCAGGAAGCATTATTCTGGTCTTTCTTATAACAGGTGTGATCACCATGTCCTTCCTTGAAGATAAGACTGAGTATATGGACCTTGATATTGCCCATTCGGAGACTCTCAGAAATGTCGAAAGTTTTAAAGGGAGACTTAATGGCTATCTGGAAGCCGGGGATTATATCTCTTTTCATGATTTTTTTGAAGGACATCATATTTACGAGACCGATCCGGAATATGAAGAATATAAGCTCATTCTAACACTGTCCGGCGAGTACAGATATGCCATGAACAGTATGGAACAGCTTCTTATGTACGGTGAAGGGTATACATCTGACAAGGAATCGGATATAAGAATGTGCCGCCTTTATATCTCTTCTTTTTATACCAGATATGGTTTTGCAGAAGATGATCTTGAAGAATATAAATACAGAGGATATGCAGAGGATATGAAACATAAACTGGATACCGCAATGAAGGTCTACTTCGGACTGGATGATAAGGGGCTTGCGGATTACCTTGCTTCATCTGAAAACGAACAGGCCTTGTTTATCGAGGAGGTGGTCTTAGGTGAATAAGCTTAAAACAGCAGCTGGATGGGCTGTGTTCATCACTGATATCATTCTGGGGATCGTATTTATTTCCCTGCTGATATCTACTCTGTCAAATCTTTCGAAGTCTCAGGTTATCCAGAACAAGGGCACGAGTGAATATATCATTAAATATATCGAAAGAGAAGACTACGGCACTGCCGGTATTGTGTCCAGAGCTATGCGTCTTGGCACAGAAGTAGATGAGCCGATGCAGGAATTCTATATGGTTGGCTCATATGCTGATCTCATGTTCTGGGAGAAGATCTATGCCGAAAGCGGCAGCGAGCATACGGCGGAGGATTGCAGGAAGCAGTACGAAGAGATAAAGAATACGCTGCCCGAGTATAAAAAGGTATTCGAAAAAATAGATGATACACTTGAAAAAGCAGTTGAAAAGTAAGATTCAGGAGGGAAATACAGTGGAAAAGATGAAGGGCAGGAACGTAATCTGCGAGAGCTGCGGAGCCGGATTCGACGCTTCTCTTGTAAGATGCCCCTACTGCGGTACGGCATATGAGCCCGCAGCTGAAGAAGAATATATGGATAAGCTTGAGGATGTAAGGGAGGACCTGTCAAAGCATACGAAAGATGCAGATAATGCAACAAAGAAAACCTTTAAAAAGATCCTTCTTGCCGCCATAATTGTGATAGTTATATTTGCAGTATTTTGCATTATCGCTTTGATCACACCCAAATCCGGCAGCAAGCATGATCCGGACGAATTAAACAGCAGAAAACAAGAGCTGATCCAGGGAGAGTGAATAAATGAAATGTCCTAATTGCGGAAAAAACATAGGAATAGAGGTATCAGAATGTCCCGACTGCGGATATGCCAATCCTCTTGCCAGAAAGCATAATGAAAACATCAGAAAATATGACCGGCGCTTTAGAAAGACACAGGATAATGTGCTTGCATCCGCCCAAAAGACAGAGGGTGTAGGTATACGCGGCGGTATATTTGCGATCCTTGTTGCTGTTATAATAATACTTGCCTTTGTCTGGGGCGCTGTCATAGCTGCTGGCGAAGGCGAAACAGATGAAGACAGAAAAAGAGACGCCCTGAAAAATAAGACGGAATATAGCGAGCAGATGAGAGGGTATCTTGAAGAAGGAGATTATATTACATTTTTATCTTTTATAAGATATCACAACATCCCCTTCGATTCAGAACCCTACATTGACTACAGAAAAGTATATTATATGGCCGACAGGTATTATACCTGTGTTCAGCTTTGGGAGAAGATCCTTTTACGCTCTGATGATCCCGATTTCTGGGATTCATCCGAACTGGATATTTCCCACCTCTGTATGTATACTGACTCTTTCCTGGAAGTGTATAAATGCAATGTGGAAATCGAGGAAAATGAAGAGTTTGTAACATACATTGAAGATATGAATTCAGACATACGTGCGATGTTCAGAAGATACCTGAAAATGACGGATCAGGAAGTTGATGAATTTTTTGGATACTCACAAGCAAAGAAAGCTGTGACCATAGAAGGAATATTACTCGGGGAGGGATCCGAAGATGAATAAAACGTTGAAAGTGGTCTTCAATATATTAATAGTGGTCGCAGCTTTAGGAGTTCTTCTTATGATCTTTATGATAAAGGACGAAGTCGTCCGTAATAAAAACAAAGAAGTTAAAAATGTCATGAGCAGCTTTGATTATGAAGTAAAGCACCGTGCGTACGGTGAAGTTACAGACACTTATTTTGTATATTATACAAAGTTCATAGATCTGCCCGAAGGTTTTGAAGAAACCAAGCTTACCGCAGAATACGCAAATCTCTCTTTTATGCTTGGAGTTTACGAAGAAAAAGGCGATGACAATAAAGCAAAAGCCTGCAGCGACAGAATGGAAGAGATAAAGAACCAAATGGATAAATACCGTTTTACCGCAGATGAGATAGATAAGATAATGGCTGCTTACAGTAACGGGATGGAATAAGATTTAAGAGATGACTTCCGGTTCTTCACTGTTATAAATATTTCATGTGACTACCTGTTTTTCACCGCTTGCTGCGGTTTTGATTGTAGTAAACAGTCCGGTGGACTGTTTAGATATAAACTCTGAACCGCACAGACAGCATGACTGTAAAACGAAGAATATGTACTGTACGGTTTTTCCGATATTTGTGCATATTACAGCGCCTCCGGATATTGACATATCGGCGGGGACGCTGTATAATCATAGTAAGAGAAATCAAAATTTAAGGAGGATAAATCAATGACAGAGCAAGAAGCAAAAGCTTTGGCTGAACCCATAGTTCAAGAAGTAGTTAATTGTATGGCAGACGGAAGATATGACTTGATACCTAATTATGCCGAATTTCAAGACGAAAGCGTAACAATTGAAGATTTCAAAGAATGGGCAGAAGATTATTTAAAAGACAACGAATTATCGCACTATGACAGATATGGTGTTCCGAACAACTTTCAGCCTCAATATGATAAGTCTTTATATCATCAGTTCAGCATATATTTATACAATAATGGTACCGGTTTTGAAGTTAACTATGACCTCACTACCGACAGCGAGATAAATGACTTAACACTAATTATGGAATTCTTATTTTCCGATAACGGTGTAAAAGCGTACATTGTTGATATTCACGTTTTATAAATTCTGTTATGCGAATAATACGCCATCAGCCTTCCTTCGTCTCTACCTCTTTGACCAGATCGGAATAAGGAATCTGCTGTCCGTTACGAATTACATACACGCCTTCAGAATTCCCGGTGTCCTCAACGCAGCGCCGGAGAATGACGGAGGCGTATTTTTCATCAAGCTCAATCATCAAGCTGATCACCGGTAGCATGACGGAAGCCTTCTATTGTCTCCATGATCGCATAATACCAATACTCTTGCTTTTTCACAGAAATTATGTTATACTATTCTGTAAGAAGCACGAACTATGGCTTAAAACAATACCTGAGAAGGGAAACCGAAGCATACACCTGAAGAGTACCGCCAGATGAACGGCAAGCACCGGAAATCACACAGATCGAAGTACAGCAGATGATATGAGTGATTACACCAACAGCGTCCCGGCAAAAAATGTATTCCAGACTCGGGCATGAAATGGAGAAAAGAAGATAATGGAAGAATATGGGTCAACCAACAACCTTTCAAACAATAAAGAAATGAAGCAGCATTTCAAGAATTTTGAAAAACAGCTTTCCGACTGGTACTGCAACGGAAATACACCTGAACTTTTCAGCCAGGACACACGCTTCATACTGGAGCTGCAAAAACAGAAGCTCGGGGCACTTGGACTGGATATGCAGATGCAGATCCGTGAACGGGAAGGATATAGGAGTGATTATTCGCCGCTTTCCTACACTGACAACGTATTTGTGAATTCCATCTGCAGCAATAACAAGCTCGTCACCACGAGCATCCGGAATGATCAGAAGGAGCTTTACAGCAGGACAGCACCAGGCATGATGACCGTTATCATGCAGAATCCGAAAAAGGGCGGTGTTCCGTCCCCTGATACCGCAATGTGCTGTCCGCACTGCGGTGCACCGTCAACGCTTGGCAGGCTCGAATCGGGATGCGAGTTCTGCAGCACCAGATTTCTGATGGATGAGCTGTATCCGAAGGTCATGTATTTCTACTTCAATGATCTCGGTGATGCCGATTTTGACCAGAGAAAGCTCAGAAAGTATATCGTGCGCTGCAGCATTTTCTTCCTGGTGTTTTCACTTTTGTCAATGATAATCAGGATTTTATCCGGGGAATATGACCGCACAAGTCTCCTGATAGACGGCGCAGCCTATATTTTCGGAAGCATTATGGTCGGTGCAATGTTCGGCGCGGGAGCCTGGTTCCTTGCAAATTCTTTCGGCTCCGTCAAGCTGATGGGCAAGCAAGCCCGCGGCCTGACGACAATGGGAAAATCCGTGATGTTCTGCCAAAAGATGCGCAAGCTCGATCCCACTTTTTCAACCGAATATTTCCGTGACAAATCCATGTCCCTTATGAAGCTCATGCTTTACAGCGAGAACCCGCAGGAACTGACCATCTGCCGGTGCAGTCATCCTATTCCTGAGAAACTCCGTGAAATCGTGGATGTCCGCTGCCAGAATTCCGGCATAAACGATTACAGTATCCGTGACGGTGTCTGCGATGTTTCACTCACTTTCTATACCGACAGCCTGCACTTCCGCGACGGTAAAGTTTTCCCGAAATCCGACAGGATCTACATGCGGCTGCGAAAGGTCATCAAAAAGCCAACTGACCTGGGATTTTCTGTCACGGCAGTTACCTGCCCGTCCTGCGGTGCAAGCTTCGATGCGGAAAAGGTCAGGGACTGCCCGTTCTGCGGCAATACCTATCCCCTTGAGGAAAATGAATGGGTCGTGACGGATATCAGGATCTGAAGAGTCATATCTGATATCAGGATCAATCGTGGATGAAAAGAAATACGGCTTCACACTTTTTGACGAATCAACAAAGCCCCGCTCTACTGTAATCCAGTGAGGCGGAAAGGAGGAAAGACTATGCGATGTCCAGAGTGCCGCGAAGGCATCATGTTCAAATTCAGAGCAAAGATGAATAACGGAGAGACCATTACCGTGATTTCCTGTGATGAACAGTGGTGCTCATGGGCAGATGAGGTTTGCTTAGAAACAGAAATCGATTTCCATGACGTTCTTGAAGTTGTAGAGTCATACGGTGAAGTGGACTCTGACAACAGTCGTGACAATATCATCCCCTCTGATATCTATTACGGTTGGGATAAAAAAGAATGTACAGATATATGGTGTCCTTATTGCAGAACTGAAAAGCTGGAACACGGTATCACGGCACAGACCAAACGGGAAATTACCAGATGTCCCAGATGCCTTGCGGTCTGGATCGGAAGCATTTCTCCGGATAACATATCAAACTACCGGAAATATATGGCAGACGGCATCAGATTGCCTGATGAAACGGAAATTGACTCCTTCGGCGAAAAATACCCTGCTATTTTTGATAAAGAACAAGATACGAAATATGTCTGCCCGAAGTGCGGAGACGGTATCTTATATGGAACGATTCGTGCATCCGGAAAAAAAGCACACTACTGCACCCGGTGCAGAGCAGTCTGGTACAACCAATTGCAATCGGGGATCTCGACGAGTATCTGAATGATCTGTATTCTTACAAAGACGAAAGGAAGCTATGTTATTCTGAAGATGATCTCTGCGAACTGAGAGCGGATCTCGCTTCTGAAGACAGATCCACTGCCGTGACAGTGACTGCTAAAAATAAGCACCTGCATAAAGCAGGTGCTTCAATCTGTCAAAAAACCTATATCAATTAAGGGGACGCCCTCTCTTGCAGGGCGTCCCCTCTTCAAAAACAGTCCCCCGGACTGTTTTTGAATTCACCCCTTGCTGAGCGCCCGAAGGCTATATGCGGGGCTTTGCCCCAGCCTAACCGGCCCTTCCCCTCTGTCAGCTTCGCTGACATCTCCCCACAAGGGCTTTCAGCCTTTGACCTGACCAAAGGGGCAAAGCTTTGGAATCCCAAACGTTTGGTTTTATCGCTGAAACTACCTTTTTGACAAGCAGAGCTCCGGTGTATAAAACACCGGAGCTTTGAATCGTATATTGGCTGTTGTTCTTACTGCGCTGACTCCTTGATTTTCGGTAATTCAATATACTTCCCTGCTTCTGCGTCTGACTGAAGAATCCGTTGTAGTTCATCGCGCTGCTCTTTATAAATCTCGAGTTCAAGCATTGAAAGCAGCACCATCTGACCGGACTGTTTCAGCTTACATATTATTGAGCCGTGAATTTCATAACAAGTTATGTTCGGAGTATCGCAGAGCGAAATGATCTGATCTCCATCATTATAATGCTGAATGCGACAGCTGAATCCGTATTCCGGACAATGCAGTCCTGCTTTTCCAAGATAGTTATCCACCGACACAGTAAACTCATCACCGTACTCAGTTGTGTATCGATATTCTTTGGAATCGTAATGATTCCACATGATTATGAATGCAAAGATCAGCAGAACGATTATCGCAGACAGGATTCCGACGGAAGCAGCTACTATTTTTACGATGCTTTTTTTTTTTGCTGTCATTCAGCATTTCACTTCATCTCCTGAAATCAACATGGCGTTATGTTCAGCATATCACAGCCACAGAATAATTGCAAGCTCTGTATTCCCTGAGATCCCGGGATCGCGTGGATCTCCGGCTGCCAGAAGTTTATGGAATATAGCCTTACCCTACCTCAGATTCGTGCCTGCGGGTCAGACAGCACGCAGCTGTTTTGCCGTCGGGACCATATTCATACAGCTCCAGAAACTTTCTGTCATCAAGCGGCAGGATCTGTATATCGTATACATTGGGGACAGACTGTATATCGAGTTCAGAGGCGTCGATGTCGATCAGTACATCCTGTGCACCGTCGTCCCGTATGCCGATCAGTTCGCTGTATGTATTAATGAAAAGACGGTACTCACCGCAGCCTTTAAGAACACTGAAGCGTTGTCTGTCCCAGTTATCTCCGGTGGTGTAGATAGTCTGTCCGCAGCTGCCGGATGCAATGTCGAATTCAGTGACAGCAGCTGCGTTGATTGTTTTTTTGTCAGGAGCATAAGTCACTTTTTCTTTAAGCACCACAGGCCTGTCATCTCTGTCAGAGCCGAGGAATTTTTTGTTGAAGGAAGTACCCTCTTCACTCAGATCCAATACCTGAGAGACCTCTGCTGTTTCTTTGTCTATCTGCACGACTCTGTCGTCGTACAGCATAATATACAGCAGCCCATTAACACATTCAAAACTATCGGTGATCTTGTAATCCTGAAGCTCCTTTGCAGGGATGGCGGAGATAAGTGTTCCGTTTTCGGCATAGCGGCAAAGAAGATACTGATCCTTTTCGCCTTCATAGCGATCGCCGTCCGTTTTCGTGTCATTTGATACAAGGCCATCGTTGCTTTCACTGATGACAACAGCCCAGAACCCTTCTTTGTCGAAAGCAAAACAGCGGTAACTGTTGAAGTATTTTTCCGGATCTGCCGGTGGTGTGAGTACAAATGATTCTGATGTCTGCATATCCTCGCTGATGTGCAGATAAGTCAGCTGACCATCCGTATTGTATGCAATGAAGCCGAATCCGTCAGCCCTCCGATCTGCTGCCGTGAAACCTGAAATATCATCAGGAAGCCTGATAGGGTCACAGCGGACAATATTCGTCAGAGGATCAGTATCCGCTGCAGCCGGCCTGAGTTCAATCTGCGGCTGTGTGGTTTCGGCAGTGCTGCTTCTGACGGCATCTGTAGCAATGATGCTTTCCGGCTGTGAAGCGGCGTCCTGCCTGTTGTCACAGGCGGTAATTGATAAGGCCATTGAAAGAATCACAAGAATTATTGCTTTTTTCATCATTATTATCCTTCCTGAACTATATTAGCAATTATGTGTGGGTCCCGGTCCGCCGGAAGTCTTCTACAATTATACAGTCTTTCACCGAAAAAGTCAATGTACAGAAATATATGTTTACAGCCTCGTTTCTGTGATCAATTATTGTTCCCAACAGTTTACTGTCAGATATATCCGCAGCTAATGGCTCCTTGTTGCGGTGAAATGTGTGGAATAGCTGTAATGTCATAGCGAAGGAATTCAGGGGCAGAGTACAGCATATTTATCGTCTGCAGGACAAAGCTATCGGAAAGATGTGTCCCGGTGAGAATTGACAAAAGTTGGATGATAAGGTATAATATATAAAACAGTAAAGGCGGTGTCAGAAATGGGATATATTGAAATTTTCAGAGAGATGATAAGCGGATTCAGAACAGATGTTGAAAAATACATTGATGGGGAAAAATCAGATTATCTTTACAATCCCAAGCGTACAGAAGAAAACGGGATCACTGACAGCAATTATCTCAACAGGCAGAGGCTTTTATACGGCCTGCTGTACAATGTATGCAGAATTGACGAGCCTGAAAGAGAAGCTATCATCAGAGAGCTTTTCGAGACGGAGATAAAATCCCGCCAGGAAGAATCATTTCAGGGAATAGGCGAAAACCTTGAAATGCTGACGTACCTTATGCGCAAATACCGCCGTGAGGAAGACAAAAAACTTTTTGAAAAGGCTAAGAATGCAAATTTTGACTGTTATTGCGGTTATGAGCAGAATGATCCTGATGCGTATTCGAATTATTATGAAAAAAACATTGAAGAATATCCTATTGAAAGGTGTATAGATATAGCCGGCGAGCTTAAATTAAAGGACTACGCCTGCCGTCTTGTTGATATCTATAAGCCCGGAATGACCGATGATGATAAATTCTACTCATTTAAAAGGTATTCAGAATACACCGGACGAAAAGAAGACCTTATTTTTGCAGTAAAAGGACGCTTTGAACGCGCTCTGAAAAATAAGGCTGATGACTTTGAGATGATGTGTGCGTATTCTGGTTATATCGACTTTATGATAGAAGACGGTGATTTTGAAGGAGCGTATTCACTTCTTAATGAAGGCAGGCAGTATTTTTCAGAATACGGCCGTTCAGCGTGGCAGGCAGGTGTAAGATTGATGGAAGCCCTGCCAGATAGAGCACCTGAAATATGGGATTTCATTCTGCCTCATATCAGAACAGATCTGAAAAACGATATGATAGCCCCTGTTGAGGCTGAACGTGTGATGAGATGTGCCGATATGATGGGCGCACATAAAATAGCAAAGGCAGTAAAAGCATCTTATGACAAGACTATGGCGGAAATCGGAGAAATGAAAAGCCAGAAATAGAAGAGTTGATGACACTCATAATGTATAACAGGCAAAAACAGATAAAGCCGTTGTGGATGACCACAGCGGCTTTTGTTATGCTTTCGTCGGCGGACTGTCAGCACCAGTTGTCCCAGTTTCCGCTTTCATATTTCTCGTCTATGTATTCCTTGGGATAATAGCTGTCTGTACCGAAATATCCATCAGGAAAGGATTCAAAATACCTGTGCAGGAACATCAGAAGAAGGTCCCATGAATCCCGGACATGATCTCCGTTTATATCAGTATCGCCTCGTAAACAGTCGAAATAAATATCCTTTATATATGGCGCTCCTTCAATATACTCGATCCTGTCACTTCCTATATGCCTGACGAGATTGATGTTGAATGATCTGAAGCATTCTTCTCCGTCTTCGTCTGTATAAGACGAGCCGCCATAAACGTGCCAGCACATCACATTCTTCTGTTCACTGGTGTTGAATGTAAAGCCTGCCTCATGCAAAGCTTTTTCAATCCCGGATTTATCTTGTTCATAGTGATCATCTGTTATATTGTTTCTGAGAAAGAAAGCTAATGTACTCATGTGATCTGCCCTCCCGCTGCTGCATAAATCGATAATAGCACAAATGACTGCATAAGGCAGCGGATAATCGCGGAATAACACAGCATACCCATTTAAGCATTTGTTAAGAAAGCGTGCCCTCTTATATCATTCTTCCTCTGCGCTGTCCTCTTCGGGAGGCAGCACCTCCACCAGCACCTTATCCACGGTGTTGTCAGAGACAGCCTTTGCCGTCAGCCGAAATCCGTCCGTCTCCACTGTCTCCCCCGCCTCAGGGATATGCTCCAGTGAATCCGTCAGCCATCCGCCCACAGATGTGCTCTCTGTCTCGACTGTATCATCATCAAGGCCGATAAGCTCCAGCATATCACTTACGCTCAGGTCGCCCTCGACCTCGTATACGTTCTCGGATACCTGTGTGATACCCGTCTCTATCTCGTCATCCTCGTCGTATATCTCGCCCACAAGCTCCTCTATTATGTCCTCAAGGGTGATGATACCCACTGTTCCGCCGTACTGGTCGGTAACTACGGCAAGGTGCACCTTCTTGCGCTGCATCGACTTCATAGCCTCACTGATAAGTGCGCTGTCTGCGATATGCGGCACCTCCTGCACTATGCTGCGGATATCGCTCCTGCCGTCCATGAGCATCTTGAAGAAGGCCTTGCTGGTCACGATTCCGACTATATTATCAAGGGACTTCTCATACACCGGCAGACGTGAGTACATCTCACTGCCGAAAAGCTCCTTGAACTCGTCGATAGTGGAGCTTATATCCGCACCCACCACCTTCACACGTGGTATGAGTATCTCGTCTACAGTAGTCTCATCGAACTCAAGAGCGCTCTTTACAAGCTCGCTCTCCTGCTCCTCGATAACGCCCTGCTCCTCTATCTCGTCTATCATGTACTTCAGCTCCGCCTCTGTAACGCTCGGTGCATTGCTGCCCTTTGCAACGAGGGATGAGAGCTTGTTGAGTATGATAACAAATGGCTTGAATACCGTCACCAGTGCGGCAAGGGGCGAAGCAAAGGCAAGCGCCAGCTTCTCGGCGTTCTTCTTGGCGTAGGATTTCGGTATGACCTCGCAGAAGATAAGCACCAGTATGGTGATGACGGCTGTGGATATACCCGCTCCTTTGCTGCCGAATATACTTATGAATATTATCGTGCTTACTGAGGAAGCTGCGATATTGACGATGTTGTTTCCGATGAGCACCGCCGTCAGCACCTCGTCAAATCGCTCCGCCAGCCGCAGAGCCCTGCCCGCCTTCCTGTTTCCCTGCGCCTCGTAGTTTTTGAGACGTATACGGTTAACGCTGGAGAATGCGGTCTCGCTCGCTGAGAAGAGCGCCGAGAATACCATCATAACGGCGACTAAGATAATTTTGCCTATGTCAGAACTGTCCATAGAATTCCTTTCCTTTATAAAAATATCCGCTGCAGCACGCCTGCAGCCGGCGCTATCCTGTCCTTCCGGCGGGATAGTCAATATCTATTGTATCACGAAAGACGTGTTTCGTCAAGTCATTTTCACATATATCTGCAAATTCTTTAACACAGCAGAAAAGTCCCATATCATAAGGAATGTCTCAGATGTATGGTCAGAGGTACTGTGACGTTTCTATTGACCGGGAATGAATGTTATGTTATAATTATTACAAACAAAGATCTGAATCTGTGCGTGTCTGAACCGTGCAGGATTCTATGACAGATCTGTATTCAGAGGTGCGACAGATGAATATTAAAAAAGTGTTCCGTATAACAGGCAGAATATTATTGATCATACTTCTGTTTTTCGTCTTATTACTTCTGACCACTGCTATTGTTTATCATATCAAACTGAATAAGGTAGAAAAGCAGGTGAAAGAAGCGGGATATTATAATCCTGTATCGGTCGGTGATCATGACCTTAATATATATACCTGCGGAAACGAAAACGGCCGGCATACTATTATCGCTCTTGCAGGCTGGGGTGACGGGGAAATGTTTCTCGGCTGGCGGCAGATGACCGAAGAGATCGAACAGGATAACCGTCTGATCTTTATTGACCGGGCAGGATACGGACTGAGTGACGATACCAAACAGGAAATGACGCCTGAGACAGTCATTGAGGAGTACAGGACAGCCCTGCAGAATGCCGGAATAGAAGCACCGTATCTGCTGATGGGACATTCTCTGGGCGGAATGTACGCAACATACTGGGAAAGCAGATATCCTGATGAGATCGAGGGTATTGTATATGTTGACGGCTCCATCTGCTTTGAGATCCCGGAGGAAGAGCAAGGCGACGGCGGTATTGCAGCAGTGCTTATGCCCGTTATAGAAAAGCTCGGATTTGCACCCTTTGTGATACGCAGCGAGTATGGGCGCTTTATTGAAAAACTGCCGGCAGATAAGCAGGACCAGATGATATATATGATGAGCAAAACTATCGGTTCTTCCGCAATGAAAGATGAAACTAAAAAGAACGATTGGTATTTTGATCTTGTGTGGGAGGATATGACACCAACGAATATTCCGAAACTCTATATTTCGTCCTCGATGGCTTACCATACGAAAGAAGACTTCATAAATGACTGTATCCCGGCTGAAGCGCTGATGAATGTCTGGGTGTTGCCGACAAAGGAGAAAATGAGCGATGATGAGATCTATGAAGAAGCACTGCGGCTGATGGAACAGCGTCGCACAGAATGGTCTGCGCCATATTATGAAAAACTCGGTAACTGCAAAGTAGTCGAGCTGCCGGGAGATCATATCATCTTTCTGGATAAACCCGATGAATGCAGCAGGATCATAAAAGAATTCATTGACGGATAAGGCAGCTCACTCTCCCTATGAGGTGCATATGTATTTTCGCCTGCCGGCAGCAGTTACTGTCAGAAGGCTGAATAGTTACAATGAACAGTTTTATCTGAGGTTACAGGCACTGACATAAATTCTATAAATGAAACGGAGGAATCCAAATGATCATCAAAGCAGTCAGACTCTACGAAAACGGTTTTATGACACAGCCTTTCGCCTTTGGCGGAGAGGGCGCAGAGGGAACAGATCCCGCAGTCAGGTATCGTTCCAGCCTGCAGAACTTCCTTATCGATACCGGCAGCGAGGTCATCCTCGTTGATACCGGAATGCCTGCGGAAGTGCCGGAAGCTGTTCCTGACGAAACCACAGCTATCTACATGGGCAGGAAGATCAGCAGCTACGCTGATGCCCTTGCAGAATGCGGCTACAAGCCGGAACAGGTCACAAAGATCCTTATCACTCACAAGCACGCGGATCATACAGGTGAACTCCGTCTTTTCCCGAAGGCAGAGATATATGCTTCCCGTGAGGAATGCGAGGCGGATGAGCTGAAAAGCTATCCGAATCTTGTGCCTGTTGACTATACCGACGGAGCATACAGGAATTTCCCCGCTTCTCAGAAGATAGCTGAGGGCGTATACCTCATCGAGGCCAAGGGCCATACAAATGGCAACAGCATTGTTATCGCAGAGAATGACGGCCTGTTCTATATGTTCCACGGCGATGTGACTTATACAGATGAGGCGCTCTATGCAAACAAGCTGTCAGTTGTATATGAGGACATTGCTGCTGCAAGAGCCACACTGGATGCGGTAAGGGAGTTCATCAGAAACAATCCGACTGTATACCTCTCTACCCATACACCGCTGGGATACGAGAATCTGGAAGCAAAGAAGGTCGTTGATCTGGATGATCCGCCTGAGAGCATCCCTGTCGGAGAGATCACTGCTTCTGAGGCAAGCGGTAAGTACATCTGCTCTGTCTGCGGTTATGTATACGATCCTGCTGAGCATAACGGCGTGGCATTCGAGGATCTTCCGGATGACTGGAAGTGCCCGAGATGCAGGCAGGGCAAGGAGAAGTTCAACAAGGCATAATCAGGTTACAAGGAGGAAAAACTTATGAAAATAGCTGTATTCAACGGAAGCCCGAGAAAAGAAAACACAACTGCCATGGTGCAGGCCTTCTGCGAGGGTGCAAGAGCTGCCGGCCATGAGGTTGAGGAGTATCAGGTTGGAAAGATGAAGATCGCAGGATGTCTTGCCTGTGAGTACTGCCACACCAAGGGCAACGGTGTCTGTATCCAGAAGGATGATCTGGAAAAGATCATGCCTGCATACAAGGAGGCAGATATCATCGTTTTCGCATCCCCTATCTATTACTTCACCATGACTGCACAGATGGAAGCCGCTATCCAGAGAGTGTACTGCATCGGCAAGCCCGCCGCAAAGAAGGCTGCTCTGCTGCTGTCTTCCGGTTCTGACGGTGTGTATGACGGTGCCATTGCTCAGTTCAAGGCATATATGGATTATGCCGGTATCGAAGTTGCAGGCATCATAACTGCGAACGGAGAAGAAAACAAGTCAGAGGAAAAGCTGAACGAAGTTAAGACTTTTGCACAGGGACTTTCATAAATGTCAGTACAGGATATCATGAGATATGCTGAAGGAACTGCATATCTCATGATATAATCGAGAAAAAATCTGTGATCTTCCTGCATACACAAAACAGGGATAAACGTTATTATCGAGGAAGAATATATGCTATAGATACCGGACAAAGAACAGCTTATTAATGTAAGTAACAAAACCTTTATCACTTATAGGAGATTATATGAAAAACAAGGCAAAAAGGATCATCAGGACCGCTGCCCTGAGCATTGCCGGACTTATACTCGTGGCACTCATCGCAGCAGGTCTCGTTCTCTATGGCAGGATAGCATCAATGATGAGCATCAGGCATATAGACGGCGATCTGTACAGAATGAATTACCGGCAGAACTATCATCTCGACAAGGCACTGGCCGCAGGGATCAGTACAGAAGAAGAGCTGTTGAGTTTTGTCTGCGACGATATGTTCTTCGGATATCAGGTAGACGGCAACTTCTCGAAATACGGCTGTGCTGCTTTCTCTTCTGCTGCTCCTGGCGGAGGATACATGACAGGCCGTAACTTTGACTTATACGATTCGGATGCACTCTGCCTGTATACTCATCCAAAAGACGGCTACGCTTCTATATCGACAGTTTCAACTGATATGCTCTCGATCGGCAAAGAATACGATTATGCTGTAACAAGCCTGTACGGAAGGGCTGCTCTGCTGGCTGCTCCGTATATAGGCGTTGACGGCATGAACGAGAAGGGGCTGACCGCTTCCCTGCTTGATACGGATCACCACGGCGAAACACATATGAATAATGACAAGCCGGATATCATCGTCACTATGGCGGTACGTATGCTGCTTGACCGCGCTGCTACAGTGGATGAAGCCATTGAATTGCTGGAGCAGTATGACATAAACACCGCTCACGGCTGGACACAGCATATCTTTATTACCGATGCAAACGGAGATGCTGCTGTTGTGGAGTTTTATAAACGTGAAATGAAAGTGCTCAGATATCCTGTATGCACAAATTTTACGATGTCAGCCCGTTCACTAAAGGGTAATTATTCAGGGCAGTGCGGCAGATTTGATATTCTCGATAATGCTTTAAAAGAAAAGCCTGAGAACACGGCAGAAGATTCAATGAAGCTCCTTGAATCGGCAAAACAGGAAAGCCATAATCAGGATGTTTCTACTGTCTGGTCTGTCGTATTTCACCAGAATGATTTTTCAGCGGACTATGCTGTCAGCATGGATTATGATAATGTATATCATATAGATCCGAAGAATTTCTGATATGTGAAATACTACCCCTCTGCCGGATTTTTATTATCCGTCAGGGGGGATCTTACGTATCACTGATGATATCTTGCTTTTTCTGTTATTATGCTGTATAATACTGATTATAGATAATATCCGGCTGCGGCGGGGAAGATTTACGATTCTCCTCTTATTATCGGGGACTGGTCTTTTGATGTTGAAGTCAGGATCACAGATGATAACTTTTCACCGGAAGCACCTGAAAGGGAAACGAAAAAGGAGAGAGCAAGACGTTACAACAGATATCAGGCGCTGCTTGGATTATCGGTCGCACCGTGGGCACGGTGACTGAGAGAAGCGCATACAAGGCCAGCATACCCTGCACTGATTCAAAACATTACAGAAAGGAAATACAGCAATGAAAAAACTACTGATACTCAGCACGATGCTTTGCATCATCACTGCAACTATGACAGGATGCTCGGAAAACACTGCACCGGAAAACAATACACCAACAGACAATGGACAGGATACTGCATCTTCTGCTCCCCTTAGCGTGGAAGAGGAGACGGAAGAATACACAGACGTACAGCCCGCTTCCCCTCCGGTCTCCACAGAAAATCAAAGCTCTGCGGAAGAAGCACCTGCGGCTGAATCTGATCCCCACAGCGTTGACCGGTTGAGCCTTGGCGGCTCACATTCGGGATTTGTGACGGAAGACGGCAGCCTTTATGTCTGGGGGTGCGGATTTGAATTTCAGCTTGGTAACAATGAGCATACTATTGCTGAAAGCCCGATAAAAATACTGGATGATGTGGAGAAAATCGACTTCGGCTTTGAGAACAGCGCTGCCATAACCAGAGACGGAAGTCTGTATATATGGGGCAAATTCAAACCTGTTCCTGCCGAACCAAAAGAACTGTTTATAAATCCCGGCACACCGACAAAGGTTATGGATGATGTGAAGGCTGTAAGTCTTGGAGATGTCCATACCGCTGTTATAAAAAATGACAATGCTTTGTATATGTGGGGGGTAAACAGCAAAGGGTGTCTCGGAAACGAAACATATGACCTTTCAGATACTCCCGTAAAGGTGATGGAGGATGTCAGCTGCGTAAGTCTTGGTTTCAATCATAGTGCGGCTGTGACCTCTGACGGAAGCCTTTACACCTGGGGAAGCAACAAATACGGTCAGCTTGGCAACGGAAAAAGCGGTGAAAATGAAGCAGAAGCTGAACCTGTAAAGATAATGGGCAATGTTCAGTATGTCAATCTCGGCGGGCAGCACAGCGCCGCTGTCACAAAAGACGGAAGTCTTTATATGTGGGGAAAAAACGATTACGGACAGATAGGAAACGGAAAGAGCGGAGAGAATGAGATACAGCCAGAGCCTGTCAAAATAATGGACAACGTTCAGTATGTCAGTCTCGGTATGCTGTTCAGTGCGGCTGTAACTAAAGACGGAAGCCTGTATATGTGGGGCGAGAACGGCGGCGGTCAGCTTGGCAACGGAGAAAGCGGAAACAAAGCACTATGGACTGTCCCCATAAAAATAATGGATAATGTTGCGGCCGTAAGCCTTGGAAACGAGCACAGCGGAGCTTTGACAAAAGACGGCGAATTATATATGTGGGGTAATAACAGCCTTAATGCTGTCGGAGAAACAGGAACTGATAACTTGAATATTTCAGTTCCGACAAAGATCAATATAACGGGCAACTCCTGAATCCTCCCCTCGCATCACTTTTTAACAGTGATGCGAGGCTTGTTTCCGGTACAGTCTTCCCGACTGTTTTGACTATGACAGAGTACCGGAGCAGCTACCACTATTCATTTCTGTACATATCAGGACTTATGTTCCCGGGTGATTGATTTTTCAATCGGGATGTGGTATAATTATGTATGATCAGAGTATTCTTGCCGGACCGTTACGAAAAGAGGTGATCCATTCTGTGATAATCCTGATTAGCGGTGCTTCTCACACGGGGAAGACTCTGCTTGCGCAGAAGCTGCTTGAAAGATACAAGTACCCGTATCTTTCCATAGACCACCTGAAAATGGGGCTTATCCGAAGCGGACAGACAGACCTGACGCCTTATGATGATGACAGGCTCACGTACTATCTGTGGAATATTCTCAGAGAGATGATAAAGACTGCCGTCGAGAACAGTCAGAACCTTATAATTGAGGGCTGTTACATCCCCTTTGACTGGAAGAGGGATTTTGAAAAGGAGTACCTGGCTCAGATCAGGTATGTATGTCTGGTTATGAGTGAGGAATACATAGAACGGCATTTCAGTGATATCATCGGTTTTGAGAACGCTGTCGAGAAAAGACTGCCTGACACGGATATCACCATGGACAGCATCAGGAAGGACAATGAATGTTTTCTGGAAGGCTGTCTCAGGTACGGTCTTGACTATATCCTTATAGATAAGGAATATGAACCGGAAAAGCATTTCAGTCTTTGAACTGAAAAATGACATAAAGAAATAACGGAGGAATTATGGCTATTTTTAAGAAGAAAACTGCTCCTCAGATAACTGATACGAGCTGCAAGGGACACATCGAAGCAATGAGAAAATACTACAGGGATTATCCTGTGGGCAACAGGACCCTGCCGAAGCCTTTATGGATAAGACTTCACAAGAAGGATCCCCTGAACGCTGTCTACCGTGACAAGGATATCATCTTTGAGAAGGGACAGATCCACTACGCATACATCATTCAGGCTAACGAAATGCTTTTCAGTAAGGGCAATAATCTCGATCTGCCTGGTGTTATACTGTACTCATCTCACCCGTTTGCTGACGAATACCCCGGATTTCTGCAGATGCTGGGAAATGAGATAGCAAAATACAAGGGCTGCCCCGTGGAGGAGATACCTGAGCAGTTCCGCGAGCCCGCAAGGATAATCACGGACGAGGTGGACCGTTCCTGTCTTGACTTCACCATTGATATCCCCGACCCTGAGGATCCGGAGAAAATGATAACAGACGTTGACGTCCATCTCTGCTCTGTTATATTCTTCCACAAGGATATCCCCGATCATGTATTACAGAGCCCCTTCGTGCCTGTGATCGCAGCTCCCGGGCTCTCCCCTGCTGTTATTGTACTTCCGGGCGAATACTGGACTTCTAAGGTATACGATCTCTGAGAACAGAAAAGCACCCTTGCCGGGTGCTTTTTTGCATTCATTATTCCCTTACTTTTTCCATGTTAAGGTGGAAGGCGTGCTCATCGCTGTGCTCGCTCCGGTACTTAAGCGGCGTTGTTCCTGTGATCTTCCGGAATGCGGCCGTGAAGGCGCTCTGTGAGGAAAAGCCGAGTGATACCGCTATCTCGGATATGGGAAAGTCGGAAAACATAAGGATGTTCTGTGCTGTGGATATCTTCGCTTTAAGTATATACGCCTTTAGTGTGGTGTTCATCTCCTTTGCAAAGAGCTTGGAGAGATAGCTGGGGTCGAGCTTCTCATGCTCTGCGGCCATCTGCAGGGTCAGATGTTCCCCGAGGTTGCGGTAGATATAGTCAACAGTACGCCGGATATGCAGGGAGACACTGTCGGCCTTTCTTATCTCACGCATACGCTCTGCAAAATCCAGCATCATGACTCCCGTGAGATCTACTATCTCCTGAGGATCGCGGCAGCTGTCACATTTGCGTATATATATATCGCTGAGGGTATAGGCGATATTGTGCTTCATACCGCCGTCGATGCATACTCTTGCTATTATGCCCGTACCTATGACAAAGTGATACTGATTGTTCCTGAGAAGTGTATCAGAAAGGGTGCCCTTGCCCTCATAATAATGTGCCTTGATATCCTCAACAGCCTCCTGCACCTTTTCCACGTTGCCGTTCCTTATATCGTCATACCTTGCGAATTCACTCTTTATCTCGGTGCGTTTGAAGTCCTCTTCTATCTGGACGAAAAGCCTGTAATTCAGTTCTCTGTTCGTATTCATAAAAGTCACACCCCTGCTTTGACTATACCATAAAATTGACAAAAAGTCAACAGAATTGATATAAATCCCCACAGCATCTGAGTATAATAGCATCAGAGAATGAAAAACAGGAGAGATTATAATGAAAACAACTACAGATTTCACGAAAGAAAAAGTTAGCAGCGCTATCCTCAAGTTCTATTTTCCGCTGCTCGCCACTGCTATGCTGCAGCAGTTCTATTCATTTACGGATACTGCCATCGTCGGCAGGGGACTCGGTGACAATGCCCTTGCAGCAGTCGGCAATATGGGTTCACTCTGCTTTCTTATCGTAGGTTTCTCAATGGGTCTTGCAAACGGCTTTTCAGTGCTCGTTGCACAGCGCTTCGGAGAGAAGGATTTCCCCCAGCTGCGCCGTACCCTTGTCTCAATGATACGGCTCTCCTGCATCATGACTGCTCTGCTGACCGCTCTGAGCGTCATATTCCTTCGCCCGGTGCTGTTACTGCTGCAGACTGACGAACTGATACTGCATGACAGTCTTGTTTACGGATATATCATCTTCGGAGGTCTCCTCGCTACCATCGCTTACAACATGAGCGCCGGCATACTCCGCTCCCTCGGTGACAGCCGCACTCCTCTCAGGGCGATAATCATTTCCTCCGTACTCAATATCCTGCTTGACTGCCTCTTCATCTTCGTCCTGAAGACCGGTGTTGCCGGTGCTGCTATAGCTACTATCTTTTCACAGCTCATATCAGCGTCAGTCTGCATCAGGAAGCTCAGCGGCATCGATTTCCTCAGCATGAACGCAGAGGACAGGGTACACGATGCCGGCCTGTACTTCAGGCTGCTGAAAAACGGTATCCCCATGGCGCTTATGAATTCCATAACCGCTGTCGGCTGCATGGTAGTACAGTACTACGTTAACGGTCTCGGCGTTGCATTCACCTCCGCTTACTCAGCCTGCAGCAGATACATCAATATGTTCATGCAGCCCGCCTGCACTGCCGGCTTTACAATATCCGCATACACAGGACAGAACTACGGTGCGAAGAAGTTCGACCGCATAAACGAGGGCATCAGGGTTTGTCTCGTTATTATCGGCATAGCCTATATCTTCCTCGGTTCGCTCATGTACTTCAGACCGGAATGGCTCGCTTCACGCCTCCTTCAGGGCAACGAGCAGATAGCTCATGCAGCCGAGTTCCTGCCTGTCTGCGGAATAATGCTCTTTGCCGTTGACCTGCTCTTCCTCTACAGGAACGCTGTTCAGGGCATGGGATTCCCGCTTGTTCCGATGATATCAGGCATACTTGAGATGGTCCTCAGGATAGGTACGATATCACTTCTTATCGGAAGCCTCGGATTCCGTGCCACTGCACTTGCTGAGGTCATGGCCTGGACGGGAGCTCTCCTTATGAACGGTACTGCATTCTACGTTATCTTTGCAAGAGAGCGCAGAAAGTATACACAGTTCGAGGAGCACCGTATCCAGCCTGCAAAGAAGCTGCACAGAAGACACTGTGTATCCTGACAAATGCTTGTCCCCTTCTTAAACGACACCGCACATCCCTGCCTGAAAGGTCGTCTGCATGACTGGCTGTGTACGGTGTTGTTTTAAGGCTTTCCCCCTTTAACGGCTCATTTCCGCTTTATGCGGTATGGGCCGTTTTTTTCCCGGAAACAGATTTGACAAACAGGAGTATTTCCTGTATAATCAGATTAAAAGAATGCGTAGGGCATCTGCGTTTCATCATTTTTGGTACGAAAGGTGGATCATATGAAGAAACTCTCCCTCTACTGGCGCAGCATTATAATCATGGCCGCGCTCACTGCGCTCCTTGCACTATCCTGTCTGCTCCCATCCTTCTGCGACTGGTATACAGATAATATCTACGGTCATCTCTGCGACGGTATGAGCCGTATTACCGGACTGCTGCCGTTCGCACTGGGTGAAATGATAATGTACACAGGCGTAATCATGGCTGTTATGAGCGTTTTCATCCTCCTGCTCCTCATCTTTCTCAGAAAGAAGAAAGGGTACAGGAGGTTCTGCGGAGGCTTCTTCAAGACCTTCCTGATGGCTCTGGTCATAATCGTTCTGATATATATGGTTACATGGGCTGTCCCATTCTGCGGCACCCTCCTCGGCAGAGGAAAGACGGAGGAGCACAGGGAGTACACCCTTGAGGAGATGCGCACGCTGCTTGAATACATTGTCGCTGCGGAGGATGAAGCGGCGGCGCATATAGAGATATCAGAGGACGGTAAGGTGGATTTTCCGACTGAAGAGGAGAGCCTTCCCAGGATCGCAGAAGCTATGAATGCTATAGCCGGCGACTTTCCGAGACTCAGGGGATACTATCCTCCTGTGAAGACAGCACTCTGCTCCGATATTCTTGAGCGTATGGGGATAGGCGGTTACAATTACCCCTTCACTATGGAGCCGACCCGCAATAAGTACATCACGCCAATGTACAGACTTGTGCTCGATGCCCATGAGCTTTCCCACCACAAGGGTTACTATAAGGAGAACGAGGCGAATTTCCTGAGTGAGATTGCGCTTGCACAGAGCGATGACCCCTTCCTGAGACTTGCAGGCCTCAACGATATGTACTACTACGTGATGGATGATTATACTACTGCTCAGACGGAGATAATCGACAGGATGATAAAGAACGGCGAGATAGATATTGAATTGCCAATTGATACTCAGGAGAAGTTTGACAAGTTCGTAAAGATATGCACCGACATCTTCGGCCCCGACCCGCGCCACGGCAAACGTGTGACACAGATAATCAACGCTGCATACAATATCAAGCAGAAGGTCTATGAGGAGGACTCCCATCCTATCGACAACATCCCCAAGGCCGATGAAGTCATCAGCGATGTGGCGGATACCGGCTGGAGCGTTCAGGAGGAAGTGCTGCAGGACAACTACTACAGCGATGTTGTAAGGCTGCTTCTCGAATACTACGACGGTAAACTCTATTAAACGAAGACACCTCACCATCCGGGTATTTCCGGAGGTGAGGTGTTTTTTTCCTTATAAAAGCGGTATGATCCTCTGCTCTATGAATTCGACCCTGTCGAATATCCGCGGTTTGAATGTGCCGTTCACTCCGACGGCTATACCGTTGTCAGCATCGGCATAGATCACGTTTCCGCCGTCGCCTATGGCTGCGAATACGTTTCTGTCCTTATGCGGTCTGTACCAGAGATAGCCGTATTCCATATTGCCGAAGCGCTCATCAAGGGATACATGTGGTGAGGTCATATCACTTATCCATCCGCCGGAGATCAGGCCTCCGCCGCCATTCACGACCATATCGCCCATAAGAGCCATATCCCTTGCGGAAAGACACAGGCCCCATCCGGCAGTGACCGCGCCCTGCGGATCGGAATACCATTCATTCTTCCTCGGTGCCTTGTTCATGAGAAAATCAAACTGATCCTCCTTGCTGCTGTCGCCGTGGATGGTATGCGCCGGTATGCCGAGAGGTTCAAAGAGATACCCGTTTGCGAAACCGATACACTTCATGCCAGATGCCTTCTCTATGATGCCGGTAAGGATCTGTATACCCAGAGTGGTATACCTGAACTCACCTGTTATACCTGACCGGCCGCCGAGCAGATCAAGTGCCGCCTTTGTCCAGTCATCAGAGGTGCATACCTTTTTCCATGGCTCTGATCTGAACTTCCAGGGGGCTGTCATGGTGAGGAGATGGCGGAGAGTTACATCGTATATGGTCTTCTCTCCTCTCTTTGGTGTATAGTCAGGAAAGAATTCAAGGACTTTCTGCTCTGTACCGGAGATGAAGCCTTTGTCTGCTGCAATTCCGGCAAGGAGGGCCATTACGCCCTTGGTCACTGAGTTGACGTTCACTGCGTCCTCTGTTCTATAGCCGTGAAAGCAGTCCTTAAAGACGCATTTGCCGTCCTTTATGGCGTATATCTGGCAGATATTGCTCTCATTGCCCCTGCTTTCCGATATATATGTATGAAGCTGTTCTCTTGTCATTGTGTTTCCTCCGTAATAACTCTATATTCCATGGAATAATCTTATTATAGAACAAAGAATTTTAAATGTCAATACAATTAATAATATTTTTCTTGACTTCTTCCGGGCAATATGTTACAATGAAATCAGCGGAGGTTTTCCGCATAATTCACTTTAAGGAGATCGTTGTTTGAAAAATAACAGAACAGAGATAGCAGCGTAAACGGGAAGGTTTGCGAATACTATCACTAACACAAACCTCCCGCTAGCCGGTCAACTATTTCAGGAGGAAAAATAATGAATAATAATGACTACATCATTCGTCTGGAAACAGAAAAGGACTATCATACCGTTGAAACCCTCGCACGCGAGGCATTCTGGAACCTCAGTGTTCCCGGATGCAGCGAACATCTTTTCATGCACGCACTGAGACAGCATAAGGCTTTTATACCCGAACTCGACTATGTCCTCGAAAAGGACGGCGAGATACTCGCAAGCGTTATGTACTCTGAATCAGAGCTTGTTGATGAAAGCGGCTGCAGAAGGACTGTCCTCACTATGGGACCGCTTTGCGTTCTCCCCGATCATCAGCGCTGCGGATACGGAAAGGCGCTCCTTGAGTACACCTTCGCAAAGGCTGTTGAGATGGGCTATGATGCCGTTATCAATTTCGGCAACCCGGATAACTATGTCGCAAGGGGCTACAAGAGCTGCCGGAAGTATAACATATGCTTCGAGGGTGATTTCTTCCCCGCTGCTCTCCTTGTAAAGGAACTGAAGGAAGGCGCTTTTGACGGCAGGAAGTGGTTCTATTATCAGAACGATGCAGATGCCATCTGCGACGATGAGGCAGCCGTGGAGGAGTACGACAAGCTTTTCCCGCCGAAGGTAAAGGCCTGGCAGCCCAGTCAGGAGGAGTTCTATATCCACAGTCATTCGGCTATAGTCCGTGAATGACAGACGTTTCTGCAAAAGATAAATGATACCGGACAGGCAGGCAGCTTTTGCCTGCCTGTTTTTTTGCGATAACCTTATGTCCGACTCTTGTATTCTTATTTGTAATATGATATAATAGAAGTGCCGGCCTTTCAGGCTCCGGCAATTCTGTCCGCATCCTTTACAGGATGCATAGAGGAGAACACAGATGATAACAAAAAACTATAAGATAGCAGACCACGTTGTTGAGATATGCTCGATTTACAGCGAAGTGCACGAATACTGTGCTGATTACCGTACCGACGAGGAACCAGAGTATACTGTAACCATCTCCGCAGAGGACATAGAATATGAACGTTCAAGGTCTGCCCGTGAGTCGGAGGTCGAGGGACTTCCGGTGAGAAACTACAGGGACAGCTACCTTGAGGAGCTTGCTGTATACCGCAAGATAGCAGCCAAGATGACGGATTTCGATACCATACTCTTCCACGGCTCGGTCATAGCTGTTGACGGGAAGGGGTATCTCTTCACTGCAAAATCCGGAACAGGCAAATCGACCCATACAAGGCTCTGGCGAGAGTACCTCGGGGAACGTGCGGTCATGGTGAACGATGACAAGCCGCTGCTTTACGTAACGGAAAGCGGGGTTATTGCCTACGGTACACCTTACAACGGAAAACACAGGCTCGGCTCAAATATCTCAGTACCGCTCAAGGCCTTATGTATACTCACCCGTGCACAGGAGAACAGCATCGAGCCGGTAACGAGGGCGCAGGCCTATTCCATGCTGCTTCAGCAGGTATACCGTCCGGCTGATGTCAAGCGCCTGCAGAAGACACTTGCTCTGATAGATACGCTGACGGACAGTGTAATGCTTTACCGTCTTGGCTGTAATATGGATATATCGGCGGCTAAGGTCGCTTACGAAGGAATGAGGTAGAACTATGGGAAAGATACAATTCGATCTTCTTGAACGTGACGGTCGGTATCTCAGTTCTCCCAAGGGCATCAGCATGAATCCGATGATCGTTCAGGGACGTGATGCTGTTCTTATCGAGAAACTGAAGGAAAAGCCAAAAAGATATGATCTTGTGGTCTACGCCCGCAACGAGAATCTCGGCGTGATCCACCGGGTAATCCATGCAAAGGATAATGAGTATATCATCTGCGGTGACAACTGCTGGCAGCTTGAATACGTAAAACCCGAACAGATCAAGGGTATAGTTACTGAGTATTGCAGAAAGGGCAAGTGGCACACCGTTGACAATCTGCCCTATAAGATCTATGTACATATCTGGGTCGATCTTCTGTTTATCAAGCGCCCCCTGTTCTACGTCAGGGACAAGATCAAAAGAAAGCTAAGACGGACGTCGGGACGATGAAGAACAACGCACTGAAATGGCTCTATGATGTTCCCGGCGGAAAGAAGCTGTACATCGTGGCACTTGCTCTGGTACAGGCACTTCACGGCGCCAGCGGAGTAGTTTACGCTCTGCTGCTGAGAAACATCGTTGACAGCGCCGCAGCCCATAACGGTGACGGTTTCCGGCATTATGTCATCCTCACCGTACTCCTTGTGCTGGCACAGATAGGATTGAGGGCGATAGTCCGGTGGCTCACGGAGCTCTCCAAATCGACCTTTGAGAATCTCTTCAAATCACGGCTTGCGGATAATATACTCCATAAGGACTTTGCAAGCGTCAATGCTGTTCATTCGGGAGATTGGCTCAACAGGCTCACGAATGATACTGTGGTCGTTGCGGAATCCTATGTGGATATCATTCCCGGACTTGTCGGTATGATAGTCAAGATGATAAGCGCTGTCATTATGATGATTGCCCTTGACTGGAGATTTGCCTGCATACTTCTCCCCTGCGGGGTTGTTCTTATCATACTCACCTACGCTTTCAGGAAGGTGCTCAAAACCCTGCATAAATCGGTGCAGGAGAGAGACGGAAAGCTTCGCATCTTCCTGCAGGAGCGCATAGGCAGTATGATGATAATACGCTCCTTCGCGGCGGAGGAACAGACAAGCGAAGAGATAAACGAGAGGATGTCTGCCCACAAGAGAGCAAGGATGAAGAAGAACCGTTTCTCGAATGTATGCAATATCGGCTTCAGTATGGCGATGAACGGTATGTATATCTTCGGTGTTGCCTACTGCGCATATGGCATTCTTATGGACACCATCTCCTTTGGTACCCTGACAGCCATCACTCAGCTCATTTCGCAGATACAGGCTCCCTTTGCCAATATAACGGGATACCTGCCGAAATTCTATGCCATGACAGCAAGCGCTGAGCGACTCATGGAGATAGAGAGCTTCACGGATGACAGCGACAGCAGTCCCCTCGCCATCGGTGAAGTTGGCAGCTTCTACACGGACAGCCTGAAGGCATTCGGACTGAAAAACGCAAAGTTCACCTACTATCCGGCGGTTGACAGCATCAAGGCACTCTCAAAGGAGGATATGCCGCTGGTACTCGATGATATCAGCATCGAGATAGATAAGGGCGAATATGTCGCCTTTACAGGTCACAGCGGCTGCGGTAAATCTACTGTATTAAAGCTGCTGATGAGTATTTACAAGCTGGACGGCGGCGAAAGATATCTTCTCACCTCTGACGGCACAGAAATGCCCCTCTCGGCAAAGTGGCACAGGCTGTTTGCCTATGTACCCCAGGGAAACCAGCTGATGAGCGGCACCATCAGGGAGGTAGTGTCCTTTGCTGATATGCCGGCAAAGGATGATGACGAGCGCATCAGAAAGGCGCTGGAGATAGCCTGCGCTGACAGCTTTATCGCAGAACTGGAAGGCGGTATCGATACACTGCTTGGGGAAAGAGGCACAGGTCTGTCGGAGGGACAGATGCAGAGGATAGCCATTGCAAGAGCGATATTCTCGGAAAGCCCTGTACTTCTTCTTGATGAGGCTACCAGCGCACTTGACGAGGCTACGGAAAGACAGCTCCTTGAAAACCTCAGACGTATGACGGACAAGACTGTCGTTATCGTTACTCACCGCCCTGCGGCTCTGGAGATATGTGACAGAGTTATAGATTTCACGGATACAGCAAACGGCTCAGAGGATTGACTCTGAGCCGTTGGTTTTTATAATACAATTATCTCCTGCTCGCCTATGGTGATAAGCTCCGGCTCATCGCCGATATAATTCCTGCACATTCTCATCTCACGGGGCCCTCTGAAATCATAGTGGCAGAGGACATATTTATCCGTGAGGGCAAGGGCGCTGTAATCACCGTTCTTTATCTCGACGATATCATCGAAGTTTCTTACGTACTCTATGTCCGGACAGGCAATGCAGGCACCCGCTGAGAAGCCGAGATACACTGCACCTTCTGAGACCTGCTGACGGATAAAACTGTCAAGACCAAACTTTCTCAGCTGTCCGAGAAGTCTGAAAGTATTGCCGCCGGGGACTGCGATGTAATCAAAGTGTTCGCCTTCAAGGGGAACGGGATTCTTTTCGTTGAATACATATACGTTGTCACGGATGAAGCCTGCAAGGGCGGCACTGTTTCTAAGTCTTCTGCGGTCGTCACTGTCGGGCTCACGTGCAAGTGGAAGTACGAGAAGCCTGCCGGATTTGTCTTCTATAAGCTCTGAGATGCGCTCTCTTGTGGCTGTCATGTCAAAACCGTTTGAACCTAATATCAGCATATTTACTCCTTTCAGACCTCAAGCGTTTCCACGTCGTGATACAGGAAATGCATACGGTCCACACGCTTGTTGGTGTGCCAGTGCCCAAGGTACCAGGCCTTATAGTCCGCTTTCTCTTCTATCCTGTCCAGCCATTCTTCTGTGCTGCGGTCTACGGATGACTGGTCTATGCCCGGAAGGAAGCACTCCCGGGGAATGTATTTATAGGGGCAGGTATGAGAGAAGATGACATCTGTCTTATTTGATGCTATCATATCCTCTGTATGCTCCTTTATGGCAGGTGTGGGCTGCTCGTCAGGCCACCATTTATCTCCCCGCATGATACGGTAATACTTGTCCACGCTGTAGGCGCCGCCTATGACAAGACACTTTCTGCCCTCGATATCGAATATATCGCCGTCAACGGGAAAGAGGATATTCGGATAATCCTCCTCGTACATGACACGTCCGCCGTGCCATTCCTTTTCCTTGTAGGAGGCGATATTCTGCGGACGGTTCTCGTGATTTCCGTGGATGCAGAAGAAGACTGAGCCCAGCTTTTTCATAAGGCGCTTGCTGTCGATATCATCAAGGCTGCCGAAGTAGTTGATGCAGACATCACCAAGTAGGACTATGATATCATCCTTCTTCGGAGAGTACTTCATGAACAGGTCGTTCAGATACTTCATTGAGCCGTGGATATCCCCTGTTATATATACCATAATACACTTCCTTTCCGAATGAAGAAAGCTGCCGGAATCCTGTCCGGCAGCTTTCCTGAAGTTTATCAGTAACTGTTTCTTCTGTCACGGTTCCTGCATACGATAAGCATGATTATCGTTGCTATAAGACAGAATAATGCGGAATCGAGAAGCACGCCCCTGAGGAAGCTGTACTCAAGGACTACAGCCGCTCCTCTTCCCTCTTTGACCTCGGTAAACATCGCTGTCATCTTACCGAAACCGTACTGAGTCTTTTCGTCGTAGTAATCGCCCTTGCCGAAATCAAGTGTTTCTGCAAGCGCCTTTGACTTCTTGTCTGCGCTGCGCTCACCGAGGTAAGCAATCTTCAGTTTGAGATAAAGACTTTCGCCGTCGTTATCATCCTGATACCTGTTGAGTATGATGATATTGTCAGCCTTCTGAACATCGCCTGTGCACGGACATTCAACAGAGAGCAGTTCGCTTCCGTTATCGTCAAGGACGGTTATCTTTGCAGGCTCTACCATATAATTGCTGATAGCATAAGAATCAAGTCTTACCTTTGCGGTTTTGTTATTTTCAAGTACCTCATAAAGCTGTTTGGCACAGTCAAGCTCACTGAATTTTCTTATATCAACTGCTCCGATTATACCAAGCATATATATTTTGTTTTCAGTATCCTCTATTACGGGTGCGAATATACCCGATGAAAAAGATGTGAGACCCTCCGGACCTTTGAATACTATAGACTGATCACAGTGTACCTTGGCGAAAAACAGATTTGTGAAAAACGGTGCATCGTCGTTGTTGATAACGAAATCGCTCAGCACAGAGCGAACCATTATCAGTGCCTTCACCTTCTTGTCGCCCTGTTCTGTACCGTCGGATTCGAGCGGGAATACCATCTTTCTTGAGTAACCTGTCATTGCCGGAAGCAGAGTATCTGCATACAGAAGCTTATTCATCAGAGTACCTGCAAGGTTAGCAAGGAAGATCATCAATACCATTACTACTGCCCATATTGTAATTCTCTTTTTTGTTATCATAGTCAGTACCCCATTTACATATCATCATAGTGTTGTGTATATTGTATTATCAGCCTGTATAGGCGCCTGAGTATTCGGAATTCGGCAGACCGAGATAGGTCTCGAGACAGGTCTGTCTGTTATATATCTCAGTTGCCACCTCCGAGCCTACATATCTTATATGCCAGGGCTCGTACTTGTATCCGGTTATACCTTCCATACCGTCAGGATAGCGTATTATGAAGCCGTACTCATGGGCGTGCTCTGCCACCCATGCAGCCTCGGGAGTATAACCGAAGGAATCATCGATGCTGTTGAGGTCTATAACAAGTCCTGTCTGATGCTCGGAGTAGCCCGGGCGTGCAGAGAAGGTGTCTGCCACATCTGAACCTACATCGTAGACATATCCGCCGTAGACTATTTGCTGGTCGTAGTAGGAGCGGTAGCCTGAGCTGAGCTGGAGATAGAGCCCCTGTGCTGCTGCATCGCTCTGCATCTTGTTGAAGTACTCAAGGGTCACATCCTCAAGACCGGGGGCAAAATCTGCCGGCATACTGTAGCTCTTGCTTGCAAGAAGTATCTTTACGCCTGTATTCGGGTCTGTGATGTAGGTAAGGCCGGGAATATCGTATACCGGCGGAGGCGGAGCATAGAAATCATTCTGTGCAGGTGCCTTTGTTGCTTCCGGCGCTCTGGTAGTTTCCTGTGCTCTTGTTGCTTCCTGTGACTTTGAAGGTGTCTGGGATGCGGGAGCCTTTGTAGCAACAGGGGCAGCTGCGGTCTGAGCTGTCTGTCCGTCTGAGGCTGCTGCCTGAGTTGCGTCAGGAGCGTCCTGCGCTTCTTCTGTAGTCTCGTCAGGCTGTGCGGCTTCTGACGGAGCGGATGTTTCGCCGGGAACGTTTTCTGTCTGAGTCTCAGCAGAGGCTGTCTCAGCTTCTTCTGTGCTCTGCGTTACAGCCGGATTGTCTACCGGCGGCTTCGGAAGAGGCTCGTCCTTGCCGCATGAAGCGCAGGCGATGAGGAAGGTGCATACTGTAGTGATTAGTAGTATCTTTTTCATGATGTTATCCTTTCTTTGATTCTTGTTATTCTGCAGGCTTCAGAGGGAGGGAATCAACCACTCCCGCATCCCTTTTCTGAACTGCTATAGCGTCTGAGCCTGTAATTCCCTCCACGCCGTCACAGTCCGCATTTACAGCGCCCTGTACGGTGAGCGGGAATTTTTCCTGGTTTGCTATATACTGAAGTATGGCTACGGCATCGGAAACGGTTATCCTGCCGTCTTCGTTGGCGTCACCGCTGAGTGGAGCCAGAACGACCTTTATCTTCAGCCTTGTTATCTTTCCGCCGAAATCAGCTATCACTGTTGTCTCGCCTATGCCCGTTGCCCTGATAACGCCTGTATCAGAAACAGTCGCAATATTTACATCCATGGACATAAGCTCCGGCTTGCCGGATATGCTGAGCTGCATCTCCGCGCCTATACCGTTGAGTACATATTCCTTCCCTTCTTCATCAAGTGCCTCGGTCTCGGAAACAACATCTATAGTATAGGGGGTATCACCGACATATACAACGACCTGGCATTTACCCTTTGACACGGCTGTGATATTGCCTTCTGCGTCAACTTTAGCTATTGAAGTATCTGTGCTCTTCCATGTGAGCTTTGTGCCCTCCTCAACGTTATTGAGCTTCACTTTCTGTGACGGCTGCTCACTGGTGAGGGTAACGGTCATGAGTGTTTCGCCGTACTTTCCGGAAAAGGTGGATGTGACCTCCACGTAGTACTTCTGACCTCTGACTTCTGCATAGATGCGGCAGCTGCCTGAGCCCTTTGCAGTTACTGTACCATCCTGGTCTACAACAGCTACGCTCTCGTCAGTGGATGACCATACCGCGGCCATACCTACGGGAAGTTTTGCGGTTATCTTCTGGTTGGGCTTCTTGTCTGTGAGCGTGAAGCTGCCGATGTATGCTTCTCCCGGCGTTGAGGTCAGCTGTACATCGGGGTCATAGGAGGAGATTATCGTGAGCACATAGGTAGTATTGCCGAAAACAGCCTTTATCTGGCACTCACCTTTGCCTGTGGCGGTGATGGTGCCGTTATTGTCAACCTTTGCTACCTTCTCGTCCGTGGAGCTCCACTTTGCCTGCGTATTGTCGAGGCCTTCAAGGGAAGGTGTGGCTACATACTGAGTCTGGTCGAGTGTTGCCTTTCCGAGATCGATGGTCTGAGGTTCGTCCTCCGCCGGTTTCTTTACTACTACCTCAAATTTGTATACTGAATCGGTGAATACTGCGTATACATAAGCCTTTCCCTCGCCGACTGCTGTTATATTGCCTTCCTGGTCAACTGTTGCGACCTTTACGTTGTCGCTCTTCCATTCGGGCTGCTCGGTGAGCTCCTGCTCAGAAACGATCGGCACAACTTCTCCGACCACCATTTCGATCCTGTTGGCCACTGTCTCGTCAGCAGCTATAGCTACGGGAAATGTCATATACACGGGAACTGCCGGTACTGCGCCGACTGTCAGACAGAGCGCTGCTGCAAGGGCAGCTATTTTCATTTTCTTCATTTTTTCATCCTCCCTGATTCTTTATACAGGCTTTTCCTGTATGACTTATTATAGACCCTGCCGGATCATTTGTCAACTTCATTCCTGCTCTTTTTCATTACTGCCTTTATTATGAGGAGTGCGATAATGAGAAGCAGCACTATACCGCATCCCACGCCGAGTCGTATAAGATCATAGGCGGCTTCTGTCAGATGTTCCTCACCCAGTTCTGTCTTTGTATAAGAGAATCCGGTAGCACGGAGAGAGGCGTCAACCACTTCTGCTATAGCCTTATGTCCGTTCGGGTTCGGGTGGATATCAAATTTTGCGATATTTGTCAGTTCACCGTTATGTCCACGGAAACGCTCTGCCACCTCGGCAACATGATAGCCGCTCCCGGGATCCTGTGAATGCCTGTAGATAAGGTTATTGAAGGCATCGAGCTTCTCCCAGGAGAAATCAGTCGCTATCTGGATATCGCTGTAGTATTCCAGCGGATTGTAGAGAGTCTGCACGTATAGCTCTGCATCGGTGCGTGCGTTGAGTTCTGCCGATATCTCCTTGAGATTAGTCTCAAAACCGGACAGAGCTGTGTCGATACGTCCGCCCATACCATATATGGCGGCGGCTGCACTGAACAGATTTAAATTGTTGATATCAAATTCGCCCGTCTCCGATACACCGCAGCTTGAAAGAACATCAAGCATGATATCCAGCATATCATTTCCGCCGATGGATATTATCACCGCGTCAGAGCTCCGGAGGTCACGGTCCAGATCACCGCTTTTTATCTGCTCAAGGAGCTGTGCTGAAGTCAGGCCGGATACAGCGCGGTTTACCATGGTATGGCCGCATTCATCCGCAAGCTCTGCCTTGTACTCCTCTGCAAGTATATTCGGATAGGAAGCACAGTTGTAGACATCTGAGGACGTATAGCCTTCAAGTCCGTAGCCTGCCGCTATCGAATCACCGAGAAACAGCATCTTTGGCGGTACTTCCGTATTTACTGTCACCTCATACTCGTCACGCTCCTTCAGCGTGCACCCGGTAAGGCCTGCCATAAGTACGGCAGATAATATACATAATAGGATCTTCCTTTTCATTCCGGTCACTCCTTCATCTGAGGATACGGCTCACAAAAGCCTTTATAAAGTATTATAACATATTTCTTCCCGTTTGTCTATATTCCGACCACATCTGCGTCGATCACTTTCTATATGGTACCTCTGACAGACAGGTATTGAGGGCTCTGCCCTCAAACTCCCGCCTAAGGGACAAGTCCCTTAGGAATCCCACTGCAAAATCCCTCCTGCCCATTCATGGGCAGGAGGGATTTTGAAACGAGAGTCCAGAGAGGCTATGCCTCTTTGGCAGGGGTGTGGGGGCAGCGCCCCCGCTGCCTGTCCGCCGGAGTCACCGCACAGGAGTCAACGCCGCAGATGTGGTAGGACTTTTTTTCAAAAAAGCCTTGACAAACGGGTTGAAAGGTGGTAGAATATACCCATAAAATGCAATGACGAAGAGAAGTAGCTCAGGAATCCGCTCACAGAGAGTACGGAAATGGTGGGATCCGTACAGAAGGGCCTGTGTGAATAACACTTCAGAGCAGCAGGCTGAAAGCTCTTGCAGGGTAAGTAGGTGCGCCGTGATCTGCACGTTACAGCGGACAAAAGTGACTGCTTTTTGTGTGGCGTAAGCCTCCGCATCAAGGCGGTAATTCAGGTGGTACCACGGAAGTATAAGTAATTATGCTCTCGTCCTGTTTTTCAGGGACGGGAGCTTTTTTCGTCCTGAACACTTACCAGAAAGGAAATGATATCATGAAGCACACAGACATCAAAGACATCATCACTGACGCCGCCTCCTACATCGGCAAGGAGACTACAGTATGCGGCTGGGTACGCACATCGAGAAATTCCAAGAGCGTTGCCTTCGTTGAGGTAAACGACGGAACCTCCCTTAAGAACATCCAGGTAGTTGTTGAGAAGGGCGAGGGCGACTATAAGGAGCCCCGTGTAGGTATGTCCGTAAAGGTAGTCGGTACCGCTGTTGAGGGAAGAAACGGCACAGTTGAGCTGAACACAACTCCCGCAGGCATTGAGATACTCGGCGACTGCCCCACAGACTATCCCCTCCAGAAGAAGGGCCATACCCTTGAATTCCTCCGCTCCATGCCCCACCTCAGAGGCAGGACGAACACCTTCAACGCTGTATTCAGAGTACGTTCAGTGCTCGCTCAGGCTATTCACGCCTACTTCCAGAGCCACAACTACGTATATGTAAACACTCCCCTTATCACGGGCAGCGACTGCGAGGGTGCAGGTGAGATGTTCCAGGTAACAACTATCGGATACAATACAGAATACAAATCCGAGGAGGAGTACTACGCAAATGACTTCTTCGGCAAGAAGGCAGGACTTTCAGTTTCCGGACAGCTTGAAGGAGAGATGGGCGCTACCGCCTTCGGAAAGATATACACCTTCGGTCCTTCATTCCGTGCCGAAAACTCCAACACTCCCAAGCACCTTGCTGAATTCTGGCACATAGAGCCCGAGGTGGCATTCATGGAGCTTGACGACGTCATCGAGCTCGCTGAGGATATGCTGAAGTACGTTATCGGCGACCTTCTGAAGAAGTGCCCCGATGAGATAGATTTCTTCGATGCTCATTTTGAGAAGGGCCTCAAGGCTCGTCTTGAGGAGCTCATCTCCCATGACTTTGCAAGAGTCACCTATACAGAGGCTATAAAGCTCCTCCAGGAATCCGGCGAGGACTTCGTATACCCGGTAGAGTGGGGCTGCGACCTCCAGACAGAGCATGAGAGATACATCTCCGAAAAGGTATTCAAGAAGGCTGTATTCGTTACAGACTACCCCAAGGAGATAAAGTCCTTCTACATGAAGCAGAACCCCGACGGAAAGACAGTTGCAGCTGTTGACCTCCTCGTTCCCGGCGTAGGTGAGATCATCGGCGGCAGCGAGCGTGAGGCTGATCTTGGCAAGCTCCTTCATGCTATGGAGGAGAGAGGCATGAACCTCGATCTCTACAGCGACTACCTCGATCTCCGCAAGTACGGCAGCGTACCTCATGGCGGATTCGGTCTCGGCTTCGAGAGACTTATCATGTATACAACAGGTATGGCTAATATCCGTGACGTAATACTCTTCCCGAGAACAGTCGGCTCTATCAGATAATATGCCAGTTGCAGCAGGGCTTTTTATCATCTTTGTTCTGCCGTTCGTTTGCCTCAGGCTTTATCATGTACATCAGGATAAAAAATACCGCAGAAAAGTCTCCCTCGACGTAAGGAAACGGCTTATCACTGCTGAAAATTACTCAGTCCTTGATAAGAACACGCTTCTGCTGATGAAGCATGATATTTTCATCCGGCACATAAGGTCGCTGCTCATCTGCCTGCCTTTCATGGTTATCTGCCTTTTGGCTGCCGCATTCAGGCACTGCGAGTATACGGTGTATCTGTGCATAGTACTTGCTTTTGCAGTGATAGCTGTTCTTATTGCATTAAAGTACCTGACAGAGATCCTCCGGCTTTCATCTGCAAGGGAGTTCGTCAAGATTAAGGGCTTCATTTTCAGAGAGGTCGTAGGCCATGAGTATTCAGTCCTGTACTACGATATGGTAAAGCTTGATTACCGTGTGTTCCGGCAGGACATCTATCTTCATCAGGCAGCCTCCGTCAGACTTGGCGAGTTTGTTAATCTTATAGGTATACGCACTGACAGAAAAGTAAAAATAATCAGGATACTGTCATTCTGACAAATATATGCTCAGGAAGCATCAATGGCGCTGCTTTCTGTTCTAATTATCAATTCTATCGAAAGGAAAGTGACCAATATGTCAAGATCACTGTATATCCCCGAGGGCTACAAATCAGCTCTCACACTCAGAGAAACTCAGCACGCAATCAAGTACATCAAGGACATCTTCCAGCAGGCACTGTCCTTCGCTCTCACCCTTGACCGTGTATCGGCTCCGCTGATAGTACGCAAGGGAAGCGGTATCAACGACGATCTTAACGGCGTTGAGCGCAAAGTTGATTTCACCATAAAGGAGATCGACGGCGAGGGCGAGGTAGTACAGTCACTGGCAAAGTGGAAGAGAATGGCTCTCTACCGCTACGGCTACAATGCAGGTGAGGGCATCTATACCGATATGAACGCTATCCGCCGTGATGATGATACCGACAATATCCACTCCATCTTCGTGGATCAGTGGGACTGGGAGAAGGTCATCACAAAGGAGCAGAGGAACATACAGTTCCTCAAGGACACAGTAAGAGCAGTAGTCAAGGCTATCGCTTTCACCAAGAGAAAGGTAAGCCTCCGTTATCCACAGCTTGCAGGAGATATCTGCGACGAGCCCTACTTCATAACAACTCAGGAGCTTGAGGATATGTATCCCGACAAGACAGGCCATGAGCGTGAGAGACTTATCACAAAGGAGCACAAGACCGTATTCCTTATGGGTATCGGCGGAAAGCTCTCCAGCGGCGAGAAGCATGACGGAAGAGCTCCCGACTATGATGACTGGTCACTCAACGGAGATATTCTCTTCTGGAACGAGGTGCTTGATGATTCACTGGAGATATCCTCAATGGGTATCCGAGTAGATGCTGATTCACTGAAGACACAGCTTGCCGAGTGCGGCGCTGAGGACAGGATGAAGTACGATTATCACAGGATGATCGCTGACGGCACTCTCCCGCTGACTATCGGCGGCGGCATCGGTCAGTCAAGACTCTGTATGTTCCTGCTGAACAAGGCTCATATCGGCGAGGTACAGTCCTCTATATGGCCGGATGAGATGATTGAGAAGTGCGCTGAGAACGGCATTACTCTTCTCTGATATATGTGATATGATAAAACGCCTCCGGGTTCTTCCGGGGGCGTCACTCTGTCAAAATATTACATCAACTTAGGAGCCGTCCTCTCTTGCAGGGCGGCCACTGAATTGATATAGGTTTTTTGACAAGCTGGCTGCCCCTGAGTGTTTATAGTACTCAGGGGCAGTATTTATATATTGATATCAGTCTTCAGCGCAGGTCATTTCGTCCTTTCGATAAGGTCGGCCTCGGAGAGTATCTCTATGCCCAGCTCCTGTGCCTTGACGAGCTTGCTGCCGGCTTCCTCGCCTGCTACCACAAAGCTGGTCTTCTTTGATACTGAGCCGGATACCTTTCCGCCGAAGCTCTCTATCAGCTTCTGTGCCTCGTCACGCTTCATGGTGGGGAGGGTGCCTGTCAGGACGAAGGTCAGGCCTGCAAAGCGGTCATCTCCCGTGCTCTGCTTTTCGTAGGTCATTACTACTCCGGCTTCCCTCAGCTTTCCGATAAGCTCAGTCATGTGGGGCTCGTGCAGTGCTGTTACCACGCTCTCTGCCATGACGTCGCCGAAGCCCTCTATTGAGGAGACATCGTCTGTGCCTGCCGCCATAAGTTTGTCGATATCGGTGAACTTCTCACAGAGGAGGACTGCCGCACGCTGGCCGATATTCCTTATACCGAGGGCATGGACGAGTCGCTCGAAGCCTGCGGTCTTTGAAGCTGCTATGGCCGCTATGAGATTCTCGGCAGACTTCGCTGCAAAGCGGTCGAGGGAGAGCAGGTCTTCCTTTTTCAGAGCGTAAAGGTCTGCCGGAGACTTCACAAGGCCGCTCTCTACAAGGAGCTGCATATTCGCCTCGCCGAGACCGTCTATATTCATGGCGTTCTTGGAGGCGAAATGTATCATGTTCTTCAGAAGCTGTGCCGGACATTCAACGTTCGGGCAGCGGAGCACGCTCTCACCCTCCTCACGGACTGAGGGAGTTCCGCAGACGGGACAGACCTCAGGCAGCTTATAGGGCTCGGAGCCCTCCGCATGGGATACGGAGCGGAGCACCTCCGGAATTATCTCGCCGGCCTTGCGGACTACTATGGTATCGCCGATGCGGATATCTTTCTCGTTTATAAAATCCTGATTGTGGAGAACTGCACGGGATACGCTGGTGCCTGCAAGGAGTATGGGGTCGAATACGGCAGTCGGGGTGATGGCACCTGTACGGCCCACATTTACTTCGATGTCCCTGAGGACTGTCTCCTTCTCCTCCGGCGGGTACTTATAGGCTACCGCCCACTTGGGAGTCTTGGTGGTTGCGCCCATCTGTTCACGCTGTGCAAGGTCATTGACCTTGATGACAACGCCGTCGATATCGTAGGAGAAATCAGCCCTGTCAACTGCAATGCGGTCTATCTCGGCCTTAACCTCATCGAACTTTTTGCATATCTTATACCCGGGGATAGTGCGGAAGCCAAGAGATTTCATGTATTCAAGAGTCTCGCCGTGTGTGGAGAGCTCCTTTCCTCTGAGCTGCTGCAGGTTGAAGATGAACATATCCAGCTTTCTGCCGGCTGTTATCTTCGGATCCTTCTGGCGCAGAGAGCCTGCAGCGGCGTTGCGGGGATTCTTGAAGGGCTGCTCGCCGTTGAGCTCCTGCTGCTCTACAAGCTCAAAGAAGCTGCTGCGGGGCATATATACCTCTCCCCTGACCTCTATGAACTCCGGTGCGGAGGTAAGCTTCAGGGGGATGGAGCGGATAGTGCGGATATTGGCGGTGACATCCTCGCCTGTGAAGCCGTCGCCGCGGGTTGAGCCCCGTACAAGCACGCCGTTCTCATATTCAAGGGATACGGAAAGACCGTCTATCTTGGCTTCTACGGAGAACTCAGGATCGGAAAGCTCTTCACGGCATTTCGTCATGAAGGCCTCCACCTCATCGAGGGAAAATACGTCACGGAGACTCGCCATCTGCACGGCGTGGGTCACCTTCTCGAACTTGCCGGAAGCCTCGCCGCCTACTCTCTGCGTGGGAGAGGTGGGCTTTATAAGGTCGGGATGCTCTGCCTCAAGGCCTTTCAGCTCCTGCATGAGCATATCGAATTCATAGTCGCTTACTTCCGGGTTATCGAGGACGTAATACTGATATGTGTATTTGTCAAGGAGCTCCGAAAGCTCGGTTATTCTTTTTTCTGCTGCTGTCTTGTCCATAATGACCTCCTGTCTGCCGTGTTCACCTGATCACGCAGTATTATATACTCTATTCTATCACAAACCGGCAGCAATATCAAGAAGCATTTAAAACTTATAAAAAAAGGTACAGTTGCCGCAGGATGTGAATGTATTCAATTATTAAGCTGCAAGCCCTTGCATTATCTTCTGTAATATGTTATAATATTACAAGTTACAGTTTTAATCGGACTACTGACGGAGGAACATATGGACAGACATAAGCTGAAGATATTTGACCGCGATATGATGAAGTATATCGCCCTTGGACTGATGTTCGTCGGACATCTTATCTCCTGGCTCAATATGCTCAGATTTGCTGATGAACCCATGGCTTTTCTCAGGCTGCCTGCATGGAAGCTGGTGCTGGAGGAAGTAGCGGTATTCTGCCCGCCGGTCATGTTCTTCTTTATCGCAGACGGTTACAGATACACCCGCGACCGGAAGAAATACGCCCTCAGGCTGCTGCTCTTCGCCGTCATAACTCAGCCCTTCGAGTGGCTGCTGTTCAATAAGATAAACGGCTGGCGCTCCTTCAATGTCATCTTCACGCTGCTGCTCGGCCTTCTGGCGATAATGGCATGGGAAAGCAGGCTGAAGCTATGGCAGAGAGCCGGACTTGCATTGCTCTGCGATGCTGCCACGGTGCTGCTGAAATCGGAATGGATGGTATTCGGCGTATTATTCATACTGACGCTCCATATTTTCCGGGAAAGGCCGAAGACACGCTTTATATTGTATATGATACTTGTGCTTGCCTCGAATATTGTTGAAACCGTTTCGATTGCACGCGCTTTTCCTGCACACACTGTTTTTCTTCGCGCAGTTACAGGCATTGCCGCAATGGTGGCAGCCTACCTCTGCATGACCGTTTTCTACAGCGGTAAAAAAGGAAAGCATCCGGTATTCACAAAATGGTTCTTCTACGCCTTCTATCCCCTGCACTATCTTGTGATATGGGTGATATTCAGGCTGACAGCTTAATAAACAACGCTCCTTACGGAGCTGTAATATAACATACTGAAAGGACAGTTGATATGTCAAAAGAAAAGAATAACAACAAGCCCTTCGAGATACCCCGTCCGGTATTCCCGAAGCGTGCAGTTATAACAGGCGGTATGCCCTATGGAAACAAGGAGCTCCACTTCGGTCATGTGGGCGGTATGTTCGTCTTTGCAGACACCTTCGCCCGCTTCATGCGTGACAGGATAGGCAAGGAGAACGTTATCTTCGTGGGCGGAACGGACTGCTACGGCTCCCCTATTGCTGAGAGCTGGAGAGTAAAATGCAAGAACGGCGAGTTCAGCGGCTCTCTTACAGATTTCGTTCAGCGCAATCACGACAAACAGGAGGAGACTCTCAAGGCTTACGGCATCTCACCGAATCTCTTCGCCGCCTCCGGTCTCGGACGCTCAAAGGAGATACACGCTGAGGTGACAGACTGGTTCATCAGCTCGCTCTACAAGAAGGGACAGCTCAACAAGATAACCACAATGCAGTTCTTCGATGAGAAGGCAGGCTGCTTCCTCAACGGCAGACAGGTAATCGGAAAATGTCCTGTAGAGGGCTGTAACTCCGAGAAGGGCTATGCAGACGAATGCGACCTCGGTCATCAGTATATGCCGGAGAACCTCGTTGACCCCGTGAGCACGCTCACAGGTGAGAAGCCCTCCATGAAGCCTGTTACTAACTGGTACTTCAAGCTCCGTGACTACGAGGAGCTGATGAAGGAATGGATAGAGGATATCAAGAAGCGCAAGGATATTCGTCCAGTTGTGTGGAAGACTATAGATGAGTTCCTCAAGCCGCCGGTAATATACGTAAAGCGTGACTTTGAGGAGAAGTACTTCTCCATAAAGGACTCCATGCCGGAGCACAACTACCTAGAGGAGCCGAAGAAACCCTCGTTCACTATCGAATTCAAGACTCTTTCCGACTGTGATGATGCCTGCCGTATACTCACCAACAACGGCATCCGCTTCCGTACAGGAAAGACTCTCGTTCCCTTCCGTCTTACCGGTAATATCGAGTGGGGCGTACCTGCGCCCGTTATGGAAGGCCTTGACGGTCTGACTGTATGGGTATGGCCGGAATCTCTCTGGGCACCTATCTCCTTCACACAGACCTACCTCGAAGCAGAGGGCAGGAGCCGCGAGGAGTGGAAGGACTACTGGTGCAGCAAGGAATCAGGTGTATATCAGTTCATCGGACAGGACAATATCTACTTCTACGGCATCGCAGAGCCGGCTATGTGGATGGCACAGCAGGAATCAGAGAAAAAGACAGCCTTTCCGGAGGAGGGCGAGCTCCAGATGCCTGTCATCATTGCCAACCACCATATCCTCTTCCTTGACAAGAAGGCTTCAAGCTCCGGCGCAGTAAAGCCGCCTATGGCTGATGACCTGCTCAGCTACTACACTCCCGAGCAGCTCCGTATGCACTGGCTCGGCCTCGGTCTCGGACAGCGCTCCGTAAGCTTCATGCCGAAGCCCCTCAATCCGGAGGCTAAGCCCGATGAGGCAGATCCCGTTGTAAAGGACGGACTTCTCCTCTCAAATGTATACAACCGTATGATAAGGACCGCTTTCTATACCATCCAGAAGTATTCTGACGGCGATCTCCCGAAGGCCGCACCCGAGGAGAAGTTCGTGGAGGAGGCAAAGAAGGCTGTTCTCGAGTACGAGAGACATATGTCAAAGTTCGCTTTCCATCAGTGCACCTACGTACTTGATACCTATATAAGAAACGGAAGCAAGTACATGGCTAAGGCTCTGAAGGATCAGGATCAGCCGCAGGATCAGCTGGATCAGGCTCTTGCAAACCTGTTCTACATAATCCGTATCGCTGGCATCCTTCTCCATCCTATGGCTCCCTTCGGCACAGAGAAGCTCCGTGAGTATCTCAACGTCGACGAGAGGATATGGTCATGGGATACTATCCTTGAGCCTGTCAGCTATTTTGCAGGCGAAGGCCACAAGCTGAAATTCCTGCCGCCCAGGACTGACTTCTTCACAAGACATGAGAGCCAGTTCGCTCAGGGCGAGGACGAGGACTAAGGTATAACGCCGGACAAGCTCCGGCTGTATATTACATAACAAGAGAGACATAATAAATCTATAAAACGGAGGTATTAAACTATGAAATTCAGATGCAAGATCTGCGGCTACGAGGTCGAGGCTGATACAGCTCCCGCTCAGTGCCCCAAGTGCAAGAAGGAAGGCGTATTTGAGCCTGTTGAGGAGACAGTTCCCGCAAACAAGTATGCCGGCACAAAGACAGAGAAGAACTTACAGGAGGCCTTCGCAGGCGAGTCACAGGCACGCAACAAGTATACCTACTTCGCTTCTGTTGCCAAGAAGAACGGCTATGAGCAGATAGCTGCCATCTTCCTCCAGACTGCAGAGAACGAGAAGGAGCACGCAAAGCTCTGGTTCAAGGCTCTCGGCGGTATCGGCACAACAGAGGAGAACCTCCTTGCTGCAGCAGAGGGTGAGAACCACGAATGGACAGATATGTACGAGCGCTTCGCTAAGGACGCTGAGGCAGAGGGCTTCACAGACCTGGCTGCTCAGTTCAGAGGCGTTGCTGCTATCGAGAAGGCTCATGAGGAGCGTTACCGCAAGCTTCTTGAGAATATCAAGACCATGGAGGTATTCAAGAAGGCCGGCGTTACTATCTGGGAGTGCAGAAACTGCGGTCATATCGTAGTCGGCACTGAGGCTCCCGAGGTATGTCCTGTATGCCACCACCCGCAGAGCTACTTTGAAGTAAGAAGCGAGAACTATTGATCAGAGACCTTATTTGAACAGACAACTTTCCCGGAAGTGGTATTACTACTTCCGGGATTTTTTTGTACAAAGGTACAGACAACTCACAGAAAAATCAGCGCAATATAATCCTAAAAACTATAATTTTCTTGTTATTTAGTTAAGTTGATGCTATATGGTATCGTTTTGAAAATATAATTTTTATGCCCTAAATTGCACAATTACGCTTTGCTGATATCACAATAATATCATCGCAGACATATTTTTTCTATCGTCCGAGAAAAACAGCTGAAATTAACTTGACAAAAGTGGATTTTTTGTGTATAATATATTAAAGGAATAATTTTCTTTAAACATTAATTTAAGGAGCTGATCTATATGACAATCAAAAAGACAGCAGCAGCTTTTTTGGCAGCTGTATGCTGTACTGCCGCTATACCCTCTGTTCCGGCAGTAGTGTCAACCGCAGCCGGCGCTGTAGTTGTAGATACAACTACTGAGTATCAGACCATCCGTGGTTTCGGCGGAATGAACCACCCGGAATGGCAGAGCGTAAATCTTACCGCCAATACAACCGGTGATATGACCGCCTCACAGGTACAGACAGCATTCGGTAACGGTCCTGACGAACTCGGCCTCACCATTCTGCGTATCTTCGTAAGCGATGACAGGAACGCATGGAAGAACGCCATTCCCACAGCGAAGAGAGCTCAGGCTTTAGGCGCCACAGTTTTCGCTACGCCGTGGAATCCCCCCTCTTCAATGCGTTCATCAGGTTCCGGCGGACCGAACGGCGGTCTCTACGTCCTCTCCAACGGCAGAGAGGCAGACTACGCCAAGCACCTCAACGACTTCATCAAGTACTGTGACGGAGAGGGCATTAAGCTCAATGCCATCTCTGTACAGAACGAGCCTGACTGGTCAGGTGAGTGGACCTACTGGTCTCCCGACCGTGCTGCAAACTTCATCGCCAACTACGGTAAGGACGTTATAGCAGGCACAAGCACAAAGCTGATGTCTCCCGAAAGCTTCAGCTACAACAAGAACTACTACAATGCTATCCTCCAGAACTCAAAGGCTATGGCAAACTGCGATATGTTCGGTACCCACTTCTACGGTACACAGAGAAACGCCATGGACTTCCCTGCTCTTGAAAAGACAGGCAAGGATATCTGGATGACAGAGGTATACGTCCCCAACAGCGATGCCAATTCCGCAGACCGCTGGCCGGAAGGCGTACAGGTAGCAGAGAACATACACAACGCCATGGTTGTAGGCAACATGAACGCTTATGTTTGGTGGTATGTAAGACGTCAGTACGGCTTCCTCTGGGATACAGGAAAGATATCCAAGAGAGGCTACGCTATGGCTCAGTTCTCCAAGTGGGTACGCCCCGGAGATGTACGTGTTGACTGTACAGAGTCACCCACCAATAACGTACTTGTATCCGCATACAAGAACGACAATCATCAGGTAACTATCGTTGCCATCAATAAGAATACCACAGAAGTAACCCAGGAGTTCAAGCTCGGCAGCGGCGAGAGCATCATCGATGTTGACCGCTACAGAACTTCCGGAAGCGAGAATATCGCAGCTACCGAGAATATGGAATACTCCGGCAGCGGATTCTGGTCACAGCTCCCCGCATCGAGCGTATCCACCTTCGTTGTATCACTCGAGGGCGCAGGCACTTCACCTGCTGAAGTAGTTGACGAGAACGGCTACTACTTCCACGATACCTACGAATCCGGTACAGACAGCTGGACCGGCAGAGGCGCCGCTTCAGTTGATCAGTCCTCAGGTGCCAAGTACGCAGGCAGCAATTCACTCTACTGCGACGGAAGAACTTCTTCATGGAACGGCGCTCAGAAGAACCTCAACCTGAGAGTATTCAAGCCCGGCGTTACATACAGCTTCAGCGTTGACGCCATGTACACAACAGGCGAGCCCACTGAGGAATTCAAGCTCACCCTCCAGTACACAGGCTCCGACAACGAGGCGCACTACGCCAATATCGCTACGGCTACTACGACTGCCGGCAACTGGGTACAGCTCAAGAACCTGAGCTACTGCATCCCCGAGGATGCCTCTGATGCTATGATCTACGTTGAGACCAGCGATACGAACACAAGCTTCTACATCGATGAGGCCATCGGAGCTCCCCAGGGCGTATCTGTGGAAGGTCCCGAGCCTCCCGTTATCGATACTCCCCAGCAGACCGATCCTCCCGCACAGCCCGGCAAGATCATTCCCGGCGACGTAAACCTGGACGGCACAGTTGATGCCTTCGATATGGTTGCAATGCGCAAGGGCCTTACAGGCAGCTTCTCCGGCACAAACAACCAGAAGGCTGCTGACGTTGACAACAGCGGCAAGCCAGAGGTCAACGATGCAGTACAGCTCTCAAACTTCCTCCTCGGCAAGATCAAGCAGTTTGAGGTAGTTGCACAGCCTCAGAAGGAGAACAAGTGGGATACCTATCAGGAGACCGCTTCCTCTGACTGGCTCAACTTCTACGGAAGCTCTATCAACAGCATGGGCAATACCTACCGTCTTACAAAGAAGCTTGAGGCCGCTGAGGACGGTTCTCCCCTGACAGTCGCTTATCTCGGCGGCTCTATCACAGAGGGCAAGAACTACAGTTCTCCTTTCTCCAATTACTTGAAGAACACCTTCGCAAAGGGCGGCTTCACAGAAGTTAATGCCGGTCTCTCCGGTACTTCCTCAGTTGTAGGTCTCGTCCGCAGTGAAAAGGATATCGTAAGCAAGAACCCTGATATCGTTGTTGTTGAGTTCTCAGTAAATGACCACGAGGATATCAGCTACAAGAAGTCCTTTGAGAGCGTATGCAAGAAGTTCCTCGATCTCCCCAACGAACCTGCTGTAATCATCCTTATCCACCGTGCCAAGGGCGGTTTCTCCAGCCAGGATCAGATGGTAAAGATCGGCAAGGCTCTGGATATCCCGATAATCAGCATGGATGATGCTCTTACAAAGGCATTCAACTCAGGATTCCTCCAGCCCGGTGATTACTTCAACGACGAATATCACCCCCACGCTAAGGGCGGTCAGCTCGTTGCAGACTGCATGGCTTACTATGTACGTCAGGCTATGAAGACTGAGAACCGTTCAGCTTCTTACACCATGCCTTCCACAGCTGCTTACGGCAGAGAGTACTCAACCTGTGTGAATGTTGATCCCAAGACTCTTGACAACTTCAATGCAGGCTCATGGTCAGCAGGCACAGGCTACAACTCACTCCCCTACTCCTATACTCTTAACGGCGGCAGCCCCATGACCTTCAAGACCACTGGCAAGGGCTTCATCGTGGTATTCAAGGCAAACAGCAGCGGTATGGGAAGCATCGACTTCACAGTTAACGGCAAGACCACCAAGATAAACGGCAACAAGCAGTACACCTGGGGCGGTCCTGATGCTGAGATCGGCTACTATCAGGATAACTCCGGCGAGCTCAGTGTTTCCATCTCAGGAAGCGGCAGCTTCACCATCTGGGGTCTCGGACTTATCAAGTAAATACCCAAAACAGAGCGCAGGGATTCACGTCCCTGCGCTTTTCACTCCTTTTTCTTAATATTTCACTCCGACAATGTTGACAAATTGTGCCAATCATGATATAATGTTGACGAGGTGATACCATTGTTAAGCGAAAGACTGAGCGTACTTATTGAATCAGTAGGTGCCTCCAACACAGATATATCCAAACTGGCGGACTGTGCTCCGTCATATATCAGCCGTCTCAGAAGCGGCGAAAGAGTCCCGAAAATGAATACATCCGCAATGCACAGGCTCGCTAATGCCATCTGTACCTTTGCGGACATCAACCACTGCGAAAACATACTCAGAAACACAATGGGTATCGATGACAAGCAGTCAAACAAATTCAATACTGAGGAAGTACTGCGCTGGATGTACGAATCATCTGACATCATCCCCGACAGCGCTGCGGATATCTCCGAGAAATCGAGAGTGTTCACGAACAAGCTCGATGCGCTTATTTCCCTTTCCGGCACTTCCAACAAGGAGCTGAGCGATGCACTGAGCGTTGACCCCTCCTATATCAGCCGCATACGCAAGGGATCAAGAACTCTGAAAAGACAGTCACGTATGCTCACTGAGCTGGGAGACTCACTCGGAAAGAAGATAATCGATATCGGCAAGAGATACAGGCTCTCCGAACTCACTACTGTACCGATAGACACCATCAACAATGATACTGTTGGAGCTATCGTTTCCTCTTGGCTGCTCGACTGCTCGACAGGTACTGAGGCTGTATATATCAAGAAGATACTTGAGAGCATCAACAACTGCGGTTCCTATTCAAATAAAATGCTGACCGGCGCTGTATCCGACGCAGAATTAAACAATGATACCGTAAAGCCTTCCTACTTCGGCATTGAAGGTATGAGGCAGGCTTTTGCACGCCTTGTTCATGATGCAGTCAGAAGCGGCTGCAAAAAGATATACCTTTACTCCGATCAGGGTATCTCCTGGTCTATCGGCGAATTCCATCACACATGGCTCAGCCTGCTGAAGGAATGTCTCTCTCACAATATCAGGATCCGCATCATACACTATATCCAGCGCGACAACCTTGAGATGCTGGCAGGCATCAATTCATGGATGCCAATGTATATGAGCGGACTTATAGATTCTTACTTCTCTACCATACCTGTAGGTGAGCTTTTCGGCAGACTGTTCTACATGGCTCCCGGCGTGGGCTGCATAGATTCATGCTGTGCAAGGGGATTTGAGGACAAGGCTGAATACAGATACATCACTGACAGCGATCATCTCGCTGCTCTTCAGAGCGAGTTTGAGTATATGTTCTCCATCAGCAGGAAGCTCTTCCATTATTCCCCCGCACTGAAGTCTATCCCTCCTCACGCTATGTCAAAGACTGTTGACAACGTTGAGATCGGCGCTGCAGACGGAATTGTCATCGTGAACAGGAAATATCCTTCCCCCGCTTCCTTTACCTTCGACAATCAGAGAGTGTATAACGCATTCCGCAAATACCTTGAATAATAACGAAAGCCCGCAGAAAACTCTGCGGGCTTTTTTATCAGTATTACAGGGGAATGGGATTCTCCATATCATCAAATACGTTCATTATCTTATCGACATAGTAGCTGTCAAAGGTGCCGAGGAATTTGTCGTTAAGGGGTATATCATGCTCCTCTCCCGACTCCATATCCTTGAGCTTTGCCTTGCCCTCTGATATCTCATTGTCACCGATAACAACAGTGAAAGCTGCGCCTATCTTATTGGCGTACTTCATCTGTGCCTTGATGCCTCTGTCCATTACGTCATACTCTGCATAGTAACCGTACTCACGCACCTGTTTTGCAAGCTTCAGACATACCGTATAGGCTTCATCGCCCATCGCTGCAAGATAGAGCTCGCACCTTCTGGGTGTGAGGTAATCACAGCCCTGCTTCTCCATAACAAGAAGGAGTCTTTCAATACCCATAGCAAAGCCGAGTGCCGGAACATGGTGTCCGCTGAGTTCCTCAATAAGTCCGTCGTAGCGTCCGCCGCCGCAGACAGTGCCCTGTGCGCCGATCTCTGTGGTGACAAACTCGAATACAGTCTTGGTGTAGTAGTCAAGACCTCTTACTATCCTCGGATCGATGCTGTACTCTATCTCAAGTGTATCAAGGTATAACTTCAGTTTCTCAAAGTGATCACGGCATTCATCGCAGAGATAATCGAGGATTATAGGTGCGTCCTTGCCTATCTCATGACACTCGGGCACCTTGCAGTCAAGAAGGCGCATCGGGTTCTTCTCAAGTCTCTCATGGCAGGTGCCGCAGAGCTTGTCCTTGTGTGCACCGAAATACTCTCTGAGAGCCTTGTGGTACTCTGCACGGCACGTCGGACAGCCTATGGAGTTGATAAGAAGCTTTACATTCTTTATCTCAAGGCGTCTGAGTATAGTAGAGGCAAGAGAGATTATCTCAGCATCTGCTGCAGGTGAATCGCTGCCGGCCATCTCGAGGCCGAACTGATGGAACTCACGGAGTCTTCCAGCCTGAGGTCTCTCATGGCGGAAGCATGAAAGGGTATAGTATACTCTCTGAGGAAGCGCTTCGTTGAGAAGTCCGTTCTGGAGCAGCGCTCTGATAACTCCGGCAGTGCCCTCCGGACGAAGGGTGAACTTCGTCTCCTTGGCCATAACGGTATACATTTCCTTCTGCACAACGTCAGTGGTCTCGCCAACAGAGCGCAGATAGAGATCGGTATTCTCAAAGGTAGGTACCCTTATCTCTCCGAAGCCATAGCTCTCGGCAGTCTCGCGGGCTATCTTCTCTATAGTATGCCATTTGTGAACGTCTCTCGGGATTACGTCCTCAGTTCCGTTCGGTCTTTTGATATTAAGTGCCATATGATCTCTCCTTATATATACATGAAAACTGTCCCTTGATCAGGGACAGTTTATTATTATCTGCTGTCAGCTTCTCAGATAGGAGAAGCGCCGCCCTCACGCCAGTCAAGGTCGCCTCTCTCAAGTGCGAGGATAAGTGCCTCGGCAGTGGCGATATTTGTGGCTACAGGAACATTATGGACATCACAGAGCCTGAGAAGGTTCATGTCGTTGACATCGTTTGCCTTGGGATTGATAGGATCCCTGAAAAACAGCAGTATATCTACCTCGTTGCATGAGAGGAGGGCAACTATCTGCTCTGCTCCGCCTCTGCCGCTGAGGTAACGCTTGATAGGAAGTCCGGTAGCCTCACTTACCTGCTTACCGGTCGTATTTGTAGCTAACAGTGAATGCTTGGACAGGATTCCGCAGTAAGCGCTGCAGAACTGTACCATCAGTTCTTTCTTTGCATCATGTGCTATTATGGCGATCTTCATAATATCTGTCCTTTCCCCGCTAAGCGGTAGTATTAAGAGGTTTTTATAGTAAGGGGAACAAATTCTCCGTCCAGTCTCTTGGAGATGGCGTCAAATGCCTTGAGTGCATCGGAATCAGTTGGGATAGGCGTACCCTTTCCGGTAGCAACTGTGGCTTTGAAGTCATCCGGTATAACACCGATAAGCTGAACGCCTACCTTGTCGATGATCTCGTCAAGGTTTGTAACGAGCTTGTCGCCGATGACCTTCTTGCTGATCTTGTTGATGATAAGTCTCTGGCTCTTGTTGCCTCTGTTATAGAACTCATCGGACATAAGTCCTGCGTCTCTGATACATACAGGATCCGGAGTAGATACAACAAGGATAAGATTTGCCTGTTCAACAATATCGAATACATGAGAGTTGATACCTGCGCCGGTATCAATGATGATGTAATCGAAGTATTTCTTTACGGAACGGCATATCTCTACTATCTGCTCAGCTTTGACGCTGGTAAGTGTCTTGGGAGCGCAGAGAAGATTGAGATTGGTCGCCATTGGTACGGAAGCAACGGCATCAAGTGCCTGCTTTCTTCCGGCGAGAACGTCGCCCAGGTCGTATTTGATAGTGTCCTCGATGCCGAACATGATGTCAAGACATCTGAGACCGAAATCCAGCTCGATAAGGAGTGTACGGCGTCCCTGCTTTGCGAGAGCATATCCGAGTCCTGCACAGACAGTTGACTTGCCGGTGCCGCCCTTACCTGATGTAACTGCAATTATTTTAGACATAGTTCGTCCTTTCCGGATCCTCATCCGCTGGTTAGGTTAAATCTTTGGCAGACCTGATCCAATAACTGATTAATTACAATAATCTACATTATAGTATATCACAAAAAGCAGAATTTGTCAAAGATGTTTTTTGTACAGAACAGAAGATTGTGCAAATCAGCGCTTTTCATAGTCTTCTATTGTGCATATCGTACAAAGGCATCAGTTATTATCCAGTGCTTCAGTTATTTTTCTGACAGTTTTTTCTATTCCGCAGCCTGTTTCGTCAATGACAATATCTGCATATTTTTCATACAGGACAGTTCTTTCCCGGTACAGGCCGGACAAGGTCTGGCCGCTGCGGATGACCACTCCCCTGTTCTTTATATTGCCCAGACGATATCTCAGCTTGCGGTATTCAAGCTTCAGGTAGACAACGGTACCTATGGACTTCAGATGTTTCATGGCCTCCCTGCCATAGACTACACTGCCGCCCGTGGCAATGACAGACTTGTGTACATCAAGCTGTGAGCACACTCTGTTCTCGGCTGCGATAAAGCCGTCTATGCCCTCTGCTTCGATGATATCACGGAGTTTCCTGCCCTCTTTCTCCTGTATGACAAGATCCGTGTCTATAAAGCTGCAGCCGAGGACTTTTGCAAGTATGACACCCACGGTGCTCTTCCCGACACCGGGCATACCGATAAGTATTATATTATCCTTCATATTATCCCCTCCGGACTTACAGGTCTATAATATGATTGTACATCTTTACAGGAAGATTGTCAATAGTCTGTCAGTCTTCCGGAGAAAGAATTTGACTTTCATCTTCATACATGGTAAGATAGGATAGCTGATACCGGAGGTGAACAGAATGCATACAAGCCCTTTTCCTTATTCCTGTGACAACAAGAGATATCACACACTCAACTACCATTACCGTACTGTATATGGCAGAAAGCTCTTCAAGGCGGTTCTTGACTGCGGCTTTTCATGCCCGAATATCGACGGCAGCTGCGGCACAGGAGGATGTATCTTCTGTGACGGCGGAAGCGGATATTTCACGACCTCCGGGCTGAGCGTCACGGAACAGCTGGCCAGGGAGTACGAAAGGATTTCCGCAAAGAACGGCGATGTACCTGTAATAGCGTATTATCAGGCGAACACCAACACCTATGCTCCGGCGGAACGGCTCAGGGAGCTCTACAGCGAGGCCGCTGCATTCCCGCATACTGCCGGTATTTCAATAGGAACAAGAGCGGACTGCCTTCCTGATGAGGTTATGGAGGTACTGTGCTGGCTCAATAAGAAGACAGCGCTCACTGTCGAGCTCGGACTTCAGAGCGTACACGATACAACTATAGAGAGGATAAACCGCGGCTATCCGCACAGCGTCTTCCTTGAAGGCTACAACAGGCTCAAGGACAAAGGGATAAGGGTATGCCTGCATATCATCAACGGACTTCCCGGCGAGGACGGAGATATGATGGCTGAGACAGCCCGACAGGCGGGACTTCTTCATCCGGACGGAGTCAAGCTGCAGATGCTCCATGTGATACGCGGCACAAGGCTTGCGGAAATGTACGAAGCCGGAGAGATATCACTGCTTTCCCGTGAGGAGTACACGGATATCATAGTAAAGCAGCTTGAAGTGCTTCCGCCTGAGACCGTGATAGAAAGGATAACCGGCGACGGAGACAAGAAAAAGCTCATTGCACCCATGTGGAGTGCCGACAAGATAGCCGTGCTCGGAGGTATAGACAAAAGGCTCGCGGAACTTGATACCTGGCAGGGCAGGCTTTTCAGAGAGTAAGATAACACAAAAGGGCGCAGCAGCGCCCTTTTATTTATTCCCGCATATGCCGTACCAGCGGCAGTCTCCGCAGACCTCATATAATCTGCCGGCATCTGTTATACACACCCTGACGGTCTCCTGAAAACTGCTCCAGCGCATACGCTGACCGTATGTCAGTCCGCATATCTCCATGACCTTTTCGTCATATCCGGCTGCCATACCGGATAACGAACAGCGCCCCGCTGAAAGCTCGGGGCACGGTGAACAGATACAGTCCGCGCCCATAGTTATTGCTATCTCCGGATCTTCCTCAGCAAGAAAGCGGATCACCTCCGCCATATTTCCCGTGAAGCTGTCGCTGTAGCCCTTGTTCTCAAAGAAACGGATACACAGGCCGTGATGCGGCCTCAGCTTACAGCTTTGCATACTTTTTTATCCTTCCGCTTATCAGAAAAGCTGCAGCAAGCTTGAGCATATCAAACAGAACAAAAGGCGTAACACACCAGCTTATGGCTGTGGCGAAGTCAACAGCGGCAGTCTTTGCTGTGTATACCTTCATGAACCAGAATGTACCGAAGGCGTAGCAGACTGCTGTGCCTACGAGCAGCGCCGCTATCTTTATGATGCTCTCTGCCAGCTTGTTCTGTACCGGTATTTTCTCGGCGAGCCAGTATATCAGCGCTATGAAGAAGAAGCCGACAAGATATCCTCCTGTAGTACCGAGGAATACTCCGACGCCTCCGGTAAAGCCTGCAAACACAGGTATTCCCACCAGTCCGAGAAGCTCGAATACAGTTATGGAGAGCAATCCGTTCCTGCCGCCGAGAAGAAGCAGAGACAGATAGACTGCAAAGGTCTGTAACGTGAACGGCACCGCTGTGGGTATCTCTATCCACGAGCAGACAGCGAGTATCACCGCCATAAAGGCTGTGATGACAAGTTCACGGGTATTGAACAGCTTTTTTGATGATACATTTTCCATAATATACCTCCTGTGTGGAACTGTATCATATTATAACACACAAGAAAGGCTTTGTCAACCATTAATTTGCATTTGGTTGACAAAGCCTTTTCGCTATTCAGTTTTCAGGAGCCTGTAGCCTGCATCTGTGACTGTTTTTTTAAGCTCACTGCGGGATATCCCACTCATGAGTGTGATAACAGCTGTTCCGGACTTGTGGCTTACTTCCGCTCCGGAGACCTGCGGCAGTGATTCGAGTGCTTTCTTCACCCTTGCCTCGCAGTGCTCGCACATCATACCCTTTATATGCAGGGTAACCGTGCCGGCGAGGTCTTTACTTCCGGCTTTCCGCCTTATCCTTCTGTCATGCTTCACACTGTGTATATCAAGCAGATTCAGCCGAAGTGCGTTGCTTACGACGCAGAAGCTTGAGAGAGACATCGCTGCCGCTCCGAACATAGGCTGAAGCGTCCAGCCTGTTATGGGTATCCAGAGGCCGGCTGCAAGGGGGATGCCTATGACGTTATAGATGAATGCCCAGAAGAGGTTCTCATGTATATTGCGAAGAACTCCTCTGCTGAGGCGTATCGCTGCAGGCACATCGCTGAGACGACTCTTCACAAGCACGATATCCGCGGCATCAATGGCAACATCCGTTCCGGCACCTATGGCTATACCGTTATCCGCACGGGTAAGAGCAGGAGCATCATTTATGCCGTCGCCTACCATTGTGACCTTTCCCTGAGACATAAGCCGGCGAACCTCCGCTTCCTTGCCGTCGGGAAGCACTCCTGCAACGACCTCGTCAACGCCCGCCTGTACACCTATGGCATCGGCTGTACGCTGATTGTCACCTGTCAGCATAACGACACGTATCCCCATGTTTTTAAGCTCACTGACCGCCTGTGCGCTGTCCTCCTTGATGATGTCGGCTATGCCGGCAGCTCCCATGACTTTACCATCACAGGCAAAGAGTACGGGAGTTTTACCGTCCGCTGAAAGCTCATCGCACTTCTGCCGCAGTGCCTCAGATACCTCTGCTATACCCGAGATATAGTCAAGACTGCCGCCCGCAAGCTGCAATCCCTTATAGACCGCTGTTACGCCGTTTCCGGCAAGCGCCGTGAAGTTTACAACAGGCTCCGGCACTATCCCACGCTCTTCTGCGGCGGCTGTTATGGCGGCGGCAAACAGATGCTCGCTGCCGTGTTCAAGCGAGACCGCCTTCTGAAGCAGTTCATTCTCGTCAATGCCGGGAGTAGTAATGATATCTGTAACTACAGGCTTTCCGGCGGTTATGGTGCCTGTCTTGTCAAGCACGGCTATCTCAGTTCGCCCTGTATTCTCAAGTGAGACCGCAGTCTTGAATAGAATGCCGTTCTTTGCTCCTACTCCGCTGCCTACCATGATAGCCACCGGAGTAGCAAGACCAAGCGCACAGGGACAGCTTATAACGAGAACAGATATTCCTCTTGCAATGGCAAATCCGGCGTCTTTTCCGACAAGCAGCCATATCACAACGGTAATGACAGCTATAACGATAACAGCAGGCACGAACACCCCGGAGACCTTATCCGCCGTCTTGGCAATGGGCGCCTTTGTCGCAGCTGCATCGCTTACCATGCGTATGACCTGAGACAGGGTGGTATCCTCGCCAACACGGGTGGCACGGCAGCGAAGGAAGCCGGTTGTATTTACTGTTCCGGCCGATACATTATCGCCGGAGTTCTTCTCCGCCGGCAGGCTCTCACCGGTAAGTGAGGCCTCATTCACGGAGCTTGTTCCTTCAAGGACGATACCGTCAACTGGTATGTTCTCTCCCGGCCTTACAAGAAAGATATCGCCGGCAGTCACCTGTTCTGCAGGTACAATCATCTCTCTGCCCTCACGCTCGATACAGGCAGTCTTCGGTGCAAGCTTCATAAGGCTTTTTATGGCGTCCGTAGTTCTGCCCTTTGAACGCGCTTCAAGTAGCTTGCCGACGGTGATAAGCGTGAGTATCATGGCTGCCGATTCAAAATAAAGCCCGTGGAGCCTTTCATGTGACGCGGCAGTATTACCTGCGGTAATATCGGAAAGCATGACAAACAGCTGAACAGTGCTCCAGATAAAGGATGCGCCCGAGCCCATGGCAACAAGGGCGTCCATATTCGGTGCGCGTTTTATCATGCTCCTTGTTCCGCTTATAAAAAAACGCTGGTTGATTATCATTACTGCTGCCGAGAGCAGAAGCTGCATAAGGGCATTCGCTGCCGGTACGTGCTCTATGAAGGAAGGCAGAGGCAGGCCGAGCATATTGTGTCCCATTGACAGATACATGAGCAGAAGGAGAAATATCAGTGAGGAGAGCAGCCGTTTCTTAACAGCCTCTGTACCGTCAGACAGCTTCTGCTTCTCAGCAGATGGTGCTGTCCCCTTCACAGATGCGCCGTACCCCGCCTTTTCAACAGCGGCTATAATCGTTTCCGGCGATGCTGTCCCCTCGACTCCCATAGAGTTTGTAAGCAGGTTAACTGAACAGGCATCAACCCCGGGAACTGCGCTCACCGCCTTTTCCACACGGGCGCTGCACGCCGCACAGCTCATACCTGTAACGCTGTACCTTACCATTATATCAACTCCTTTGTTATCATATACTAATTATAACACTATAACCGGTTGCAGTCAAGCTGCCGGGTAAAGGTGCAGGCAGTCTCACACGAACAGTTATAAATTGCCCGCAGTGATCTTTACGATCTGCCTGCGGGCAAGATTGTTATATAAATATCATTCACAAAAAACTGACACAAAACAAATGAGCCTCCTCTTCAGGAAGCTCATCTGCCATGATATAGGGATTATTGGGGATTTAATAATATAATGTTGGGGTAAACATTATACTACCATGAAAATCAGCTTCGGGATCTCTCCCTTAGCAACTATATTATAACCCGCTTATGTGATGATTCTGTGAAATTGATAGTCGGAATATCAACGGAATCACTCAACTTTATTCGCCGTTTTTTGTTCAGCTTTACCAGTTTTAATATCACTGATCTTAAACCAGAATGTCGAGCCTTTACCTATCGTGCTGCGAACACCGCAGTCGTAACCATGAAGCTTCAGCACCGCCTTGACTATCGACAGGCCTAGTCCAGTTCCTACTACCTCTCTCTTGTGGTTCTCAGAACGATAATACTTGTCGAATATCAGCTTGATCTTGTCCTCCTCTATGCCGTCACCGGTGTCCTCAACTTCGATGATAACACCGTCAGGGACATTCTTCTGGCGGACAAAGACCTGCTTGTCCTCGCCTGTATAGTTAATAGCATTGTTGATCAGATTATATATTACCTGTTCTATCTTCACGACATCACAGTATACCAGCCTCTCCTCGTCGGGAGTGAAGTGTATGCTGTAGCCCATCTGATCTGATATGCCCTTGAAGCGCCCGATGATGGCGGTCAGCTTGTCGCGTATCTCAAACTCGGATGGGCTGAGCTTCTGCCTTCCGCTCTCAAGTTTGGATAGGTCGAGGATATCGTTTACCATTGCAGAAAGGCGGTCGGTCTCGTTGATGATTATCCCGAGATGCTCATTACGCTTTACAGGGTTATCGCCGGAAAGGTCGCGTATCATCTCTGCATAAGCCTTCAGCATGGTAAGCGGTGTGCGGAGATCATGCGATACATTGGCGATAAGGTCACGCTGCATCGTATCCACACGCATAAGTTCCTTTTCTGCGTAGGTCAGTGTCTCTGCAAGCTTTCGTACCTCGAGGTATCCTCTTCCGTCAAACTGTGTATCAAACTCACCGCGGGCAAGATGCTCGGCAGAGCTTGTGATCCTGTCGATGGGCCTTGCGATTCGCCTTGCCATAAACAGTGATATCACAAGGGCAAAGAGTATGAGTATCGCAGTTATGATCAGCAGCTGGCGCTTGATTATGGTAACTGTGGAATCAACAGGCTCGAGTGCCGCATTGATGAGGAGATATCCCTCAGGAGCTTCCGGTAAGCCGAGTACGCCGCCGTATATGATCATCTTGTATTTGCTGCGGGGGTTCTGATCAAGCATAAGACTCGACTGATTGCCGTTCTCGTTGATCATCTTGACATACTTGTATATGCTGTTTTCACGGCCATGTACCATACAGTCTCCGAGTACGTGTTTACTGGTATACGGTCTTCCGTACCTGTCAAGCACCTCAACGCAAACATTGTTCTTTACGGCAAGGGTATTGATCGTATCAGAAAAGCTCTTCATGTCTCCCGATTCATAGGCCTTTGTTATCTGTTCTGCCGTATTCGTCACATCGAGCCTGGTCATCTTCCTGTAGAAGGACTCAAAGAAGAGTGTCTGGAACAGCCACAGGAGCACGAATACGATGATCGTGAAGACTATGAAGTACGACCATATCGTGAATTTCAGCGGCACCTGCCCCATCAGGGCACGATACTTCTTAGTTAACTTCAAACTTGTATCCCATTCCTCTCAGGGTGACAATGAATTTTCTGTACTCTCCGAGACTGTTCCTGAGCATCTTGATATGAGTATCAACCGTTCTGTCGTCGCCGAAGAAATCATAACCCCATACCTCTTCAAGGAGCTTGTCTCTTGAAAGGGCAATATTCTTGTTACGCACAAGATAGAAGAGAAGGTCGTACTCCTTGGGAGTCATGGAAGCCTTTTCGCCGTTTACATATACCTCACGGCCGGAGATATCGACTTCAAGGCCTTCAAAAACATATTTGTCAGGCTGTGCGGCGTCTGCCACCTTGGTGTTGCGCTTCAGAACGACCTTTACCCTCGCCATGAGTTCCTTGGGTGAGAAAGGCTTTACAACGTAGTCATCAACGCCTATCTCAAATCCGAAAAGCTTATCATACTCCTCGCCTCTTGCAGAGAGCATAATGACGGGAATGTTCTTGCTCTTGTGTATCTCCTTGCATGCTGAATAACCATCGAGTCTCGGCATCATGACATCCATGATGATAAGGTCATAGTCGTTGTCATGACAGAGGGTCACAGCCTCCATGCCGTTTTCAGCCTCGGTCACCTCATAACCTTCAAATTCCGCATACTCTCTTACGACCTTGCGGATATTTACTTCGTCGTCTACTATAAGAATGTGAGCCATAAAAACCTCCGTATTACTGGTATATTGATCAGCAGCGCAGGCAAGTCCGATGTTCCCCTGCAATGCTATATGTTTATTCTACCACACAAAAGTGAATAAACTGTGAAGTTTTCTTGTACATTTACGGTAAATTTATAAAAAATGTATTGTAAGTACAAAAATCATATTGACTTTTTAGGTTATAATTGCTATAATAGTAATAAGTGGAGCTATAAATCTGCTAATTTGAACGAAGGAGGCGGAGAATTTGAAGAAGGGTACCCCCCTTGCCGCAGCTCTTGTGATCGCTGCAGCCACTGCACTTATTGTTATCTTCTCGTTTATCAAACCGGAAACGAGCAAGACTATGATAATTGTTTATATATGTACGGTTCTCGGCCTCGGACTGCTCACTTACGTTCTGAGCAAACTGTACCTCTCTCATCGTTCGTCAGTTGATATGGATGATTTCACAGGCATTGCGGAGGGTCTCAATACAGAGATCGTTGTATGGAGCGATGACCTTTCATATATTTTCATGAACAGTCAGCTCCGGAAGCTGCTTGCTATCCCGGAGGACAAGAAGGATCTGAAGCTTGATCTTATAAGAGCCTTCGGCGGCGAGCATGACGGAGACAGCATATTCCACACTATCACAGAGAACGGAAGCCATGAAGCCACTTTCACCAATTCCTGCGGACAGCTCATAAGCATAGCGTGGAGCACTTCCCTTATCAAAAAGCGCAAGAAGAATGCACTCTATCTCAGCAACGGCTTCAACCTCACTGACATCAAGAAAATGAGGACAAGCCTTGCAAGTGCCAACGATTTCTTCAACAACGCCATGAACCTTGCCGAGATCGGTTTCATCATGAGTACGGACAGAAAGCGATATGCCGCTTCTCCCGAGACCGTGCGCATGCTCGGACTGCGGGCTACCAGCGTGGACTTGAAGGAATTCCGTTCGCTTATAGAGCCAAGCACAAGAATGGAATTCGATCACGCTATAAAGACAGCATTTGACAACTACGGTGAGGTCAAGAACATCGAGCTGAGGATAAAGTCGGCAAACGGCACCTACAGATGGTACTCCTTCCGTTACAAGGCCATCAAGGCTACAGGCAATACCCTCCCCCTCTTCGGCGGCGCTCTTATGGATATCACACACGAGCACGAAAAGGACGCTATAATCGAGAAGCTCGCCTTCACCGACGAGGTCACCAAGAATGCCAACCGCAACAAGCTCCTTGACTGGGGCAAGACGGTATACGAACGCTGCCAGCGGGACAGATCCTCCTACTGGATAATCGTTTTCGATATCGACCGCTTCCATATCATCAATGATACCTGCGGCTACGATCAGGGAAACAGGATACTCAAGGATTTCTCAGACATTCTCTGCAAGGTAAAATCCAACTACAAGTCGGATGCCCTTGCCGCAAGGATAAGCGGCGATAATTTCGCCCTGATCATCCCCAATAATCCCTTCGAGAAGGACGAGCCCTCTGCTACCATAAAGAGGGTACAATACGAATTCGCACAGCTCGCCGACAACGACTTTGCAGCACTTAACCTCAGCTGTTCTGCCGGCTATTCACTCATGCCAAGCGACGGTCAATCCTTCCTCGATGTTATGGAGCACGCTGAATTTGCGCTCAAATCCGCTTCCGGCTATCAGAGCTCCATACGTGCATACGAACCCAAGATGCACGACACCATCATTGACAGCACTGAGCTTGAAAAGGCTCTTGCGCGTGCCATTGAGAAGAATGAGCTGAAGCTCTACTATCAGCCGAAGATAAACCTCAGAACAGGCAGACTCGTGGGCGTTGAGGCTCTTATCCGCTGGATAAAGCCCGACGGCACTATAGTCAAACCTGATGATTTCGTACCCGTTGCGGAAAGCTCACATCTTATAAGCAAGATCAGTGACTTCGTACTCAACGAGGGCTGCCGTCAGAACAAGATGTGGCAGAGAATGGGCTTTCCGAACATAGTTATGTCAATTAACTTTACCTCGAGCGACTTCTATCAGAAGGACCTCAAGGATAAGGTATCAGAAGCGCTCAAACGCAACAACCTTGAACCGCAGTGGCTCGAAGTGGAGCTCACCGAGACACTTGCGCTGAGCGATATAGACTTCGCCGTAAGCCAGATGAACAAGCTCAGAGAACTTGGAGTAAAACTCGCTATGGACGATTTCGGCACAGGCTATTCATCCCTGAGCTATCTGCAGATACTTCCGATCACACTGCTCAAGCTCGACCGCTCCTTTATAACCGATATCCAGAATGACAACATCGCATACGAAATAGTATCTGCTGTCATAAGGATCGCCAAATCCAAGAAGATCGAGACTATCGCTGAAGGAATCGAGAACCCGGAGCAGCAGAAGATACTGCGCGAGGCAGGCTGTGACTTAGGTCAGGGCTACCTCTACGGAAGACCAATGCCCCACACAGAGCTGGAGGAATTCTTCCGCAGAAACATGAGGAGCAAAAAATGAAACTTTATATAAAACAAAAGGTCTTTTCATGGAACGACAAGTTCATTGTAAAGGACGAGGACGACAAGGATGTCTATGTCGTCAGCGGTGAGGTGCTCTCCCTGAAGCGCAAGCTGCATATCAGGGACAGCGAGGACAGAGAGGTCGCAAATGTTCAGCAGAAACCTCTCTCCTTTATGCCGAGATATTCCATCGCCCTGCACACAGGTGAAAAACTCACCGTGCATCAGCGTATGTCATTCCTGAGATCAAAATATGATGTTGAGCCCATAAACTGGAGAGTTGAGGGCAAGGTGAATCAGCATGAGTTTTCGATATTCAACGGCAATAATACTATTGCCGTGATAAAAAAAGCCTTTTTCACATGGGGCGACAGCTATGAGATCACGATAGAGGACCCGGAGAATGAACTGGCTGTACTCTCTGTCGTACTCACTATCGACTGCATGAAGGCGGACTGCGATGCAGTAATGATATCCAGTCCCGGTTTAGGTATCAATGCGGGTGCTGTCTGACTGCACCGCGAATAAACAACGGAGGTAATACTATGAAAAGAAGAATCGGAATCCTCACCAGCGGAGGAGACTGCCCCGGTCTGAACGCCACTATCAGAGGAGTTGCCAAGGCCTGCTATGAGCGCTTCGGCGAGGACAATGTTGAGATCGTAGGTATATCCAACGGCTACTACGGACTTATCAACAACCTCTGCAAGGATATGACCCCCTCCTCCTTCTCAGGAATACTCACTCAGGGCGGCACCATCTTCGGTACGAAGAGACAGCCCTTCAAGATGATGCAGGTCATCGGTGAGGACAATGTTGACAAGGTAAAGAACATGAAGGAGACCTACAAGAAGCAGAAGCTGGACTGCCTGCTCACCCTCGGCGGCAACGGCACTCACAAGACCTCGAAACTGCTCTCCGATGAGGGCCTCAACGTCATAGGTCTTCCAAAGACCATTGACAATGATATCTACGGCACTGATGTCACCTTCGGATTCCATACCGCTGTTGATATTGCTACCGATGTTATAGACAGACTGCACACCACTGCCGCATCCCACAGCCGTATCCTCGTATGTGAGATCATGGGCAACAAGGCAGGATGGCTCACACTGAATGCCGGCATCGCAGGCGGTGCGGACATCATCATCATCCCCGAGATCCCCTACGATATAGACAAGGTATGCGATGCTGTCATGGCAAGAAGCGCATCAGGCAAAGCCTTCTCCATACTCGCTGTTGCTGAGGGTGCCTACGATATCAACGAGGCTCAGATGAAGAAGAAGGAGCGTGCAAAGAAGCGTTCAGAGGCAGGCATCATCACAGCTACAGGACGCATTGCTGCTCAGATACAGGCCAACACCGGTATGGAGGCAAGAGTATGCGTTCCCGGACATATGCTCAGAGGCGGTGCTCCGAGCGCCTATGACCGTGTGCTTTCAACCCAGTTCGGCGTACACGCTGCCTATATGATATCACAGGAGAAATACGGAAGGACCGTTGCCAAGATAGGCAACAAGATAACCTCCAACAAGCTCGCTGATATTGCCGGCAAGACAAAGTTCGTAAATACGGACAACCACCTTGTTATTGCTGCAAGAGATATCGGCGTATCATTCGGCGACTGATAACAAAACTCCCCCGCCCGGACCGGTGCCCTGCGGGGGAGTTTTCTTATACTGTGCTCTTATTTATTATATCCTTCAGCTTTTCTATGTACAGCTTTCCGAGCTCCGAGAGTACTGCATCCTTCCGGGTTATGTAGCCTATCTCCATCTCGTCCGTGCCGCCGGTTATGGGTACGGCAGTATAATCGGGACCATTCAGGGGGCCGCAGATTATTCCCGAACAGAAGGTATAGCCGTCAAGGCCCTTCATAAGATTCAGCATGGTGGACCTGTCGCAGGCGTGGATAACACGGGAGAATCCCTCGGTGCTGAATATCTCTTCAGCGTAATAGAAGGAGCTCTTGTCACCCTGCTCGAAGGTAAGGCAGGGATACTCTTCAAGCTCTTCAACTGTCACGCTCTCGCGCTTTGCAAGAGGATGTCCGTTCCACATATAGGCATAGACCTGGCAATCGGTGAGATGAGTGAATTTAAGGCCGTTTACCTGAAGTAGCTTTGTGATGACCTGGCGGTTGAAGCCGCTGAGATAGAGCACGCCTATCTCGCTCTTCATTGTCACTACATCGCTTATGACCTCGGATGTCTTCGTCTCACGGATAGCAAAATCATAGTCGGCTGTGTTGAAATCCCGCACAAGCTCTACGAAAGCCTCAGTCACGAAGGAATAGTGCTGTGAGGATACGCCGAACTTGCGGCGGATACTCCCCTCAAGATAATGCTCACGGAGAACCTCGTACTGCTGGTATACCTGACGGGCATAGGTTATGAACTCAGCTCCGTCTGCTGTAAGAGTCACTCCCCTGCCGCTGCGGTTGAAGATGGTTATGCCAAGCTCCTTTTCAAGCTCGCGGACTGCGCTCGTCAGGGAGGGCTGTGCTACATATAGCAGCTCCGAGGCCTTGTTCATGGAACCCGTCTCAGAGATAGTTATCACGTAATTGAGCTGCTGAAGAGTCATTGCTGCTCCTTTCTTCGGAACTATTTTTTCCGAAAAAGAAAAATGTACTTGAAAACATAGTAAACCTATGTTATAATTAAGAAAAAGAATTCTCCCGGGAGGAAAGCTATGAAAATATCAACCAAAGGAAGATATGCCCTGAGACTGGTCATCGACCTCGCAGAGCACACCGGCGAAGGTTTTATTTCGCTGAAGGATGTTGCGGACAGACAGTCCATATCCAAGAAATACCTTGAACAGATAGTGCCCATGCTGAATAAGAGCGGCATTCTCCATACCAACCGCGGCAATCGCGGCGGCTACATCCTTTCCGCAGACCCTGCTGAGCTGAGCGTTGGAGATATACTCAGAGCAACAGAGGGCAGCCTTGCACCTGTATCCTGCCTTGATTACGAGCCCAATACCTGCGAGCGCTGTGATGAATGTGCAACGCTTTATGTATGGGAGGGGCTGTTCAGAACAGTCAGCGAATATCTCGACGCCATATCCATAAAGGATATTATCGAGCACACCGCAGACAAGACAGGAAATGACTACGTTATCTGAAATACGCCGTACACCCCGGCTCGGGAGTGTACGGCGCTTTTTTCGGGGTATTTACTGCTATTATTCAAACATAGGTGTGGAAAGATAACGCTCGCCTGTATCCGGGAGAAGTGCTACGATAGTCTTGCCCTTGTTCTCGGGACGCTTTGCAAGCTCTATAGCTGCCCAGAGTGCTGCACCGGAGGAGATACCGACAAGGATACCCTCTGTACGTGCTGCAAGACGGCCTGCTGCGAAAGCATCGTCATTCTCAACAGTGATGATCTCATCATAGATGCCGGTATCAAGAGTCTCAGGAACGAAGCCTGCACCGATACCCTGGATCTTGTGGGGACCTGCCTTGCCCTCGGAAAGTACGGGGGAGCTCTTGGGCTCAACTGCAACTACCTTGACATCGGGGTTTACGGACTTGAGGTACGCACCTGTACCGCTGATAGTACCGCCTGTACCTACACCTGCTACAAAGATATCAACCTTACCGTCTGTATCCTTCCAGATCTCAGGACCTGTGGTTTCCTTGTGGATCTTCGGGTTTGCAGGGTTTGTGAACTGTGAGGGGATGAAGCTGTCCGGGATCTCTGCTGCAAGCTCGGAAGCCTTTGCGATAGCGCCCTTCATACCCTTTGTACCCTCTGTGAGTACAAGCTCTGCACCGTATGCCTTCATAAGGTTGCGGCGCTCAATACTCATGGTCTCGGGCATTGTGATGATAAGCCTGTAGCCTCTTGATGCTGCTACTGAAGCAAGTCCGATACCTGTATTGCCGCTGGTAGGCTCGATGATAACGCTGCCGGGCTTGAGAAGGCCTTTCTCCTCTGCATCGTCGATCATTGCCTTGGCGATCCTGTCCTTAACGCTTCCTGCGGGATTGAAGAATTCAAGCTTTGCAACGATCTTTGCGCCGATCTCTGTGTCCTTCTCAATGTTCCTGAGCTCTATAAGAGGTGTTCCTCCGATAAGATCTGTAATTCTTGTGTATACTGCCATGGTTCATTTCTCCTTTATATAAAAATAATAATATTGACTATATGAAAAGACGAAGCTGAGCTTCAACATCGTCTATCTGTCACGCTGACATACCATTCAGACATGATCCTCACACCCTTTCTTATTTTTCCTATCTGTTTGGTATGATTACATTATAGCACCATTTATAGCTTTTGTCAATAGCCAAATCAAAAAACTCTCTAAATAATTTATAACTCTTTCTTATAACAAGTTATCCGGTCAGTGAATAGCTCATATCTATGGCTGATATCACATCCTCCTCGGGAACCGTGCCATCGAGAAGTATAGATATCCATGACTGCTTGTTCATATGATAACCTGGATAGTAGCCTTCCTTTTTAATAAGAGATCCGCTCATGAGAGGATCGCACTTCACGTTGAGTATACGCACCCTCCTGTCGCTGTCCATACCGAGCTTACAAGCCTGCACTGTCATTATAAGAGCGAACCATTTCTTGTTGTCGCTGCGGCGAAATACAGCTGCATCAGGCGTTCTTGTCCAGAGATACTCCGGCTCTGCACCGTAGTATTCCATGACATGATCGAACAGGCGGCGGTCGGTTATCCTATCCATGATCCTCTCCTTTCTCAATTCCTCCGCATAGCCTGCGGAGATAGGACGGTATCCTGTGATACTGCCGGACAGGGCAGTATTTCATTTTCGTGCTTTTTACCTATTTTACCATATAATACAATGATATGTCAATAGAATCCATCGTTATACGCCATGATACATTACTGCCGGCATTACAAATTGTCATTTATTTACTGCTTTTCATTTACAATTTACAATATTTGTGCTATAATTTAAAATGAATTCAAATATGGCTTTCACGTTCACAGAATGTTTACAATTTAGCCCGCACATAACGGACACTCCGATCGTTATACTGTTTGAAGGGAGGAATACTATTGTCAATTGACTTAAAAGAACAGTACGATAAGATTTATCGATACTGCTGGATACGTGTACATAATCGCGAGATCGCCGAAGATATAACCCAGGAGACCTTCCTTCGATACCTGGAAAAGCCGGAATATCGCGATGTTTCAAAGAAACTGCAGCTTCTGTACACTATCGCAGGCAATCTTTGCAAGGATCACTACAAAAAGCCTTCCGAATCGGATATTTCCGATTATTCTGACATACTCGAAGCCCCGGGGTCAGGTGAACTCGAGAATAAAACCCTGACAAACCTGGCATTAAGACAGGCTCTCGCCTCACTTTCTCAGGATGAAAGAGAAATGGTGCTTCTCAGGTATGTCAATGAAGTTCCGGTCAATGTCATAAGTGAAATGTATGGTATTTCAAGATTTTCGGTCAACCGCCGGCTGAAAGGCCTGCTTGACCGTCTTAAAGACGCACTCGGAGAGGAGGGAGAAAGTTGAAGAACGATATTCGTGATAGATTAACAGATGCATTCGGCATTCCGGATCCGGTCAGAAAGGATGAATTCTTCAGCAGGCTCGAGGAAGCTCAGAAGGAGCGCGAAGATTCCGATAAGATGGCTCTCCTCTTTACCTTCAATGACACCGATGGATCGGAGAAAAAACAATCAAAGCTCACTATGGTAATGAAGATAGGCTCAATTGCAGCAGCTGCTGCGGCTGCCTTCACCATATGGGTAACCGGAAAAGCAACTCCTGATATGGTTCAGAACCATCATCAGCACCCTGACTACATCACAGAGACCGAATATACTACTGGAACAGAGACTACAGCAGCCCCTGAGGAGATTATCCCCACAGAGGCAGATGAAAAGCCCGTTACCTCCCCTGCCGGTACAGAACCGGCAACCAATGGCGGTAAGAGCACAAAGCCCGCAGTGACAACAGGCACTGCTCCGCATACAACAGCAGCTTCAGCTGAGAGTTCAAAGACTCAGGCAGCGCAGAATACCGATACTCAGGAAACGGCAGCAGCTTCACCTGCTCCATCCTCACCTTCATCACCTGAGACGAGACCTTCTGCCGGCTCCACAAGAGCCAACGGACACTCAGCCGCAGCAACGACTTCAGTATCTGAAAAGACTGCGCGTGTTACAACAACTACAGTTTCCGAAAGATCTGCGCGAGCTACAACGTCTGCTGCTTCGGAAAGCACTGCACCACGGCCTGCGTCAACCCAGACAAAGCCAGTTGTTACCACGACACAAACTACACCCAGAGCAACTTCAAAGCCAAAGCCTATTGATGATTACCCGGTCACTACTTTCAATGACGGCATTGAGGAGTGTACCACCTCACCGTATTTGGAGTATACTAACGCTCCGGATACGGGCTATAGTTATGAAACCAGTATCGTCCAGCCAGAACACGATACTACTCCGGCAGGCCCCTCTTATCCGCCGGACTGGAATGTTCCTGCTCCGACAATGCCGGCCGCAACGCATATACCACCGCCAAGTACTACACCTGTGCCTACACAGCCGGCGGCTGAAGAGTCGGCAGCATATACAATCGTGCCCGGTCCTGTGCCCACAACACCGGCTCCTGTAAATGGGGATCCCTCCGCGGCGGCGCCCATAGAAACAAGGTCTGTACATAACGGCGATTATTATTATGATCCTGAGGAGAAGATCGGGTTCCCGGAAAACTACGTTAATGCTTCAGAATTGTTTGGCGATACTTACAATCCCGATAACTGGATCGGCCAGTCAGTTTATACATTCCTCAGGAACTACCTGCCGGAATACGCCTTTATCGGTAAAGTTGAAAGTGTATATACAGTCATCGATCCTTACTCGCCGGATAGCTTCTATATAGTTGAAAATGTGTCTGTTATAAGACCTCTTCGCGGAGAATGTGAAAGAGGAGACAAATGCTCTGTAAGGAGTTACGGATTAGACAGATTCGATCCTGATTACTACAGTTCAGATATGGATTATTACAGACAAGCATACCCCGGCACGCCTCTTCTTGATTATTTCAGAGGTGGCACCTATATCGGCCCGGATGACCTGTATGTCATCAACGATTATGGAATCAGGAAAATGCCTATAGCCGGAGATATCTGCCTGTTCCTTGTTGACGGAAACAGCGGCGACAGTTTCCTGACGTATACCACCGGAGTTCAGTCATCAAGATTCACGCTGAACAACGGAGTTTACACTAACGACTTCTATCCGGACTACCGGTTAACCGGCAGAGAGATCAACGAATTCTTCAGGAACTTATACTAACATCAAAAACACTTAGGAGGGAATCAAACATGAAAAAAACAGTTTCATTCATCATTTCAGCCGTAATCGCGGCGGCCGCAGCAGTACCTGCGGTCACCGCTTCCGCGGTAAACGTCAACAGTCCTGTGGTACAGAACCTTGTGGGAGATATCAACTCGGACGGAAGTCTTGCCATATCCGATGCGGTCCTGCTCTCGGGTTATCTCCTCGGCGCAGAGCAGTTCACGGAAAAGCAGTACAAAGCCGCAGACCTCAACACTGACGGAGACGTAAACACCTATGATTTCATCGTAATGCGTGAAAGGGTGATCGCTGATATCAGGGCTGATGTACAGCAGACAGGCCTCTCCTACAGATACGATGCAACTTCTCAGATCACATATGACGGCTGCAAGAAGGCTATTAGCGGTCTCAGCGCTGTTATCACCTCTTCTGAGGATATTCAGAACCAGTTCGGCACTGTCTTCCAGCCCTGTGTTATCTCAGCACTCACAAGCTTTTACGATGACAGCTTCTTTGAAAACAATGTGCTGCTTATCAATACCGAGCTCTGGGACAGCAAGTACTATGATCCTTCCGGTGCTGATATCAGCGATGAGAACGGCGTTATTACCATAACCACACACAGGCAGCAGGTAGCTGACGATGAGGTCGGCATAGGTATCAGGGCTGTCATCCATCAGGTCAGCTATCCGAAGGACAAGTACGACGGACAGGAGATCGTATGGTGTGAAGAGGGTGCTAAGAAGATTGAATACAAGCACAAACACTTTAATGAGATACAGTTTTCAGACTTTGTCGTTATTTCATCCTACGATGCCTACAGGAGGTTTGTCGCTGATTCATTCCGCGGATATGAAGATACAGACGAACAGATAGACGAGCAGTGCCTTATGATGCTGAATCAGTCAGACGATACCGATGATTCCCATTATCCCGAACAGACAGATACATACCATTCACAGGATGATCTAAAAAAATTCTTCGAAGATCATTTTATCTGCTTCAAGGAGTCGGATTCACTACATTACAACTATTACTCTGATACATCCGCAGTTGTGCTCAGAGGTAATACATTGAATATCGATTATCTTGACGATCCGCTCACCTACGGAGACCAAATAATGCCTATAGGCGAGATGTTTATATTTGATAAAAAAGACTTCGATGGTATTGACCCGGTGGATCTTTGGCTTAGAACTAACCGCTGCAATCCTGACAAGGATGATGCCATAGTCGTTGACGGACCTGGCAAGGGCGGATACGTTGATCACACCGTATATGTTTTCCCTGTATCTGTTGCAGGAAAGAGCTATATTTCCATTGACGGAGATTCCGTTCAGTTCATGCCCACGCACTGGTATAATTACGACCATATTGCTGATATCGAGATAGCTCCCGGATTTGAGAAGGAACTCACAGAGAGCAACTTTGAAATAACGAAGGAAGAAAATTACTTCACAATCTCCTTCCCCATCAACAAAAACGGGGATATGTTCAGCGAGACCTATATCTTCCCTGATCTTTACGGCACACGATAAACGACAAAAACAAATGACATCCATGTCCAAGGAGGCGTTATTATGAAAAAGCTTAGCAAACTCTTTTCAATGGCATCCGCCGCAGCTGTAATGCTCTCTGTCATTCCTGCATCATCGGCTGCCGGAGATATCACCTATCCGGAAAACACACCCGATCTGGAGGCTTTTATCGCTGAGCATCCCGACGGATACATTATCAATGATGACGGAAGCGTCTACCTTTACCCTACCAATATTGACCTGCCTGCATTTTCTACGGGATACTGCGTAAGCTCACAGAAATCATACAAGATCGATGAAAAGGATGTAGGTCTGGTATTCCAGCCTGAGGAAGAAAACAAAGGCAGGTACGTTGTTTCACTATGCAACAGCGTTGAGGATATCATAAGCTTCAGCATCCCTGACACCGGATCAGGCAACGACAAGTGCCATTTCCATTGTTTTACACCTTATATACAGTCTTATCTCATTGATACTACTGAAGGCGTCAGAGTTGAAAACCTGGGCTTTGCTTATTTACAGATGGAGGACGAGAAACAGGCATACGTCAAGCAGTGTGAAGAGGCGGCTGCCGCCGATCCGGAGAAATATGGAGCCTGCTTCTCACACAGCTTTATCACTATGGATGAGCTTTTTGACGGCATCTATGTTTCCTACGTGAACGGCAAACTGTCAGACAACGGCAATACTTCCCCCTTCATCATGACCAACTACGGATACGATAGTTTTCAGAGGCTGATAGTCGGCGAACCTTCTGCCGACAGCTCCATGAGAATGCAGCCGGATACAGTTCCTTCTGTGGTCTACAACAGCACCGCCGGTGCCTCTGACGACCTGATGACAAGGACGGGCGAGGAAAGATACTACAGGATTTATGATCTCCCGGAGAAGGACAAGCAGGAGCCTTTCTGCGTCACTGATATCACTGAACACATAGAGTATATCTTCCACCAGGCCAGGGACGGCTGGTCAGAATACATTGAACGTTACGACATACTGCCTGATCCTCCGCCTCCAAATCAGGTCCAGAATGACGTAAACGGCGACGGTGAATTCAATGTAGCCGATCTGGTCGCTCTGAACCAGTTTCTCCTTAGCGGAAACGGTAATGTCACAGTCGGTGCTGATATCAACGGCGACGGCTCTGTTGATTCCTTCGATCTGGTATTCCTCCGCAGGCAGCTTATAGCAGCAGATCCCGAGCAGAAGAACTACACCTACATAAAGGATGTAACACAGTATGGTACTGATGCGGGTATCAATGCCGCTATCTTTGGCAAAAGCTATGTATTCCACGATTTCACGGAAATGACTGATACCCTCCGTCCTATGTTTCGCGGTGCAGTATTCAGAGACCTTGAGAAACGCTATGCCGACGGTTTCTTCAAAAACAATGATCTGCTTCTCTGTCTGACGAACAACTCAGGCGGAGCTGAATGTAAGACGGTCCAGGATGTTGTATACAAGCTCCCCAACGGGGAAGCTTCCTCCCTTTATGTCAATATGAAGACTGAGGAATCAGAGGATCAGAATGAGTACATCGAGATACATCAGGTTGCCATAAACAAGAACGTTCTCGGTCTCGGAAGCGGCATTTCCAATGTTGTCTGGAATACAGAATCCCAGCGTGACATAGACTGTATCGGAGCCGTTTCATATCTGAATGATATAATGTTCTATGACATACCCGATATGCTTGTAAACTCCTATGACGAATTCATTTCCTATATGACCAATGACAGGATCGAACTCAAATCCGACCCCGGATCATTTGAAGTCGTTGTAAGAGGAATTAACAGTAAATCCGATGTTATCGAAAGGATAACTCTGGATGAAAATCTGTTTAAAACAAAATCGGTCTACATCCATCCGACTGATAATATGAGGTGCAATACCTTCTGCCGCGCAGATGCAAAGGGCAACACAATTCGTTTACATGAAAAATACACACCGGACTACGGCGATGTCATATACAATATGTTACAGTTCTACATATTCGACAAGGCAGATCTCGAGGGCGTGGACAACATCGAAACGATAACACATAAGCTCCTTGATGAGCGCTATGATCCCGGCAAGGACAAGGCGGACAGCTGGTACCTGGGTATATGTCAGTACAGCTTCAATGACGAAAGCTCAGTTGCTCTGTACTCACGGTACAGCATCGGGTTTGCTCCGAGAGGAGGATATATCCTCAAGGATGATATTGAGGTACAGGCCGGCTTCAAGCCCTTCGGCGATGACATCCGTCAGGTGCTGAGAGATGCCGGAGAAAAGGAGGACATCTCGGGAGAGAATTACAGTATCAGGTACGGTGAGGATAACGCTGAAGTCAGCTTCAGAACTTCTCCCGGCGGAGAGTTTGTCTCTGTGGAGATACCGTATACCGATTATCCGTATTATTACAACTAAGATCTGAACGCCTGGAAAGGCGGTAAGATAGAGATGCGGCAGACATATCTGCACAGTCTGTCCGTATCACAGTTCTAAGGTACATTGTTTGTATTCCGGTGTATCAGGGGACGATCACAAGCTCAGAACAATAACATCAGAGCTGTAAAGGCTGCGTAAACTCTTTTACGCAGCCTTTCTCTGTTCATATTTTATATCTTGATTTTCAGGATACAGATATACTATAATTACATTGACAGTAGTATGGGGTACGGCTGCTGTTCATTTCATGATACAGGAAAGAGGGAATATTATGAGAAAAAAAGATCATCCGTTCAGCAGAGCAGAATTCAATGCTTTGTCAGAGACTGACAGTGCGTACGTACGTAAAACAAACTTTCTGTATTATGCTCCGTTTATACTCATCGGTATAGTCATCATTCTGTTTGTCTTCATACGTATGCTTTCGTCAGATAAACCCGTAAATATCTCTTCAAGACTGATGGGATTCCTTCTCATGTCGTCAGTAGGATGGATCTTCCTTATCGCTTCACTTGTATCGGCTCTTCGTAAACCTGAAGGCGGCAGATACGGCACGATAACGGAATACCATGAAAAGACAGAGTCCTATCTGGACAGTGAGGGCAATCCATCTTATACCAAGGTGCTTTACTGTAATATCAGCTTTGAAGATACGGGAGAACTGATAAACGGTGTACGTGTAGCGAAGAAAAAGTCAGGTCTGACTGACGGATCAAGAGTACTTGTCGTACTCTATAAAAACGGCGACTACGATGTGATGCCTGCAATCAGGATATAAACTCTCCTGTTATCGATAAGCTTAATCTATCATGCGTAATATACAATGATCAGAGACAAGAGGTGCACTATGGCAAGGATAAGCAAAAATCATCCGATCAATTCAACAGATTTCTATCCACTGACACCGGAAGAACTAAAATACATACGAAAAATACGTTGCAGACACTGGATACTGTTTTCAATTATCGGTATTATTATCATTATAGCCGCAGCAGTTATGTCCTTCTATATCGGAGGTATCAAAGGAGCTGATGCCGGGATCATAAGTTTTCCTGTCATCAGTGCTTTAGGCTGGCTGATACTGATAATAACCTGTTTTCATATGCTGCGCAAGCCTGCCGGCGGCCGGTATGCTTCTATTCTTAGCTGTTACACAACAACAGATACGTTTGGCACCGGCGAGGATACGATCAGATCCACTTACTACAATTTTTCCGTGCGGTTTAATGATACAGGCGAGACCATCGAACCATTTATCGCAGAAATGTATGCCGCTACTCTTGAGACAGGTTCAAGAGTTTTCCTTGTAAAGAATAAAAGAAGCGACTATGATATTTTCTCCGCTGACGAAATGGCCGTATCAGGAGTACACATCCCTCCGCTGAGCTGATGGCCGACAGATGAAAGACTTATCGCCTGAAGCGGCTACCGGCGGAACGGAACCAGAAGTGATATTCGTCAGAAACGATATCAGATTTTTAATACCTTAAAGCAGACAAGGACACCGGGCGGTGTCCTTGTTTTATCTCCTGCGCCTGAAATATGGGCGCATTTTTTTTACGTAGTAGGCGTGGATATAGCCGAGGTTGAAGTCGTGGCAGACAAGGATGAAGTTACATACCGCCCATGCTCCAAATAGTCCTGCCTTTCCGAGACTGCCGAGAGAATCATCCGCCTCCTGAAGGCCGAGTATAGATACGGTTATCCAGTAGTAGACTATAAGGGTCATATTGAACAGAAGCAGCTTCAGGAACAAGCGCAGCTGCCTCTGCTTTATCTTCTTCAGATAGTACCTCAGTATAGGGTAATGGCCGAATACGATTATGAAGAGCAGCGATGCCTCCTTGTCGGCACATATTATCATCGACAGCATACCCACTGCAATATAAGTCAGGGCCGCCCAGCCTACACTTACCTCAGTTACTATTATCATAAGAAGTACACCGGCTATCATGGGAAGTATGATATACAGCGCCGGCATTATTCCCGCAAGGAACATACAGATAAGACAGAGAGCAGATACTATCCCGCCAAGTGCTACGCGATAGCTTATATCCTTCATTTACGGTCTCCGAGCTTGCTCTTCTGTATTTCGTATGTCACGGCTGACAGGAGCTTATGTGGAGCAAATCTCGAAGCAAATACTCCTGCACGCACTCCTATACCGGGTATGGCAATGAGCTTGCGCGCAAATGCCCTGCGGAGGGCGTACTCGGCTGCCTGGTCGGCTGTGATAGGCTTTACGCTGAAGGATACGCCTGCACGGTTGTTGAAGTTGGTATCAACCGGTCCGGGACAGAGGACTGTTATGCTTACATCGGAGCCGACACGGCGGAGCTCCTCTGCTATGGCAAGGGAGAGACGTACAACATAGTTCTTCGAAGCATAGTATGACGAGAGAAGAGGGCCTGTGAGGAAGCCTGCGCTCGAGGCAACGTTCAGTATTATTCCCCTGTTCTGCTTCTTGAAGTCACGGAGGAAGAGCTTGGTGAGGATGTGTACTGCTACTATATTGACCTCTATCATATCGAGCTCATCATCAAGGCTCGTTTCATCGAATCTTCCGAAAATACCGTATCCGGCGTTGTTAACGAGCATATCTACCCCCTTGTCGGTGCAGAAGCTGTATACCCTGAATATCTGCTTGCGGTCGGCAAGGTCGGCGGTTATAGTCTCAACTCCGTCTCCCAGTTCATTCTTCAGTGAGGTGAGGGCCTCCTCGTTGCGGCCTGTGAGGATAAGCTCCCAGCCCCTTGCTTTCAGCTTGCGGGCTATGCTCTTTCCTATTCCTGATGTGGCGCCTGTTACAAGTGCTTTCATATCGATCAGTCTCCTTTGGTGTATTCATCGAGCAGCCCTTCAAGGATATTGCCGCCGCAGAGGCTGTCAATACCGAAGAGGAAGAGCGTGCGCTCATATTCTCCGTTATTGATATAGCTGCTGAGCGGTCCTGTGGTATGCTCCGGGTAGATAACTGTCACCTCGCTGTAGTGCTGAAGCAGGAAGGGCACGAAGCTGGCGGCGAAGTCATCGCCGATAACAAGGAGCTTTCTGCCGTTGGCATTCGAGGTGCGTATATTTATCATGGGATGTCCGACTCCGGGATATAGCGCGTACAAATTGTCAGAACGGAGAGCTTCCCTGTTATACAGCGGGCATTCCGTTACTGTGCCGTCATTCTCGTGGAGAGTACAACCGGTGACCTCCGTATCGCCGTCATAGGTGTAGATGTCAAGAAGGTCCGGACTGCATCGCATATACTGAGTCCTGCTGTAGAGGTCGCCGCAGTAGGAATCCGAGGCGTGTTCTATGGAGTATTTATCATAGGACAAGGGCTGGAATCCGAGCTTCTGGATGACTGTCCTGTATACACAGTATGCGCCGTAGCTCGTCCATTTATTATCACTGCGGTAGTAAACATAGTTGTCACTGAGCATCTTCAGCCGGTTGTAGGCATCGATGCGGCGGACTCCTGTATCAAGCAGCTCATAGAAACGGTCTATGAGCTGTTTCTGGGTATGGGAGTCCATATACTCAGGCAGGAGTTCGGAATAGACTCCTGCAGAACCAGGAACGGCCACAAGGCATACGGCTCCGTCATAGCCATGAGCATAACTGAGTATGGAATGAGCGCATTCCTCTGAAACAGTACTGCCTGTATTATCTGCCGCGATAAGACGGGAATCACCTATGTATACGCCGTTAACAATGCTCTCACAGAGAGCTGATTCCGTCTTGGCATCTATGGCGACCCAGTCTATCCTGCCGGAGAAGCTGTCGGCAAAGCCCTTGGTGAGCTTTTCGCCCATACTGCCGTCTATTAGAGAGATAATTCTGCTCAGTTTGCTTACCTTCCCGGTATCACCGTGCTTGTCTCCCGTGACGGCGCTGATAAGGGTCAGCACAAGCATCACCGCAATGAAGAGCGTTACCGACAGGGCTGTTATAACATTAGATATCCTGTTCATACTTACCTCCTGTCAGAGCCTGAGAAGTATCATTTCCGATGTGCCGCTGTATGACATCAGCGCAGTGCAGGCTATAAGCATCAGCAGCACTGTAACCGGTCTTGCACCGGTAAGCACCGACCTCAGCCTGACGCTTCCCGCCCTCAGGATCATGGTGCGGAAGAGGTCTGATGAAGCATACATTGAAACGAGAAGAAGTACGCTGTAGGAGCGGAGCAGATATACGGAAAGGGAATCCGCAAGCTCTCTTGAAGAGCCGGTCATTGCACCTATGAATCTCATGGAAGCTGAAACGGTATTACCTGAGAATACCGCGCCGAGGAGGAGCAGTATCACGGAGGTGTAGATAACTCCCGTGGTCTTCATTATCTTGAATCCGCTGAGATGTCTCTCAATAAGCAGGAGCAGTCCGAATATGAGACCGCAGAGAAGTCCGTTGGTATTGAAGCGATACCAGAAACCGATGATACCGCACACCGATATGGATATGAGCGCCTGCAGCCATTTATGTGTGGTCTGCTTCTGAAGAGGACGCTCAACATACCTCACGAACCAGCGTACAGGCTGGATATGCCATTTCACGGCAAAGTAGCCGAGCCTGCTGCTGAAGAGAGGATAGCGGAAGCTGTCGGGGAAGGTATAGCCGAAGCAGCGACCGATGCCTGTACCCATATCGGCAAGGCCGGACAGAGTAAAATACAGGCAGAGTACATAGGCTGCTGCGCCTGTCCATGCGGTGAGGGCGGAGAGGTCCCTTGTCTTCACTCCGCTTACGGCACAGTACAGCATATAGAGGTTATCGGCTGCAAGAACCTTCTTGGCAAGACCCTTGACAAAGAGCGTAAGGCCTGCTCCGAAAGCATCAGCCGACTGAGAGCGCTTGTCCATTATGCGGGTAAATCTGCTGTAAGTCAGGACAGGCCCCATGATGAGTCTCGGGAACATGAGTATGAAAAGGCCGAAGCGTACTATATCCTTTTCGGCACGCTGTCTGCCGGAGAATATGTCCATAAGGTATCCGGCTGCGGAAAGAGTCACCAGTCCGAGGCCGAGCGGGCAGAGTATCGTGTGCAGCCCTATGATGCCGCTAAGTCCTCTGAGCAGCTGGGAACGCAGCAATACCATTATGCCGATGTCTGCCGAGAGAAATGCTGCGAGAGGCAGTGCCGGAAGACCTTTTGCGTCTCTTGCACGCTGTATCACAAGGCCGCCGGAGTAGTTGAGCGCTGTATAGGCAACTGCGAACACAAGCACTGCAAGTCCTGAGAAGGACAGGAATATAAGACTGAGTATCAGGAGGACAAGGTCCTTGTTCTTTGCGGGGGCAAGCTTATGGACAAGAAGAGACAGCGGAAGAAAGGCGTATATAAAGATAAGGCTGCTATATATCATCTTCTTCCTCCTTCAGCTTTCTGACGTGTTCTGTGAGCTCCTCGGCTGTCATCATGGTATTGAGCACCTCTAAGAGTGCTCCGGCTGACATGAGCGAAGGCAGGTCAAGAGAACGCTGCAGCCTCTGTCTGAGAGCGCTGCTGTCCTTTCCGCCGCTGAGACCGAGTTCAAAGAGAGTGAGCTTTGTTATATCCGGCGCCTGAGTTCTCTCGTCAGAGGAAACACCAGCCTTCTCAAAGGCGGCTGTGAGGGTTTTCACATCAATGCCCTCTACTCCGAGCTTTCCCTCCGCCGAAGGCTTTTCCTTGCGCTTTTCCTTGCCGAAGACATCGGGGATATAAACGTTGATGATACGGCCTTCATTGACGGCACTGCGTATGTAGCCTCTTATCTTCCTTCCGGCGCTGTCGGAATCCGTCAGGATTATTATACCCGTCCTGCGGGCGTAGTAACGTATGAGTTCAAGCTTCTCCTTGTCACGGAAGATACCGAAGCCGTTTGTTACTATTATGACTGCGTCTACAACTGAGGCAAGCTTTATCTTGTCATACTTGCCCTCGACGATTATTGCTTCCTTTACACTGATCATATCACTTGCGCCTGCCATTCTCTGTCATGAGCATCGATGCAACAGCCTTTTCCAGCATCACACGGGGGTCGGCGGGAGATGAATTCAGCATCAGCGCCGTATCTCTGAGTATGGCTATGCACTTCCTGAGATGTGAGGGGCTCATACGGGTGCTGCTGCGGAAGGCATTCTTAACCTTGAATTCCCATTTATAGCCGAAATCGTGCATGACATCCGGTATCTGCTTACCGGAGGCTCTTGCTGCCATGGCACGGTAGAGATCAATGAAGGAACTGGTGATAGCGTAGAATACCTCTCCCCTGTTGTTCTTATCTATATTCATCTCGCTTAATGCCTCAAAGGCCGCATTCCTGTTCATGGACACGACAGCATCAGCGAGCTTGAAAGCATTGATATCGCTCTGCTGATGAACGAGCAGATTGAGCATATCACGTGTTATCTCACGGCCGGCAGCATAGGCGCAGAGCTTGTCTATCTCGTTCTCTATAAGAAGAGTATCCGAGAGGCACATCTCGCTGAGCTCCCGGGCACAGTCAAGGGATATCATGCCGCCTCGTGCTGAGACCTTGGCAGCTATCTCCTTTGCCATATCAGCAGGGGCAGGTACATTCAGCTCACAGACAGTTCCATGCTTATCAGCGAAATCTGCAAGCTTCTTGTTCTTGTCTGCAATGGCGCCCTTCTTCAGCTTTATCTCAAAGCCGGTCACGTTGAAGATGACTACGGAGTGGGGAGGTATCTCCTTTATGACTGCAAGCAGGGATTTTGTAACGTCATCGGGTGTCCTGCCGCGCAGGTCCTCGTAAGGCTTCTCGCAGTTGTAGTCGTTGACGAGGACACAGTTATACTCCGTCATCATGGGCATCTGCTGTATGGTATCCTCAAGAACGGACATATCCAGCTTCCTGCCCTCAAAGCGGGTAAGACCGAAGTCCTCGTTATCCCCGACTGCGGCCTCGATGAGCTTCTTTGTCAGAGCCTGCACCCTGATAACATCGGTGCCGTATATATAATATAGCCTGTCAGGCCCGTCCTTCCTGGCCCGGGCAAGGGCTGTTCGTGCATCAGTTTTAGGCATCAGAGCCTCCTTATGTAGTATTCATCATCTGAGCTGAAAACAAGCTCGAAGTTGCTTATATCGGGCATGGAGGGCAGGTATCCTGCGCTCTTGCTGCCGTAAACGACCTCTGCGCCTCCTGCTGTATCACAGGGGGCATTGTGTCTGTGTACCGTCAGAAGTCTTCTGCCATCCGGGAGAGATACAGCAAACATACCGTCTGAGAGACTGTAATGCAGGCTCTCGGTATCGATATCTGCTGCCCCCTGACTGAGCATGACGGCGTTGTCTGCCGTGCCTACGGGAGAAGTCCCCGATATCATCCATGTTCCGATATCACAGAGGGCGAGCTCCTCGGTATAAGCGGAGTACTGAGACTGCACCTTCTGTGTAAGTATCATAGTATCCACACTTCCTGTACCGTTGGCAGCAAGGTACTTCCTGACATACCTTGCATCGGAATAGTAGCCGCTCAGGTCTATCACATCTGTTCTGCCCCTGTAGTTGATAACTACAGCGGCTCTTCCGTTGTCTCCGAGCACTGCCGCAGAAAGCTCATTGAAACGTATGCGTCCGACGGCGGCGGATACTGCCGCAGCTGATACCATCGCCGCAGATATGAGAACTGCTGTTATCCTGCGGCTGCGGAAGGCAAGATACATTATGACCGCCATGATACCGAAGCCGAATAGCACCTTGCATACCGTATCTCCGGAGCGGCTTATGTATACTCCCGGAAGGGATGCTATCTTCTGCGACAGAGAAAGCATTCCGTCGAGAAGGAGCCCTGCTGCCCTGAGAAGATCGAGATGACCGCCTGTAACAACGTAGAGCAGTCCTGTGACCATTGCCGCTGCGCACACAGGTACTGCTGCGATATTGGTAACCGGAGCGATGATGGAAGTCTCTTCAAAGAACCACAGAGACAGAGGGAAAACGGACAGGGTCGTGAAAAAGCCGGTGAGAAATACTCTTCCTGCTCTTCGTGAAACAGTTTCTGCGCTGAAGCCTTCAAGCATGAAGGGGGCAAGCACGGCTATGCCGAAGGTGCCGGAGAGCGAAAGCAGGAATCCTGCGGAGTATACCGCACAGGGGTCTGTGATATTTATAAGCAGTGAGGATATGGCAAGACCATTCAGCGGGTCGCTGCGGCGGCGGAAGAGCCTTGCAAGCACAACAAGATCAAGCATCAGTGCCGCTCTTATGGCTGAGACAGGGCTGCCGGCCATGAGTATGAGCATAATCACTGCTGTGTTAAGGATCACAAATGATGCGATCCTACCCGCTTTCAGCCTTCTGAGGACGAGCAGTATCATTCCTGCAAGTATGGAGACATGAAGCCCGGAAACGGCAAGCAGATGACCTATACCTGTCCTGTAAAGCGCTGTCTTTGCTGAGCGGTCAAATGTCCCCTTCTCACCAAAAACAATGCCGGCAAGGAAGCTGCCGCTGTTCTCGCCGAGTGCTATGCGGAAATCGGATATCATACGCTCACGGAAGCCGGATATGGCGCGTCTGAGCACAAAGCCCTCACGTCTGACAAGCTCCGTATCTGCTGCACGCTCGGCCTCAAGGAAGATATGCCTTGAGTAGCTGTAGTTCCTGGAAGAATACAGATAGGTATCCTCCGGTGCTGTCATCTCACAGCTTCTGATGATAATCGTATCGCCTTCTGCCGCACCGGTATCAGCTCCGTAATACGATATACGTGCGCTCACCGGCTCCATACCGTCAGAGGTGACAGTCCCGCGGAGCACACAGGAGGCAGTATCGCCGGTATAACGATCAATTTCCTCTACTATGCCGGCAAAGGAACATTCCCTGCCGATAAAGGCCTGCTGCGGAGCGATAACAAAGTGCTCATAGCCTATACGCACAGCCGCAGCTGCAGCAAAGAAAGCGGTTATAAGTATGGCATCGTATCTGTCAAGCCCGATACGGCGGCGAAGTATAATAAGGATAACGGCGGCGGCAGCTATGATCACGAGACCGTTTATGCCTAAAAGAAAAGAAGCGAAAAACGATCCCGACATATATGCTGCTGCCGCTCCAATAGTTTTTCGCTTCATATTATTCCTCTGTATCAGGGATCACTTGAAGAACAGAGGCAGCTTTTCAAGGAATATTATATCGTCTCTGTCAGCTGCATCGCCCTCTGCGAGGACTGCTGCTTGTCCGGTGATCTTTCCGCCGGCTGCTTCTGTGAGCTTAATAAGTGCATTCAGTGACTCACCTGTGCTGATAACGTCATCGACTATGAGTACCCTTTTGCCCTTGACAAGCGCCACCTTCTCCTGTGAGAGATGGAGGACCTGCTCGTCAGCAGTTGTTATAGACTTCACTGTAACGGATATAGGATCTGTCATATACAGCTTTACGGTCTTGCGGGCAACCACATAGGGCTTTCCGCTCTGCCTTGCCATTTCGTACGCAAGGGGGATGCCCTTTGACTCAGCAGTGATGATAACATCGAAATCAGGGCACTTTTTCAGCAGCTCCTCAGCGGACTTCACAGTGATCTCAACATCTGAGAACATTACGAATGCTGCAATATCGAGCTTGTCATTGAGGGGGCAGATAGGCAGCTCCCTTTCGAGACCTGCTATGGTCATCTTGTATGTATTCGCCATGGGAGCCTCCTTATTCGGTCTTGCCGAGAGACTCAGGTCCCCAGCCCATCTTTACTCCGGCGAGCATATGGAAGTGGAGATGCTTTACAGTCTGGCCTGCGTCATCGCCGCAGTTGTTGATGATACGGTAGCTCTCGATACCCTCGGCCTTTGCGATCTTTGCAGCCGCCTCGAATACCTTAGCAACGAGGGCAGAGTTTTCCTCTGTGATATCGTTTGCGCTTGTGATGTGCACCTTGGGGATAATGAGGTAGTGTACAGGTGCTATGGGTGCTATGTCCTTGAATGAGTATACATATTCATCTTCGTATACCTTTGTGCTGGGTATCTCTCCGTCAATGATCTTGCAGAAAATGCAGTCCATGGTATTATTCTCCTTTATAGTGATATAAGGGAGCGGCATAACGCCGCTCCTATATTATTTACTTGATGAAGCCCTCAGCGATGCCTGCGAATGCGGCTATAGCCTCAGCAGCCTTGTCTGTACTGCCCATACCTGCCATAGCGCTGTCAGGACGTCCGCCGCCCTTGCCGCCTGTGAGAGCTGCTGCCTGCTGAACGAGCTTGCCGGCGTGTGCGCCCTTCTTTACAGCCTCGGGAGTGCATACGCAGTAGAATGTGCCCTTCTCGCCGTTTGTGCAGGAGAAGAGTGCGATGATGGCCTCAGCCTTGTCCTTTACGCTGTCGCCCATCTTGCGGAGTGAATCGGGTGTAGCGCCTGCGATCTCTGCGGCAACCACCTTTACGCCGTTGACCTCTGCTGCGTTATCGAAGATAGCTGCTGCCTTTGCGTTTGCCATCTGCTGGTTAAGTGACTCGAGAGCCTTCTCCTTGTCCTTGAGCTCGGAAGCAACTGCTGCACATTTCTCGGGAAGCTCATTGACATTTGCAAGCTTGAGAGCCTTTGCCGCACGGTTGATGGAATCCTTGTAGCCGTTGAGGAGTTCAAGAACGCCTGTGCCTGTAACTGCCTCGATACGTCTTACGCCTGCTGCTACTGAGCTCTCTGATACTATCTTGAAGAGACCGATCTGGGAGGCGTTGGATACGTGTGTACCGCCGCAGAACTCAATGGAATCGCCGGCTGTAACTACTCTTACTGTATCGCCGTACTTCTCACCGAAGAGAGCCATAGCGCCAAGCTTCTTGGCCTCCTCTATGGGCATCTCCTCCATAGTTACGGGGATAGCTGACATGATGATCATGTTTACGATATTCTCAACATCTGCTATCTCCTGCTCTGTCATGGCGGAGAAGTGGTTGAAGTCGAAACGGCATGCCTTCTCGTTGACGAGCTGTCCGGCCTGATGTACATGGTCTCCGAGTACGGCACGGAGTGCGAACTGGAGAAGATGTGCGGATGTATGGTTACGCTTGATAGCATTTCTTCTGTTGGTATCGATGGAAGCGTTTACCTTGTCGCCCTTTGAGAGTGTGCCCTCGGTAACGGAAGCGATATGGAGGAAGTGTCCCTCGTTCTTCATGGTATCTGCAACGGCTGCTGTTGCTGAGCCTGTGGAGATGATACCTGTATCGCCTACCTGTCCGCCGCTCTCAGCATAGAAGGGAGTCTTGTCGAGGATGATGACTACATCCTCGCCCTCGTTTGCGGACTCTACCTCTGCGCCGTCCTTGTAGATGGCAAGTATAGTTGAATTATCGGATACAACATCTGTGTAGCCTGTGAATACTGTCTTGGGAGCATCTACCTTGATGCTGTTGTCTGCCCATGATGAGCCGGCCTTTGCAAGGTGGTCCGCCTTTGCTCTCTGGCGCTGCTCAAGTGCAAGCTCCTTGAAGCGGTCTGAATCAACAGTAAGGCCCTTCTCCTCGCAGATCTCGATAGTAAGGTCTATTGGGAAGCCGTAGGTATCGGAGAGCTGGAATGCGTGGTCGCCGGAGAGAACGGTCTTACCGGACTCTGCAAGCTCTGCGATGAAGCCGCTCAGGAGCTCTGTGCCCTTGTCTACTGTACGTGCGAAAGCCTCTTCCTCTACGCCGATTATCTTCTTGATGTAGTCACGCTTCTCGGCAAGCTCGGGATATGCGCCTGCGTTCTCGTTGATAACGGTATCGCATACCTCACAGAGGAAGGGACGCTTGATGCCTAAGAGTCTGCCGTGACGTGCTGCTCTTCTGAGGAGGCGGCGGAGAACGTAGCCTCTGCCCTCGTTGGAAGGCATTATACCGTCGCCTACCATGAAAGTTGTGCTTCTGATGTGGTCGGTGATAACACGGAGGGATACGTCTGTCTTGGCGTCCTTCTTGTACTCAACACCTGCGATGGAGGAAATATGCTTCATGATGTTCTGCACAGTATCTACCTCGAAGATATTGTCAACGCCCTGCATTACACAGGCAAGTCTCTCAAGACCCATACCTGTATCGATGTTCTTGTTCTTCATTTCCTCATAGTGGCCGTTTCCGTCGCTGTCGAACTGGCTGAATACAAGGTTCCATATCTCTATGACTCTGTCGCAGTCGCTTGCCTGCTCAAAGTTCTCAAAGGGGCCGTAAGCCTCGCCGCGGTCGAAATGTATCTCGGAACAGGGGCCGCAGGGACCTGAGCCGTGCTCCCAGAAATTGTCCTTCTTGCCGAGACGTATGATCCTGTCATGGGGGATACCGATATTGTTCTCCCAGATCTGCTCTGCCTCGTCATCGCTCTCGTATATGGTTATCCAGAGACGGTCTGCGGGGATCTCAAGTGTCTTTGTGAGGAACTCCCATGCCCAGTCGATAGCTTCGGTCTTGAAGTAGTCACCGAAGGAGAAGTTGCCGAGCATCTCGAAGTATGTGCCGTGACGTGCTGTCTTTCCTACGCTCTCGATATCGGGAGTACGGATGCACTTCTGGCAGGTGGTCACCCTTACATTGGGAGGAGTTGCCTGTCCGAGGAAGAACTTCTTCAGAGGAGCCATACCTGAGTTGATGAGCAGAAGGCTCTTGTCGCCCTGAGGCACAAGAGATGCGCTCGCCATACGGGTATGGTTCTTGCTCTCGAAGAACGAAAGATACTTTTCACGTAGATCATTAAGACCTGTCCACTGCATAATAAAAATCTCCTTTAATATAATTTGCGGTGTGCTGTACGGTGCGGTAAAACAAAAAAGGCCCCGCCGCCAAAATGGGACGAAGGCTCTCGTGGTACCACCCAAATTCAGAGGAGCTGTTCCTCCTCCCTCTTTTGTCCGTAACGCTGATCTGCGTCCGGTTTCCCGGATACGCTCAGGGGTAGCACCCGCCTGCCGTCCGGAAGCTCTCACCTCTCGCCCTCTGCGGACACGCTCCCTCTCTGATAGAACGGCTCAAACGGTCAGTCCCGTCATTGCTTATGGTCTATTATAGCCTATTTCACAGAAAAAGTCAAGTGTTTTCTGAAAGATTTCCCCTCTGGCCGCTTTTAGGTATATCTCTGACAGACCGGTATTGAGGGCGCTGCCCTCAAACTCCCGCCAAAGGGACGAGTCCCTTTGGAATCCCGCTGCAAAATGCCCCCTCCCCATAAATGGGGAGGAGGCATTTTGAAATGAGAGTCCAGAGAGGCTATGCCTCTTTGGCAGGGGCGTGGGGGCAGCGCCCCCACCACTGTTCCGTCAGAGGTACCACAAAAAGGGAATAGTGTTCAAGCAGTCGTGAATACTATAGCGTATCTGATAAGGAGGTATGTCCTATGCTGTTACATCTTCTGAGAAAGCTGTTCCTGTTTGCTCTTCACGCCGAAGGCCAGACCTTCCCGAAGCCACTTTCCAAGGCTGATGAGGAGGAATGCTTCCGCAGGAAGGCGGAGGGTGACAAATCCGCACGCGACAGGCTTATCGAGCATAATCTCAGGCTTGTTGCTCATATCGCCAAAAAGTACGCAAAGACACAGCAGGAGAACGATGAGCTCATATCCACAGGTACTATAGGGCTTATAAAGGCGGTGAACACTTTCGACCATACCAAGGGCGCAAGGTTTGCAACCTATGCCAGCAGGTGCATCGAGAACGAGATACTTATGGGCTTCCGTGCAGCAAAGCGGTCTGCCGGTGATCTGTATATCAACGATCCCGTAGAGACAGACAAGGACGGCAACGCCCTCTCTCTTCTCGACCTTATAGATGACGGGACGGACATACATGAACAGGTCCTTCTCAGCATACGCTCCCGGCAGCTGTACAGCGTCATAGAAGATGTGCTTGACAGCCGTGAACTGGAGATCATCGTTTACCGCTACGGGCTCTACAACACTCCCCCGCATACACAGAAAGAGACTGCGGAAAAGCTTGGCATCTCCCGCTCTTATGTCTCAAGAATAGAAAAAGGCGCCGTCGCCAGGCTGAAACAGGCCTGCGACAGCGCCATGCTGTGATCAGTATTCATCATCCTCAAGAGACATGAGATAGTCGAAGTCATCATCCGAGAGATCATCGTCTATGTAGAGACGATTCTCCTCGTCGTCGCGCACTACCTCAAAGCCCTCGTCATTGAGCTTTACAATGGCATTGTAGATAAGGATATGATCGTCATCTATCATGCCTGACCGGTGATAGTGTCCGGAGAACCAGAAGCTGTAATCAAGCTTCTCCTCTATCATGTCGAAATAGTCGTTGAGGGAATTGGTAGGATATTCCTCCCTGAAGACTGTCTGCTGTATCTTTCCGGGAAGGGTATGAGTTATGACAACATCAACGCTCCAGCCCGCTGCATCAAGAGTTCTCAGGCCGGCCTCCTTGTCGTTGTCGGATGGCAATTCTGCTTCCCACCAGCTTCTGCCGGGCACCCTTCTGTCTTTGTCATGGCTCTCTGCGCCGCCGAAGGCGAAGAAAACATAGCCGTCAAGGCTGAAGACGGAGCCGCGCATGATGTGTATGATATTTCCGGTAATGAACTGCACCTTTGCTCCGTGCCAGTCCACTATGTCATACTCGTCAAGAAGGTCGAAGTTCTCATGGTTGCCGTCGATCCACAGTGTTGTCCACGGCTTTTTGTCAAGCCACCTGAGCCAGTAGCGCTCCTCGGAGGAGTTATCCCATATAAGGCCGAAATCTCCGCAGATGATTACATAGTCCCTGCGTGTGAGGTCATTGCCTTCCGGGAATTCTTCGGATGTCAGCTTATGTATATCGATATTTCCATGAGTATCGCCGGTTATGTAGATCATACCATGCCCTCCTTCCGTCAGTCGTCAGCGTCCTCTCCTTCCGTGTAGTCAAAGGAGATATCTTTTTCCTTCTCTGCTGCCTTGCTGAACTGGGTCTCGTAGAGCTGTGTATACACGCCGCCGAGACCTACGAGCTTTTCGTGAGTGCCACGTTCTGCTATCTCGCCGTCCTTGATGACCAGTATCTCATCGGCTGCAAGGATGGTGGACAGGCGGTGTGCGATCAGGATGCTTGTTCTTGACTGTATCAGAGGCTCGATGGCCTCCTGTATCTTCTGCTCCGATATAGAATCAAGTGCAGATGTGGCTTCGTCGAATATCATAAGCGCCGGATCCTTCAGGAGTATCCTTGCGATGGAGATACGCTGCTTCTCTCCGCCGGAAAGCTTGAGTCCCCTGTTTCCTACCTTGGTATCAAGACCGTCCTCCTGCTTTGATATGAAGTCATAGATGTTAGCCTGTTTGCAGGCATCGATAAGCTCCTCCTCCGTCGCATCCGGCTTTGCATAAAGAAGGTTGTCACGGATGGTTCCGTTGAAGAGATATGTTTCCTGGCTCACTATACCTATGTTCCTGCGCAGAAATTCAAGGTCGAGCCTGCGGACATCCACTCCGTCGAAGCGTACCTCGCCGCCGTCTACGTCATAGAGTCTCGGGATGAGGTTTATAAGCGTACTCTTTCCGGAACCGGAGGGGCCGACTATGGCAAAGCACTTGCCCTTGTCCAGACGGAAGTTGATATCCCTGAGTATCGGACGTTCCGGCTCGTAGCTGAAGCTTACATGGCGGAACTCCACTTCTCCGGAAACTGAGGAAGGTGTTACGGGGTGAGGCGGGTTCTCTATCTCCACCGGCATATCGTAATACTCGAAGATACGTGTGAACATTGCCATGGAGCGGATCCAGTCAACCTGTATATTGAGCAGCTGGTTCACAGGGCCGTACATTCTTCCGAGAAGAGCTACAAGCACTGTGATCTCACCGACTGTAAGAGTATCGTCATACTTCATCATGATGATGCCGCCCACAAGGTATATCAGCATAGGTCCTATGTTGGTGAAGGTGCTGAGTGCCATCCTGAACCAGCGTCCGGCCATGCTCTCCTTGATGTTCAGGTCTATCATCTTCTTGTTGACCTTCTCATAGCGCTCGAATTCGACCTGTTCCTTGCCGAAGAGCTTTACGAGGAGCTGCCCGCTGACGGACAGGGTCTCGTTGAGTATACCGTTTATCTCGTCGCTGCATTCCTGCGAATCCTTGGTTATCAGCCAGCGGTTCTTTCCGGCGCTGCGTGTAGGTATGGCAAAGAGCGGTACGATCACAACGCCTATAAGCGCAAGTATCCAGTTCTGTCTGAACATCATGATCAGAGCAACGATGAGCGTTACCGAATTGGATATGATGCTCGTCAGGGTGCTTGTAATTATCTGCTGCACGCCTGAGATATCGCTTGTCATGCGGGTAATGATATCGCCCTGATTGTTTGAGGTGAAGAACTTCTGCGGCATACGCTGGAGGTGGCGGAACATGGAATTGCGCATATCATAGGTTATGTGCTGGGCGATCCATGTATTCATATAGCTTTCCAGTATGCCTATCAGGTTTGCTCCGAGAGTTACCACAAAGGAAAGGACTATGTATTTCACAAGGGCATTCATGCTGCGTGCTATGAGGCCCTCATCGATTATCTTTCCTGTCAGCACCGACGGGAGAAGAGTCAGTATCGCAGAGCAGAGTATCGCCGCGAGAACAATGAGCATCTGCTTCCAGTAAGGTCTGAGATAGGAGAATATCCTTTGTATGAGTTCTTTTGTCACTTTAGGTTTGTTCTGTTTCTCTTCCTCTGAAAGAAAGCCGGGGCCGAATCTTCCTCCGGGCGGCATGGCAGTCACACCTTTCTATTCTTATTTTCAGCGCCTGCAAGAGAGCTTCACCAGCGGCACCCATTCATCCTCGGTCATTGTCTCGCCGGTAGGCTCAAAGCCGTGGCGGCGGTAGAATGCGATCCCGCGGGTATTGTATTCAAGGGCCCACAGCCAGGTACAGCCGAGGTCATTTACGGCGTACTCCAGAAGAGCCGCACCGATGCCTCCGCTCTGGAACTGCGGCTCCACATAGAGCTTCACTATCTCGTCTCCGCTGACCATTATCATACCCTTCACTACACCGTCGTCATACACATAGGTGCCTTCAAGCCCGGGAGTGCCCTCTGCATAGTCCATGGCAGTATCCACAACGTTCAGCTCACCGAAATAGAAGCTGTCATTGCGGAAGAAGGGATAGAAGTTTATTCTGTAGTTGATGACGATCATCTCTGCGATGCGGGAGGCATCAGCAGGAACCGCCCTTCTGATATTTTCCATTTTCATATCATCCTGTCACGTCGTATTTCTAATTTGATTATATCACTTTTTGTAAATAATGTCAATAAAAACGTGTATAACAAAAAGAACTGATCCCCGGCAGAGATCAGTCCTTTTCGTTAGCATTATGAGAAATGGTTCTGGGAGCCGTCGCCCCAGAAGCTGTAGTAGCCGTGGCTGAATGCTGAAGGATCGCTGAAATAGAGATCAACGGCATCCTTTACGCTCTGGCTTACATAGCAGGAGTATGTTCCGAGATATACATACGAAGATGATCCGGTAAACTGATAAGGCTGTGTGAGTACTCCGACGATACTATCGGGGTAAAGCGGGCTGTAGACACGGTTCATGATGACCTCTACTACCTTTGCCTTATCGTATGTACTGATCCAGTCACATCCGGCTTCGTGTGCAACTGCGTTACACAGGACTATATAATCGGAATCCGAAAGGCCTGTATTCACAGGCTGTGTATAGCTCTCTGTAACGGTCTCGGCAGCGGGCTCTGTATATGCTTCCTCATATACTGTCTCGCTGAAAGACTCTGTAAGAGCCTCGGTAGCATCGATCACAGGCTCACCGGGAGCTTCGATCTGCGGTGCTTCCTCAGCGGGTGCAGCAGGTGCTGCGGTCTCTGCTTCTGTAGCGGGTGCCTCTGTGGCAGCTGCTGCAGTTGCATCAGTGGGAGCTGCTGTAAGCTCCTCGGTCGGTGCCTCAGTGGGAGTTGTGGTCTCCTCTTCTGTGGACGCCTCAGTATTGGGGGCTGTTGTTTCAGCCTCGGTGGTTTCTGCGGTCTCTGTGACAGCCTCGGTAGCTGCTGCCGTTGCAGCAACGCCGTAATTTTCAAATTCTGCGGGTGACTCGTTAACAGTGGCTGCCAAACGTACAGTGTTTTTTGCTTCGCCGGTAGTGGTTGCAGTGCTTCTGATAGAAGTTAATGCAGCAATTTTTGCAGATACGTTGTCTTTGACATCGTATACTTCAACACACTCTCTCGGACCTGCCTTGCCGACAACGGGGGAAGATGTGTAAGTAACAAATACTCCTCCGGCCAGTATTGCGGCTGCACTTCCGATAGCGATCGCTGCAGTCTTAGCTTTTCTCATCAACTCAATCCTTTCCTCGAAAAGCGTTCGTAAAATACTGTCCTCGTCAGGACAATATGTATCATAACACATTTGCCTGAAAATAGCAATATTTTTCAGACCGATTCCATTTTTGGAACAAAAAAGAAAGTCGATTAAAGTTGACTATGGTGAAAATGCCACATATTATATTGCCGAAATATGAACGCTATTTGCACTGAATATGAACAATTCAAAAGAAAATACAACTAAAAGTTACACAGGGGTTACAAAATCTACTTATTTATTACTTTACAATCTGTATAACAAAGGATTTTGATAACGGTAATACGTTGCAGCCAAAATCGCCCTTCGTCTCATTTGCCTATGTACCGTTTCATCCTTTTACAAGTTGTATTCACTAAAAGTGCAACACTTGTATTCATACTGTAACTATTTATTTCAGCCGCTCTTTTCAACGCAATATTTTATTCGTCATTTTTGATAAAGACTAAATGCTGTGTCCGTAGTGCCTCCGAGGCAGCTCCCGTGAGCATAAAACGCATCAGATAAAGAACCTCTTACGCAGTAGGGAGGCGATCAGTCTGCCCATTACAGCAAGGTAGTTCGTATCGGATACCGACCATTTCTTAAAGCGGCCGATATAACAGAATGATATCATACCCTTGATGATGCTGTCCTCTGTAACGATATACTGGACTGCACCGCCGATATTCTCGGAGGAGAGCTGTGCAAATGCCGTATCATCACGCCCCTCAAGCTCGTTGACGTTGTCAATCACGAATATGCCGTCACCGGAGAAACGCTCCCTGTAGCTGTTTTCAAGGAAATATGCGGCATTTCTCGATGCGGCGTTGCCGCAGGACAATATCAGATTCATGTCATTGCCCGCAAATACACATATATCGTCGATAGCAAACTGTGAGCGTATCTGCTCGAGAAGTACGGAGATATCAGGCAGCTTTCCCATGACGATGTTCTCCACAAGGTCGGAGGTAAAGGCAAGCTTCTCCGTCGTATCCTTTTTGCTGCTCAGAAAAGCTATCCTGTTCTCTATATCCTTCTCTACCGGTCCGTGCTTTTCTATATCGTATATGACATACCTGTTGCGGCCCTTCTGCTGTGCAATGTAGAGCGCCTTGTCTGCCTGCATGAAAAGCTCATCGTAGTCGCTGCTGTCGGCGGGGTAGGTAGATACACCCATGGAACAGGTAAGGGTGAAGTTTTCAAAGCGGTCCGCAAATGCGGCCTCAGTATTAGTCCGTATCGCCCTCAGCACTGCACGCAGCTCCGTCTCGTCTGCCGCACCCTCCAGTACTATAAGGAAGCCGCCGCCGCTTATCCTGCCGGCGAAACCTCTCTCCCCTATTTCAGCCTTGACTATTGAGGCTATAGTGAATAATACTTCATCTCCGAAGAGATGACCGTAGCTGCTGTTTATCTCGGTGAAATTGTCGATGTCCAGTATGATAAGATTGACGTTATACGGCGGTTTATCGGCAAGTATATCCATCGCGATCGCCGTTACCGCATTCTTGTTGAGAAGTCCGGAAATTGAATCTTTATTCGCTTCGAGCGCAAGGTTCACGTCCTTCGTCCTGTGCCTTGAGGATACTACCGATATAAGGCCTATTACCCTTCTCTCCGTCGGGCTGTCAAAGCGTGTCAGCCCGCGGAAGAGGCACTGCTCTCTCGTTTTGCCGAAGGTCAGTATGGAGGTCTCGAGCTCATGGTCGAAACGGTATGTACCCCCTCTGATATCGGCGCACAGGTGCTCAAAGGTATCCATATTGCGGGAAAGGACACAGCCCTCACTTACGCCTCTTTCCTGCCATGTATCAAGAGGCTCGTCCACAAGGACTACCTCCCGGCAGCCGTCAAACATGAATATGCGGATATGTTTTGTATCAAAGCGGTAGTCGAAGGCAAGGTCGCTTGTCAGGCTGAGGAAACAGCTGAGGTCGGAGAGCTTTCTCTCGCTTGCCGCAGACAGACCCGCAAGGGAGATAATGTCGCTGAATACGATGCTGTAAAGACGTTCACTGTTTCTCTCGCCCGCTGTACGCACCGCAGCAAGCACCCATCTGAGCTCGCCGCTTAATCCTTTCATGCGTATCACCGTTCTGCGCACCTCACCGGGAGCGGCTGAATTTACCGCTTCCTCTATGCGTTCATAATCGCTGTCATCTATGGTACGGCGGATAGAGTATATCACATCGTTGCCGAAATAACGGAAAAATGTCTCATCTGCGCTCTGAGTGTGGAAGCTGCTGTCTATGACAACCCTGCCGAGCCTGTGGACATCAGATGAAAGAGTAGTATCCATTGCCGACCTCCTTTATATATATAATAGTATTATACCATGACACGGATGGAAGGTCAAGAAAAACACCTTCTCAAACTGTCTTCGCCGTATATACGAAATATCATTTACCTATTTATCGCAGAAGCTTTATACTATTATAATATATAAAGGGCTTGCAGTCTCTTGTTAACAGTATGTTAACAATTATTTCTCCTCGCGGTCACAATTATGAGTTATAATTTAATCAGTTATTCGTCAATGATATAAGGGAGTTTTTGTATGGACAAAAAGGAGATCAACCGTTACATATTCATCTCGATGCTGGCAATAATTGTCTGCTTCATCGTAAAACACTTCGAACTCTTCGGAAATCTTTTCGGGATACTGCTCAATGCTGTATATCCCCTTATCCTCGGCGGTGCCATCGCTTATGTATTCAACATAGTGCTCGCATGGTTCGAGAGGCATTTCTTCCCGAAAACAAAAGAAGGCATCATCGGATACATACGAAGACCGCTGTGCCTCCTGTTCTCGTTCATAGTAGTTATCGCTATCATCATACTCATATTGAAGATAGTTATACCGGAGATAATCGCAGCTCTTGCACTTATCACCTCAAAAGTGCCGCCGCTGTTCAATCAGGCAACAGACTACCTGCTTCTGAAGCTGCAGGAATACCCTGATATTCAGGTGGAAGCTCAAAACCTCCTTGATCAGTTCGACATCACGAGCATAAACTGGGAATCCATCATCAATAAGGTAGTGAACGTTCTCAAGACCGGTGCTCTTGGCATCATAAAATCATCCGTGGGCATCATCAGTACGGTGACGGGAGCTATAACCACATTCGTCGTTGCGGTGATATTCTCTATATACATACTTCTCCGCAAGGATAAGCTCCTTACTGATACAAAGCGTATGCTCAGCGCTTACGCAAGCGATAAGACCAACAACAGACTGCGCAAGTTCTTTTCTACTGCTCATGACACCTTCCAGAGCTTCTTCATCGGACAGTTTGTGGAGGCCATCATACTCGGCTCCCTCTGCTTCATCGGTATGTCAATAATGAAGCTGCCATACGCCGGAATGAGCGGCGTACTCGTAGGCGTGACCGCTCTTATCCCGATAGTCGGCGCATTCATCGGCGCAGGAGTGAGCGCATTCATCATAGCTACAGAGAACCCCATGCAGGCTCTTATATTCATCATCTTCCTCGTTATACTCCAGCAGCTCGAGGGAAATATCATCTACCCCAAGGTGGTTGGCGAATCTGTCGGACTGCCGGGTATATGGGTCCTTGCCGCTGTAACAGTCGGCGGCGGACTTTACGGTATCATCGGTATGCTTCTCGGTGTGCCGCTGGCAGCCACCATATACAAGCTGCTCTTCGATACCCTTGAAGCAAAGGAGAAATCCCTCGGAACAGCTGTGACCGAAGCTGCTCCGGCAAAGAAGAAAAGCGCTCCCGCAAAGGCTCCGAAGGAAAAGAAGCCTGCGCCTGCCCGCAAAACATCCAGGGGCAAAAAGAAATAAGCAATCCCGTTTCTCATTAACGCACAGCATTTCCGTACAGGGTATGGAAATGCTGTGTTTTTTATTGACAAAGCTGCGGTGAAGATATATAATTAAAGTAAGATAGAAACAGCGAGGTTTGATATGGCTTCAAAGAAAGAATACCTTGATTTCGTCCTCGAGCAGCTGTCCGGGCTCAGTGATATAACCTACAGGGCTATGATGGGCGAATACATTATATACTACAAGGGCAGGATAACCGGCGGCATCTATGATGACCGCTTCCTTGTAAAGATCACTCCTTCCTCTGAGACGCTGCTGAAGGGCGCTCCCCTTGAAACTCCCTACGAAGGGGCAAAGCATATGCTGCTTGTCGAGGACATAGAGAACAGAGAGCTGCTTGAAAAGCTGTTCACAGCTATGTACAACGAGCTCCCAGAGCCGGCAAGGAAGAAGAAGCGTTCCTGACAGCTTAGTTAAATGATGCTTGCCGTTAACAGAATATTTCGTAGTTTGTATGGTCTTAAGTGTTGCCGTAAGATTGACAATCTTTCGACAATGTGATAGAATTAAACTGAAGGCGGATGTCATGGTCAGTGACGCACCGCCAGACAGTTAAAATGAATCCAAAGGAGTCCTGAAATATGCTGCATTACATAAGTGAGTTCCCGAAGGAATGGGAAGGCTTCAATGAAGGACGCTGGTGCAATACATCAGTCAATGTCCGTGATTTCATCAAGAAGAACTATACACCCTATGACGGAGACGAGAGTTTCCTCGAAGGTCCTACCGACGCTACGATCAAGCTGTGGGATCAGATAATGGATCTTTCACGGCAGGAGCGCGAGGCAGGCGGAGTTCTTGATATGGATACAAGTGTCGTATCCACTATCACCTCACACCCCGCAGGCTACCTTAACAAGGATCTCGAGCAGATCGTCGGCCTTCAGACAGACAAGCCATTCAAACGTTCACTGCAGCCCTTCGGCGGTATCCGCATGGCTGTGAACGCCTGCGAGACGAACGGCTACACTGTTGATCCGGAGATAGTAAAGATCTTCACCAAGTACAGAAAAACTCACAATCAGGGCGTCTTTGACGCATATACACCCGAAATGAGGATGGCGAGAAAGTCCGCTATCATCACCGGTCTTCCCGATGCCTACGGCAGAGGAAGAATAATCGGCGATTACAGGCGTGTCGCTCTCTACGGCGTTGATATCCTCATTGCTGACAAGAAGCATCAGATAGATACATCTCTTGTCAGAATGACATCCAAGAACATCAGGCTTCGTGAGGAGCTTGCAGAGCAGGTACGTGCCCTTGAAGAGCTCAAGGAGCTCGGCAATATCTACGGCTTCGATATCTCAAAGCCCGCTGCTACTGCCAAGGAGGCTGTACAGTGGCTCTACTTCGGCTACCTTGCAGCCGTCAAGGAGCAGAACGGTGCAGCAATGTCCCTCGGACGCACCTCCACCTTCCTTGACATCTATATACAGCGTGACCTCGACAGAGGAATCATCACCGAGAAGCAGGCTCAGGAGCTTATCGACCATTTCATCATGAAGCTCAGGATCGTAAGATTCGCACGTACCCCCGAGTACAACGCCCTCTTCTCCGGCGACCCCACATGGATAACAGAATCCATCGGCGGCGTTGATGTTGACGGTCACCACATGGTAACAAAGAACAGCTTCCGCTATCTGCACACCCTTGAGAATCTCGGCACCGCACCGGAGCCTAATATGACTGTGCTATGGTCTCAGAAGCTGCCGAGGAAGTTCAAGGAGTACTGTGCAAAGATATCCATACAGACCTCGTCCATACAGTACGAGAATGACGATATGATGCGTGTTGTTCACGGTGACGACTATGCTATCGCCTGCTGTGTATCATCTATGCGTGTCGGCAAGGAGATGCAGTTCTTCGGCGCAAGAGCAAACCTTGCAAAGTGTCTCCTCTACGCCATCAACGGCGGTATCGACGAGCGTATGAAGGTGCAGGTTGGACCTAAGTACAGACCTGTTGAGGGGGATGTCCTTGATTTCGATGACGTATGGGAGAAGTACGAAGCTATGATGGAATGGCTCGCAGGTCTCTATGTTAACACCCTCAACGTTATCCACTATATGCACGACAAGTACAATTACGAAAAGATACAGATGGCTCTCCACGACAGAGACGTAAAGCGCTATTTCGCAACCGGAATCGCAGGCCTCTCAGTCGTTGCAGATTCACTCTCGGCTATCAGGTACGCTAAGGTAAAGCCCATACGCGACGAAAACGGCATAGTCGTTGATTACGAGATAGAGGGCGATTTCCCGAAGTACGGAAACAATGACGACCGTGTTGATCAGATAGCTGTAACAGTTGTCCGCACCTTCATGGATATGATACGCAAGCATCACACCTACCGTGACGGCGTTCCCACAATGTCCATACTCACCATCACTTCAAACGTAGTCTACGGCAAGAAGACCGGAAACACCCCTGACGGACGCAAGATGGGCGTCCCCCTCGCACCGGGCGCAAACCCCATGCACGGAAGGGATACTCATGGCGCTGTAGCTTCGCTCTCATCAGTATCAAAGCTCCCCTTCCGCCATGCACAGGACGGAATATCCAACACCTTCTCTGTTATCCCGGACGCACTCGGAAAGGATATGCAGGTGTTCATGGGAGACATAGATCTCGATTCACTCGCAACGGAGGACTAATATGTCAGATATCTTCACACCGTCAGCTGCGCAGACAGCAGAGGACCTTGTCGCTCTTATCGATCAGCTGATGGCACACGGGAGCGGCCATGTAAATGTAAAATCTGCTCCCGGCAGTCGGGATATCACTGTTCAGACTGTTAAAAGCACGGACTGCTCAGGCGGGCAGAACGCCTGCTGTCAGCCGACCGAAACAGGCATCGACCCTGACGAAGACTGAAACAACCATAAGGAGGGATCACTATGGCAAATGACAAGCAGATAGACAACCTTATCGACCTTATCGACGGCTACGTTGAAAAGGGAGGTCACCACCTCAATGTAAACGTGTTCACAAGAGATACTCTGCTCGACGCTCAGGCTCATCCTGAGAAGTACCCGCAGCTTACTGTAAGGGTATCAGGCTATGCAGTAAACTTTGTAAAGCTCACAAAGGAGCAGCAGGACGATATCATCTCAAGAACATTCCATTCAAGTCTTTAAGCATACAAAAAGGCCGGTCATCCATACGGGTGACCGGCTTCCTTATTATATATAATAGTATCAAACCTTCTCTGATTTCCGGTTCTTTTTCTTCTGCCGTTTTATCTCGTACATCCTGTCATCCGCCTCCTTGATAAGGCTGTAGAGTGTATCGCCCTCCTTCAGGCTTTCGATAACGCTGCCAAGACTCGCCGAGAGCTTGTAAGGCTTGTTGATGATACGGTTCATATTCTCCAGATCCTCGTTGAAGCGTCTTTCAAGGTTTACATCCTCGTCACGCTTGACATTCACGCTGAGTATTATGAACTCATCACCGCCGAAACGGGCGCATATGCTGTTCCTGCCGCAGCAGCCCTGTATGATGGTCGCAAGGCGCTGTATGGCAAAATCGCCTTCGTTATGGCCGTAGTTGTCATTGATATATTTCAGGCCATCCATATCTATGAAGCTGAGCATTACCCTCCTGTGCTCGTCAACACATCTGCGGAACATATCATCCGCTTTGTTGATGAAGCCGTTGCGGTTGTAGATGTTGCAGAGGGGGTCTATGACATAGAGACGGTTGAGTTCTTCCATTGCCTTGTTCAGGTGATGAAGCTTGCGGACATTCTCTATGGAGTTGCTGATATTCATGGTAAGGGTATAGCAGAGAAGGCTGTATATCATATACTCGCCGTTGGATATGATATAGTAGCCAAGACACCTCTCGCCGAAATGCAGAGGAAGAAAATAGTTGATATTGCCGCCTGACTTCAGCTTCTCAGGGAACATCTGGCTGCTCGGGAAGTACTCAAGGCTTCTCCTCTCACCCTTTTCCCATATAAGCGGAGCTGTCATGAACTCGGAATAGTCGATATCTATCGAGACATTGAAATCCGGCTCGTAGCTGTCCTGCCAGTCTGAGGTAAGACAGAGACAGAACTTATCACAGTCAAGCTCCCGGACTATTCCCTCGATCACGTCAAAGGTCTCCTCTGATGTCTTGGTATCGGAAAGTCCGGCTGTAAGACGGTTCAGGAGGTTTATATTGGAATTGGTGTCCTCGATATGACGATATGTACGCTTGCGGTATTCCTTCAGGTCCTCTGTGGTGACGCTGTTGCAGCCGCAGCTCTCGGATAATACCACCGATGCTTCAAGTCTGGTGATCTTAGGCTGTTCTATGCCGCTGAGCACATTATAGAGTATCTTGCAGGCGGTATATCCGGCAGTATACAGAGGACGGTCCACTGTTGTCAGTGCGGGACAGGAATTGCGGGCGCTGAAGATATTGTCAAAGCCTGTGACGATAACATCGTCCGGTACGATGTAGCCGTACTTTTCAAGAGCAGAGACAGCAGTCAGAGCCATGCTGTCATTTGCACATATAAAGGCATCCGGGAGGGATTTTCCCGATTCCATGAATGATTCTATTGCGTGCTTACCGTCATAGCTGCGGAAGAAGCCATGGAATATACGTTCTTCGTCTACCTCAAGTCCGTTCTCCTTCATAGCGTCACAGAAGGCGTCATAGCGTACCTTTGCCTCGGGATTGGCAAGAGGACCGGATATATAGTTTATGACCTTTGCGGAATGATGCCTGATAACGTGTTCAACAAGCTCCTTCATAACGGAATAGTTATCGATGCTTATCTCATAGAAATCATCGTATTCGCCGCATTCAAATACGACCGCCGGTACACCTGATTCACGTACTCTTTCGACGATATGACCTCTTATCTCCGCATCGCTGAAGGTATTCGCCATAAGGATAGCTCCGTCAAAAGCCGAAAAATTTGTAAGATTATAGATGCTGTATTCGCCGAGATCGAACCTCCTGCTGTCGACAACGCCACCGAAAGCAGCAAAGTAGGATACATTGATGTCATTCTCCCTGGCGAAATCATTTATACCTTTGATGATATTATACTGGTATTCTTCGTCAAGGCCTGATACAACTACAGCTATGTTCTTGTAATCCATAAACAGCCTCACGCTCCGAGATAGATATATATATAAATTATATCACTTTCACCCGCTGTTTAAAAGAGTTTTACGCAAAAATCGGAAGAATGCACATCAAATGCATACGATTATTGTTCAAATGCACAATTGACAATAAGACATGATCTTACATTAAGAAGCTTTGGCTCATCAAGAAATTCTGCTATAATAACAATTGCTTTTTTCAGTACGCTGTGATATAATGTTACTGTTTGAATGATCAGGAGGAATCGGATATGAAAAAACTTTTCCGCTCGCAGCCTGTGCTTGTCATAGCATTCATAGCTGCGGCGTTATCTATGATAGCTGTGCCGCCGGACAGGGAGTATCCTGGATATATAAACCCCACAGTGCTGATACAGCTCTTTGCCCTGATGACCGCAGTTGCCGGTTTCAGGAGCGCAGGTGTATTTGAAAAGGTAACAGGATTCATGCTTGAAAAGGCCGGCACCCTCAGAAAACTCGGCGTTGTCTTCGTTATCCTCTGCTGGCTCTCTTCCATGCTCGTCACAAATGACGTCGCCCTGCTTACCTTCGTTCCGCTGACCCTGCTGATATACGCCGGAGTAAAAGATGAGAGAAGCCGTATACTGACTGTTGTACTTGAGACAGCCGCCGCAAATATGGGCAGTATGCTCACACCGATCGGAAATCCGCAGAACATATTCCTCTATTCCGAATACAACATGACATTATGGGAATTCATTTCCGCCATGCTGCCGACAGGACTACTCAGCATGGCCATGATACTCGGGCTTACACGCCTGCTGCCCAATACCCCGCTGAAAGCCGGGCAGAAAAATACGGAGGGCATCAGAAAGCTGCCGGCTGCAGCATTCTTGGTATTGTTCATAGTGTGCCTGATGTCTGTACTCAGGCTCGTGCCCGACTGGGTATGCCTTGCTGCAGCTCTCGTTATCGCTGTCGTCATCGACAGAAGACTGCTCCTCAAGGTCGATTATGCTCTGCTTGCCACCTTCGTATGCTTCTTCGTCTTTGTCGGCAATATCGCAAGGATAGAGCCTGTGAGGGATTTCTTTTCCGGTATGATAGGCGGGAGGGAGCTTATCGTATCAGCTCTGCTGTCACAGCTCATAAGCAACGTGCCGGCAGCGGTAATGCTGTCAGGCTTTACCGGCAACGGACGTGAACTCCTTCTCGGCGTTGACATCGGAGGACTCGGTACGATCATAGCATCCCTCGCAAGCCTGATTTCCTTCCAGATATACCGGAAATCGGAAGGGGCACAGCCTATGAGGTACATGAAGTATTTCTCGGTCACCGGCTTTACCATGCTTGCTGCGCTGCTTGGCGTGAATATGATACTGTAAAGAATAAGGCTGCATGAGAGTATCATGCAGCCTTCAGCTTGTCAAAAAACCTACATCTGCTTAGGGGACGCCCTCTCTTGCAGGGCGCCCCCTCTTCAAAAACAGTCCCCCGGACTGTT